>JAGBHT010000006.1 GCA_017935365.1 Ruminiclostridium sp. | reverse complement strand
GCCTATGAGCAGTTAGGAAAGGAGGTGGCAGAGATTGGCGAGAAGCAGAGAAACCAAAATCGAGCTGACCGCATACGATGACCTTTTTCAGACGGACGAAAGCCGTGAGGAAGCAAAGCTAAGCAAGATACGGGATATTCCCATATCGGAGATTGACGAGTTTCCAGACCACCCGTTCAAGGTTTTGATGGACGAAGATATGGAACAACTTGTTGAGAGTATCAAGCGAAACGGTGTAATGACCCCTGCGACAGTTCGCTTAAAAGAGGACGGACGGTATGAGCTTATCAGTGGTCACAGGCGAAAAAAGGCTTGTGAACTTGCAGGACTTGAAACGCTGAAATGCGAGGTCAAAGAGCTTACCCGTGATGAAGCCATTATTGTTATGGTGGAAAGTAATCTCCAACGCTCTGTTATTTTGCCGAGTGAGAAAGCGTTTGCGTATAAAATGCGGTTGGAAGCTATGAAACGACAGGCAGGCAGACCCCCAAAAGAAAATGCGTCGCCATTGGCGACTAATTTATCAAAAGGGCGTTCTGATGAGGAATTAGGAGAACTTGTTGGAGAAAGCAAAGACCAGATACGCCGCTATATCCGTCTAACGGAGCTTGTTCCCGAAATCCTGCAAATGGTAGATGAAAGGCAGATTGCTTTTCGTCCTGCGGTTGAGGTTTCTTATCTGACCGAGGAACAGCAATACACCCTGCTTGAAGCAATGGAGTACAACGATGCTACCCCGTCATTGGCACAGGCTATCAAAATGAAGAAGTATAACCAAGATGGCAAGCTCACTTCCGAGGTTATCCAGTCCATTATGGAGGAAGAAAAGCCCAATCAGAAGGAAAAACCTGCTTTCCGTGACGAGAGGATAACCAAGCTCATTCCAAAGACTGTTCCCAGAGGGCAGGAAACGGATTTTGTTGTCAAGGCGTTGGAGTTTTATAACCGACACTTGCAGCGGAACAAGGCTCACGAGAGATAGCCACACACCGAGGGCGAGGTCTGCCCATTTGAGTGGATAGCCATCATTTTGGATTCCCCCTCTCCACACCTCACCCCCTAACTACTGCCAGTAACTATCCGAGAAAAGAAATACTTTAAGCTGTCCATAACGGGCAGCTTTTTTCGGTCAGTAAGGCAAAATATTCAATCCAAATTACAGGAGGTAACTATGAAAATCCCTAAATTGTTCAAAAAGGCTGCGGCTTTTGTAATGGCTGCGGTCACGGCATTATCCATAATGCCTGCGACGGCGTTTGCTACGGGTGACATTGGGACGATTTCCTTTTCCCACACCTATGACAGCAACGGTAATGCGATGAGGTACAATTCCAGTGCGAATATCGGCGGCTATACCGCAGGCGGAACGGGAAATTATAAGTACCGTATGTTTGTGGACGGTGAGAATGCGTTTTGTATTCAGCCGGGAGTACCGCTGAAAACAGGAAACACCTTGAAAAAGGCTTCCTCTGATACTTGGAACGCCCTTTCAGCCAACCAGAAAAAGGCGGTTGGGCTTGCCCTGCTCTATGGGTATCAGGGCAACCGAAATAATCTGTCAGGAAGTGATGATGAAAAATGGCTTGCCACGCAGACCCTCGTATGGGAGTTTGTCACAGGTTGCCGTGAAGCCACAGGTTCATATAACCAGACAAGCACCACCGTTTACAGCCTGCACTTCGGTTCAAATTATGCCAACAGCGGAGCAAGGGCAGTGTATGACCAGATTGTTGCGATGCTGCGTGAGCATAACACCATTCCGAGCTTTATGTCGGGTGGTAAGAATGACATCACAAAGGAGCTTGCCTACAAGGACGGAAAGTACAGCATCACATTGAATGACAGCAACGGCGTGCTTTCTGATTACAGCTTTTTAAGCTCTGACAGTAATGTGAGTGTATCGAAGTCTGGAAATAAGCTGACAATCAGCTCCACTGTAGCCATAAGCGGTTCTGTCCGCATTACGGCAAAGAGGAACAATGTGCCGACTGTCAGCAGCAGTGCAAAGCTCATTGCCTATGGCGACCCGAACTTGCAGGATTTGGTAACAGGTGTGGAGAATGCTGATACCGTGTCTGCATATATCAATATCGAAACGCCGACAGGCACGATTGCCCTCAAAAAGACTTCTGAGGACGGAGTTGTGGAGGGCATCTCTTTTACAATCAAAGGTGATAACTTCAATAAAACAGTTAAGACAGGAAAGGACGGCTCTGTCTCCGTGGAGGGATTATTCCCTGGCACTTATACGGTCACAGAACAGTCCATTGACCGTTATGAGCCGCAGAAAACCCAGACCGTGACCCTTATCGGAGGGAAAACCTCTACTGTGACATTCAGCAACACTTTGAAGCGTGGCAGTCTGGAAATCGTCAAGACTTCCGAGGACAATCTGGTGGAGGGAATGAAATTCCACCTTTACGGCACATCTTTAAGCGGCTTGCCTGTTGACGAGTATGCCGTGACTGATAAAAACGGACTGGCTAAGTTTGAAAATGTCCTTATCAGTGGCGATACCCCGTATGTGGTTGAGGAAGTGGATACCGCAGTCCGCTATGTCGTTCCTGCTTCCCAGACAGCTCCGATTGAATGGAACAAGGTCACAAAACGCAGCTTCGACAATGTGTTGAAGAAATTCCAAGTGACTGTGACAAAGACCGATGCAGAAACAGGTTCTCCGCAGGGCGACGCTTCCCTTGCAGGTGCGGTTTACGGCATCTATAAAGGTGAGGAACTGATTGACACCTACACGACTGATGAAAACGGTCAGTTTACGACCAAGTATTATATCTGTGATAATGATTGGACTGTCCGTGAAATCAGCCCGTCCGAGGGGTATCTTCTGGATACCGCAATCCACAAGGTAGGTGCAGAACCAGAGCTTTATACGGTTGAGCTGAACAGTACCGCAAACGATGTGAATGAACAGGTCATCAAAGGCAATATCGCACTCATCAAGCATACGGATAACGGGGAAACCCAGATTGAAACACCCGAAGAAGGTGCGGTATTTGAAGTGTTCCTCAAATCCGCAGGCAGCTATGAAAATGCAAAGGAAACCGAGCGTGATGTGCTGACATGTGACGAGAACGGTTTTGCCCAGACAAAGGATATGCCGTATGGCATTTATACCGTCCGCCAGACCTCTGGTTGGGAGGGGCGTGAACTGATGAAAGACTTTGATGTGTTTATCAGCAAGGACGGTCAGACCTACCGCTACCTTATCAACAACGCTAACTTTGAGAGCTATATCAAAATCGTAAAGAAAGATGCAGAAACAGGCAATACAATCCCGTATGCAGGTGCAGGCTTCCAGATTTACGACCCGAATGGAAATCTTGTGACTATGACTTTCACTTATCCCGAAGTGACGACCATTGACACCTTCTATACTACGGCAGACGGCGACCTTATCACACCGCAGACATTGGAATACGGCAAAGGCTATTCCCTTGTGGAAGTACAAGCCCCGTATGGGTATGTCTTAAATTCCGAGCCTGTTTATTTTGATGTGGTGCAGGAAAATTCCGAGGAAGAAAGCGGCATTACCGTTATTGAGGTAGTACGTTCCAATATGGCACAGAAAGGCACAATTACCGTAGAAAAGTCTGGCGAGGTATTCAGCTCCGTTGCAGGCGATAAGGGATTGTATCAGCCGATTTTCTCTGTCAGCGGTCTTGAGGGTGCAGTCTATGAAATTACCGCAGCCGAGGATATTGTCACTCTGGACGGGACGGTCAGAGCAAACAAGGGCGAGGTTGTAGATACCGTTATGACAGGAAAAGACGGTACAGTAAAATCCAAAGAACTGTATCTCGGAAAATATGAGGTTACGCAAATCTAAATCCCGTTATCGGCTCGGAGCAAGGCGGAACAAGACCTGTACTTATCATTTCAAACGATGTCGGCAATAAGCATAGCCCTACGGTCATTGTCGCACCCATCACAAGCCGAATACACACTAAAGCAAAATTGCCGACACACACTTTAATCAATGATTTTGAAGGTTTGGATAAGAACTCAATCATTTTGCTTGAACAGGTAAGAACGATTGATAAGCAGCGACTAAAGCAGTATTTGGGAATGATACCAGACAATATAGTGGCAAGGGTTGATAAGGCTCTTGCCATTAGTGTTGCATTGGAGAAAACGAAGGCAACAGATGTGTAAAAGGGACGAGAACGATAAATTTGCACATTGGTAAAAATGCGGCTGTATTTCTATAATTTAGAGTACAGCCGCTTGTTTTATAGCGGAGGTACTCATTATGGGAAATGAAAACTATATCCAAAATTCAGAATTGCAAAATGAACAGATGAAAGATGAAAGCGAAGTATTTAATTCATTTATCAATGTTATGGTGCAGATAGTTGAAAAATACGGAAAGACAGTTTTGCAAGAATTGGATTGTGCTGCGTAAGCTACGCAGCCTTACATATCACATTTCCCTATAAAATTATGGAGGTGGTACGATGAACAGAGAAGGAAAGAAATGTGTCCTGTATCCGAGAGTAAGTACCGAAATGCAGGTAGACGGATATAGCCTTGAAGGACAAAAAAACGGATTAAAACGATTTGCTGACCGAGAAGAAATGGAAATTGTCGGTATCTATGAGGATGCAGGTAAATCAGGAAAATCTATTGAAGGACGACCTGCATTTAAGAAAATGCTTTCCGATATAAAAAACGGATTGGAGATAGACTATATTCTGGTTTATAAACTTTCCCGTTTCGGAAGAAATGCAGCGGATATTCTAAATTCATTAGAGTTTGTACAATCTTATGGAATAAATCTTATTTGTATTGAAGAAGGAATTGACTCGTCACAGACAAGTGGAAAACTTTTAATCTCTGTTTTGTCTGCGGTTGCAGAAATAGAAAGAGAAAATATCATTGAACAGACAATGAATGGACGGAGAGAGAAAGCACGACAAGGTGGGTGGAATGGTGGATTTGCACCATACGGATATTATCTGAAAGACAATCAGCTCTTGATAGAAGAAACGGAAGCTGAAGCAATCAGAATTATATTTGATAAATTTGCTAATTCTGATATAGGACTTGGCGGAGTAGCAAAATATCTTAATCTTCAAGGTATAAAGAAGATACCCCGTCAGAACGGCACATTGGAAACTTGGAGCAGTCATTTTATACGGTTGATATTAGACAATCCTGTTTATTGTGGAAAGATTGCTTATGGCAGAAGAACACGAGAAAAGGTAAAAGGTACAAAAAATGAATATAAGCAGGTTCATGCAGAGGATTACATTCTGGAAGATGGACAACATGAAGGAATTATCAGCGAGGAATTGTGGCAAAAGGTTCATGCAAAGCGTATGGCAACAGGAATTAAACAGCCATCCAAAATCGGTAAGGATAGGTCACACCTTTTGACGGGGATATTAAAGTGTCCCCTTTGTGGAAGTTCAATGTATACGAACAAACACGCTTGGACAAATAAAGACGGCACATACAAAGAGGTTTACTATTATATTTGTGGTAGAAATAAGCAGGAGCGAGGACATCATTGTGATTATAAAGCATCGCTAAGAAAAACAGATATTGAGCCACTTGTAATTGAAGCTGTTAAGGAATTGGTAAGCGATAAGTATTTTGCAAAAGAGATTGAAAAGCGTATTGGCGTACAGACCGATACAACAGCTATTGATAAGGAACTTGCCAATTACGAGAGTAAGCTGAAAGAAGTTGATTTGAACAAAGCACGTCTGGAGAGAGAAATTGATAATCTGCCTGTTGATACCCGCTTCAGAGAAAGAAAAATTCACGATATGACTTTAAGACTTGATGCCTTGTATGATACGATTGTAGAGTTAGAAGAACGGATTGAAGATGTAAAGCTAAGACGAAGTTCCATTGAAATGGAAACTATTACTCTGGACAATATTTACAAACTGATGCTGAATTTCGGAAAACTGTATGATATAATAAGTGACGAGGAAAAGAAAAGCCTTATTACTTATCTCATAAAAGAAATTCAGATATATCCAAATGGGGAGTCAGAGCAGCCTTTGAAGTCAATAGAGTTTAATTTCCCAATATATCGGGATGGTCAAGAGGTAAGGCGGCTCTTGTGGGAAAAAGGTAATACCGTTGAGACTGTTGTATTGATATCACGGAGCTGATTGTTACGGAAAAATAATGCCAGTAAATTATAACGAATAGGAGAATTCTATTTATGGAATTATATATTGCTTTGTTGGAAATTAATTCAGATCAAATAGTGGAGAAAATGAATAAAAAAGTGGATATTTCTTCAGTTTATGTAAATGAAGGATTTGAATTTCAGGTGCTTTATCAAGATGACAGTTTCTTTCAAATAAAGGTGTATGCGGAAAATGTATATACAACCAGACTATTAAATGCCTCGATTGAAAACTGCGGTATTAGAATTGGTGGGAAATATAATGTTCCCATATTAGTTTCTACTTATGGTGGATTTGCAGGTGTATTGTGTTCATATGTATTTATGATGAGTAATAGATGCATAGAATGGGACTATTTCTATCAGTCCTTAGGCATTGATTCTCATTGGATAATTTCACCTGAAAATTATCATATGTTAGAAAAACGCTTGTCATTTTATGAGAGAACCACCGGATTTTTAGAACTTGAACACTATATTGAAACAGAACGGAGTATTTATGAACAAACAGAAAAAATGGTTAGCAGAACAAAGGTATATGGCGAAAGTTTTCAAAGCAGTCATAATCCCAATATGCTTGGAAAAGTTAAGTTCAAAGAGAGCTTGACTCTTATTGCTGCAAGAGAGGCAGTGATTCATGGAAAACATACTGCTGTATTGAATTTTGCAAATCCTGTAGAACCGGGGGGCGGAGTCCTTAGAGGTGCGAGCGCACAAGAGGAGAGTATATGTAGAGTAAGCAATCTATATAACTCTCTCATCTCCGAAAAGGCATCCTCATATTATCAAGCAAATAAACAGGTCGTTTCCAAAAATCAATATAACAGCATGTTCCTTGGAACCGATAAAGTTATTTTTACACCCGATGTCTTGATACTTAAAGAAAATACAGGATATCGTGAGGGATTTGTTTGCCACGAAAAAGAACAGTATACGGAGGAAACATTTAATGTCGATGTTATAACTTGTGCAGCACCATTTTTCAGCGGTTCAGGATATATAATTCCAAATGGAGATTTGCAGCATTTGCTTGAAAGAAGAATCAGAAACATCCTTGAAGTGGCAATTGAAAATGAAGTAGAGGTAATCATATTAGGCGCTTTGGGGTGCGGCGCTTTCCATAATCCACCCGTTGTTGTCGCAGATGCCTTTAGAGAAGTGTTATTGGAATCCAGATACAAAAATGCATTTGACGAAGTAATATTTGCAGTTAAAAGAACAGAAATAATATGTGAGAATATTGAAGCGTTTCAGAGAAATTTCTCCATATTTCCGGAACTGAACTATCAAGGAAGTGAGAAACAACGCAAGGATCACTGGAAATGGGAATGCGATTGAGGTCTTGAGCATTCTTGGACTGAAATTCAATGTAGCCAATGCAAGACAACACGAAAAAAAGCCAAAATCGTAAGGATGCTATAATAGATAGTAAAGTAACGTCTTATCCCCGCGAACGAACTTTTTTTGAAGAAGATGGACAATTTAGATACATTAGACTAAATCGACTGGACTTGTTTCCATGGACTTCGATAGCTTATGTCATCAAAATGGTCGTGTCGATTCGTGTTGAGTGCGTGGTTTCGATGTCAAGGAAAGAGGAGTAAATCGGGATTGTTGGCTTAACGGTGCGGTTTGTGCGTACAGGTACGACTGCACCGTTTTTGCAGAATATGGCGGTTTTATGCGTGTGGTAATATTTCCACGGTGACAGCAGTTTCGCAGCGATACACGGGTTTCGGGTAGAGTGAGAGGAAGTGCTGTGATAGTGGGAGGGATAGATGTCGCACCTAAAAAACACTATATAATCAACAGAAATGGAGTAGCAAAAATGTATGCAATAATAAAGCAGGCAAATGGCCAAACATATACATCAATGGTTTTTGGGTACTATTGCCCATTACAATCACAAGATGATTATGAACGCTATCTTGAAAGCATTCATAATCGATTCTATATTGTTCTTAACAAAGCAAAAACACAATTTGTTAAACTCTATGTTTTTCCATCGGGAGAAAAATACCTGAACCCGCAAATTCTTATTACTGACGAGAATCAAGATGACTGGGCTCTTGATGAAAATTATCACGGATGTGCAAATATTCTTTTAGGAGTTAATATTGACACGATTGAAACCGAACCCCACGAAGATATTTTACAAAGGTGTATACAGCTTGATTCTGAATACAAATATGTTGAATATCCCGAAATAACAAATCAAAACGATATAGATAACCTTATGTGGGCGGCGGGAGGTTTCCACGATGCACGAATCAAAAAAATGGAAACGAACGACAACGGTGTTCTGTATCTTTTGTTTGATGGCGTGTGGGGCTGTGAAATAGAGATGTGGCTGGAAGGCGATGTTTCTTACTGCACCGAAAGCCGTGACCCAGAGTATGAAGACCCGTACTGGTTTGATTCGTCTATGGTTATCCAAGACGGTTTTATCTATTTCTACGATTGTGACTGTATTAGTCCCGAAGAGCTTAGCGATAAGTATTGCTGGTTCAAAGCAAGAAAAATCAAATATCATATTATGTTCTTGTCAAGCAAAATTGTAACAATTTCCCCAAAAAAGATCAAGCCATACGTTTCTGCCAAGGGGTAAGACCATTGTTGAAGAAATGAGGTCTGACGGAATTATACCAGAGCAGGACGTAATCGTCAATGTCAGCGAATAGTTTATCCTCGTAAGTATATGAATGCTGATAGATAAGTTCGCTTTTCAAAGTGTTGAAGTAACGCTCCATCGGAGCGTTGTCGTAAGGACACCCGGCACGGCTCATGCTCTGGGTTATATTGTGGTCAGAGCAGTAGTCGGTGAATTCCTTCGAGGTGTACTGGGAACCCTGGTCGCTGTGAAGTATCACGCCGTTTTTCAGCACCCATGGGTGCTGACTTATAGCTGCTTCAAGCGCTTTTTTCCAAGATCTGCCGTGATATTTCTACCATGTACGCTTGCGATAACGCTGCGGTCATACAAGTCGAGAATTGTGCAGTTGTATCTCATACTGCCGTTTGACAGGGGTATGTAAGTGAAGTCTGTACACCAGATTTTGTCAGGCAAAGGGGCGGTAAAATTCTGCTTGAGCAGATTCTCAAAAACCTTGTGAGCAGTCCCTTTATGGTAGCCGGGCTTATGCCTTCGGGTTACGGAAAAAGCTTTAGTTCCACGTTCATATACTTGTGGCAGGTGGTTCCGCTGAGGCTAATGCCTTTGTTTTTCAAAAGGGCAGTCATCAGACGGTAACCCGGAATGCCGTTGCGTTCATGATAGGTTTCGGTTATGATAGCCAGGAGCTTCGCCTTATTTTGGCGATACTTTGCTTTTCTGTTCTTGAGATAATTGTAGTAGGCGTTAGGGCATATCTCAAGCCTTCTGAGAAGCCATCTTAAGCCCATCGTACCTTTGTTTTGGTCGATAAATCGATATGCTGCTAATCGATCTCCTTTGCGAAGAATGCCGCTGCTTTTTTTAGGAATTCGTTTTCCTTCCTCATTTCTTCAAGCTCCTTTCGAAGTTTGAGATTTTCTTTCATGAGGTCATATTCTTCCTTTGCAGCAGGATCTTTTGAGCATTCTTCGCGGTATTTCTTAAGCCAGTACCCGATTCCGTTCTCCGAAACGTGGTACTCCTCCGACAGACTTTTTATCGTCCCTCTTCTAAGTGCATCCGCACCAGCCTTTTCTTGAATTCTTCATTGTAACTTGCCATTGTTTTTCCCTCCTGTGTTTATTATATCACTTTTGGGGGCGGTGTTACAACTTTATTATAGCACATCAATTTTTGACATATCAAGAATGTCATTTATTATTTCAAGAAGCCCGGTCGAAGAGTTTTTGATAATGTTAAGGCATTTCTCTGTTTCGCTGTCAAGTTTTTTCCGTCGCGCAGTGCGACATCAGCCATACCGAGTATTGCGTTCATCGGCGTTCTTATCTCGTGAGAAACGTTCGATAAGAGTCTGCTTTTCATCTTGTTCTGTTCTTCTGCACTGTAGCGTTCTTCCATCATATTCTTTGCGCGCCGTACAAGATAGATAAGTATCATACTCACTATCAGAAACTCAAATGTAAATCCGAGCAGGTATGCGATAAACATTTCTATATGCGACTTGCCCATATAAAGCACTTCATAATTGGTTTTTGTATTGATATATACAGAAGCCGCCATTGCAAGATATGAAATTATGCACATCTTTATTGTGAACTTCGGGTCAAAATAAAGACAACTGAATATCGGGACAAGCGCATAGGTTATGTATATTCCGATATGATTGCTGGTACCCAGTATGCCGATAAAGACCGACAGGATTATCAGCATATAATACTTCATTATATACGGCGGTACGAAACGTATAAGCAACATAGGGCTAACGGTTATTATCAGTCCTGCAACAAGCACGATCGCCGTATAAGTATTTCCGAACTCGAACACGCCGAGCATTGACAGCACTGCCATAACTATAACAAGCACCGAGCAGGCGGCGAACATTTTTGCTATGACGTTATTTATTTTACGGGTATTTTTTCAAACACGGTATTTCCTCCGATATTTTTACGATGCTCCCGGAAAATTCATTATGAGCAAGGTTTATGCGTTTTATATCTATATAGCTTAAATATATCACAATGTAACGGAATATTCTATATTTAATTAACGCCCGATAATAGCAAAAGACCGCACCATTATGATCTGTGCGGTCTTTCCTGAATTTATCAAAGATTATTGACTGCCGAGCGTTCGACCGCAAGGCATTTTGTATAGCTTTCCATAAATCTGTCAAATCCGTTGACATCTTCGGGATTGGGTGCGACTACTGTTGTCTGAGCATACGAGAATACATTTACAGCAAGCCAGCTGTCAAGCGTCCTGTCGGATTTATCATTCATATATGCCGCAAGAAGCGCCATGCCCCATGCTCCGCCCTCTCCTGCTGTACTCATAACGGTAACAGGCGCATTTACTGCGGCGGCAAGTATCGACTGTCCGACCTTTTCCGTCTTGAAGAAACCTCCGTGGCCTGTAACGCTGTCTATAGGTACGCACTCTTCTTTTGTCAGTATATCAAGTCCTGTCTTGAGCGCGCCGAGCGATGTATACAGCTGGGTACGCATAAAGTCGGCAAGTCCGAGATGTGCGTCGGGGCGCCTTGCGAAAAGCGGTCTTCCCTGTTCAAATCCGGTAACGTGTTCTCCCGAAAGATAGTTATATGCTATCATTCCGTCACAGTCCTTTTTACCTTCGAGCGCCTTTTTGAACAGTAGTTCATAAAGAGTGCCGTTGTCGATTTCAAAGCCTGCCGCGGCGGCAAATTCCTTAAACAGACCTGCCCACGCGTTAAGTTCCGATGTACAGTTGTTGCAGTGTACCATAGCGACCGCTTCGCCCGATGGTGTAGTTACCATATCGATCTGCTTATGGAGCTTTGCAAGCGGCTTTTCAAGAACCACCATTGCAAATACAGATGTGCCGGCAGAAACATTACCCGTTCTCGGCGCTACACTGTTTGTAGCCACCATACCTGTTCCCGCATCGCCCTCCGGCGGACAGAACGGTATCCCGGCTTTAAGATTTCCCGATATATCAAGAAGCTTTGCGCCGCTTTCGGTAAGCGTGCCCGCATTGTTTCCTGCGGTGAGTACTTCCGGGAGCAACGATAATACGAGCTTGTCAAATCCGTGGGAGCAAGCGGTTTTGTCAAATTTCTCCGCCATAAGAGAATTATATGTAAGCGTGGCTGAGTCTACAGGGAACATTCCCGATGCTTCGCCTATTCCAAGCACACGTCTGCCTGTCAGCAGGTAATGTATATAGCCTGCAAGGGTGGTAAGATGCTCTAAATGCGCAAGGTGTTCTTCTCCACCGAGTATGCACTGGTAAAGATGCGCTATGCTCCATCTCTGAGGCACCGGAAAGCCGAAAAGCTCCGTCAGCTCGTCACTTGCCTGCTCTGTCATAGTATTACGCCATGTCCTGAAAGGGGTGAGCAGTTTGTCGTTTTTGTCAAACGCCATATATCCGTGCATCATGGCGCTTATTCCTACAGAACCGTATGTTGTCGGCACAACTCCGTACTTTGACTCAATATCTTTAACAAGCGATGCATAACAGTCCTGCATACCTGTGATAATATCATTTTCGCTGTAGGTCCAGATGCCGTTTTCAAGTCTGTTTTCCCACTCGTGCGAACCTGTTGCCGCAGGTGAATTATCACTTCCGATAAGCACAGCCTTTATTCTTGTAGAGCCGAACTCGATTCCGAGCGCCGTTTTTCCGTTTACTATATCATTTTTGGTTTTTAGTATATCCATATGTTACCTCCAGATATGCCGCATTGTGCGGTACAATAAGAGTATAGCACATTACAGCGGTAAAAACAAGGCAACTTTTTGTGCAGAAAAAGAGGGACTGCATATCATATACAATCCCTCAGGTGCGTTTTCAATTGTTGCCGTACTTTCTATATAAAAGATCGGTGAGACGTATTATATCGGTTCGGGTATTGAAAACAGACGGTGCAAGACGAACCGTGCCCGTTTCAAGCGTTCCCTGCTTTTTATGGGCAAGAAAGTTGCAATGAAGACCTCCGCGCAGATAAAATCCGTTCTGAGATAACATATCCGCCGTAACCGAGCTTGATTCATCACCTGCCGTGAACGATACCACAGGCAACGACTTTGTGTTCATACAACGGTATATTTTAATGCTGTCCAGTTTTTCGCAACGTTTTATAAAAAGCTCGCACAGTGACATTTCATGAGAGTAGATCCTGTCAACACCTTTTGAATTTACAAACTCAACTCCCCTGCCGAGCGCTATTGCACCGGGCGTGTTTATCGTGCCGCTTTCAAAGCTGTCCGGCAGAAAATCGGGTTGATTGATGTCGCCGCTTGCACTTCCTGTTCCGCCCTCGATAAGCGTACTGAGGGGATATTTTCCGTCGGTGACAAGCACACCCGTTCCCATAGGTCCGTAAAGTCCCTTATGCCCCGGTGCGCAGATGATATTTATTCCGTCCGACAGACTGAGCGGTATTACACCTGCCGCCTGTGCGCAGTCCGCAATAAGGCAGATATTGTGCTTTCGGCATAGCTTTGCGATTTCGGCGAGCGGAGTTACCCTGCCGTTTACGTTACAGCCTGCGGTTATGACGATCACGGTAGTGTCACGGCGGATAAGCCGCTCCAGTGACGCAATCAGTTCGCCATCGCTTTCGCCACTGTCTGCTATGCTGTAATTTATCCGCTTCTGTTTATATAATGCATGCAGAGGTCTTATAACCGAATTATGTTCAAGATCGGAAGTTATGACATGGCAATGCCCGACAGCCTGACATACTCCTTTGAGTGCGAAATTTATAGCATGGGTACAGTTAAGCGTAAACACGGTGTTTTCTGTTTCGCCGCCGAAAAATTCCGCACACTTCTCCCTTGCGTTGAACACCTGCTTTGACGTTTCAAGCGAAAGCCTGTGACCCGCCCTGCCGGGATTGGCACCGTAATCGTACAGAGCCTTTTCCGCCGTATGGAGCACCGAAACAGGTTTAGGATATGTGGTAGCGGCATTGTCCAGGTATATCATCCAGCATCACCGCCGTTTCTTATTTCAAGGCAGTCAAGTCCGCCGAGCGCAAGCAGACGGCAGGTCTTGTCGGGGTCGTGTTCGGTATAGATACCGAAACGGCAACCCTTTGAAGTGGTTATTTTTCCTATTGACGATGATATTTTATACCCGCCGAGAATGCGTCGCGCCTTCTCAGCGGCAGTAGCCGAGCGCAGTACAATGAAATACATAACATATACCCCTTTTCAATTTATTCACCGGTTTATTATATGCTACGCGCTCCGCTGTGGTGAAACCTGTTTTTATAAACGTCAGTCATAATGTACGGCACAGATATTCAAAAAAATTTTCCGATAAGAAATGTACTGTATTTTCGGCTTTATAATACACAATGTGACCGGTTTTTCGTACAAGGCGTTCTTGACATTCGGGCGGTTATGTTGTAAAATATATGTTAAATGCGGTAGTTACCGCTTTCCGCCCGTTTACACGGTGACAGCGTGACGTTTTTCAGGGCATACTCGGCTATTGTTCGCGGCGGAATGAATAACGGATTTATTTTAAGTAAATTATAAAACAAAAGAATAACGGAAAAGCGGCTTAAAGAAATTATATATTTTCCTTATGACACAGCATTTTAATTTCGATAGCACGAAAAGTCGGCATTTCAAGGTTTATGGATCGCAAGATAAAACCGCGCTGACTGTACTTATGACATATTGACAATGCCGCTTGCAGTGAAAAGCCTGTAAATTACCTTAAAAAGGTTACGGGTCAGCTTTGCTTTGTTTCAAAAGGGGGGAAGGTATGCCCTTTGCAGGCTTATAAAAGCATATTCACTGCCTGATTTGTGGGCGAGATTATATATTGCCGCTTTTCCGTCTGTAAGGACGTGTACATAAGATATAAGCGTCCGACGGAAGGAATGGTATTTTTAAATGGGAATTATTGACTCAAAAAACTTATTGACAGCAACGGAAAGCATAAAGCCTAAAAATCCGAAGCCTTACTCAAAGCGTAAGAAGAACCCTTTTGCAAAGCAGTTCAAGCTTACCGACAGGAATGCGCCCGAAAACCAGGAAAGTGACGCGATTAGAAACACAAAACCTGTAACGGGCGGCAAGAAGGTGCTTACCGATAAAAGAGGTCCTGTGCTTACAGACAGAAAGCCGGTTCTTACCGACAGCAGACAAAGCGGTAAAAAGCCTGTACTGACAGACAACAGAAAAAGCGAAAAGAAACCCGTGCTGACAGACAACAGACAAAACGAAAAGAAGCTTGTTCTTACCGATAACAAGAGCAACAAGAAGCCTGTTCTCACCGACAACAGACCTCACTCAGTCAAGAACGACAACAAACAGGAAACAAGAAAGCAGGAATATCCCTCTTTCTTTGCCGAGGACGACAAGAAAGACAGCAGAAAAACACCTGTAAGGATCATGTCGCTCGGCGGTGTGAATGAGATAGGCAAGAACATTTACGTTTATGAGTGCTGTAACGATATTTTCATCATTGACTGCGGACTTGCATTCCCCGATGACGATATGCTCGGTGTTGACCTTGTTATCCCCGATTTCACCTACCTTGAAAAGAACAAGGAAAAGATAAGGGGCGTGGTGCTCACCCACGGTCATGAGGACCATATCGGTGCACTGCCCTACTTCCTCAAAAAGATAAACGTACCCGTTTACGGTACAAGGCTTACCCTCGGACTTGTAGAGGGCAAACTCCGTGAGCACGGCATTCTGTCACAGTGCTCGCTGAACGTTGTCGTACCCCGTCAGAATGTAAGAATGGGCTGTATGAGCGTTGAATTTATCAGAGTAAATCACTCTATCCCCGACGCCTGCGCAATGGCGGTCCATACACCTGCCGGCGTTATAGTGCATACGGGCGACTTCAAGGTTGACTATACACCTATCGAGGGCGGAATTATCGACCTTGCACGTTTCGGCGAACTCGGAAACAAGGGCGTTCTTGCGCTTCTGTCCGAGAGTACAAACGCAGAACGTCCCGGTTACACGGCGACCGAAAGAAAAGTCGGAGAGAGCTTCAAGAGCCTGTTTGCGGGAGCTGAGGGCAAGAGAATTATTGTTGCCACATTCTCGTCAAACATTCACAGAATACAGCAGATCATAAACAATGCGGAGGCATGGGGCAGAAAGGTTGCCGTTTCAGGCAGAAGTATGCTCAACGTGCTTACTACCGCGATCGAACTCAATTATATCAAGGTACCACAGGGTATGCTTGTAGATATAGAAGATGTAAACAAGTATCCGCCCGAAAAGATGGTAATTATCACAACGGGAAGCCAGGGCGAACCTCTCTCGGCACTGTCAAGAATGTCGTCCGGCGATCACAGACAGGTATCGATCACGCCCAATGACCTTATCATCATATCGGCTACTCCGATACCCGGCAACGAGAAGTTTGTCGGAAAGCTTGTAAACGAGCTGATGAAGCAGGGTGCTGAAGTCGTATACGAGGCTATGTACGAGGTTCACGTTTCGGGTCATGCCTGCCAGGACGAACTCAAGATGATGCTTGCGCTGACAAAACCTAAATTCTTTATTCCGATCCACGGCGAATACAAGCATATGAAAAAGCACGAGGGTCTTGCAATAAAGATGGGCATACCCGAAGAAAATATATTCCTGCTGAATATCGGTCAGGTAGTTGAAACAGACAGCGTCGAGATGAAAATTGTCGGTCAGGTGCCCGCAGGCAGAGTGCTTGTCGACGGTCTTGGTGTCGGCGATGTCGGCTCAGTCGTACTGCGTGACAGAAAGCATCTGTCCGAGGACGGTCTTATCGTGGTTGTGACCACTATCAACCGTGAAACGGGTACAGTAGCGGCAGGCCCCGATATAGTATCAAGAGGATTTGTTTATGTAAGAGAATCCGAGGAGCTTATGGACGAGGCTAAACAGCTTGTAAAGAAGACGCTCCAGACCTGTGCGGACAGAAATATCCGTGAGTGGGGCAATATAAAGTCAAACGTAAGGGACGAACTCGGCAACTTCATATTCCAGAAGACAAAGAGAAGTCCCATGATACTGCCTATTATAATGGAAGTATAATCGTAAAAAGCAAAGGAGGCGCGGAAAGTGAAGAATTTTTATCGTGACGGCGGACTTGTCATATCGGTTTCGGCACTGGTTATCGCACTGGTGATAATGCAGGGCTATATATACACAAAGGATATAAATGTATTCTGGCTGTCTGCGCCGTTTGTTGTTCTTATCGGCGGCTTTGCTGTCGGTAAGCTTATACAGGTAACAAGAAAGACTTTCCAGTACTATGCACGAATAGACGATGAACTTGAAGCAAAGATGCATATGTCGGTGCATAACTTCCCGATGTCTGCCGTGATCATCGACAGTGCGGGAAGAATAGTATGGACAAACGGAAAGTTCACCGAGGAGTTTCCCGAATGTTGCGAGTACGGCAAGGAACTGTCAGATATCACGGATATACCTGCGGCTGATTTTTTCACCGACAACGGTGTTACGATAACATATAAGGACAGCGTATATCAGGTGTTTGCAAGAGTTCCTGATGAAGAAGAAGCAAAGGAGCTGACCTTGCTGTTCTTCAAGAATATCACCGACATTACAGCACTTGAAACCGAGAAAAAGCTTTCACAGCCCGTTGTCATACTGTTTATGGTGGACGGCTATGAAGAGCTTATAAGCGGTTGTCTTGAAAGTGAAAAAGCTCACGTTTCCGTACAGATAGACAAGCTTCTTGAAGATTTTGCGGGACAGACGACAGGCGTACTCAGAAAGAACGCATCGGACAGATTCATCGCCGTTATCGAAGAAAGACACTTGCAGGAGATATTGCGTAATAAGGTCGAAATTCTAGACAAGGCAAGAGAAATATTCGTAAACGACAGGCTCAATGTCACAATGTCGATAGGTATAGGCAGAACCGGCAAGACGCTTAAAGAAAGCGAACAGTTTGCACGACAGGCGCTTGAAATGGCACTCGGACGAGGCGGCGACCAGGCAGCTGTAAAGACTGACAACGGATTTGAGTTCTACGGCGGTGTTTCAAAGGGTGTTGAACGCCATACAAAGGTAAAGACACGAATTATCGCAAACTCACTGCTTGAGCTTGTTGACAATGCAGATAAGATATTTATAATGGGTCACAAGTACAGCGACCTTGACAGCGTAGGCTCGTCTGTCGGTCTTACCTGTGCGATAAGAAATCTCGGTAAGAGTGCCTGGGCAGTATGCGACTACAACACTTCTCTCGCAAAGGTACTTATCGACAGATTTCCTCACGTTGACGGAGAAGAACCGCTGTTCAGAGAGCCTGCGGACGCTATCGAAGAACTCACAGATAACTCACTGCTGATCATCTGTGACACACACAATCCGCTGATAATCGAGAGCAAGGAGCTTTACGAAAAGGCAAAGAAGGTAGTTGTCATCGACCACCACAGGAAGATGGTAAACTACATAGACAATGCTGTCATATTCCACCACGAGCCGTATGCGTCTTCCGCGTCTGAAATGGTAACGGAGCTGATACAGTATTTCGGCGAGGCAGGAAAGCTGAGGGCTGTACAGGCTGAATGCCTGCTTGCAGGTATTATGCTTGACACAAAGAATTTCGTTATGAAAACAGGCGTCAGAACATTTGAAGCGGCGGCTGTACTGCGTAAGATGGGTGCGGATACGATAACCGTAAAGAAGATGTTCTCAAGCTCTATAGACAGCTACAAAAGAAAGACACAGATAGTAGCGGAAGCGGAGCTATACCGCAAGTGCGCTATAGCTCCGTGCGACTTCTATGCGGACGACCTCAGGATCGTTGCTCCACAGGCGGCGGACGAACTGCTGACTATCAAGAATGTTGACGCGTCGTTCGTGCTGTACAAGACAATGAGCAACGAGATATCGATAAGCGCAAGAAGTATGGGCAACCTGAACGTCCAGCTTATAATGGAAGCTCTGGGCGGCGGCGGTCATCAGACTATGGCAGGCGCACAGCTGAAAAACGAAACACTTAGCGAAGCGCTTGAAGTGCTGAAAAAATCAATTGACGATTACTATTTAAGCCTTATAAAGGTAAATTCAAACGATAACAAGACTGCACAGCGCAGTTAAAAGAAAGGACGATATAATATGAAGGTAATTTTCACACAGGACGTGGCAGGCTCAGGCAAGAAGGGCGAGGTCAAGGAAGTCAAGGACGCATACGCAAGAAACTGCCTTATCAAGAAAGGTCTTGCGGTCGAGGCTACAAACGAGAACCTTAACCACCTTGAAGGTCAGAAGGCTTCCGCACAGCACAAGCTTGATGTAGAAGCTGCCAACGCAAAGAAGATAAAGGAAACAATCGACGGCAAGGTACTTACATTCAAGGCTAAGGCAGGTCAAGGCGGAAAGCTGTTCGGCTCTGTCACAGGTAAGGATATAAGCGCGCTTATCAAGCGTGATTTCGGCTTTGACGTTGACAAGAGAAAGATAGTAACAAAGAGCGATATCAAGTCATTCGGCACTTTCAGCGCAGAAGCAAGACTGTTTACGGGTATCGTTGCACAGTTCAGCGTAAAGGTTGAGGAAGAATAATGGCTGATATTGAGCTTACGGGGGCAAATCTCCCGTACAGTCTTGACGCAGAGCAGTCCGTTCTCGGCGCTATACTGCTTGACGGCAATGCGAATATGCCTAAGGCATCGGCAAAACTGCACCCTGAACATTTCTATGTAAAAATGCACAGCGACATATACACTGTTATGACGCAGATGTTTGCCGCAAGCGACAGCATAGACGTGGTAACCGTGCTCGAAAACTGCATGAAGCAGAACGTCTTTGAGTCGCAGGAGGAGGGCCGCACATATCTTGTAAAGCTTATGGAAACCGTCCCGAGCATATCTAGCATTGACAGATATATCGAGATAGTCGAGGATAAGTACACAAGACGGCTTCTTATAAGCATTGCCGGGGATATTCTCGAAAACGCAAACGAGGGACAGGCGGAAACTTCCACACTGCTTGAGCTTGCCGAAAAGAGAATATACGAGGTACGAAACGAAAACCAGGTAAAAGGTCTTACAAAGCTGAACGGCATAGTTGTAGAAATACTGAACGAACTGTCGGAACTTTGTGCAAACCCCGACAAGCAGGGTATACAGGGACTGAAATCGGGCTTTCCGTCACTTGACAAGTACATACACGGACTGAATAAATCGGACCTGCTGATAGTTGCGGCACGTCCCGGTATGGGTAAAACGTCGTTTGCCATGAATATGGCGACAAACGTTGCAAAATATCACCCTGATAAAACAGTGTGTGTATTCAACCTCGAAATGTCAAAGGAACAGCTTGTAAAACGTATGCTGTCCTCGGAGGGCAGGATTTCGAGCGAGCTTATGTCAACGGGTCGTTTTGACCCTGCACAGTGGAGAAACCTTGCCGACGCGGCATTCGTGCTGTCAAATATGAATATCTATATCGACGACAGCTCGGCGATAACGGTCAATGAAATGAAAGCAAAACTGCGCCGTGTCGAGAATCTCGGACTTATAGTAATAGACTATTTACAGCTTATTTCATCGGGCAGAAGGGACCTCAACCGTGTAAACGAGATCTCGGAAATGACGCGAAACCTCAAGATAATGGCAAAGGAACTCAACGTTCCGATAATAGTACTGTCACAGCTTGCGCGTTCGGCAGAAAAGAAGGACGACAAGCGTCCTATGCTGTCAGACCTGCGTGACTCAGGTTCTATCGAGCAGGACGCTGATATAGTTCTGTTCCTGTACCGTGACAGCTACTATAATAAAGAAGCTGAGGATCAGAGAGCCTGCAAGTGTATAGTTGCAAAGAACCGTCACGGCGAAACAAACGATGTAAATATGATATGGGACGGTCAGTACACAAGATTTACAGATGTGGAGTATGTCCATGCCGAGCAGTAATTTGAAAAATTCCGTTAAAAATACAATAGAACGGTATTCGATGATAAATAAGGGCGATACTGTAATTGCGGCGGTAAGCGGCGGCGCAGACAGCGTCGCTTTGCTGTATGTACTCTATTCGCTGAAGAGTGAACTCGGATTTTCGCTTGCCGCCTGCCACGTCAACCACAATCTGCGCGGCGAGGAGAGCGACGGCGACGAGAGGTTTGTACGCAGAATGTGCAGATTTCTCGATATTCCGCTTTATGTGGCAAGCATTAAGGTAAACGACCTCAGGCAGAAGCACGACAGCCTTGAAGAATGTGCAAGACGGCTGAGATATGAATTTTTTGAAAGTATAAGCCAAGGCAAGCTGATAGCCACCGCACATACAGCGTCGGACAACTGCGAAACCATGCTTATAAATATCACCCGCGGCACTGCCCTGTCGGGCGTATGCGGAATACCCGCAAAGCGCGACAATATAATCCGTCCGCTGTTGTACAATACCCGTGAAGATATTGAGGGGTACTGCACGGAAAATTCACTTGATTACGTCACCGACAGCACAAATCTGTCGGACGACTATACCAGAAACAAGATAAGGCATAAGGTCGTGCCGCTGCTGAAAGAAATAAATCCCGCGCTTTTCAGCGCAATAAGCAGACTGTCGCAGTCGGTATCGGACGATGACAGATATCTTGATAAAATCGCTTCTGAGCTTATGGAAAAGGCGCATACGGCAGATGATAAGTATGACGTCAATGTGCTGTATACCGCCGACGAATGTATACTGCGGCGTATAGTCACGATGATTTTCAAATGTAACGATATACCGCTTAATATGAAAGCGGTCGAAAGCTGTGTCGGAATTATAAGGGCAAGACAGGGAAAAATAAATCCGTGTCAGTTCAAATTTGTGATGATAAGAAAGAAAAAGCTGTTTGTTATTACGGACCGTGAGAAATTCAGACGAAATTAATGTGATAAACAGCTTAAAAGTGATTATCACCGTTGCTTTTCGGGGGTATTCGTGCTATAATTGCAGTATTGCGGATTTTGTTCCAATCGCTTAACATTTATTTAACATAAGCGATGTATTATTTACGATAAAGAAAAAGACGGAGAAACAAGACGTGGATAAAAGCATACACAATGATATTGAAAAAGTACTTTTCACAAGCGAAGAGCTTATGAAAAGAGCCGAAGAGATAGGAAAACAGATCACCGAGGACTATAAGGGCGAGGAAGTAACAATAATAGGTATACTTAAAGGCTCGTTCATGTTCTTATCTGACGTTATGAAGAATATCGACCTTTACACAAGACTTGACTTTGTAACGGTGCAGTCATACGGAAACGGTACAACATCGGGTGAGCTCAAGCTCACAAAGGATATTACCGCAGATATCAAGGGCAGGCACATTATACTCGTTGAGGATATCCTCGACAGCGGAAAGACGCTTAAATTCGTAAAGGATCTCTTTCTTGAAAGAGAACCTGCGTCAATAAAGGTATGTACTCTTCTCAACAAGAAGGTAAGAAAATCAGAAGTTATAAAGGCTGACTATATCGGCTTTGACGTTGACGATGTATTTGTAGTGGGCTATGGACTGGATTACGCTCAGCTTTACAGGAATCTTCCTTACATAGGTGAGCTCAAGGTCGAGGCACGCTGATCACCGGCAACTAAGCAGCCGTAATAATATAACCGTAAAGACGGTCGGGTGCGGATATGCAGATACGGCCGACAGAAAGGGAAACTGATGAATCAGAACAACAAATTCAAAGGCGTTTTCATTTACCTTGCAGTTATCGTTCTGCTTGTCATAGGTATGGTGACAATGCTCCAGATGAGCGCGACACCGGGCGAACGTACAAGATATTCGCAGGTGATAAGCGAATTTGATAACTACAACGTTTCAGGCTATACGCTTGATTTAGGCTCGGGTGAATTACAGTACACCTTAAAGAGCGACAGCACAAAGAAGTATAAATACTCTGTACCGAACGTAAGCCTGTTCTTACAGGATACCGAAGGCTACAGAAAGGCATATAACGAGAAGAATCCCGACAGTCCGCTCGTTGAGGACTTCTACCCCGTTTCCGACAACTCATTCTTACTGAGCTTCCTGCCTTATCTGCTTATGGTTGCGCTTATGATCGGCTTTACTTTTGTCATCATGCGTCAGGCAGGCGGCGGCGGAAAAATGTCGCAGTTCTCCAAGGCAAACGCCAGAACACAGCCTGCAAACGGTCCTAAGATAACTTTTGCAGATGTTGCGGGTGCCGAAGAAGAAAAGGAAGAGATGAGTGAGATCGTCGACTTCATGAGAAACCCCAGAAAGTATCAGGAACTCGGCGCTAAGATCCCGCACGGCGTTCTTCTGCTCGGCCCTCCCGGTACAGGTAAGACCTTACTTGCAAAGGCTGTTGCAGGCGAAGCAAATGTTCCGTTCTTCTCCATAAGCGGTTCAGACTTCGTTGAAATGTTCGTCGGTGTCGGTGCGAGCCGTGTAAGAGATCTGTTCGACCAGGCAAAGAAGCACACACCTTCTGTTATCTTCATAGACGAAATCGACGCAGTAGGCCGTCAGAGAGGCACAGGTCTCGGCGGCGGTCACGATGAACGTGAACAGACGCTGAACCAGTTGCTTGTTGAGATGGACGGCTTCTCGGACAATCAGGGCGTTATCGTTATCGCGGCTACAAACAGACGTGATATTCTTGACCCGGCACTGCTCCGTCCCGGTCGTTTTGACAGACAGATAACTGTAGGATATCCCGATATAAAGGGCAGAGAGGCTATTCTTAAAGTTCACACAAGAAATAAGAAGCTTGCTCCCGATATAAGCCTTGCCACAATCGCAAAGGGTACGGCAGGATTTACCGGTGCAGACCTTGCAAACCTTGTAAACGAAGCTGCTCTGCTTGCTGCAAGAAACAACAGAAAAGCTATCACACAGCCCGATATAGAAGAGGCTACTATCAAGGTAGTAGCAGGACCTGAAAAGAAGTCAAAGGTCGTAAGCGAAGAAGAAAAGCGTCTTACGGCATTCCACGAGGCAGGTCACGCAGTCTGCACATTCCACTGCAAGACGCAGGACCCCGTACATCAGGTTTCTATCATACCGAGAGGTATGGCAGGCGGCTATACAATGTCACTTCCTGAACACGACAGAAGCTTCAGAAGCAAGACGCAGATGGAAGAAGAGATCATTGTACTGCTCGGCGGACGTGTTGCTGAAAAGATCGTGCTTGACGACATTTCAACAGGTGCAAGCAACGATATTGAACGTGCTACAGACCTTGCAAGAAGCATGGTAACAAGATACGGCTTCTCAGAAAAGCTCGGTCCTATCGTTTACGGACACGACAACTCAGAGGTATTCCTCGGCAGAGATTATTCTCAGGGCAGAAATTACTCAGAGAACGTTGCGGGCGAGATAGACGGTGAGATCCGTGAGCTTATCGACACAGGCTATGAGAATGCAAAGCAGATACTCATAAACCACAGAGATCAGCTTGACAAGGTTGCTCATTACCTTATGGAACACGAAAAGATCGACGGAGAGGACTTCTACAAGTTGATGAACGGCGAACCGCTTGATGATAACGCAGGCGCACCTGTTCAGAATACAAACGATGTTGCTCCCGCAGTTTCTGAAGATAAAGCACAGATTATCGGCGATAACGCTGATAACGGCAACGGCGAAACAAACGAATAATGTATTTTTCAGTCGCTCCCGGTTTTTCGGGAGCGATTTTTTATGCTACCGTGGCAAGTGGTTATTTGTCACAATAAACGGTGCCTGAAACACCGATTTTTCGGATAATGTCGGGGCGGATTGAAATTGACATAGTGCTTTCGATATAGTATAATTATATACTGAATAGGGTTTGCCTTAAATCAGGCAGACACGAAAATACAGACATTAAAGCTACAAAAGAAAGGACGATACAGTTGATATTCGCCGATTTATTTTTCCTGTACTTTTTTATGGCGCTGTGCTTTATAGCATATTTCATCTGCCGTAAGACAGTATACCGCAACTGGGTGCTTATCGTATTCTCAATGATATTCTACGCATGGGGAGAGCCCGTATGGGTGTTCCTGCTTGTCGGAAGCGTCACGGTAAACTACTTTGCGGGTCTTCTTATAGATAAGTTCCGTGATACCAAAAAAGCGACCGCAGTAACGGCGTGTGCGCTTATATTTGATATAGGACTTTTGATGTTCTTCAAGTATACGGGCTTCTTTGTTGAAAACTTCAACGCAATAAGTCCCGTTGATCTGCCTGTCCCGCATATAGAAATGCCGATAGGCATAAGTTTCTTCACCTTCCAGATAATCTCTTATATCCTCGACTGCTACTGGGGCAAGATAAAAGTACAGAGAAGCTGGTACAAACTGCTCATGTACATCTCAATGTTCCCTCAGCTCGTCGCAGGTCCTATTGTCCGCTATGCGGTAATTGAAGATGAGATAGACAACAGAGTTATCACATCTGCAGATATCAGCGACGGTATCACAAGAATATGCATGGGTCTTGGCAAGAAGGTAATACTTTCAAACAACCTCAGCACTATAGTTGATACATTCTTCAAGAACGGCGACCTTGCCTCACTCTCGGTAGTCGGAACATGGTACACGGTTATCGTCTACGCTATGCAGGTTTACTTCGACTTCTCAGGTTATTCGGATATAGCGATAGGTCTCGGACGCATATTCGGCTTCCACTTTGACGAGAACTTCCGCTATCCGTTTGTCAGCAAGAATATTACGGAATTCTGGCAGAGATGGCACATTTCGCTCGGTACATTCTTCCGTGACTATCTGCTTTATGTGCCTATATTCGGCAAGAGAAGAAAGTACCTCAACCTATTCCTCGTATGGTTCTGCACAGGCTTCTGGCACGGCGCAAACTGGAACTACATCATATGGGGTCTTTACTTCGGACTGTTCATTCTTATAGAGCGTACTATCGGCAACAAGAATATGAGAAAAATGCCCAAGGCGCTTGCGCATATATACAATACGATAGTAGTCGTTGTGGGATTCGGTATCTTCTACTTCACCGATTTAGGCAAGCTCGGAACATTCCTCGGAAACCTTGTCGGAATGAACGGCAACTCGTTCGTTGACAAGATCTCAACACAGAATATGATGGCAAACGCATGGCTTGTTATTGTCAGCATTGCACTTTGTATGCCTGTTATCCCGGCTCTCAAGAAAAAGCTTGAAAGTATGAATCTTTACCTTGCAACCTCGGTAGGTCAGACGGTTCTTAATGTTGCGGTGTTTGCGCTGAGCAGTATACTGCTTGTAAACGCTACAAACAACCCGTTTATCTACTGGCAGTTCTGAGAAAGGAGTGAGTAACAATGTCGGATCATATTGATGACAAGGAGCTTGAAGAGCTCAATGAGATATACCGTCGCAAGATGGAAGCTCAGAAAAGCCATGAGCCTAAAAAGGCTAAACACGAAAAGCCCGCAAAGGATGTTAAAAGCGAAAATACTCATTCCGAAAAGGGCTTGCCCAACAAAAAGGCGGAAAATTCCGCTAAGTCAGAAAAGCCTGTCAATACTGAAAAGCAGATCAAAGTCAAGCCCGAAAAGCAGGATAAGGAAGAGAAAACGCAGCCGGAGAGCAAGCCGCTGACCGAAGGCGAACGCAGGAAGAAGCTTGCCGTAAAGATAAATATCGGCGTATGCACGGCATTCTTTGCCGTAGTTGCTGTCGGACTTCTTGTACTCCCCCGTCCGACTATATCGGAATCTGAAAAGCGTAACCTTGCAACTTTCCCCAAGTTCACATGGGACGCATACTGGAGCGGCGACTATACAAGCGATATAAGCTATTTCTTCAATGATACCGTTCCGTTCAGGGATACTTTCAAGTCTATCGGCGCAGGATTCCGCTCACTGTTCGGTTTCTCGATAAACGGCGCAGAGATCAAGGGTAACGTTTCACAGGTAAACAGCGGCGCTTCACAGACCGAGGTCACAACAGTGTCAACAAAGCCTATCGCTATAGTAACTCCCGCTCCGTCCGATACTTCAAGTGAAGCTCCCGAAAGTAAAGACGAAACCTCGTCAAAAGATAACTCAGATGACAGCAAGTCTGACACTTCCAAAGCCGAAACAAGTTCCAAGCCGGACAACAGCAGTAATTCGTCAAAGCCCGAAAACGTATATATAGCGCCCTCAGACCCCGATGCGCAGGTACTTTATGAAGAGGGATCACAGCTTGTATATCAGAGCGGCGACACAATATACGGCGCACAGCTCTACAACGGAAACCGTGACAATGCCGAGGACTATGCAAATACCCTCAACACGCTGAAAACACTGCTTCCCGATGCAAACGTATACAGTATGCTTGCACTTACCCAGAATACGTTTATAACCCCTGCGGAACTTGAAAAAACAAAGTATACAGAACTAAGCGATTCTGAATATATCTCTAATATGCTCAGCAAGGATATCAAGGTCATCGATACTATGAATGCACTGCTCCCGCATCAGAAAGAGAATCTGTTCTTCCTGCGCGACTGTCACTGGCAGCAGCTCGGTGCTTACTATGCGGCTCAGAGTTTTGCTAAGGCGGCAAGCGTAAACTTTGCAAAGCTGTCGGACTATGACAAGTATGAAGAGGACTGTCTCGGTTCTGTCTATGCGGCAACCCAGTATGAAGGTCTTATGTACGAGGGCGAAACATTCACCTATTATGTTCCGAAAAACGAGTACACAACGGATTATTACGATGAGGACTACGAGTATCAGTTTGAATATCCGCTGATGCCGAGATCCGACTACAATACAACTGCGTTCTACAGCCTGTTTATGGTGGCTGACAGCTACATAAAGCATATCACTACCGATGTCGACAACGGCAGGGTTCTTGTTGTACTGAAAGATGATTATCCCAGTGCTATGGTTCCGTGCCTTACCTCGTCGTTCAGTGAGATATACGTTATAGATGTACGCTACTGCAATTTCAACGTGGCTGACTTCTGCGTTGAAAAGGGCGCTACAGACGTACTTGTAGGAATGACGACCGAGAACGCACTCGGTGAGATCGGCGATACGCTTTCGTATCTTCTGAATATATAAAATATACATATGCCCTTAGCAAAAAGCCGAGGGCATTTCGTGTATTCATCCGGTTTCCGCTTAATATTCGGTTAAATCAAGGAGAATATAATATGTATAATTAAGTTCTGTTAAAGAAAAGGAGGAAATAATATGTTTCATATAATGGTCGCAGAGGATGATACAAATACAAGAAAGTTGATGTGCACAGTGCTCAAGCAGAACGGATATGAGCCTGTACCTGCCGTTGACGGCATTGACGCGCTTGATATACTCGACAGACAGCACGTTGACCTTATACTGCTTGACGTAATGATGCCGAGAATGGACGGTTATGAGTTTGTAAAAACGCTCCGTGAGGGCGGTTGTAATACGCCTGTACTTATGGTTACGGCAAGAGAAACCTCTGCCGATAAGATCGCGGGCTTCCGTGCAGGTACTGACGACTATATGGTAAAGCCTGTTGATGATGAGGAAATGCTGCTTCGTATCTCAGCACTGCTTCGCCGCAGTAATATAGCTAACGAACACAAGCTTCACGCAGGAAACACAGTACTTGACTATGACGCACTGACAGTGACAAGCGACGGCAATACATATGAACTTCCGAACAAGGAGTTCATGCTGTTGTTCAAGCTTCTGAGCTATCAGAACAAGATATTCACCCGCCGTCAGCTTATGGACGAACTGTGGGATATGGAAACAGAAACAGATGAGCGTACCATAGACGTACACATAAACCGTCTGCGTGATAAATTCCACAACAACCCCGATTTTGAGATAGTTACAGTCAGGGGACTGGGCTACAAGGCTGTACTCAAACAGCATTAAGTGTCAGGAGGATTCTGATGCACAGAAAAATCAGTGATGAAGAAAAGCGACTGCGCTCCATAAACGCCTATGTCGTGTTGTTCGTATTCTTCATAATGGTATCGGCAGGCGTTATCTGCGTGCTGATATTCAATATACTTAACGCGTTCGGGCTGATGAAACACATAGAAGTAGTACCTATGCTCCTGCCGTTTATTATGCTGTGTGCCTGTATAATAATCGGCAGTATACTGTCTGCTATGCTGTCGGGTGTATTGCTCCGTCCGCTGAACGACCTCAAGGAAGGTCTACTTAAAGTATCAAAGGGCGACTTTTCGGTACGGCTTGAGCAAAGCGGAAACAGCGAGCTTTCGCATATACAGGAAAACTTCAACATAATGGTCAAGGAACTTGGCAGCACAGAGCTTTTCAGAAATGACTTTATCAACGACTTTTCGCACGAGTTCAAAACGCCTATGGTGTCGGTCTACGGTTTTGCAAAACAGCTCAAGAAAGGCGGACTTACATAGGAGCAGGAACAGGAATACATTGATATAATCATAAACGAGTCACAGCGGCTCATAAATATGTCAAGTAATATTCTTATGCTCAGTAAGCTCGAAAATCAGGAGATAATCACAGACAAGAAAGAATTCTCACTCGATGAGGAACTGCGCAGGTGCGTTCTGCAATTACAGGGTCAGTGGGGAGAAAAGAATCAGGAAGTTATCCCGGACCTTTGCGAGATAACCTATTACGGCAACAGCGAAATGTTGAAACAGGTGTGGCTGAATGTTATCGGTAACGCCATAAAGTATACCCCTGAGGGCGGTACTATTGAAGTAAAACTTGACATCAACCCGAAGAATGAACAGGAAGTAAGAGTGCGTATCACCGATAACGGCATCGGTATGGATAAGGTTACTACCGAACGTATATTTGAAAAATTCTATCAGGGCGACAGCTCACACGCAACAGGCGGAAACGGTCTGGGGCTTGCTATGGTAAAACGTATAGTCGAGCTGTGCGGCGGCAGGATACGGGTCAAGAGCGAACCCGATAAGGGCACTCAGTTTACGGTTTATCTTCCGATAGAAAACAAGGAAAAGGAAGATAAGAAAAAGAAAAGTTTAAATGCGGTTAACACGGCAGGCTTAAAATAAACTGCGGATTTTCAGGTAAATCTACGGCAAAAGCCGTTTGAATCAATAAACAACGAAAAGGACAAAACGATGCTTCAACTGAAAAACATAACCAAGGATTATAAGGTTGGCGACGAAAAGGTACACGCGCTGAGAGGTGTCAGCATTGACTTCCGTGAAAGCGAATTTGTATCGATACTCGGTCAGTCGGGCTGCGGAAAGACAACGCTTCTGAACATTATTGGCGGTCTTGACAGATATACGGATGGAGACCTTATAATAGGTGGAAAATCAACAAAGGAATTCAAAAACGCCGATTGGGATACTTACCGTAATCATTCGATAGGTTTTGTATTCCAGAGCTACAACCTTATTCCTCACCAGACGGTACTCGCAAACGTTGAGCTTGCGCTGACATTATCGGGCGTTTCAAAGGCTGAAAGAAGACAGAGAGCAAAGGATGCACTTATAAAAGTAGGTCTTGGCGACCAGCTTAAGAAAAAGCCCAATCAGATGTCGGGCGGTCAGATGCAGAGAGTTGCTATTGCAAGAGCGCTTGTAAACGAGCCGGACATACTGCTTGCCGATGAACCGACAGGAGCGCTTGACAGTGAAACGAGCGTTCAGATAATGGAACTTTTAAAGGAAATATCCAAAGACAAGCTTATTATTATGGTAACGCATAATCCGGAGCTTGCCGAGAAATATTCCAACAGAATAATAAGACTGCTTGACGGTAAAGTGGTCGATGATACAAATCCTTATGACAGAAATGTAGTCGAGCCTATCGAAAAGAAAAAGGGCAAGGAAAAGAAGATAAAGAAACCGTCAATGTCATACTTTACCGCACTGTCACTGAGCTTGAACAACCTTATGACTAAAAAGGGCAGAACGTTTATGACCTCTTTTGCGGGAAGTATAGGCATTATCGGCATTGCGCTTATTCTGTCGATCTCAAGCGGCGCACAGCTTTATATAAAGTCGGTCGAGGAAGAAACCCTCGCAAGCTACCCTATCGCCATAGAGCGTAACGCTATGGATATGTCGTCAATGATGACCTCAATGATGAAAGATAATACGAGCGACGGCAACGACGACGGAAAGATCCACTCCAACAACATAATGGGAAGTATGGTAAACACCATGCTCACTCAGCTTAAATCCAACGATCTGAAGAGCTTCAAGACTTATCTTGAAACTGACGGTAAGGAAATAAACGAATACGTAAGCGATATCAAGTACGGCTATTCAACACCGCTCAATATTTTCAGAAACGACAAGGACAAGGGAATAATTCAGGTCAACCCCTCTACCCTGTTTGAAGATATGGGTATGACAAATGCAATGTACGACTCACAGCTTATGAGCAATGTTGTAAGTGCAAGCTATGACACCTGGACTGAGCTTATCGACAATGACAAGCTTTTAAACGAGCAATACAAGGTACTTGCCGGCAGAATGCCGAACGCTTACAATGAAGTCGTTGTAATGGTAAACAAGGACAACGAAATATCCGACTACAGCCTTTACTGCCTGGGACTTATGGACAGTGATGAGCTTATTGATGCGGTAAAGAGCGCTATGAGCAACGAGAACGAAAAGGTAGACTTCACAAGCGAGCTTCAGACCTATACCTATGATGAACTTCTCGGTCTTGAATTCAGGCTGGTAACCAACCCCGAATTTTACGAAAAGGAAAACGATGTATGGGTCGACAAGAGCGATGACAAGATCTATATGACAAAGGTTGTCGAGGACGCAGAGCCTATTAAGGTTGTCGGTATCATCAAGCCCGAAGAGAACAGCATAATGTCCTCAAACTCTTCTTCCGCTATCGGATATACCCACGAACTCACAGAGTATCTTGTAAACAAGGTAAACGACAGTGAGATAGTAAAGGCTCAGAAAGACTCTCCCGACACCGATATCTTCACCGGTAAGGAATTTGCTAAGGACGAGGATAAGAAAACCCTCACAATGGAAGATATACAGGCATATATAGCAACTCTTCCAGAAGAACAGCAGGCTCAGGTAATGGCACAGCTTCAGCAGGCTCAACAGATGGGAATGACCGAACAGCAGATAGTCGATGCGTTCTCACAGCAGATGAACACGGAGTCCGACGCTACCTATGACGGAAATATGACGCTCCTCGGCGTTGCATCGCTTGACGAACCAAGCCGCATAAACATCTATCCCAAGGACTTTGATTCAAAGGAAAAGATCGAGCAGATCATAAGCGACTATAACGACAAGGTAAAGGCTGACGGCAACGAAAACCTCAAGATAGAATATACCGACTTAGTCGGACTTATGATGACCTCGGTATCTACCATAATTGACGCTATCAGCGTTATCCTTATTGCCTTTGTTGCAATTTCGCTTGTCGTATCGTCTATAATGATAGGAATTATCACCTACATTTCCGTTCTCGAAAGAACAAAGGAGATCGGTATACTGCGTGCTATGGGCGCAAGCAAGAGAGATATCTCACGCGTATTCAACGCCGAAACGCTTATTGTCGGCTTTGCCGCAGGTGCTATCGGTATCGGCGTGACACTGTTACTGCTTATCCCCGCAAACGCAATAGTATACAGTCTTACAGGTATTTCGGGTATGTGCGTACTGCCGTGGCAGGGTGCAATAATACTGGTAATAATCAGTATGCTGCTTACCCTTATCTCAGGTCTTATCCCCTCGCACTATGCGGCTAAGAAAGATCCCGTACTTGCACTCAGAAGCGAATAAACTGTTATTCTATATTATATCCCGACCGCTGTTTTCGGACAGCGGTCGTTTTTTACAAGCTAAGCAGAACACCCCGACAGTTTATCTGTCGGGGCGTTCTGCTGTAAGGTGTATATTAACTTTAACTTGTTCTCATGCGTTCGCAGTTGCGTTACCGTTCTGACCGCCGTTCATATCGGGAGGATTGCCTCCGCCGAATCCCTGACCGTTATCATCGGGACGATTACCGCCATCGAATCCGCCGTTTCCTCTGGGGCGGTTACCACCGCCCTTTCCACCGCCGCCGAACCCGCCGCCCATGCCACTGCCGTGGATGTAGCCCGACATAGTGATCTCCTGGGTGCTGTCGCCGACTGTCAATGTATAAGTTCCGTCAGATGTGATATCAGGAGTGCTTATAACGACTGTCTGGAATGATACTGTAGGTGTGAACTCTGCAATTACATTACCGCATGAATCGTTGAGCTTTACGGTCGTTCCTGCGCTTGCGTTACCTGTGCTTGCAAGTATAGAACCCTGAGTTGACTCAGAACCGAAGTTCATAGCCATACCGCTTGTGCCTGCCATTAATACCGTGCCACCTGTGATAACTGCGTTTCCGTCATAGTCAAGCGAACCGTCGCCGCCACTTGTAGGACCGTATACATAAACCGTACCGCCCGAAATTTCGAGGTCGCCGTTTGAGTCAAGTCCGTCACCGCTTGCATTGACGTGTATTTCGCCGCCTGTTATGGTGATTTTAGCTTCGCTGTCGGCTGAGAATGAGTCGGGGCCGAAGCCTCCGCCCACGCCCTGATTGTCGCCGCCTGCGGCATTGATTCCATCGTCCGATGCCGTAAGCGTTACCTTTCCGCCGCTGACTGTAACCGTCTGGCCCTCAAGACCTTCATAACATTTTTCAATAGTGATTTCACCGCCGCTGACAACTGTGTTGTTGTATGCGTGAATGCCGTCGTCACCTGTGCTTATGTCAAACGTACCGCCTGTAACGGTGACATCTGTGTTGCTGTGGATAGCGTCATCAAGCGTGTCTATTGCAAACGTACCGCCCGATATTGTAAGCACTCCGTCAGCCTTTACGCCCTTGTATGATTCGCTGTCGTCGCCTGTTGACTTTTCGGAAGAACCGCCGCCTGCGTTAAGAGTAAATGCGCCGTCCTTTATATCTATCGTGCCGGACGCGTCAATGCAGTCCTTGCCGCTTGTGATACTGATCGTTCCGCCTGAGATATATACATATCCCTTTTCGGTGTCGTCCGCATTTTCACTGTGGATTCCGTCCGTTCCGGAAGTAACAGTGATATTACCGCCTGCGATTCTCACGCTGTCCTTGCCTGAAAGTCCCTGTGACGCGGAAGTTATATTGTATGTTCCGCTTGTGATCTTGAGGTCGTCTTTTGTAACGATGCCGTGCTTGCTTTCGCACTTTACGTTCAGAGTACCGTTGCCGTTGAATGTGATATCAGACTTTGAGAATACCGCGCCGTCAACATTCGTTTCATCATCGCTTGTCGCAAATTCACCTGTGCTTGCAAGTGTGTTTTCAGTACCGCTTACGGTCGTTACAAATACCTTGTCGGCGTTTACTACATACAGTGCTGCACTGCCGTCCTTTGTGATATTCGCATTGTCAAGAACAAGCTGTACCTTTTCGTCATCGCCGACATTTACGATTATCTGTCCTATGAATGTACCACTGAGCTTATATGTTCCGGCTTTGGTAATAGTAACCGTACCGTCTGCCGTTGTTACCGAGCTGTCTTTACAGCTTGCCGTGGAATTGCTCAGCGTTATGTCAACACAGTCTGAGTAATCACCCGACAGATCACGGTCGGAGAACATATCGTCCGCTGTAAGCTGTTTATCGCTGTCCGAACCGCTCTGATTACTTTCCGATGAACTGCTGTCAGATGAACTTGTATCACTGCCTGAAGAAGTACTGCCGGAACTGTTTGTTGTACTGCTTGTCGTACTGCTTGTGACCTGTGATGCCTGTGAACCTGACGATGTGCTGTTATCGCATGAAGTAAAGCATGAAACTATAAGTACCGTAGCAACTATTACAGCTAACATTTTCTTTTTCATAAAATTACCGCCTTTCGTTTATTACGATTATTCTCAGAGCTGTTCTTTGCCGTCTGTGCTCTGTGAAGTTATGTTTATTTCAAGATTGCCGTTTCTGCATCTCAGCTCGTCGATCATCTGCTTTTCACAGCCTGCCCTGCCGAGTGTGATGTTGTATGTCAGTTTGTTCAGACTGCCGAGGTTGGTTGTCTTTACCTGTGTCATCTTATACTGTGATAAGTATTTGCCGAATATGTCGTCAAATGCGCCTGCATATTCCAGATCCTCCGGAACTGTGATATGAAGCACCTTGTTAAGCTCATTCTTCTTTGATTCACCGAAAGGAGAAGCCGTAAGCACGATGTTTGCAACTCCCATGATCACCGCAAAGATAAGAGCGTATAACGGATAACCCATACCGCAGGCAAGACCTACCGCCATAGCAAGGAATATTGAACCTATTTCCTTTGCCGTGCCGGGTACCGAGCGGAATCTTACAAGCGAGAACGTACCTGCAACTGCAACGCCTGCACCTATCGAGCCGCTTACCATCATAATAACTATGCTGACTACCGCAGGGAGCGTAGCAAGCGTTATTGCAAAACTCTTTGTGTATGTGTTCTTGTACATATACATGAACGCCATCGCTATACCGAGTATCAGTGCCGAACCGACACCGATAAGAAAACCGCCGAGTGTTATATCAGCCGCACCGCTGAAAATTCCTTCTATTACTGTATCAAACATTTACTGTTACCTCACTTCTTATTTTTTTGGTTTTAATACCCATGCTCCTTCTGAGCATTGTCATGTATGCCATTCCGTACTTTGAGAACGAAGTCTGTTTTATTTCACCCTCTGCAAGCAGTTCAACCAGCCATACCGGCATTGAACCTGCCGCCTTTATTTCCATCAGCGAATAACCTTTGTCGAGGATCTGCTCACCGTATGGAGCTATTTTCAGGTCAACGTCCTCTGTTCTCCAGCGTATGTTGCGGTCAAACGTAATTCTGAGGTCGGGGTCGTCCGCTCCGAAATAAGCCGTTCTGTCGTAGCAAAGATAAACCGCCGGGAAGATGTCTCCGTAGAAATCAAGGAAGTAGTTGATTTCCTTTGCTATCTGGCTGTCCTCGATAAGCCGTTCATTGTTTTCGAGTATCTCCTGTACCTCGTCACAGTTAAGCGATATACGTCTTTTATAAACGATACCCTTGTACTTTTTCTTAAGCTCAAGGAAAACGTTTCTGTCGCCCGAAGCCGTACCGTAACTGCGAAGTCTTAATTTTTCCTTGTATACGGGCTTTTCAAGCGATCGCCTTATCAGTCTGAAATCGGGGGTGTCATAATAGATATTGCATATTGTGCTTTCGCCGTGCTCATCGGGTATCATATACCGCTCAAACGCACTTTCGATAAGCTCCCGTTGCTCTGCACTCACAAGGTATTTAAGCTCGTGACGTTTAAAAATACTCTTATCCATATATCTCATTCCTTTCGGTTTCTTGTTTTGGGTGTTGCTTTTTTGTTTCTGCTGTAATGATACATCTTCTGCCTTAAAGAAACCTTAGAGAATTTTACGAAAACTTTACAAAATGGTGAAAGTATTGTGAAAACGGCTATACATAGGCTTTTTTCCTTGCATACATTGATTTTACATTTGTCATAACTCTTGATTTTTCGCACGGATTATGAGATAATATAAAATAGGAAAGTTTATCCGTGATGTTATCGATATAGCGGCGGAATTTGAAATAGAAATGAATTGAATTAATTATTGAAGAAAAGAGAAATATGGCACAGTTTTTGAATTTCAGAGGAGATTATACCGGTCTAGGCGCTGACAAGGCGGCGGATAATCTTGAAATGTACGGAAGTAATATTTTCAGGGAAACAGAGGACAAAAGCTTTAAGGTATATCATTATCTTTTTGACCCGACGGCAGTTCTGCTTTTTGCGGCGGGAATTATACAGATAGCCGCATTGTCACAGTATGTTACGGGTGCGATGTGCCTTGCTATGGCTGTGGCACAGATAGTAACCCTGTGCGTTATCTGCCGCAGGAGCAACGACAGTATCAGAAACCGCACACTGTCGGCTAAAATGAAATACAGGGTAATACGCGATTCATCGCTTGAGCTTATCCCGGCGGTTATGCTTGTACCCGACGATATAATAATCGTCCAGGGCGGAGAAATAGTCCCGGCGGACGCGCATATACTTGAATGTACAGGGCTTACCGTTGACGAAAGCCGCTTTACCGAAGACCCGACACCGGTCGCAAAGCACGACGGCTCAGACCCCAAGGCAAACGGACTTAAAAAGAGCTGTATATATGCAGGAACACGAATACTTTCAGGCTCGGCTGTTGCAAGAGTAGTTGCAACGGGTGAAGATACATACAGAGCAAGAAACGGAGAAAAGCTCGGAAAGTCGTCAGACCCCAACTTTTCACGTTATGAAAAGACCTGTGTAAAGCTCCGTCTTCCGCTTGCAATAGCGGCGGTGGTAATATGCGTGCTCGGAGTGCTTTTACAGGTACTCACCGGCAGAAATACAAATGTCCTGGGTATTGCGATAAGCGCCTGCGGCTGGCTTATCTGTATGTTTATGCCGTTCGTTGAGCTGTTCATCAGAATGTACAATATCAACTTTGTCCGCCGTATAGAACGTAAAGGCGCTATAATCAAAAACCTTACCGTCCCCGAAAAGCTGAATGGACTGACAACGCTTGTCATTGACAAGTCGGCGGTAGTCGCACCAAATATGCTTGAGGTTGCGGGCGTATACAGCAAAAATCCCGACCTTATGACTACCGTAACGGTTCTCTCATGCGACAGGGATGACCCGACGCTTGCAGAACAGGCATTTCTGCTGAATGCCGCACTGGGCGGTGCAGATGTAAGTACGCTAAAGCGAAACGAGGTAGCGGCACAGTTTCCGTATAACGATACCGACAGGATCGGCGGTAACATCTACAAAATGGGCGACAGACACCTTGTCTGCGTGAAAGGCTCGGTAGAAAAAATCACGGGGCTTTGCGATATGCACACAGATACGCTGTTTGAGATAACAAACCGCGCCGCTTCTCTTGCAAAGCGCGGACTTGAGGTGTGGGCTTCCGCCTACTATATAATACCCGACGGTGAAGAACTGCCTAAGAGCCTTTACTCTGTGCGTTACAACTATATGGGCCTTGTGTCGTTTATGAGCGCCACAAGAGATATGATCCCGCTTGCAATGCAGGGTTGCAGGAGAGCAGGTGTAAAGCTTGTTCTGACTTCTTCCGACAGCCCAGAAACCGCAAGCTCTATGGGTAAGAAAATCGGACTTTCAGACAAGGGCATGATATCGGGAGATGCTATTGCGGAAAGCTCGCTCACAGGCGAAAAACTGAACTATACCGACGCTGAGATATTCTGCCGCGTAAGCGCCGCTCAGCGTATAACAATAATAGATGAACTTAAGGCGGCGGGAGAAACGGTTGCCGTTGTCGGATATTCAGACAATGATTATGAAATGGTGACCCACGCAGACCTCGGTATCACCTCGCTTGAGAATACCACAGGATGTGTATATGAAGCAAGCGGACTTATAGTGCGTGATGATAACTTTGCCTCGGTAGTTGAAATGATAAAAGAGGCACGACAGCTTCACCGCAACATAAAGCGCTGTATTTTTGCACTGCTCTCATCCCTTGTGATGTTCTCGCTTACGGCAATTGCCGATATGGCGGCAGGCAGTAATGCGGTAACGCCTATGCTTGCGGCATTGCTTACAGCAGTCGTAGTCCCGCTTTGTTGCACAGGCTTCAGAAATGTCACAGCCGATATCAAGAGCGATATGACCGCATCGGGCTTTATTTCAAGGGGCAAAGGCGACAGAATGTTCTTTGTGAGGAGCCTTGTCTGCGGCGCAATATGCGGTGCGATAAGCACGATATTCGTTATGATAATGAGCGGACTTCTGCCGACTGCACAGGTATCATCGGCTCTGCTGACGCTTCTTACCGTTATGACCGGTACAATGGCTGTAGAATCCGTCGATAAACGCCCCGGCTCATTCAGAAATAAGACAATACCGAAATATTTGCTCAACGTTGTAATAGTAACCTCACTTGCGGCAATACTACTGCCGTACATACCATTTGTCAATTCGCTGTTCGGCTTTGCAATGCCGCACCCGCTTGCTTCCATAGTGGCAGTGATAGCAGGCATTCTTCCCGCAATAGCAATAGAAATAAAAAAGCATCTTAACTGAAGTAAGGAGTAAATATGCTGACTCATCTTCTGAACATCGTATACGGAATAGTATTCGGTGTTGCAAATGTAATCCCCGGTGTCAGCGGCGGAACTATGATGGTAGTTTTCGGCGTGTATGACAAGGTAGTGGACGTGCTGACTTTAAAACTGTCTGCTATCAAAAAGAATATCAGGTTCATAATCTTTTTCGGCATAGGCGCAGTTGTCGGAGTTCTCGGTTTCTCATTTGTGATAACTTGGCTGTTCGACAACTTCCCTGTTGCTACAAATATGTTCTTTATGGGACTTATAATCGGAAGTATTCCGCTCATCTACCGCAATATGACCGCAGGCGGTAAAAAAATCACGCCTAAGTGCCTTATCGCATTTATCCCGGCACTCGCGCTTGTTGTCGGTATGACATTCGTAAATAAACTCCCGCAGAACGAAACATTCGCAATAAACGCTGTGCGCAACAGTACAGAATGTACCGTTACTGTCACAAATAACGGCAGTTATGATATGAAATCCGACTGGCAGCTCAAGGTTGCGGGCAAGATAGACGGCGAACTTACCGGTTGTGCAGTCAAAAAATCCTCAGCCGATATGACAACGCTTGTCGGCACTGAAGGCAGTGAAATAGCAAAGGGCGAAAGCATAACAATAAAGCTTCCCGCAAATGCCGATATTGATTCGATCACAACAGACAGCTTCACCTACACATACAAGATGAACCCCGTGCTGTTTATAACACTTCTGCTCGGCGTTACCTTTGCCGCAGTTGCTATGATAATCCCCGGCGTCAGCGGTTCATTCGTAATGGTACTGCTCGGCATATACACGACTGTTATAGGCGCTGTCAAGAGCCTTGATTTTATGATACTGATACCTACCGCTATCGGCGTATTTATCGGTATTGTGTTCGGTGCAAAGCTGATATCCGCACTTATGAAGCGTTACTCATTGCTTGTTTACAGTGCAATAATGGGTCTTGTAATAGGCTCACTGTACGCTGTATTCCCTGACGGTTTCGGACTTAACCTTGAAACCCTTGCGGGCTTTGTCGCACTTATTGTCGGCGGAGCAATTGCAGTGCTTGTAGGTAAAAACACAAAAGTTGAAGAACAGTAATAATATTTATCCCGGCATATAAAAACACTCCCTGCGGAGTTTTCACGCAGGGAGTGTTTTTTGTTGATTAATAACAATAACAAATTACTTCTTTGCAAGCTCGTATGCTCTTGCCGTGCAAGCCTTGCAGCACTCACCTACAGTATCGGTGAGCTTGCCCTCATACAGTTTGTCAAGACCTGCAATTGTTGTTCCTCCGGGGGAAGAAACCTGCTTTATAAGCTCGTCAACCGTCATACCCGAATCTGTGAGCATCTTTGCCGAGCCTACAAGCGACTGCGCAAACAGTTTAAGAGCCGCATCGGGATCTATGCTAACGCTCTTTGCGTAATCTACAAAGCCCTTTGCGTAAAGATAGATAAAAGCGGGAGAACTGCCGTTTATGGCGATTATCTCTTTCATCTTGTTTATCGGTACTTCTTCGGCAATGCCACAGCTCTCAATTACAGACTTTGCAAAAGTAAATTCTTCATCCGTTACTCCGTCCGCTCTTGATATTGCACTGGCACCAAGTCCGAGCATCATCGGCGTGTTGGGCATAACAAGCACTACCTTAGCGTTCGGTATAGTATGACTGCGGATAAAATCCTCGGATATGCCTGCACAGATAGAGATTATGACCTTGTCGTGCGTTACGTCGTTCGCAATAGTGTCAAGCACACCGCCGAGCACCTGCGGTTTTACCGCAAGCAGAATGTAATCGCACTTTTTAACAAGCTCACATTCGCTCTCACAGGGCTTTACTCCGAATGAAGAAAGCACTTCAAGCTTTGCCGTATCCTTATCATACGCCGAAACACTTACCTGCATATCGGATGAGCAGATACCGCGCATTATCGCACTGCCCATATTGCCTGCGCCTAAAAATCCAAGTTCAGTCATATTAAATCCTCTTTTCTGATCAAGCCGAACGTTTCTCCCTGAATGCGGCACGGTATGCCACCATTACGGGATAAAGAACGAGAAGAAGTATGAATACTTCTATCGGGAGCATTACCGCATTCTTTACTATTCTTGCCGCAATTTTAACCCAGAACACTTCGGGAGCAAAATATCCCATTATAACCATTGCTACAGTGTTCATGAATACGTTACATACAAGGTTTACCGTAAACTTTGCCATGAATATTCTGAACACCTGTACTCCGTTTGTCTTTAGTCCGCTTAAAAATGCGGATTTGCTCGAAAAATCCAATTTTACGGGATTGAGCCCGTAAAGGAATATTCCGAATATCACCGCACCTGTCACTTCAACAAGTGTGAATATCGGTGAAAACGCACCTGTGGGTTTTACCAGAAAGCCCAGTAAATCGGTAATGGTACCTGCAATACCTGCAACTACAGGACCGTACAGCATACCGATAGACGCAAGACCGACAAAAGCAAAACTGATCTTCAGTGTTTCGGTCGGCATGATCATTACAAATTTCAGTGCTATCGAAACACCAATAAGAAGTGCCGTTACGGTAAGGCAACGAATAGATTTCAATTCCTCGAACGACTTTTTAAAAATACGAAAAAACGCCATATTTACCTCCTCAATGACGCAAGCTTACGCAATCGCATAATGTGGGATAAATACGGCGATTATCTCTTATATGCAACAGCGAGATGCGGAGAACGTACCGCCACCTTTGTGGTGTTCGTCCTGAGGACAACTCCCCGTCCCTCAGGCACTTTACGCACGTTAACCTACTCTGTCGGCTGTACCGTTGATATTCCGATACAGTCTTTTATATAACGGATAGCCCGTTATTGCCTTTTAAATCAGAAGCTGATCTCATTTGCGATCTTATACAGATCGTGAGGGAATTCCTTCTTCATCTTGAGAGCTTCCTGAATGTCATAGTCTACGACTTCATTGTGCTGAAGACCTACAACACGGTTGCCGATGCCCTTTGAAAGGAGATCTACCGCATAGTAACCGAGTTCGCTTGCCGCTACTCTGTCCTGAACTGTGGGGCTGCCGCCTCTCTGAACGTGACCGAGGATAGTTGCACGGCTCTCAACGCCTGTTTCCTGCTCGATTTCCTTGGCGAGCTGTTCGCTTCCGCCGATACCCTCAGCAACGATAACGATGAAGTGGTGCTTACCGCTCTTCTGTCCTTCGATTATCTTTGAGATAACATCGTTTACTGTGTAGGGTTCTTCCTTAGTGATAATGTATGATGCACCGCAAGCGATACCTGCATTGAGTGCAATGTAGCCTGCATTTCTGCCCATAACCTCAACTACGGAACATCTGTCGTGTGACTGTGCTGTATCACGCAGTTTGTCTACCATTTCAACAACAGTGTTCATAGCTGTGTCATAACCGATAGTGTACTCAGTCATTGAAATATCGTTGTCAATTGTGCCGGGAACGCCTATGCTGAGGATGCCTCTTGCAGAAAGGTCAGCCGCGCCTCTGAATGAGCCGTCGCCGCCAACAACTACAAGACCCTCGATACCGTTCTCTTCGCAAGTCTTCTTAGCCTTCTGAAGACCTTCTTCATATCTGAATTCCGCACATCTTGCTGTATAAAGCATTGTGCCGCCTCTCTGAATTATATCAGATACGCTTCTTGCATCAAGAGGAATAATATCGCCGTTAATAAGTCCGTTGTATCCTCTGCGGACACCTACGACTTCCATTCCCTTTGCAATAGCTGCTCTTGTTACCGCGCGGATAACAGCATTCATGCCCGGTGCGTCGCCGCCGCTTGTTAAAACGCCAATCTTTTTCATAATATCGTACATCCTTCCTTAGAGGTCGCCCTCCGAGATTATTTACACACACCTTAGTTTACTCCTAAAATGCAATTTAGTCAAGGGGTAAATTCATTTTTTCGACTTATTTTATGATTATATTGTTTTTGCCGCAAATCCCGTTCAATTTTTGTATAAAATCACTGTTTAAATCAACGGACAAATTCGGCGGCAGTGTCACAGTTTCCCTTGTATCGTCAAAACATATCTTTGTCAGAGTATTGCCCTTGTTTATTCTGAGCAGAGATTTCACAGCCGGGATATTCTTATCGCCCCGTGAAGAGAAGCGTATATACAGCGTCCTGTTATCATTCTGCTTTACATCGGACACTTTTATAGTTTTCCTAAGCTTTTCCAAATCAGGCTCGGTAATTATATTTATCAGCAGTTTCGGGTCGCCCTCGTCCTCAACGGAAACCGTACCCTCAAAGGCATACACCTTTCCTGGTTCAAGCATAGCAAAATACTGTTCGTACAGCTTCGGGAACACAAGACATTCCATCTCACCGCTCATATCCTCGATCACCGCAAAGCACATTGTCTTGTTCGACTTGGTGATATGCGAACGCTTTGACGACAGCAAGGCTACTATCTTTACGTTCTGCTTATCCTTTGGGTGTTCGAGTATATTTCCGATATTGGTATACCCGAAGTTTCGTGCTATCCTGTAATACGGTTCTGCCGGATGTCCCGAAATATATATACCGAGCATTTCCTTTTCGAGCGACAGAAGCTGTGCGGCTGAATATTCGTCGGTCGGCTGTACCTTGAACTCCGATGCATCTGCACCGTCGCTGTCACCGAACAGATCCATCTGACCCTCAAGGTCGTGCCGCTGTGAAAGTGCGTCAAGCATAAGCTCAAACGACATCATCATTTCACGGCGGTTGTTGCCCAGTCCGTCAAGCGCGCCGCTTTTTATAAGCGATTCAAGCGCACGCTTGTTCATGTTCTTGTCCGACATTCTGTCGCAGAAGTCGAACAGCGATTTAAACGGGCGTTTGTTTCTCTCTTCTATTATATCGGCTATCATATTTGCACCGACATTTCTTATTGCGAGCATACCGAAACGTATGCCGTCCTTTTCACACGAAAAACCTGTTTTGCTGTAATTCACATGAGGTGGGAGCAGTTTCAGTCCGTGCTGTGCAAGGTCGCCGATATATTCGGCGGTTTTTCCGCCCCAGCCGATCACGCTTGTAAGCAGTGCAACCATATATTCCTTGTAATAATGACATCTGAGATAAGCCGTGCGGTAGGCAAGAAGCGAATATGCCGCCGCGTGGGATTTATTGAACGCATAGCTTGCAAAGCTCATCATATCATCGAATATTTCTTCCGCTACCTGTCTGTCAACATTGTTTTTGACAGCACCGTCAACGAATGTGACGCGTTCCTTCGCCATAACTTCCGGCTTTTTCTTCGCCATTGCTCTGCGGACAATATCGGCTCTTCCGAATGAATAGCCTGCAAGCACACGGCATATCATCATTACCTGCTCCTGATACACGATACAGCCGTAAGTAACATCAAGGATATCCTTTAGAAGCGGGTGCTTGTAACGTATCTTTTCCGGGTGACGGCGGTTTTCAAGATAGGTCGGGATCGAATCCATAGGACCGGGACGGTACAGCGACAGCGCCGCAGTAAGATCCTCGATCGAACGTGGTTTCATACGGGATAAAAGCGAGGTCATACCGGCGCTTTCAAACTGGAAAATGCCGAGAGTTCCGCCTGACGACATCATATCATAGGTAGCGCTGTCATTTTCGGGTATCTTTTCTATATCAAAACCGGGATCGTTCTTCTGTACAAGTTTACAGCAGTCCTGTATTACGGTGAGGTAGCGCAGTCCGAGAAAGTCCATTTTAAGCAGTCCGAGCCGCTCTATGGTAGTCATAGTGTACTGCGTCATTACTTCGCCCTCGCCGTTTCTGTACAGCGGTACATAATCGGCTACGGGATCACGGGTTATAACTATACCTGCGGCGTGTATAGAGGTATTCCGTGCCATTCCCTCAATCTTTTTGGCGGTTTCAATAAGCAGACTTACCTCGTTGTCTGTTGCGGCAAGCTTAACAAGCTCCTTTTCGCTTTTCAGCGCACCGTCAATCGTCGAGTGCATTGACATAGGGATAAGCTTTGCCACAGTATCGACCTTGCCGTAAGGCAGTCCCATTGCCCTGCCCGCGTCACGGATAGCGCCCCTTGCCGCCATTGTGCCGAATGTTATTATCTGCGCCACATGATCCCTGCCGTACTTTCTGACAACGTAATCAATTACCTCCTGCCGTCTTATATAGCAGAAGTCAACGTCAAAGTCGGGCATTGTGACACGTTCGGGATTTAAGAAACGCTCAAACAGCAGATTGAAACGTATCGGGTCGATATCGGTTATTCCAAGGCAGTATGCGCATACGCTTCCTGCGCCCGATCCTCTGCCCGGACCTACGGCTATACCGTTTCTCTTCGCATAGCCTATAAAGTCGGCTACTATAAGGAAATAGTCGATAAAGCCCATTTTCTTTATAACCGACATTTCATATTCGGCACGGTCAGATACTTCTTTCGGCACGGGATCTCCGTAACGCTCTGCAAGTCCGTTTCTTACCTGTTCGTTAAAATATATTTCGTTGTTCTCATACCCCTCCGCCTTGAAATAAGGCAGTATTGTATGACCGAACGTGAAGGTCACATTGCACTTTTCCGCTATCTTTACGGTATTGTCGTATGCCGACTGCGGAAAGCCGAGCGCTTTCATCTCGTCCTCGTTTTTAAGGTAAAATTCATCTGTCGGGAACTGCATATCGCTTTTGTCGTTAAGCGTTGTATTTGTGGCAATACAGGTAAGCACACGCTGGATATAGCTGTCGTCCTTTTCAACATAGTGTGCGTCGTTTGTAGCGACAAGCTGAGTACCCGTATCTCTTGCCACACGCAGAAGGTACGGCAATATACGCTCCTGCTCGCTTATGCCGTGGCTTTGGAGTTCTATATAATAATCCTCACCGAAAATATCCTTATATTCCTTTGCAACAGCAATGGTGTCGGCAAGTCTGCCGTCAAGCAGTGTTCTCGGAAGTTCACCCGACAGACACGCAGAAAGGCAGATAAGACCTTTGGAATACTTTCTGAGCAGTTCCTTGTCAACTCTCGGCTTATTGTAAAAGCCCTCGGTATAACCGAGCGTGACAAGCTTACAAAGATTCTTGTATCCCTCGTTGTCCTTGCAAAGAAGAATAAGGTGATGCGGTTTCATGTCGGATTTTGTACTCTTGTCAAAGCGTGTGCGCGGTGCAACGTAAACTTCACAGCCGATGATCGGTTTTATGCCGTTTTCAACGCACTCGTTATAGAAATCGACACAGCCGTACATTACGCCGTGATCGGTCAGTGCAACGGCAGTCTGCCCCATTTCCTTTACACGACGGACAAGCCCTCTTATACGACAAGCGCCGTCAAGAAGGCTGTATTCACTATGAACGTGTAAATGTACAAATCCGCTCACTTTTATTCTCCCCGGTTTTCTTCTCCTCTGAGTGCGTCTGCGATAAGGCTTATCTTTTTAAGTCTGTGGTTTACACCGCTCCTGCTTATCGGCGGTTCAAGCATTTTGCCTATATCGCTGAGTGACAGTTCGAGCGCGGTAAGGCGTATCTTTGCGACCTGCAACAGCTCATCGGTAAGATACCCCTCTCCCTTTTTTTCAAATATGTAGTTTATATCGTCCGCCTGCTTCTGTGCGGCGGCTATCGTCTTGTCAAGGTTTGCCGCTTCGCAGTTTACACTGCGGTTTACGTTATTGCGCACTTCTTTGTATATCTTGACATTCATTATCTCCATAGCCTGCATCATAGCACCCATATAGGTCAGCATATCGGAGATCTTTTCGCTTTCTTTGATATACAGGAAACTGCTTCCACGGCGGTTTGACAGCTTTGCTCCCATACCGTGTTCTTCTATCATGGAAAGCAAACTTCTGCACTTGTCTTCATCGTGAAGGAAAAGCTCAAGCTGATAACCCTTTTCGGGGTTTGCTACTATTCCGCATACAAGGAAAATTCCCCTGAGATATACGCCGAATGCGTCGTCACCCGAACAGTCGGGCACAGGATAAGCATACCCTTTATCGGCAAGCGTTACCGTGTATAGCGTTCTGCCGCGGAATGTGCTTTCACCGGTCGAATATTCCTTGCCGACCGAATCAAATGCGTCTGCTATGCAGTCGGCTACTTTTTTGTTTTCCGTATTAAAAAAACAGCCGTCGCCGTCTTCCGTCATGGCATATGCCGCTCCCTTTGACAAAAGCTCAAGCTGTTTTCTGCTGTGTTCCGCCTTGCACAGCTCGTTTTTTACATCGGCGGCGAATGACATCAGAATCGCTCCTTTTAAAGTGCAAAAGCAGTATTAGGCTAATTCAAATATATCTGCTGTCGGTTGGATATCATTTTTACTTCTTATCCTTATAAACATCCCTGTGAAGCACCCTTGCTTTAAGGTGATTCTTGCTGAGATGCTCACACATATTTTCCGCAAATGTAGCACTGCGGTGCTTGCCGCCCGTACAGCCGAATGCTATTACAAGCTGGCTCTTGCCCTCGTGCAGATACTGCGGTATCAGAAAATCTATAAGGTCAAATAATTTTGCCTGCAAGGTCTGTGAGCTTTCAAAGCTCATTACATAATCCCTGACTTCCTTATCAAGTCCCGACTTTTCCTTAAGTTCGGGTATGTAGTAGGGATTAGGCAGACAACGTACATCAAATACCAGATCCGCTTCATTCGGAACACCGTATTTGAAGCCGAAAGATATACAGCTTATAGTCATACTGTCAGACGGCGTATCAAGGAATATGTTGCGCACATTTTCTTTGAGCGTCGAGGTTGACATAAGGCTTGTATCAATGTAATAATCGGCGATTTCACGCAGAGGTTCGAGTATTTCCCGTTCTGCGTCGATTGCCTTGTCTATGTCGCCGTTTGTCGCGTCAAAAAGCGGATGCTTGCGGCGTGTTTCCCTGTATCTCTGCTTTACTACATGGTGATTTGCGTCAACGAACAGCAGTTTGAAATCAAGCCCGCGGTTTTTAAGCTCCGCAATAGTGGCACTGAGATTTAAGAACATAGTTCCGCCGCGGATATCGGTTACTATGGCAACCTTTGATATATCGTCGTTTTCCTCGCATATCTCGGCAAATTTCGGTATAAGCTGAGGCGGCATATTATCTATACAGAAATAGCCTATATCCTCCATGACGTTTACCGCACATGATTTGCCTGCACCCGAAATTCCGGTTACAATAACAAATTCGGTTTTCATTTGTGTTCCTTTCCCTGCGCCCTTTTATCTGTTTAATGAATAATGAAAAATTAATAATTTTGGTGTGCCGTTTTGTTTGCTTACCCGGATAACCTGTTGATAGCCATAGGGTTATCTCACCCGGTAAACATATCTCAGCACTTATTGAAAAAAATTCACTTCATTATAAGCATTTCGCATTCAAGCATTACGCCTGTCTGCTCTTTGACTTTTTGTTTTACTATATCGACAACGCCCATTACATCGTCAAATGTTGCGTTATCCTTGTTTATTACAAAACCGCTGTGTTTTGTGCTGACTTCAGCTCCTCCGCAGGCAGTGCCTTTCAGTCCGCAGACTTCGATCAGCCTTGCGGCAAAGTCACCCTCGGGGCGCTTGAATGTGCTTCCTGCACTGGGATATTCAAGCGGTTGTTTGTCTTTTCTGCGTTCCATAAGCGTATCCATGCGGTCTTTAATCTTGTCACGCTCGCCCTTTGCAAGCTTCATTCTGACCGAGGTTATGCAGAGGTTACGCTCGGAGAAAAAGCTGTGTCTGTAGGAAAGCTCCATTTTTTCAAGCGGAATTTCCTTTATATCGCCTTTCTCGGTAATATAACGGCAGGATACAACTACGTCTTTCATCTCTCCGCCGTATGCGCCTGCGTTCATAAATATCGCACCGCCGACAGAACCCGGTATACCGTATGCAAATTCAAGTCCCGTAAGCTCATTTTCAAGAGCCACCGTACAGACTGCCGCCAGTGACGCACCTGCGTTGCACTCGATATATTCGCCGTCTACACGCACCGAGCCGAAATCGCTTCCGATAAGCAGTACAACTCCGTGAAGTCCCTCGTCGGAAACAAGGATATTGCTTCCTCTGCCGACAATGTAATACTTTATATCATTTTCGCGGCACTGCTTTATAAGCTCGCAAAGCAATGCCTCACAGTTTATCTTTATCATCACGTCACACGGTCCGCCGATACGGAACGACGTGTGCGCTTTCATAGGTTCATTTTTCAGCACGACTGCGCCGTATTTCCCGGCGGTCTGCTCCAATATGCTGTAATCGTTCAAAGCATACTCCTTGCAAATTTATTTTTTTGCGGTATTCCGCCAAATAAACTTCCCCGGTTATGAGCCTTAGTCTTTAAGTCTGTAGAGGTTTGCCGCTCCGACAATTCCCGCATCGTTACCGAGCTTGCAGATACCGAGAACGGTTGAACGTTCGGGATTTATGCAATAGCTCTCACGCTTGATATACTCTTCGAGCGGCTTTGTGAGGTAGTCGCCTTCCTTGCAGATACCGCCGCCGATAAGTAGCATTTCGGGCTGGAATGTGTTTACAACGTTTGTAAGTCCGCATCCGAGATAATTCAGGTACTCGTCAACAACAGCCTTACCGCTCTTGTCGCCCGCTCTCATAGCATCGAATGCCGTCTTGCCGTCAACCTTGTCAAGGCTGCCTGCAATGCTCCACATCTTGCTGTCTTTATCCTCTTCCATAGCCTTCTTTGTAGCGGTTATCAGTGCGGTAGCCGAGCTGTATGCTTCAAAACAGCCCTTTCTGCCGCAGTTGCACTGTCTGCCGTTGTATTCAATTACAACGTGTCCGAGTTCCGCACCGCAGAAGTTGAAGCCTGTGTAAATTCTTCCGCCGATGATGATACCGCCACCGACACCTGTGCCGAGCGTGATTACAACAACGTCCTTGTAACCCTTTGCCGCACCGCCGAGAACCTCGCCATATGCCGCAACGTTAGCGTCGTTTTCAACATATATATCAGTACCCAGACGTTCCTTCAGAAGTCCGCCGAGGTTTGTGTTGTTGAAACCGAGGTTGCACGAATAAAGCACTACACCTGTGTTTCTGTCGGCAACGCCGGGCGTTCCTATACCGATACTGTTGATATCCTTTACGCTGATTCCCGCTTCCTTGCAGGCAAGCTCAACGCCCTTTGCTATGCTGTCTGCTATTTCTTCCGCAGGACGGGGCAGATCCGTCTTTATGTTTGATTTGCCTACGATCTTGAAATCATCATTTACTACTCCGACCTTGATATTTGTTCCGCCAAGGTCAATTCCTATGTTGTACATTATGTTATATTTCCTTCCGGTATTTAATATATTCTTTATTTTTTACGCTTATTCGCCGTTTATCTTTGTCTTAATCTTCATCAGACTCTATTTCAGCGTTAGTCTTTATTCCCTTTATTCTAAGGAAATTCTCAAAGCGTTCAAGATCAGCGTTTATGATCAGCTCTTCGGGGAAATCAATGTCCTTCAACAGAGCCTCAGCCTTTCTGAACGCACCGATCTTGTCGCAGAAATGAGCGTCGGAATCGACTATCACATAACAACCGTTCTTTGCACAGGTCGGCAGTATGATATCATGCAGACGCTGTACCGATGTCTGACTTCTGAAACGGCTTACGTTGAACTCCATGCAGACGTTCTTTTCCTTGCACGCCTTTGTGACCGCATCGTAATCATACGGATAATCGGCTGATTCGGTATGTCCGAGAACGCAGACTTTCGGGTTATCCATAACCTTTATATATGCGTTTGTGTGCTGTTCCACAGTGCCGGGTACTATGCAGGGATTATGCATTGAAGCGTTTATCCACTCAACGTTGTAATAAATATCATCGTTTATATCAAGCTCGCCGTTATAACCGATAAGGTTTGCTTCAACGCCCTTTATTATACGGACGCCCGACAGAAAATGAGGGATGACACTCATATTGCAGAAGTGCCATATGTGAGGAGAATCCTCCATATTTATGCAATGGTCGGTCATACCGAGATAGCTGAGCCCTGCCTTTGCGGCTGATGCGGCGTTCTCGCTTATAGTCGAGTATGCGTGATTCGATGCCAACGTATGAGTGTGCATATCAGCAACGTATTTCATTTATGGTCATATCCTTTCTTTTGGTTGTTCTTACACTTTTTATCTCTTTTAATTTCTGCTTGTAGAAAAGTCTGTTTTTATGAAATAGAGCAAATTCTTTATCCCTAACCCCAAACCCCTTCCCCTCGGGAAGGGGCTATATTACTGGGGCTACCGCCCCTAGTCCCTGTTGGGGGCTACGCCCCTCAGCCCCATTTTCAGCAAATATTGAGACTTTTAGACTACATACACCTTTTATTTGTCCGTGTTATCTCATCAGCCCATGCTCTTTACAGTGTCACTGCTCTCCATATCAAGTCCGAGGTTGTCAAGCAGTTCCTGTGCGGCATTGTAGCCCATCTTCTTCTGTCTGTTGTTCATTGCCGCAACTTCAAGGATAACGGCAAGGTTACGTCCGGGCTTTACGGGGATAGTCAGCGAGGGGACCTTTACGCCGAGGATAGAAACATAGTGGTTGTCAACGCCCATTCTGTCGTATACCTTTTCAGGGTTCCACAGCTCAAGCTCGACTACCATATCTATCTTCTCGCTTACCTTTACGGCACCCATACCGAAAAGCTGTCTTGCGTTGATAATACCGATGCCTCTCAGCTCCATAAAGTGGCGGATATTGTCGGGCGAACTGCCGACAAGTGTAATATTGGACGCTTTTCTTATTTCAACGGCGTCGTCCGCTACCAGACGGTGACCACGCTTTACAAGCTCTATAGCGGTTTCGCTCTTACCCACGCCGCTCTCGCCGAGGATAAGCATACCTTCGCCGTATACTTCGATAAGTACGCCGTGACGGGTAATTCTGGGGGCAAGCTGAAGGCTTAAATATGCAACCAGCTTTGATGTAAATGTCGAGGTGCTCTCTTCACTTCTTAAAAGCGGAATATCAAGCTCCTTTGCAAGATCCCTCATTTCGGGCATAATGTCCATGCCTCTTGATACTACAACAGCGGCAGGCTGTTCGCTGAAGAATTTCTTTATTCTCTGCGCTCTTATTTCTGCTCCGCACTGTTCAAGATATGCGGTTTCAGCCTTGCCTATTATCTGTATTCTGCCTTTGTCGAAATATTCATAAAATCCTGCGAGCTGAAGTCCGGGACGGTTTACATCGATATTTGAAATGAATATCTTTGCAGGGTCCTGTGGTGTGTGGATAACTTCGAGCTTGCACTCATCGATTATTGCCTGTAACGATACGGTAAATTCCTGTGCCATACTGTTCCTCTTTCTGCTGAATTTTATTTTCCCCGGACATAACTGCCCTATCTTAATAATTATACTACATTGCCTCTTCTAATGCAAGCTTTTTTGAAATCGCACGGCATATCCGCCGTTTATTATTCTGTCACCGTTTTACGGCGATATTACAGCAAAAGGCAGCAGTCATCACGACCGCCGCCCCGGCTTGTAGAAAAAGTCGTTATAATTTGCGACATCACATATTATCAATAAGGCAGTGCAATGAAATCTATTACCAACAACGCTAAAAACATTTCCCATACCGACAAGATATTAATAATTTCGTAGGTATATCAGCGCAACTGCACTAACATTAACCTTTCAAAAAAACGCTACTAACCTGAGATATATGTACTAAAACTGCGGACGTGTAGCGTTAAGCGTTCCGGAACTTACAGGATATATTATGTTCGGGTGGTTGCACGAGTTTAGCCAACACCCTAGCGGGGTGTGGGTGTGGGTAAGGAAAGAGGGAGGGTGAGGGGGAAAACCTAAGGGACAGGGAGAGGGGCTGCTAAGTCCCTGGTCCTGTTCCCTTTGGTTCCTCCCCTCACACATAGTAGCAACGTTATCGAACAGAATAGCGAACCCGAGAAGTGCTATCATACAAACAGAACTTTCGGTAGCTTGCTATCACAATTCAATACTAAACAGCATAACAGAAGTATATCAGCGACATAATTTTTCTAGCACTAAGGCGGCAGTCCTTACGACCGCCGCCCAATTATCAGAAACTAATGACCCCTAAATGCTCCAGCAGAATTTTAGTACCGATAAGTAATAATATAATACCTCCTGCAAGCTCCGCCTTTGACTTGTACTTCGTACCGAATACGTTTCCGACCTTTAAGCCTATTGCAGAAAGAATAAACGTTGTAGCTCCGATGAACAGCACAGCCGCAACTATATTTACATCAGGAAGCAGTGCAAAGGTTATGCCTACTGCAAGTGCGTCGATACTTGTCGCTATGGCAAGCAAAAACATAGTCTTGAAGCTGAACGACGCGTCAAGTTTCTCCTCGTCCTTTGACAGTGCCTCTCTTATCATATTACCGCCGATAAGACACAGCAGTACAAATGCTATCCAGTGGTCAACCGCAGTGATATACTGCTCAAAGGTCGAGCCTAGCAGATAACCTATTATCGGCATTATTGCCTGAAATCCGCCGAACCACGCACCGATAATAAGATAGTGCTTTGCTTTAAGCTGTCGCTCGGACAGCCCCTTACAGACGCTCACCGCAAACGCGTCCATCGACAGTCCTACGGCGATAAGGAATAATTCTAACAGTCGCATAATTTGTCCTCCGAATATAATATATGAGGGAGCTTATCCGAAAATACGCAATAAAAAAGACCTGAGTACAGTTATCCTGTACTCAAGTCTCAACATTTAAGACAAACCAGACAGTAATTGAAAATCACAATTAAAAATTACTGCCAGTATGTTGACTTGCCACGATATTTCGCCGTCTACTCCCTTAAGTTATGGGTATTATATCATACGACCCGGCAAAAGTCAAGCGTTATTTTTACACTTCTCCGACAATTCCCGCTATGCCGTCACAACAAAGCGTGCCGAGCGTCTGCGAAACCTTTTCGATATCCGTACTGCGGTCGCTGTTGAACCAGCGGTGATATACGACAAGCATTCCCGACAGAATAAAGTCGGTCATAATGGTTATGGTCGATTCATCAATATCCATCTGACTTGCAAAGGCGTTTCTTACGCACTTGTCAAGCTTGCCGTCCTTGTTTACAAACAGATTGGCGCTTGACGACGCTTTCATAAGATAACCGTAGAATTCAAGATTATCATTAATCTTTTCTGTAAGTCTTGAAAACAGCACCGACGGATCGCGTAAAGTCAATTTAAGATCGATACCGCTCAGCAGATCCTCAAATTCTCCCACAAGCTCCTTTTCAATCTCTTCTATTATCTCATACACGCCGCTGTAATAGTTATAGAACGTTTTACGGTTTATGTCCGCCGTATCCGCTATATCCTTGATCGTTATCTTGTTTATATCCTTTTCGCTGATAAGTTTTGCGAAAGCGTTCCTAATCGCCTTTTTTGTCTTTATTACTCTTCTGTCAAGCTTTTTCTCTTCCTGCATTTACTTTCACCTTATTTCGTATCGGATTTGCATTTATTCTACATTTTTCGACAAACATGTTTATTAAGTTACGCACTAAATAAATTCGTGGGGATTATTCCACATCAGCTGCACATAACGTCCATTGCAGTTATGCCACATTTATATTATAATACACACATGGGGTATAAGTCAAGTGGTGGGTAATAAATATTTTGCACTTCTTGTAATTTAATCCGAATGTTATTTTATGTAATATAGGTGAGTGCAGATCATACCGCTGAACCCCGAATCTATTATTTCAATTATCCGTAAGGAGAGGAATTTATGAGACCTGTAAAAATCATCACCGATTCCTGTGCTGACATCGGTAAGGACTTAAGAGAAAAGTATGACATTGACTATGCCCGTATGCAGACGACATACAAGGACAAGGAACAGTGGGCAAGCCTTGACTTTGAGTATTACACACCTAAGGAACTGTACGACATAATGCGTAACGGCGAGCGTGTATTCACAAACCAGGTACCCGCCGAAGAATTTGAAAAGGTATTTTCAAAGTATCTTGCAGAGGGCTTCAATATAGTATACATAGGCTGTTCATTAAAGCTTTCAGGCTCGGTAAACACGGGCGAAGTTGTTGCAAAGAAGCTTCTCGCAGACTATCACGATAGCCCCGATGCCGAGATCTACTGCATCGATTCAAAGAACTCCTGCATGGCAGAGGGCGCACTTGCAATAAGAGCATCCGAATATGCAAAGCAGGGTATGAATGCAAAAGAAGTTGCGGACAGAATAACGGCTGAGCGCAAGCAGATAAATATGTTCGTTACCGTTCACAGCCTCGACTGCCTTAAAAGAGCAGGTCGTGTAAAGGCATCTTCGGCATTTTTCGGCAACCTGTTCGGTGTAAAACCGATAATCATTTCCGATATAAACGGCAACAACACACCTATCAAAAAGGTAAAGGGTCGTGCCGCATCTCTTGCCGAGATAGTAGCTCTGCTCAAGGAAGCTGTCGGCGACACAAAACAGGAGCGCATCTATATAGCTCACGCAGACTGCGCAGAAGAAGCGGAACAGCTCAGAGAAATGGTAAAGAAAGAGATACCCTGTGACGAAATATATGTCGGCTACATCGGACCTATTGTCGGTGCATCTGTAGGACCTAACACACTCGGCGTATTCGGCTTCGGAAAAGAAGTAACATTCGAGGGCTGATATAATGCAGACAAAGACGATTGACGGGCAGACATTCATAAAAATGGTGAGCGGCGGCGCGGCAAATCTCCGTGCTAACGCAAGTATAGTAAACGATCTGAACGTGTTCCCGATCCCCGACGGCGACACCGGCGAAAATATGTCAAGGACAATAAACGGCGGACTGAGCCGTCTTGATATCCATGACGGACTGACCCTTGACAAGGCGTCAAGAATGCTCGCAGACGGTATGCTTATGAGCGCAAGAGGAAACTCGGGAGTTATTCTCTCTCAGTTCTTTGCAGGAATAGCAAAGGGTTTTGAGGGCAAGGAAAACGCTGATCTCGATGACCTTGCAAATGCGCTGAAATCCGGTGTTGAAAGCGCTTATGCCGCAGTTAACAAGCCTACCGAAGGTACAATTCTGACTGTAGCGAGAGAAGCGGCAGAGTATGCGGCAAGCCGTATCACGGCTGACAGCACATTTGCAAGCTTTGCAAACGACTACATAAACGAGATGAACGCATCATTAAGACGTACCCCGGAACTTCTTGACGTTCTCAAAGAAGCAGGCGTTATCGACAGCGGCGGTGCAGGACTTTACTATATAGCCGACGGCGCGATCAAAGCGGCAAACGGCGAGAATTTCATCACATCGGTTTCTCCTGATGAAAACGCCCCGAAAACAATAGATACTAACGGCTTTGACGAGAACAGCGTAATGAAGTTCGGCTACTGCACGGAGTTCCTTTTACAGCTCCAGACCTGCAAGACGGACGTTAAGAATTTCGGCCTTGATAAGCTGAAAGCATATCTCGAAACAGTCGGCGACTCGATAGTAGCCTTTATCAGCGGTACTGTAGTAAAGGTACACGTCCACACTATGACGCCCGGTACAGTGCTTGACTACTGCCAGCAGTACGGCGAGTTCCTGACACTGAAAATCGAGAATATGACTCTTCAGCACAGCAAAACGGTTATAAGCAACCGCTTTGACGAGAAGAGAGAAGATAAGAAAAAGGCTGAGAAAAAGCCTTATGCGCTTGTTACCACCGCATCGGGCGAGGGTATAGAGCAGACATTTACCGAGCTTGGCGCAGACTATGTGATTTACGGCGGACAGACCAACAATCCGTCAACCGAGGATTTTATATCCGCTTTTGACGAGGTCAACGCAAAGACGATTTTTGTCCTGCCCAACAACAGCAATATAATAATGGCGGCAAAGCAGGCGGCAGAGCTTTACAAGGACAGCGATGTGCGTGTAGTGCCCAGCCACAACATAGGCGAGGGCTATGCGGCGCTGACAATGCTGTCATATGACAGCGGCGACACAGACGCTATCGCGGGCGAGCTTGAAGAAGCCATGCAGGGCGTTATCACGGGTATGATAACCCATTCCGTAAGAAATGCGGATATTGACGGAGTAAGCATCGACAAGGACGCTTACATAGGCTTTACCGACAAGAAAATGCTTGCGTCAGACGGTAACAAGATCGACACGGCAATGCTTCTTCTCGAAAAGCTGAACGCCAAAAGCCACGAATTTCTTATGGCTGTATTCGGCAAGGAAATGACCGACAGCGAGCGTGAAGAATTCACCGCCCGTATGTCTGCCGAATATCCTATGATGGAAGTTTACACTATAGACGGAGGACAGGAAGTATACGACCTTATGCTTATCCTGCAATAATTATGAAACCTGAAACGATAATCGTATTTATTCTGGCGGCAATTGTACCGTACCTCGTATGCGGGCTGAACCCAGCGATCGTAATGTCAAAACTGATATACCATCAGGACATAAGAGCACTCGGCAGTAAAAACCCCGGTTTTACAAATTTCAAGCGTGTTTTCGGCGGAAAATATGCGTGGTTTGTATTCCTGCTCGACATTCTGAAATCCTTTGTAGTGTGCCTTGCGGCAGGCTTTGCATTCGGTGCTGTCGGCGAAACATTCCAGCTCGGTGCGGCTTATGCGGGACTGTTTGCAATGCTCGGTCATTGCTTTCCGATATGGTACAAGTTCAACGGCGGAAAGGCGTTCCTTGTCGCAGTCGGTTCTATCTGGCTTATTGACTGGAGAACGGCGCTTATCGCAATGGCGATAATGATGATACTTCTCTTCACGGTGAAGTTTATGTCACTGTCTGTTATCATCGCAGGTATTTCATGCCCGATAACCCTTGCGATATTCGGAGCACCTCTTCCCGTGCTGATACTTTGTATCCTCTCGGTAGCCCTTATGACATGGCGGCACAAGGAAAATATCAAGCGTCTTTTCAAAGGCACAGAGCCGAAATTCTCACTCAAAAGCAAAAAAGCATAATTTAAACGGAGCGTGTTCTCATACGCTCCGTTTTCTGTTCCCTTGACATTTTCCTATTTCGGTGCTACAATAAAATCAGACTGAATAGGGGAGCTTTTTGCTGAGAGGAAGTTCGGCTTCGACCCTTGACCTGATGCGGATAATGCCGCCGTACTCAGCTTCATCAAAATCATCAATCTGCCGTGGGGCGGCTCAATAACACTGTTGTCTATGCTCCCGATAGTCATTTTCAGCCTTAAAAGAGGTATCGGAGCCGGTGTTGCTGCTTCGTTTGTATTCTCGCTGATACAGTTCGGTCAGGGCTGTGCGTAAGGTCTTATGGGCTGGGGACTTACTCCTGCCGCACTAATCGGTTGTATTCTCCTTGACTACATACTTGCATTCACCGTGCTCGGTCTTGCCGGTATGTTCAGAAAGCACGGTATACCCAGTATGATAGGCGGCTCGGTACTTGTAATGGTACTGCGTCTTGTCTGCCATTATATCAGCAGAATGGTAATATTCGGCTCATTCGGCGAGCTGTGGAACGGTCTTACGATAAACGAGCCGTGGCTGTACAGTCTTCTCTACAACGGCGCATATATGCTCCCCGAAATTGTATTCACAACAGTCGGCGTTGTGATACTGCTGAGCGTACCGCAGATAAGAAAGCTTATCAAGAACGCATAACACATAAAAAATCCGCCCGTTAAATGAAATGCTCCCCTTTTGTTAGACAATGTGGTATAATAAAAAATATACCAAGAAAGAAGTCTAATGAAAGGGGGCATATTTATGCCTAAAGGACAGCCAAACAAAAGGTATACGCCTGAATTTAAGGTAAAAGTAGTAG
>JAGBHT010000005.1 GCA_017935365.1 Ruminiclostridium sp. | reverse complement strand
GATTTTTTAAGTGTTTCCGAAGAAGAATTCCAAAAAGTTATTCATTTAATTAATAGTCGTCCTCGTAAATGTCTTGGTTATCTTTCTCCTCTCGAATTTTTGTCTAAAAAGTGTTGCACTTGACTTGACAATCTACCCTGCTGCCCTCACTCCGCTTGGGGCTACGCCCCAAACCCCATTTTAAAAAGTTATATAGGTTTTTCGACATACTGAAGCCGCGGTGATTCCGCGGCTCGTTCTTATTGTTCTGCTTTCAGTTTATCGGCATATTCCCGTATAACTTTTCTGTCTGAACTGTTTACTATTTTATATGTAGTCCTCGAATAGAAATGGCTGTTGGTGTCCCATATAACGGGAACGATTCCGAGGTCGGTCAGTTTTCCGAGCACGATTGAAAGGCACTCGGAAGAATCTGTGTATTCTGCGTCCTTTGCAAAATTGCTTTCGGGATAGGTCGATGTTGTTTCACCCATAAAAACGGGGATGTCGTTATCGAGGAAAGCGTCCTTGAGCTCGGCGCACTGGCTGTCGATATATTTCAGCCATTCCTCACCGCCTATCTTGTTAGCCCAGTACATTGAATTATCAACATAGTGAACGGATACCATAAGTCTGTCGTTTACAAGGTCCTCCGGCATAGTAAATCTTGCCGAAGTCGTCTTGTCGATGTTTGTCCAGTAACCCGAAACTATAAGCACACGCTGAGCGTTATATCCGCCTGTGCTTCTTACTGCGTCTACAAACGCCTGATTGAGCGTATTGGTCATCTTGTATGCGTTGGTTTCGGACTGCGCCTTGAGATTACCGTTTGAATCGAACTGGTCGCCGCCGAGATATTCGTTATATCCCTCAAAAACGAGCGTGTAGGGATAATCGGCGAAGTATTCGGCAATCTGCGTCCACAGGTGGGTGAAAATCTCCTTGCACTTGTCAAGATCGTTTCTTCTTATGATGAACTCGTCAAAGTGATGGATATTTATAACAGAATACACGCCAGCTTTTTCGCAGTAGTCAACGATTTCCTTAACTCTCGCAAGATATTCCTTGTTTATCGTGTATGTGCCATCGTTCTCCATCATATTGCCCCAGAACACCGGAATACGCACGGTGTTGAATCCCTCGGCTTTCATACCGTCGATGATCTCCTGCGTGGTAACATCTGCGCCCCAGCAGGTTTCATAATCCTGCGGCTCGTTTCCGCCGACAACGGGGATCCATTCGTAAGACATCTTCTCGCAATCGGTAGCCTCATATGCTTCCATAGTGTTGCCAAGACTTATGCCAAGTCCCATTTTTTCCGCCATTTCGGTTGCGGTGATTATCTCATAGCTTGAAGCGTCCGTATCCGGTACAGATGCTGTACCGTTGTTTGTACCATCAGATACGTTGCTTTGCGTACCCCGGCTGTCTGTGCCTGATGTGACATTGCCTGCACAGCCTGTAAGCATAATCGCAATTGCCGTAAGTACTGCCGTTAATCTCTTCTTCATAAGAATACCTCTTTGTACAAAAGGAGCTGTCACATAAATCTATGCAACAGCTCCTTTAGGTCTATGACTTATTTTGCGTAATCTATAGCTCTGCTTTCTCTTATCAGATGTACCTTTATCTGACCGGGATATTCCATCTCGTTTTCGATACGCTGGGAAATCTCTCTTGCCAGAACTACCATCTTATCATCATTTACCTGTTCGGGCTTGATCATGATTCTTACCTCGCGACCTGCCTGGATAGCAAATGACTTTTCAACGCCGTTATAAGAACTGCATATCTCTTCAAGCTTCTGTAAACGCTTGATGTAGTTCTCATAGTTCTCGCTTCTTGCGGCGGGACGTGCGGCGCTTATTGCGTCGGCTGCCTGTACAAGAGCGGCGATAACAGAGTGGATCTCAACGTCGCCGTGGTGAGCCTCGATAGCGTGGATAACTTCGGGACTTTCCTTATACTTACGGCAGACATCAACACCTATCTGAACGTGTGAGCCTTCGATCTCGTGGTTAAGAGCCTTACCGATATCGTGCAGAAGACCTGCTCTTCTTGCGAGTGTTGCGTCAACACCGAGTTCGCTTGCCATAATGCCTGCGAGATGTGCAACCTCGATAGAGTGGTTAAGTACGTTCTGACGGTAGGAAGTACGGTAGTAAAGACGTCCGATAAGTCTTACAAGCTCGTGGTGCAGACCGTTGACGTTCGTTTCCATAACGGCACGCTCGCCCTCCTGCTTGATCTTGAGTTCAACCTCACGTCTTGCCTTTTCAACCGTTTCTTCAATTCTTGTAGGATGGATACGTCCGTCCTGAATAAGCTTTTCAAGCGCTATTCTTGCTATCTCACGTCTTACATGATCGTGGCATGAGAGCGTGATAGCCTCGGGAGTATCATCGATGATAAGATCGACGCCTGTGAGCTGTTCAAGCGCACGGATGTTTCTGCCTTCACGTCCGATTATCCTGCCCTTCATTTCATCGTTCGGCAGAGGTACTACCGATACCGCAACTTCGGATACCGTATCTGCGGCAAGTCTTGAAATTGCAAGTGAAATATACTGTCTTGCCTTTTCGTCACATTCGTCCTTAAGACGCTGTTCGTAAGCTGTGATCTTTACAGCCTTTTCGTGAGTAAGCTCACTGTCGAGCATACTCAGCAGATGTTCCTTAGCCTGGTCTATAGTAAAGCCGGATATCTTTTCGAGTATATCCATCTGGCTTTTCTTGATAGCCTCGGCTTCTGCCAGCTTTTCTTCAGCCTTTTTGTTCTTATTCTGGAGCTGTTCTTCAAGTCGTTCGATCTTGTCGTTCTTCTTGTCGAGGTTCTCCTCTTTCTGCTGAAGTCTTCTTTCAGAGCGTGTTACCTCCGCTCTGCGTTCTTTGAGTTCCCTGTCGGTTTCGTTTTTCAGTCTCTGGATTTCTTTTTCGTTGTTCTCTTTGAGTTTAAAGATCTCATCTTTAGCCTCAACCAGTGCGGTTTTCTTTGTTGCCTGAGCTTTTTCGTTAGCCTCGGATACTATCCTGCTTGCTTCCTTTTCGGCAGACTCGATCTGCGCTTCTGCCGTCTTTTTTCTATGCTCGATACCCATTTTGTACATTACAAAACCGAATATCGCCGCTCCGACTACGAATGCCGCCGCACAGAGTGTAACTGCAAGCCACACTTCCATGGGTTAGCGTTCCTCCTTTTCAGAATTGCCGTGTCACGCCGCCGCAGTTATCGCAATAACAGCTTGTGTGCCTGCACGGCTGATTTTACATTTCAACATTTAATTGTATATATGTAAAATAAGCGGATCTCCGTCTGTCTTTTCATTAGAATTTACTGTTGACAGACAGATTTCCTGAGTTATAATAGATATTTACTCAATAATAATTTTAAGGCATTTTCAACAAATTGTCAAGTGCTTTTTATAAAAAAACACTAAACTATTTTGGAAAATGGTGAAAATCTATTGACAATATTTTTCTGCTATGATATAATAATCGAACTGTGAAATCGTTATTATTGTGATATAGTGCGCTTTCGCAAAGACAATATAAGCCGATGTGATGGAATTGGCAGACGTGACGGACTCAAAATCCGTTGGTAGCAATACCGTGCGGGTTCGACCCCCGCCATCGGCACCAAAAATAATAACCCTGCTCAACGAGTGGGGTTATTATTTTTGGTACGGCGGGTGGGAGAACCCGCAATTTGCGGGTCGCGCAAGGATGCGCGATGGCGCTTGCACCAAGTTTCGCAAGGATGCGAAACCAACAGAGCAAGCGCAATTCGACACCCCGCCACACTTCCATTCGCTCAAAGATAGTGGGGTTACATTTTTATATGCCTGGCGGGAGGGAGAACCCGCAATTTGCGGGTCGCGCAAGGATGCGCGATGGCGCTTGCACCAAGTTTCGCAAGGATGCGAAACCAACAGAGCAAGCGCAATTCGACAACCCCGCCACATTTCCGCCCGCTCAAAGATAGTGGGGTTATACTTTTTCATGTACCGGACGGGGCGAACACGCACCGTGCGGGTCGCGCAAGGATGCGCGATGGCGCTTGCCCCAAGTTTCGCAAGGATGCGAAACCAACAGAGCAAGCGCAATTCGACACCCCGCCACACTTCCATTCGCTCAAAGATAGTGGGGTTACATTTTTATATGCCTGGCGGGAGGAAGAACCCGCAATTTGCGGGCGCGCAAGGATGCGCGACAGTGCTTGCCCCAAGTTTCGCAAGGATGCGAAACCAACAGAGCAAGCACGATTCGACACCCCGCCACACTTCCACTACCACAAACAGGCATAGCCCTACTTTTTTGGTGCGGCGGGAGGGAGAACACGCAACTTGCGGGTAAGGCACGGATGCCTTATAAAATGAACGCCAGAGTTTTAATCAAGGGTGCTTAATGTCAGCCGCACTTAGTTGCCACACGATGTGGCAACTAAGTGCGGCTGACGAAGCACGGACGCTTACAAGCAACAACTTATACAATTTTTTATCCAACGTGTTGACAAATTACGACAAAATATTGCAAAACACGCCTGATTTTGTTATACTTATCACATAAATCAAAAGAGCGGACTGCGCTTCTGAAATGAGGAAACGGATATGAGCATAAAATACATACTATACAATCCGCTGTCCGGCAACGGAAAAGGTGAAGAACTTTCAAAAAAGCTTAACGACATATACAAAGATGTTGAGCTGAAATACTGCAATATGACGCAGATAACAAGCTACGGCAAATTCTTTGACAGCATATCTCCGAAAAGCGATATTATAATCTGCGGCGGTGACGGCACGCTCAACCGTTTTATAGACGACAGCGAGGGTTATCCGTATGAAAATCCGCTGTATTTTTACGCCACAGGCAGTGGAAACGACTTTATGCGCGACCTCGGCAAAGAGCCGGGTTGCGAACCGATAAGGATAAACGAATATGTCAAAGGACTGCCGACTGTAACGGTAAACGGCAAAAGCTCCCGGTTTATCAACGCTGTCGGATACGGTATTGACGGCTATTGTTGCGAGGTCGGTGACGAACTGCGTGCAAAGTCCGATAAGCCGATAAATTATACCTCTATAGCAATTAAAGGTCTGCTGTTCCACTTCAAGCCGGCAAATGCGGTGATCACCGTTGACGGCAAGGAATACAGCTATAAGAAAGTATGGCTTGCGCCGACAATGCACGGCAGATTTTACGGCGGCGGCATGATGACTGCACCAAATCAGGTAAGAAATAATCCCGATGGTACTTTATCGGTAGTCGTAATGCACGGAAGCGGAAAGCTCAAGACCCTTATGGTATTTCCGTCTATCTTCAAAGGCGAACACGTAAGCCATACCGAAATGGTGGAAGTATTAACGGGCAAGGATATTACAGTACGTTTTGACGCGCCGACAGCGTTGCAGATCGACGGCGAAACGATAAAGAATGTTACGGAATATTCGGTAAAGGCTTACGATAAAGCCGATACCGCAAATCAAGATAATATATCTACAGCCAAAAAAGAACCCGAAACAGTATAACTAAAACAACACAGCCCCGCAGGCAAATTAGACCTGCGGGGCTTACTTTTTATTCGGTTTTGTTTTTAAGCACGGAAAGATATGTTATTGCGCTGTGCAGGGCGGTGTTGCCCTCGCCTACAGCCTTTGCTATCTGATACGGCTTTCCTGTACAGTCGCCACAGGCAAAGCAGCCTTTGATATTGGTCGACATATCATGATTTACCGCAATACTGCCATCGTTCATTTCAAGGCCGCCGAGCAATACATCGGCAGAAACCGACTGTTTTAAGAAAAATACGCCGTCAACGGCAATCTGTGTGCCGTCAGCAAGGGTTATACCGTCTGCGTGACGTTCTCCGTCAACGCTTTTTACGGGAGAGGTCAGACGCTCAACGTTTTCCTTTGAATAATCAGTCTTGTATGACGGGTAGAAGTATATTTTATCTGCAAGGTCTGCAAGAAAATCTACTTCCTCTTCGCTTTCCTTGTTATCACTGATAACCGCTATTGTTTTACTCCTGTAGAAGTTGCCGTCACAGGTAGCGCAATAGCTTACGCCCTTGCCGAGAAGCTCACGTTCTCCGTTTATCTCTTTTACGGTCTGTGCGCCCGTTGCTAAAATCACAGCTTCCGCCATATATTCCTTTTGGTCGGCAAGCAGCATAAAATACTTTCCCATATTATATACGCCTGTTATGCGCTCATTTGTTATCGCTATATCCATCTGCCTCAGATGAGAAGCAAGTTTTTCGTTCAGCTCCTTGCCGCTGATCTCGGGCAGGGCAGGGTAATTTGAAATCAGGTGCGAACACCCGACTTTTGCGCTGAGCTTATCACTGCCGAAAAGGATAAACTTCTTATTTCGTATCTTCGCATTTATCGCCGCAGAAATTCCGGCAGGTCCTGTGCCGATTATTGCTATATCATATGAAGGTGTTTCGCTCATTTGGTACTCCTTTATGTCGATTGCCCGTAAGCCGTTTTTTCTCGCTACACTGTAAAGTATACCATAAAACGTGAATTATGCAAGCCGGTCATGACATTAATTCTCCGGTTATTCCTCTGTTTGCGTATTGCGGCTTACCGGGAAACGTCTTTTAAGTATCTTTACCGAGTGGAAAAACGCAGGGAAGAGGAACAAGTCGGCAAGTACCCATGCCGCAGGGCTTGCAAGACATACAGCCACATAGCCGAACGCAGGTACAAGACCCAGTGCCACTCCGCCTCTTGCTATCATCTCAAATACCCCCGCAAACACGGCAAGCTGGCTGTTGCCCAGTCCCTGTATCGAAAAGCGGATAATATTTACGAATGCAAGCGGGATATAGAATGCCACGTTGAGCCACAGGAACTGCTTTGCAAGGTCGAGTATCTCGGTCTGTGAGCCGTCTATAAACAGCTTTGAAAATTCTCCGCCGAACGGGATTATCACGATAAGTGCGATTATCGCATAAGCTATGCCGAGCATTGAGCATTTCTTTACGCCGTTTTCAATACGGTCAACTCTGCCCGCTCCGACATTCTGACCGCAGTAAGTCGCCATTGTAGAACCCATTGCGTCAAACGGACAGCAAAGGAACTGCGTTACCTTGCTTCCCGCCGTTACCGCCGCCATATAGGTTTCGCCGAGCGAATTTACCGCTGACTGTAAAAGTATACTGCCGATAGCGGTAATTGAATACTGAAGTCCCATAGGAACGCCCATTGCGCACAGCCTGCTCATAGAATAAGCGTCAGGCTTTAAGTCTTTCCTCGATAAGTGCAGGATATCAAAACGCTTTATCATATAGACAAGGCAAGCGATACCCGATATCAGCTGTGCAAGGACAGTCGCCCAGCCTGCGCCCGCAACGCCCATATCGAACACGAGAATGAACAGCAGGTCAAATCCGACATTCAGAATACTTGAAATAATCAGAATGACAACAGGCGATTTTGAATCGCCGAGGGAACGAATAAAGCCCGATAATATGTTATAGAGGAACGTAATGGGAATACCGAGGAAGATAACAAAAATATAGTCATACGCTTCTTTGAAAACGGTATCGGGAGTATTCATCCAGTGAAGAATGTTACCGCATAAAAGGCAGGTAGCGGTTGTCATTACGGCGGCAAAGCCTACACCTAGCCATATTGTGTTACCGACAAACTTACGCAATCCGTCAAAATCCTTTTCACCGAATTTCTGTGCTACGGGTATGGCAAAGCCTGCGCATACGCCCATACAGAAACCGAGTACAAGGAAGTTCACCGAGCCTGTCGAGCCTACGCCTGCGAGTGCATTTACACCGAGGAACTGTCCGACGACTATTGTATCAACCATATTGTAGAACTGCTGAAAGAGCAGACCTAACAGCATAGGGAGCATAAATCCGAGTATAAGTTTCATTGGTGAGCCTTTTGTAAGGTCTTTTACTGCTGACATATAAACATTTTCCTCCTTTTACCGACTTTGTATTAAGGGAATTGTTTGCATAACGGCTGGATAGCATAGTACGCTATAAACGTAACCAGTCTGTCGAAAAAACTCTATCGTTATTAAAAAATGGGGGTTTGGGGCGTAGCCCCAAGCGGGGTGAGGGCGGCAGCCCACACTCAGCCCCTTCCCGTGGGGAAGGGGTTTGGGGTTAGGGTTAGAGAATTTGTGCTATCTTTATAGAAACCAACTTTTCCTACGGTATAAATGGCTTTTTCAATATCAGCCGATTGCTAAGCAATTATACTATATCCCCTCTCCGCTTTCAATCGGTAAAATGCACAACGTATTTAAAGTTATCATGGCGGTTTAGTCTAATCTGCAATGCTGTATTGCTATATTTCATATCGGGCTATTCTATAGAGTGATAGCAGAAAAAATAAAGAAATCTCAGGAATTTTCTGAAAACCTATTGACAAACGGCATTACGGCGGATATAATGAAAACAGAATATGTTAAACCTATGAGTGAGAGTAGTAGCACCCGTCACTGTATGACAGAGAGTTGCCGGTCGGTGTAAAGGCAATGATACATACGCTTGTGAATGGACTCACGAGGGCAAACCGAGAGCATTATATATCTGTATATGCTTTAGGGGCGACGGACACCTCCGTTACAGGTCGCACATATGATAGTATGTGTAGCGAGTGACCGTGTTTTATTATACGGTAATTTGGGTGGTACCGCAGGTAAACTATACTCCTGTCCCAACTGGGACGGGAGTTTTTTGTTTTCCCGGACATTCAATCTCTACGTTGAAGCTATCATCATGGCATATGGCATGACAGCAGGGCAGAGCCGACATAATGCGTTGCTGAATAAGATACAGGCTGTCGGACGTGGCTTATACCACGAAGAACTTAAGCATTCCGCCGTAAAGGCTTTCGGGAAAACAAACGACACGGTAAAACATTACATTCAGAGCGCACAGCGTTTTATTACCCCGTTATGCAAATTTTCTTCATAACGACAAAACATAACGTTCAGAGCGCAGAATGTTTAACCCCGCCGTTACGCAAGCAATTTCCATAGCAGAAAGTGAATCAAAGGCGGAATATGAAGCGGCTCACAGCCGCATCGTAGAAAGGAAAATTATTATGGCAAACAGAGAAATCCCGTACAAAATTTATCTTGAAGAAAACGAGCTTCCCCGTCAGTGGTACAACGTAAGAGCGGATATGAAGAACAAGCCAGCTCCGCTGTTAAACCCTGCAACACATCAGCCCTGTACGCTCGAGGAACTGAGCCACGTATTCTGTACAGAGCTTGCAAAGCAGGAGCTTGACGATACAACTCCCTACATCGACATTCCCCAGGAGATAATCGACTTCTACAAAATGTACAGACCTGCTCCCTTAGTAAGAGCATATTGTCTTGAAAAGGCACTCGGTACACCTGCCAAGATATACTACAAATTCGAGGGCAACAACACAAGCGGTTCACACAAGCTGAACAGTGCGATAGCTCAGGCTTATTATGCCAAGAAGCAGGGCTTGAAGGGTGTTACAACAGAAACAGGTGCAGGTCAGTGGGGCACAGCGCTTTCAATGGCTTGCGCATATCTCGGGCTTGACTGCAAGGTATTTATGGTTAAATGCTCATACGAGCAGAAGCCCTTCAGACGTGAGGTTATGAGAACCTACGGCGCAAACGTTACTCCCTCTCCCTCAATGGAAACAGAGGTAGGCAAGAAGATAAACGCAGAATTCCCCGGCACGACAGGCTCGCTCGGCTGTGCGATTTCCGAAGCTGTTGAATGTGCAACAACGCACGAGGGCTACAGATATGTTCTCGGCTCGGTGCTGTCGCAGGTACTTCTGCACCAGACGGTTATCGGTCTTGAAACAAAGACTGCCTGCGAAAAGTACGGCATAAAGCCCGATATGATCATCGGCTGTGCAGGCGGCGGATCTAACCTCGGCGGTCTTATCTCTCCCTTTATGGGCGAAAAGCTCCGTGGCGAAGCCGACTATGAATTCATCGCCGTTGAGCCTGCGTCCTGCCCCTCGCTCACAAGAGGCGTTTATGCTTACGACTTCTGCGACACAGGCGCTGTTTGCCCGCTCGCTAAGATGTACACGCTCGGCAGTACGTTCATTCCCTCCGCAAACCACGCAGGCGGTCTGCGCTACCACGGCATGAGCAGTGTTCTTTCACAGCTCTACCACGACGGATATATCACAGCACGCTCAGTTGAGCAGACAAGCGTATTTGCCGCCGCCGAACAGTTCGCAAGAACAGAGGGTATCCTCCCCGCTCCCGAGAGCAGCCACGCAATCAGAGTTGCGATAGACGAGGCTATGAAGTGCAAGGAAACAGGCGAAGAAAAGACTATCCTCTTCGGTCTTACAGGCACAGGCTACTTTGATATGGTTGCATACCAGAAGTTCAACGATCACGAAATGAGCGACTACATTCCCACAGACGAGGAACTTAAAGTCAGCATGGATCGTATGCCTAAGGTTGACTGAGCATATAATACTATTGTCCTTCATAAAACTTGATATATGAAAAGACCGCCGGGATGTGATGTTCCGGCGGTTGTTTCTTATTTGGTCGGTATTTTAGTCTTTCAGGGGGGTGATCGGGACGACGTATACGCCGTCGGGACGCTTTTAGGCGGCGTTACGAGAGATTTCGACTTTTCAACCCGTGAGATTTTGGGTTTTCATTACGAGAGATTTTGATTTTGCGATAAAGGCTGACTTTATATCAGTATGTCACGAAAAGGGTGATTGCATTCCGGCGGAGTGGGAAATGATAGGAAAACACCGCCGGGGTTATTGTAATCCTCGGCGGCGGGTTTGTGTTAATATCTGCCCATTATATCTGTATTTTTACCGGACTTCTTTTTCAATATAAGTATAATTACTGTAACAGCTCCGCCTATCAGCAACAATGCGCCTACAGATATTCCTATTATCAACATAAGCGGAGTTTCATCTTTAACGAGTAACTGCTTATAAGGTATCGTACCTTTTTCATCTGCGAACAACTGATCACAAACAGAACATTTCCAATGTTCCTGCACAGCTGAAGAACTTTCTGTTGCTTTTTTCTCAGCTATATGTTTGAGTTTATGCTTACCGGTTGCGGCTATCGTTTCCTGCTCCTTAAGAACTTTCTTGCAAACGGAACAATGACAGCCTTCAGTTTTACCTGAGTTGACACAAGTCGGTGCAACGGCTTTATCTGTAACTGCGATATGGTCCGTCTTAGGTACGGTTTCCTGCGGTATAATCACTTTATTACAGATATCGCAATGTGAGCCTTGCGTTTTTCCCTCTTTTGTACAGGTTGCGGCAACCGCCTTGTCTATAACCGCCTCATGTTCAGCAAGCGGTAATTCTTCATCCTTTGTTTTTCCGCAGACACAGTAATATCTTATTGTTCCTTTTTCTGTACAAGTAGCGTCTTTTATAACTTTATATGACGCATTATATTCATGATTTGTTTTCGGTATTTCCGACTGTGCTACAAGCACTTTTTTGCATACGGAACAATGCAAGCCATCCGTAAGACCTGTTTCGGTACAGGTCGCCGCTTTTCCGTAATCTGTTACTTCATTATGAGATTTAAGCGGTATTTCTTCCGTATAAGAATCACCGCAATCGCAGGTATATTTTATTGAGCCTTTCTTGGTACAGGTAGCTTCGTTTGTTACTGTGCCGGAATACGAATGCTCATGAGATATTTTAATGCTACCGACACCGTCATAATATTCAATCGATATATAATTATAGCCTTCATCAGCATTATAGTAAATTGAACCAGAGTATTTATGCGTAATTTCGTTCACATACAGATTTAAATACGATACATCACCTGAAACAGTAGAATCGCCATAAGCTTCGCCCTGCACTGAATCTACATCGTTCCATACAATGCAATCACCTTTAGAATCGTACAGATAAATATTAGCATTCCACCATTGATAAATAACATATTCGGGTTCATCTTCTAATTCAAAATGTATTTGCACTAAACCTTTATATGGGGAGTTAAATTTATAAGTGATCTTGTCGGATGAATACGTAGCAGCATTTTCGATCCGGTATTCTACATCCATTTTTATTTCTTCATATTCAGCGGCACTTACCGTAACAGAAATAACCAACATCGTAGTAAGGCAAACCGCAAGCGACAATACCGCTTTAAACATAGTTTTGATTTTCATAGAAACCTCCTATTTAACTCATTCCGACACATAAATGTGTCTAATCAGACTGATTATAACTATATTATAATCTTTTCAGACACTTTTGTCAACAATTTTCAGTCTGATATGATAAAATCTGTACAGGAGGGGTGAGTATGGCACATTATCAGAGATTACGCGATCTGCGCGAGGACGCGGACAAGACACAGCAGGAGATAGCCGACTATCTCGGCACATCTGCGCAACACTACGGAAAATACGAATCGGGTAAAGCGGAAATACCGCTTGAGCGTGCAGTCCTGCTTGCTAAATATTATAATGTCAGCCTTGATTACATCGCAGGAATTTCCTCAAGCCGCCACCCTCTGACATCTGACAACTCCCTTTCGCCTATCGGGATACTTTCGGACAAAATAACACAGCTTTCCGATAATGAAAAGCAGGCTGTAAAAGATACACTCAGTTATGTTATAGATATGATTAAATAAAGATACCGCCGCAGAGGAAATACTCCCCGGCGGTGTTTCTTATTCTTCCGTGCCTATCTGCGCCGTGCTATCCTCGCCAACGCTCATAAGCTGTTTGTTTATCGCTCTTGTCCTTACTCCGACAAGCGTTTCAAGGTCGCTGTCGATCTGCTGTAAATGCTTCTTGGTCTTTGTCAGCACATCTTCAAAAGTTTCAAATTCTTTCTTTACACTGCTCAGTATCTTCCATACCTCACTGCTTCGCTTCTGCACGGCAAGAGTACGGAAGCCCATATACAGCGAGTTCAGCAGTGCGGACATTGTGGACGGACCGGCAATGCTCACCCCGTAACCGCGCTGTAGCTCTTCCACCAGTCCGAGCTTTACAACCTCAGCATACAGTCCCTCAAACGGCAGGAACATTACCGCAAAGTTGGTCGTGTACGGAGGACAGATATATTTATCGTGAATATCCTTCGCACATTTCTTTATCGCTACAACAAGCGCCTTTGACGCTTCTTCAATCATTACCTTATCTCCGCTGTCATAAGCGTTGCAAAGGGCTGTGTAGGTGTCGCCGGGGAATTTCGAGTCAATCGGCAGATACACCGTATCATCATTCTTTCCCGGCAGCTTTACCGCAAACTCAACGTGATTACGGCTGTCGGGAACAACTGCAACCTCGGTATCATACTGTTCGGGAGCGAGAATATCCGCAAGAATCGCTCCAAGCTGCATCTCTCCGAGTATACCTCTGTTCTTTACGTTGGACAGAACTTTTTTCAGGTCGCCTACCCCTGCGGCAAGGCTCTGCATTTCGCCCAGTCCGCTGTATACCTTGTTAAGCTGTTCGCTGACCGTTGCAAACGAGCGGCTTATCTTGTCGTCAAGCGTTGTCTGGAGCTTTTCGCCGACCATTCCGCGCATTTCTTCAAGCTGATTTTTCGTATTTGCATTTATGTTTCCGAGCTGAACCGCCATTTCGTTACGCATATTCTGCATATCGGCGGCGTTTCTCTGCTCAATGCTCTGAAGCCGCTGTTCAAACTGGGAAAGCAGTCTTGCCGTACCCTCCGCATTCTGCTTCTGAGTGTCGGTGAGCGTACCTCCGAGATTAGTCACAAGGCTTACAAGCTCAGTCCTGAGTGCCGTTTCGCTGTTTAGCCTGCTTGCCTGCACTGTGTCGAATTTTGCAGAAAGCTGTGCGGTACGCTCAGCGAGAATATCAAGCTGTGCGGCTGTCTGCCCGTCCGTCTTTTCCTTGCCGCTGAGATTTTCGGCAAGCTTTTTCTGCGACAAAAGCGTTATGACCGATATTATCACCGATATCAGGCTGACGGCAAGCGTTATTATAAGCAGTATTTCCATTTTCCTTACTCCTTTTGGATTTTATACTACTATTATAATTTAGTTTTTTCGGGCGGTCAACGTTTTTGGGGTATGATGTACGGTTTATGGGACAAAAGTGGCTGTAAAACAACCCGGAAAAGAAAAAAGTAAGATAGCAGGCTACCGATAGTGCTGTTTGTGGGATAGCACTTCTCGGGTTCGCTATTCTATACGATAACGTTGTTGCTATTCACGCGGAAGACAACCCAAGGGAAGAGGGAAAGGCGCTCCGATGGCGCTTTCCCCTCTCCCCTTAGGTTTTCTCCTTCGTGGCTCCCTCTTTCCTGACCTCTCACCTCTTCTGCCATTAGGGTGTTGGCTAAACTTGTATTACCTCTCGAACATTGCATATCCTGTAAGTTCAGGAACGCTTAACGCTACACGTCCGCAGTTTTAGTACATATATCTTAGGTTAGTAGCGCTTTTTTGAATGGTTAATGTTTGTGCAGTTGCACCGATATACTCACGAAATTATTAACACCTTACCAGTACGGAAACTGTTTTCAGCATAGTTGGTGATATATTTATTGTTGTGACATTTTTATAAGATGTTGCATTGTAATTTTAACGGAATTTTGATAAATTAAGAAGCTGTGATTGAATTTTTGCACTTCATCACAGCTTCTTCATTAATTATTCAACAGTATTCTTATAGCTTATTGTGATATGACATATCGCGAACACGACCGACAACACAACAAGCGGAATATTCAGCGTCAATATACCGCTTTCGAGGAAAAGCACAGACGGCAGAATTGATAATGTAAGCGCCTTTGCCACGCTGTTTTTCTTGCGGAATACTATCCAGCCGCCGCAATAGAGCGCAAGCAGAACTATGCCGAGTATAAGGTACAGCGTCTGCGCACCGTCATATATGTAACCGAGCGTTACATACGGCAACTGAATGAACATCAGTATGAAACAGCCGAAGCGACCTATCTGCTCACCTGTTTCAACAAGCTTGTTGTGAAATTTATCCGCAAAGCCATCCTTGTTTGTTGCCGCATAGATTATATTCGGTATCAGCAGGACAACGACAAATATAAGCCCTGTGAGATTAAACCATTCCATATTGCTTACGCAACGCCGAAGCCGAGAATTTCGACATAGGTCGTCTTGTCGTCACCGCTCTGCGTAACAGGCTTTATGCTGACCTTGTGCGTTCCCTCAGCGCCCGAATATGCCAGCGTAGCAACGGGATTGTTCCAGCCATCGCTTGCGCTTGTTGCGACGGTTGTATAAACCTCTCCGTCAACCGTAAACTGTAACGAACCGAACACGACGCTGTTGTTGCACTTATAGACGAGCATAAGATTTTTGCCGGTGAACTCAAACTTCATAGGCTCACAGCCGGAGGGCTTACCCTTATAGCCCCAGCCGTCGGGGAAGCTTGCCAGAGTTTCCTTTTCTGTGTCAAACGTGCCTGTCGACGATATTTTCAGCTTATCGGACGAATGAGTTCTGTCAACAAAGGTCATATCCGCAAATCTGTCGGAATATACCCATGTATCGGGCAGGGGAGTGATAGTTACATCGCCCATAGTCTTTATCTTCTCGGTCGCCTTATCGAACATATTCATAATAAGATCGGCGGTCATCTTGTGTCCCCACTCATTGGGGTGAGATTCATCGTCGGAATAGTCCTCCCACTTCATTCTGCCTGTTTCAAACTCGTGGGAAAGTACGTTGTTCAGCGATACCATAGGCAGACCGTAAGCCTTGCCGACCTGCGACATATATTCCTCACAGGTGTGACCGCTCTTTATAACGGTGAAATACAGCGCAACGGCGGGCTGTTTTTCCTGCGAGATGATCTTTCTCACCATAGCGTCATAGCTGTCCTTGTATATCTGATCGTTGCCGTCATTTACCGCAAACTCTACAAATACCATATCGGGGTCATAGTCAAGTACATCACGCTGAAGACGGATATTTCCGAGTACGCTCGGAGTGCCGCTGAGACCTGCGTTGACATAGTTTATCTTTGTATCGGGGTATTTTTCACAAAGGCGGTCATACGTCAGCTTTGCCCAGCACTTTTCTGGTCCTGCTGTAAGCCCCTCGGTGATACTTCCGCCGATGAACGCTATAGTGACCTCCTGCTTGTTCTCAAGCTTTTCGATGAACTTTGACATTCTTTCAAGGTTGCCAAGATCCATAAGCGATCTTTCAACCATATTGTCATAGATCTGTTCCTCGGTGAGATCGCTTTCATCGATACTGCTCGTTTCAGATGAAGTATCCGGACTGCTGTCAGTCGGTTCCGATACCGATGATGTTGCCGATGTATCGGACGAGCTGTCTGCCGATACGGCAGAGCTTACGCCTGCACTGTTGTCTGCACAGCCTGCGAGCAAAGACGCACACAGTACGGCGCATAAAGTTATCTTGATTTTTACGTTCATGTTTTCCTCCGTCAAACAAAAATTATCAATATCATTATACAGTAAAGCCGACCGATAATCAACCGCTATTTACCCCGAAACGATCAATTTCACTAAAATCCGACTGCGGTAATATACTATATAAACCGACCGTGACACAAGCGGACAATTGTTGTATAAATCTGTACGGGCGGTTAAAAATAACTATGTACATCAAGTTCAAAACATCGCATTTCAACAGAAAGGAAGAAAACCATGCTTGTAAAAAGAGGAGAGATATATTACGCAGATCTGAGCCCGGTGGTCGGAAGCGAACAAGGCGGTATGCGCCCGGTACTTATTGTCCAGAACGATGTGGGCAACCGTCACAGCCCGACTGTCATTGCCGCCGCCATAACAAGCCAGAAAGACAAATCACGTCTTCCTACACACATTTCGATAAATGCCGACCGTTGCGGGCTTGCAAAGGATTCGATCGTGCTGCTTGAGCAGGTAAGAACGCTCGACAAACAGCGGCTCAAGGAACGGATGGGCGAACTGGACGAGAGCGCTATGAACAAGGTCGACAGCGCACTGTCGGTAAGCTTCGGACTTTCGGGAAACAATTAAGTAAATATATTCATACGTTACCTTAACTTTATGTAACAATGTTACACGCCGACTTATGTTTCGGTCTATGTAATGGTTATCATCGCCGCTCGCTTTAGCTATTGCTACAAAAATAAACTCGTATATGAATTTTAGGTTGTAAAATCTTATTTATAATGGTACAATAATCACGCAGTAATGCGAAAAATGACGGAACGGAGAAAAACAATGAACATAGCTATTGCACAGTCGGGCGGACCTACAGCGGCGATAAACTCTTCACTCTGCGGAGTATTTGACGAGGCTGAAAAGTATAATGAGATAGACAAAATATACGGCTCGATAAACGGTATCGAGGGTATACTGAACGATAACCTTATCGACCTTAAAGAGGTGCTTATCACCGAAAACGACAAACAGTTACTGAAGCGTACACCCTCAACGGTGCTTGGCTCATGCCGTTTCAAGCTGAAAAACAGTAGCGACGATGACAGCGACTACAAGCGTATCGCCGAAACACTCACAAAGCACGGCATAAAGGCGTTCTTCTATATCGGCGGCAACGATTCTATGGATACTGTAATGAAGCTTGACGCTTATTTCAGGGAAAACCACATTGATATTAAGGTAGTCGGCGTACCGAAAACAATAGACAATGACTTACCGCTTACCGACCACACACCCGGTTTCGGCTCGGCGGCAAAATACGTTGCGACAACATTACAGGAAATAATCCGTGACAGCCGTGTATACTCCATTCCGTCCGTTACGATAGTTGAAATAATGGGACGTGACGCAGGCTGGCTCACTGCGTCGTCCTGCGTACTGCGTGCAAACGGCGAGCCCGCTCCCCACCTTATATATCTTCCCGAAAGCGACTTTTCGGAAGAGCGCTATCTTGAAGACGTGAATAATGCGTCAAAAAGGTACAAGGCTGTTATAGTAGCGGTGTCAGAGGGTATAGACTGTCTGGTAAGCCGCTCGGAAACAACCGACGCATTCGGTCATAAGTATCTGTCGGGTGTGGGAAAATATCTCGAAGAGCTTACCCGCGACCACATGGGCTGCAAGGTGCGTTCGATAGAGCTTAATGTAATGCAGAGATGCGGCTCTCATATAGCATCGCTCACCGACCTTGACGAGGCATGGAGAATAGGCGCGGCGGCTGTAAACGAAGCACTGAAATACGGCGGAAGCGGCGTAATGATGGGCTTCAAGCGTATCAGCAACAACCCCTACCGTGTAGGAATCACTCCGCTTGACGTAAGAGAATGTGCAAACAAGGCAAAATATTTCCCGAAAGAATGGATAACGCCCGAGGGAAACAACGTAACGATTGACGCGCTCAACTACTTCCTGCCGCTTATACAGGGAGAACCCAAGATAGATTATCTCAACGGTATACCCGTACATTTCAGACTTGATCAGTAAGGCTTATACGGCTTTGCAGTCATATTTACAAATATCTGCATATATGCTATACTGTCTGCGGAAAGAAAAGTTTAATAACGAAAGCTTTTGTCGGGGGAACAGTATGAAAACGACAGATATTTTCGCATTAAGCTTAAAATTGTATATTTTTGTCACATTGGCATAGTTCCACGGGGAACTATGCCTTTTTGTATATAAAATAAATCGGAAAGAAGTAAATACAGATGAAATTTGCGAAATGGCTCACCGTGGCGGTAACTGTACTCGCGCTCAGCGTTATATGCGCGGTATGCGCCGCGGCAACAGACGGAATCATTGCATCGGACGGCTACTATGAGTACAGATTTGAAGATGACGGGACCGCTACTATTACAAAATATGTCGGTAATGATATCAAAGCCGACGTCCCTGCAAAAATCGACGGCAGAAACGTAGGCAGGGTAGAAAGTATTTTCAACGGCAACGAAAAAATCAAATCTGTCACGATCGCGGAAGGCATACCGGAACTGGCAGATAATATATTCAGTTCGTGCAGTTCGCTGACATCGGTAAAGCTTCCGTCAACACTAAAGGCTGTACCGAACGGTGCGTTCGCACACTGCCCTAAGCTTACGTCAATTACAATTCCCACAGGAATAACAGGTATCGGTGAAAAGGCATTCTACTGGTGTGACGCGCTGAGTACGGTAAATATGCCGACTAAGCTTGACTATATCGGAAAGCAGGCTTTCTATGCCTGCAAGTCGCTTAAAAATATAAGCATACCGACAGGCGTCAGGACGATCGATATGCAGACCTTTTCAAACTGTATGTACCTTCAGAAGGTCACTCTCCCCTCTACCGTCACAACTATCGGTCAGGGCGCATTTCAAATGTGTCTTTCACTCAGCAGCATAAATCTGCCTGCAGACCTCACCGAAATATCATCATATGCTTTCTATTTCTGTGATGTTCTTAACAACATTACAATTCCTTCAAAGGTAAAATCTATCGGCGGTTATGCTTTTGCAGACTGCGCATCGCTCAGTAAGATGAACATTCCCGCAAGTGTTACATATATAGAAGATAACGCTTTCATCCGCTGCGGAAAGCTCGCGTCGATAACGGTCGCATCTGGTAACACCGCTTTCTGCAATGAAAACGGAGCTTTATACACCAAAGATATGGAGAAGCTTATCCTCTATCCCGCAAAAAGAGCCGGAACATCATTCAGAGTATCGGATAAGAGCATACAAGACCTCCGGCAGTACAAAGCAGTACGGCTCGTGGAGCAGTGAACTTAAAGTCAATACCAATCCCTACGGCGTTGGCGGTTTCAAGGTAAAGACAAAATCAAGCACAAGCGTTACTTTGCAATGGAACAAGGGCACTACCGCAAGCGGTTATCAGCTACAGCAGTATAAAAACGGCAAGTGGACGGATATATTCACCCCGTCAAGAGCTACCGATACAAGCTATACCGTAAAGGGCTTAAAGGCAGGCACGGCAGGCTACAGATTCCGCATAAGAGCATACAAGACCTACGGCAGTACAAAGCAGTACGGCTCGTGGAGCAATGAACTTAAAGTCAATACAAACCCCTACGGTGTTGGCGGCTTCAAGGTAAAGTCCGTTGCAAAAACCTCGGTTACTCTGCAATGGAACAAGGGTACAACCGCAAGCGGTTATCAGCTACAGCAGTACAAGAACGGCAAGTGGGTTACAATATCCACACCGAATAAGGCAACGATCGTAAACTATACCGTAAAGGGCTTAAAAACTAACACAAGCTATAAATTCAGGATAAGAGCATATAAAACCTACGGAAACACAAAACAGTACGGCTCATGGAGCAAAGAACTTACGGCAAAAACAAGTAAATAAGATAAAATTCCGCATAGTCGTAAAAACGACTGTGCGGAATAATTTTTATATTTTGCATGCTGTCAGTCAAAATTCGTGATCTGCGGATTTCTGCAATGCCGGAGAAGATACAGCACTTCTTCGCTCTTTACAAAGTAAGACTGCGAATAAGTATCATCAACATAGAAATCAAGCAGGAATTTATCTTCCCATTCGTGAAGCGACACCTTGAGCTTTTCCTTTATCTCGTCGTACCTTTCGCCGAACAGCGCTCTCAGTCCTTTTCCTCTGCGCAAGAAGCCGTAAACAAACATTGCTCCGCGAAAGCACGGCAGAAGCTGTGAATAGATCGGTGAATCACGGCGGAACTCAATAACCACCTTCTGCTCGGTGAGCCCTCCGGGTGCGTCTCTGTCCTCAGGGAGCACTGTCCTGAACTTTTCGGGCGGCATTATCGTGCCGAGCTCGATGAATTCTGCATTTTCATAGGGTGCTGTCATAATATATCCTTCCTTTCGTCTTCATATAAAACTATCGATGTCTTTATTATATATGCGCCGTTTTGTCAGTTCAACGAGCGGACGCACAATATACTTAAACCATAGCACAGCGGAACGACTTAAAGGCTTAAAGAAATTCCTTTATAAAGAATGAAAGCATAAGCCTCAGCTTGTCCTCATAATTCAACTCACAGCCTAGAATCTCCTTTATACGTCTGAGCTTATAATTTACCGTGTTGCGGTGGACGAATGTCAGCCTTGCGACTTCCTGTACACTGCTGTCATTTTCAAGGTAACATTTCAGCGTGTCCATATAGTCGGTTCCGTTCGCACTGTCGAACTCTTCAAGCGTTCCGAGCATTTCATCGTATATCTCGTGAAGCACCGATGTATCTTTTATATGTACAAGCAGTTTATATATGCCCATATCGCTGTAACCAATGCACTTGTCACCATGAAGCAGTGCCACCCTGAGCGCCATTACCGCCTTGCGGTAACCGTCGGATATTGCGGTGTACCCCTGCTTTGACGGACTTATGCCGCAGGTCAGCGTTGCGTTTTTTCTGCCGGAGTTGAAAATAGAATCAAATGTCGAGAAAATCCTCCGCACGTCTTCTTCCTTACAGTCGGGACAGACAACGACAAGATTTTTATCCTGAAAAAAGAAACTGAACTGCTTGCCGCTTGTATTAAGCACCTTCTGCATATCGCCCGTGACCGCTTTCTTAAGCTCATCATCGCCAAGGTCGGTATCGGAGAAGGCGCATACGCCGACGCAGTATTCCGATGTCGGAAAATAACTGCGCCGTTCAAGCGTCGATTTATATCCCGCCTCGTTTTCGGGGGAAAATATCAGATTGCGCAAAGCGGTAGCAAGCGCTGTTTCTATTTCTTCGCCCGTTACTATCCTGTGGCAGAAGTCATAGGTGATATCTATAAGCTTTACCTCCCACGGTACGGTAAACAGCGGAAGTGAATTCAGGTCACAGCAGTCCTTTACGCTCTGCGGTATACTCTTTATATATTTACCGGTGTTGATAACAAGCGCACTGCAACGTTTTTCAAAAAGTTCTTCAACAAAGCTGAGCAGGTGGCTTTCATCGCTTATTCCCACCCCCGTCATAAATACCATTTCATTTCCGTGCAGAAACGGCGATACATCAGCGTGTTCAACAAGATGTACCCATCGGACATAATTGCCAAGTCCCTCTTTTCCCGCTACAAGCTTCATAACGTAATTTGCCTGTGCATTTGCACATAGCTTTGATACTGTAATTGACATCTGTTTTTCACCTCTTTTATAATAGGACGGATAAAAAGCATAAAAACCGCCAAGGCTCCGTTTTCCCGACAGCTTTGGCGGCATTTTTCTTGTTTATTGATACAGAGTATAACATAATTTTGCATAATTGTCAAGTGAATATTGCAAAATTCAACCTCAGCACAAACAAAGCGCTTTTCTTTCAGCACTCTGCACAATTTGTCAAAAAGCCTATTGCAATGCGATTTTAAGCGTGATATAATGCAGTTACACCGAAAGAAAACAGTGAAACAAAACAAAAAGAAACTTGCAACGGCGCAGAAAATGATTTCTGCGCCGTTTTTGTTTTGCAGGAACAAAAAGATAAGACTTGCAAAACGAAAAAGAAAGGAGTGCTTAGAAATGAGTGAAAAAACAAATGCACCGGAGATCTCGGTAAAGAACGTCAGCATGGTGTTCTCGGACAGCAAGGGCAACCCGGTACAGGCACTTAAGAACGTAAGCATTGACATTCAGAAAGGTGAATTCATATCGCTTCTCGGTCCTTCCGGCTGCGGTAAATCCACACTTCTTCGTATAGTATCGGATCTGCTGACCCCCACCTCAGGCGAGGTTACGGTCTGCGGCAAGACGCCAAGAGAAACAAGACTTGAGCAGAAGTTCGGTATCGTGTTCCAGAACCCCGTTCTTCTCGACTGGAGAACAGTAAGAAAGAACATAAGGCTTCCGCTTGAGATGATGAAAGTTCCTAAAGAGGAGCAGGCGAGCCGTATCGAACAGGTACTTGAACTTGTAGGACTTAAGGAGTTCGGCAACAGCTACCCCGGACAGCTTTCAGGCGGTATGCAGCAGAGAGTAGGTATTGCAAGAGCGCTTGCGATACAGCCCGACATACTTCTGATGGACGAACCGTTCTCGGCGCTTGATGAGTTCACAAGAGAAAAGCTCAACGACGATGTGCTTTCAATATGGAGAAAGACAAACAAGACGGTGCTTTTCGTAACACATAACATAGCCGAGTCGGTATATATGTCCGACAGGATATGCGTTTTATCTCCCCACCCCGGCAGATTATCCGCAATAGTGGATGTAGATCTTCCCAGACCGAGAAACGCAGACATGAGAGGTACTCCCGAATTTGCCGCTCTTGTAGAGAAGGTAAGAAACAGCTTCGAGGGTATATAAAGCCGAAAGGAGCGTTAAGAAATGATAAAAAGGATAACTTCCTCCAAAGGCATAGTAACTGCCGTATGGGTGCTGGGTCTTGTAGTGATATGGGAGATATGCGCATTCATAGTAGGAGCGACACAGCGTACACCCGTAAACGTTCTTCCGCATCTGTACCAGATAATCGGCTCGTTCTTTGATACAAAGTCGATAACCGGTTCGGGCGATACTATAGCAACACTGGTTTTCTCCAGTGCCGCAGAAACGCTTTCAAGAGCGCTTATCGGTTTTATAATCGGTATGGTGCTGGGCTACATACTGGCTTTGCTGATGCACCTGTCGCACATAGTCGAAAAGATAGCGTTCCCGTATCTTATGATAATCCAGATGATACCCATTCTCGGTATGGCGCCTATCGTACTTTCGATAACGGGCGATATATCAAGCGCACGAATCATAATCGCCGCAATACTTACATTCTACCCCGTTTCGACAAATACGCTGGCAGGCTTCAAGTCGGTCGGACGTGAAAGACACGAGCTGATGAGATCCTACGGCGCAAGCAAGTTCCAGCTTTACACAAAGATGCTTATCCCGTCGGCAATGTCCTACTTCTTCACAGGACTTAAGATATCGGCGCCTATGGCTATCACGGCGTCGATACTCGTTGATACACTCCAGGGCGGCAACGGTCTTGGCTGTATGCTCTCCCAGTCGCTCAAAGGCTCGATGACACGATTTGTATTCTGGGATATAGTAATATTCAGTGCCGTTATCGGCGTACTGAGTTACTATCTGATGGGAGTTATCGAAAGAGCGATAACTCCTTCAAAGCGAAAGGCTAAGAAAAAAGCACAGTAAGGAAAGGACTGATCGCACTTGAAAGGCAAGGTAATCAAAAACATCATAACAACAGTCGGTCTGCCCGTACTGTTCGGAGCACTGATATTCACACTGTGGCAGACAAAGGTTCTGCACACACTGTTCAAAACGGATGAGATAATCCTTCCGCTCCCGACAAGAATAGGCTCAATCATAGGCGATAACTTCACGAATATGTTACCTCAGATAGCCTCGACCATGATAGTAGCCCTCGGAGGACTGATCCTCGGCTCAATATTCGGTTATCTCATCGGCGTTGCCGGTGCGGTATTCAAGAAGTGGGGCATGGGCGGTCTGACTATAGTTTCCGCTTTCAACGCAATTCCGCTTGTAGCGCTTGCTCCCGTTATCAACAACTGGACAAGAGATCTGTCAAGCGTAGTTGATATAAGAAGTACGGTGGCAAAGATAATCACCGTTACGATATTCTGTACAGCCTCAATGAGCGTAAACGCCTATAGAGGTCTTACGGAAGTAAAGCCGTTCTTGGAAGACCTGTTTGCCTCCTACGGCGTCGGCAAGTTCAAGATGTTCTTCAAGCTAAGGCTTCCGAACTCATTACCCTATGTGTTTACAGCGCTGAGAGTAAGCGTTCCGGCTTGTATAATCGGTGCGGTAGTAAGCGAATACTTCGCAGAGCAAGTAATCGGCGTCGGCAGACAGATAAGAGAGAACATTATAAAAGGTCAGTTCCCGACCGCATGGGCATACATAACGGTAGCTTGTGTAATGGGTATACTGATGTATGTAATACTCCTCATAGTTGAGGCGATCGTGCTGAAAAACCGCCGTGCAAGATAAGCAAAAGAGCGGTTTCAGATAAACTAAAACCTATTTTAAAAGACGAGAAAGGATGAAACATTATGAAAAGCAAAAGAGTGTTAGCAGCATTACTCGCAGCAAGCTGTCTTGCAACATCGTTCACCGCTTGTTCCGGTGACGCCTCATCGAGCAGCGCAGCAGAAAGCTCGGCCGCATCGGCAGACGCTTCTTCAAGCGCCGCAGAGGGTTCTTCGGAAAGCACAGGTCTTATGAGCGATGAGGAGATCATCAAGAAGGCTTCAAGCGAAAACAAGGTCGGCAACTGGGGTCTCGGCAACGAGTACGAAATTCAGGCTCTGCTTTCAAAGTACGGTCTGCCCACAGATTATATCACAATGGACTTCACAATGGATCAGATAGATAAGGATACTATTACACTGGCATCAGCAATGACATTCAACGAGCTTGGTCTTATCAAGAACAACTATGACGGCGGTTATAACTACGGCGATGAGATCGGTGTCATCGATATGAACGATCAGGGCGTTGCGATGCTCGAGGATAACCTGTTCTGCACAAAGGAATTCGCAAAGAACAACCCCAACACAGTAAAGGCATTTGTTGCCGCATCAATGAAGGGCTGGACATATGCGTGCGAGCATCCTGATGAAGCCGCAGAAATCGTATTCAAGTACGGCTCATCGGTATCGGCTGACCACCAGAAATATATGGCTTCAGAGGTTGCAAAGCTTGTAACGACAGATACAAAAGGCAAGGCGGTTTCCGCTTCGGATGTAGGTAAGATGGACGAAGACGCTATGCAGCAGACACTTGACCTTGCTAAGCAGTACATCAAGCTTGATGATGCTACAGCAGCAGACAAGCTCGCTAAGCTTACACTTGATGACATCCGTTCTTCCGACTATCTGACATATGACGGCGGAGCAGTTGAGAAGTCTGACCTCAAGGTTCAGCTTAAATGGTTACCGCAGGCTCAGTTCATGGGCTATTATGTAGCACTTGACAAGGGCTACTACAAGGATAACGGCCTTAACGTAGAGATTGTAAGCGGCGGCGGTGACGTTTCTGAAACAGTTGCAGTAAGCAACGGTACAGTTGACTTCGGTGTAACGTGGGTTTCTAACCTTATCAACGCCAACGCAGGCGGTATGGAGCTTCTCGAAGTAGCCCAGGTATATCAAAGATCGGGTCTTGTACTTTGCTACAAGAAGAGCCAGTTCACTAAGTAATTCACGGTTTCGGATCACTCCGGAAGCTGAAAGGCGGTATATATGAGCGAAAAGAAAATACTTGTAAGCGGTTGCCTTTTCGGCTGGCATTGCCGCTATGATGACGGCGATACGCCGTGTCTGCACCCACAGTTCCTCAAGTGGAAGGAGGAGGGCAGACTGATACCGGTATGCCCCGAAGTGTTCGGCGGTCTTCCTACTCCCCGTCCCGACTGCCAGCGTACAGGCGACAAGGTGATTAGCTGCGTAGGCGGCGACTGCACCGTGCAGTACACAAAAGGCGCAAATGAGGCGTTAAGACTCGCAAAGGAAAACGACGTCGCCCTTTGCATAATGAAAGAAGACAGTCCCTCCTGCGGAAGCACCCACATATATGACGGTACTTTCACAGATACGATCATTGAAGGACAGGGGCTTGCGGTAGAATATCTCAGAAACGCAGGCTACAAGGTATACAGCGAGAATATGATAGAAGATGTCATAAAAGCACTCGCAGAGTAAGTTTTACAACGACTTATACAGTAAGTTCAGTATCGCATGAGCAGTTAAATACCGTTCGTGCGATCGGGAAAGGCGTCAGGGCGGACGTATCACGGTTAAGGTGGTCGTTCCGCCCTGTCGTTTTTCCCGATAAAAATACATGAATTTTATCAAAGCAAAAGGAAAGAGGGTATAACAGTGGTATTCAGATCACCACCAACGATTATTTACGGCAAGGGTACAGTTACCTCAGTCGGAGAGCAGGCGGCACGCTTCGGAAAGAAAGCGATGCTTGTCTGCGGTAAAGGATCGCTCAGAAAAAGCGGAGTGCTTGATATCATCGTATCAAGTCTTGAAAAAGCAGGCGTTTCCTGCGCGGTGTACGACCGTGTAGGCTCAGACCCGACAACGACAGACGTTGACGAAGGTGCGGCATTTGCAAAGGAAAACGGTTGCGATGTGATAGTTGCGGCAGGCGGAGGAAGTCCTCTTGATGCGGCAAAAGGTATCGGAATGTTGCTTGCAAACGGTGGCAAGGTAACCGATTATGAAAAGGCTGCTCCCGAAAAGGAATCTCTTCCGATAATCGCTATACCGACTACCGCAGGCACAGGCAGTGAAGCGACAAGATATTCGGTTATAACCGACACCGACAGAAATATAAAGATGCTGTTATCAACAGACGGAATTATCCCTAAAGTGGCAATTCTCGATTTTGCGATAACAAAATCGTTACCGCCGTTTATGACAGCGGCAACAGGAATGGACGCCCTGACGCACGCAATAGAAAGCTACATAAATGTGAACGCATCTCCCATGACAAAAATGTATTCGCTTGAAGCGATAAGGCTTATTTCAAAAAGTCTTATACCGGCTGTGCTTGACGGCAGGAACGAGCAGGCAAGAGAAGATATGCTCCTTGCCGCTTTATATGCGGGAATCGCAATATGCAGTGCGCCTACAGCGCTTGTTCACTCGATGTCAAGACCGCTAGGAGCGTGGTTCCACATTCCGCACGGACTGGCAAACGCAATGTTGTTAAGCACCGTAATGGAATACAACCGCCCGTCCTGTCCCGAAAAGTTCCGTGATATCGCAATAGCGATGGGCGAGAACGTTGAGGGCTTGTCGGTAAGAGATGCAAGCATAGTCGCAGTTGAGGCTATCGCCACAATAGCGGACGAAACGGGACTTCCGAAACTCCTCTCATCGCAGGGAGTAACAGAGGACAAGATACCCACTCTCGCAAAGGATGCATTCGCCGCAGGAAGTACGGCAAACAACCCGAGAGTTCCCACAACAGAAGAAATCGAAACGATATATAAAAGTGTATTCTGATAAAAGAAAGGAAGAAATAAAATGAGATACGGATTTAAAAATGCAGAAGAAGTAAAGGAAACTTCACTCAAGTACAACCTTCATTCATGGAGCGTTCAGGGCAAGCTGAACCCCGCAGTTGTAGAAAAGGCAGAGGGCATCTACTACTACACCGCAGACGGCAAAAAAATGGCTGATATGTCAAGCCAGCTCGTTAACCTGAATGTCGGTTACGGCAACAAGGATATCATTGACGCTATCAAGGAGCAGGCTGAAAAACTCGCATACATAAGCCCCGCCTACGCTATCGACTGCCGTTCAAAGCTTGCTGAAATGGTAGTAAAGGTAGCCCCCAAGAATATGGGCAAGGTATTCTTCACCTTAGGCGGCGCAGACGCTAACGAGAATGCAATAAAGATTGCAAAGCTGGTTACAGGCAGATACAAGATATTCTCAAGATACCGTGCATATCACGGAAGCTCATTCGGCGCAGGTAACCTGACAGGCGAACCCAGAAGATATACTCTTGAACCCGGTATCCCCGGCTTCGTAAAGTTTACAGATCCTTATCTGTATCACGCTCCGTTCCCCTTTGAGAGCGAGGAACAGGCAACAGAATATTATCTCGGTCAGCTCCGTGATCAGATCATATACGAAAACCCCGATGCGGTTGCCGCTATCGTAATGGAATCGGTAACAGGTTCAAACGGTATCATCATTCCGCCTAAAGGCTACTTACAGGGCGTCCGCAAGATATGCGACGAGTTCGGCATCATGATGGTCTGCGATGAAGTAATGGCAGGCTGGGGCAGAACAGGCGAATATTTTGCCTGCGAAAACTGGGGCATCGAGCCTGATATGATCACATTCGCAAAGGGCGTTACCTGCGGATACGCTCCTCTCGGCGGCGTTATCGTAAGCAAGAAGATTGCAGAGTTCTTCGATACACACAAGCTCGACTGCGGTCTTACATATTCCGCTCACCCCCTCGGCTGTGCCGCAGGTGTTGCCTGCCTTAACTTCTATGAAAAAGAACACATAATGGATAAGGTAAAGGAACGCGGCAAGCAGTTAGGCGCTCTGCTTGAAGACATCAAGGCAAAGCACAAGAGCGTCGGCGATGTACGTTACATAGGCTTGTTCTCCTGTGTGGAGCTTACAAAGGATAAGGCTACTCACGAACCCCTTGTTCCTTTCGGTAAGGATCCTGAGGGCATTATGGGCAAGATAGTAGGAATGTTAAAGGCAAAGGGCTTCAACACATATTCGCACGAGGCTTGCATTTTCGTTTGCCCGCCCCTCATTATCACAGAAGAAGAGCTTGCAGAAAATATGGCAATACTTGATGAAGTTCTGACAGAAGTAGACAAGATGGTTTAATTCAATATTGACTTGATTCGGGAAAGGATGGTAAGTTATGGATCTTATAATCAAAAACGGTACGATAGTTTCGCCAACGGCTACATTCAAAGCCGATGTGTGCGTGGATAAGGGCAAGATAGTTGCAATAACGGCAGACGCCGGCACAGATGCAAACAATGTCGTTGACGCAAGCGGAAAGATGGTGCTCCCCGGCGCTATTGATGCGCATACTCACCTTGCAATGCCTTTCGGCGGTACGATCTCATCGGACGACTACTACGCAGGCACAAGAGCGGCTGCCTGCGGCGGTACGACAACGGTATTCGACTTCATTTTACAGGACTTCGGAGAAACGATGGTAGACGCTATCAAGCGCCGTGACGCAATGTGCGCTCCCGATGCGGCAGTCGATTACGCTTTCCACGTTGCAGTAAAGGACGTATCAAACGGACTGCTTGACACTATCGAGGACGCAGTAAACTACGGCGTATCTTCATTCAAGGTATTCATGGTATACGACTTCGGTGTAACGGACGGCGTATTCTACAAGGTGCTTGAAAAAGCAAAGTCCTGCGGCGCTATGATCTCGGTACACGCAGAGAACAAACAGCTTATTGACGTTCTGACAGAGCGTTATCTGTCAGAGGGCAAGACAAGCGCATGGTATCACTACATGAGCCGTCCCGAATTTGTAGAGGGCGAAGCCGATATAAGAGCTATCCAGCTCGCTAAGAGCCTTGATTCAAAGCTGTACATCGTACACCTTGCAAACAAAGAGGGTATCGAAGCAGTAGAGAGAGCAAGAAACGAGGGTTACGAGATATATGCCGAAACCTGTCCGCAGTATCTCGAATTTACCTCCGAGGTATACAAGAGAGCAGACGGCAGAAACTTTGTTTGCTCACCTCCGATGAAGGGCGAAGAAAGCAGACTTGCCCTGTGGGAGGCTATAAAGAAAGGTCTTATCACAACAATAGCAACCGACCACTGCCCGTTCCAGTCGTATGAAAAGGACTGGGGCAAGGATGACTTCACAAAGATCCCCAACGGCTGTGCAGGCATCGAGAATATGTACCCCTATATGCTTTCAGCCGCAAACGAGGGCAAGATAACATTCAACAAGGCAGTTGAGCTTTGCTCATACAACCCCGCAAAGATCTTCGGTTGCGACGCAAAGGGCGCAATTGAGGTCGGCAAGGACGCAGATATCGTAATCTACGACCCGACAAAGGACTTCACAATAACAAACGACAAGATGCACAGCGACTGCGACCACACCATCTGGGAGGGTATCAAGGTCAAGGGCTATCCCGAGGCTACCTACTCAAGAGGCAAGCTCGTATTCAAGGACGGCGAGTTCTTAGGCGAGCGTGGCTGGGGCAAGTTCATCAAGAGAAGCTCAAGCGGTAACTTATAATAACCTATAATAAAAAAGCCTATATTACGACAGGGGAGAGCAATATCTCCCCTGCGTCTGTAATAGGGTAGACCGAGGAAAAGGAGAGATACTATATGCCATTCGTAAAAAATACAGCGATAGAAGAAAGCGCACGTTGCCTTTTATGCCACGATGCGCCCTGTACAAAAGCCTGTCCGGGCGGCGCAAAACCCGACAGATTTATCCGCTCACTGCGTTTCGATAATTTAAACGGCGCAAAAGCCTTTATAACAAGCTGTGCCGACTGCTCCGCGCCCTGTATGACCGCCTGCACAAGAGCAAAGATAGACAGACCCGTTGAAATAAAGCAGGCAGCGGAATATATCGCTTCTGCCGCAAAGGACACCGAGCCGAAAGCCGATCTGTCAATGACTTTCTGCGGACTGAAGTGCGAAAATCCGTTCTTCCTATCTTCTTCTGTAGTAGCAAGCGGTTACGATATGTGCGCAAAGGCTCTTGATATGGGCTGGGCAGGTATCGTATACAAGACGATAGGTTTTGCCAAGATGAATGAGGTATCTCCCCGTTTCGATATTCTGAACAAGGAAACCACACCTTATATAGGTTTCAAGAACCTTGAGCAGATCTCCGACCACTCTCTTGAAGAAAACCTCGCCATTCTCAAAAAGCTGAAAGAAAACTATCCTACAAAAATAATAGTATCTTCTATAATGGGCGAAAACGAGGACGAGTGGACCGAGCTTGCACGGCTGTCAGAAGAAGCGGGCGTTGACATGATAGAATGTAACTTCTCATGTCCGCAGATGACAAGTCACAGCATGGGCAGTGATGTAGGCACAAACCCGGAGCTTGTGGCAAAGTACACCGCCGCAGTAAAACGCGGTACAAAACTCCCTGTACTTGCCAAAATGACGCCCAATATCACCAATATGGAGATCCCCGCTATTGCGGCTGTAAATGCAGGAGCGGACGGCATAGCGGCAATAAACACAGTCAAGAGCATCACAAACGTCGATCTTGACAGCTTCGTTCCGACCCCGGATATAAATGGCAAGTCCGCAGTCGGCGGATATTCGGGTAAAGCGGTAAAGCCTATCGCTCTGCGTTTCATCTCGGATATGAAGAAGAACGACCGGCTTGAAAGCGTACCGATAAGCGGTATGGGCGGTATCGAAACATGGCGTGACGGTCTGGAATTTATACTTATGGGCTGTACAAATCTCCAGGTAACAACATCTGTAATGCAGTACGGCTACAGAATAATAGACGATATGCTTGACGGATTATCCCGCTGGCTGACATCGGCGGGCTACAACAGCGTATCGGAAGTTGTCGGTCTTGCAAATAAGAATATGACCGATGCCGGCAGTCTTGACCGTGACACCGTTACATATCCCATATTCGATAAAAATAAGTGTATCGGCTGCGGCAGATGCTATGTCGCGTGCTATGACGCGGGACATCAGGCTCTTGACTTTGACAGCGATAAAAGAAAACCTGTTTTTCTCGGCTCAAAGTGCGTTGGCTGTCACCTCTGTGCTACGGTCTGCCCGGTAAATTGCATTTCAAAGGCTAAAAGAGTTGCAAAAAAGCGCTGATTTTTCGATAAAGATTTTCATAAAATACGGCTGTTTCACCCTACAGCCGTATTTTTTATATTTCACGAATCCGCATAAACACTGACTTTACGCCATGTTTCAAAAATTTTTTAAAATTTTTTGAAAATTTCTGAAACTTTTTAGCCCCCGCCGCCGACTACCGAAATGTAAGCAGTTGATAAAGAGATATTCAAAATTTAAAAAATTTTTTGAATATTTTTTAAAAAGCGTGAAACTTTTTGAGAGAATCCCGTGACTGCATAATTGAAAAAACTAAAACGTGCTTTTAAAGCACAGAATACATGGAGGACAAAGAAATGAAAAAGATTTTAGCAACAGTAGCATCTATCGCAATGGTAGCAGCTTGCTCAACAGCAGCTTTCGCAGCAGGTGACATCGGTAAGTCAGAGACAGTTACTCCCGGTGCTTCATCAGGCAACACAAACACAGGTGTTGTACTTACAGTAGTTCCCGTAGCTCTCGCTGCAGGCGCTCTTACAGTAAGCGGTATCGTTTTAAAGAAGAAGAACAAGTAATTTAATTACCTGATAGATTCGATACTAACCACACTCGGTGGTTAAGAAGGACAATGTTCGAATTTATGACCCCGTTATCTTCGGATAACGGGGTTTTCATTTTGTCTGTTTTTTGAATTCTGCATAAAAAATCCGCAATTTTTCTTATAAAATCCCCCATAAAAATAAACTTTAATACAAATCTGCCGATAGAATATATGTAGAAGAATTTTATAGGCTAAGTTTGCCCGAAGGGAGCTGAAAATAAATGGAAATAAAGAATATCAGCGGTATTGTAAATGTCTACAGTAAGATGAAACTGAACAGCGGTAAAACAAAGGTTGCTCCCGCAGAGAAGAAGACAGATAAGATAGAGTTCAATTTTGCACGAAGTGTAGAGGCTGCAAAGGCTGACCTTGCCGCATCGGTAAACGAAAATGCGTCGGCAGAGCGTATCGAGGCACTTACAGACAGTGTTGCAAACGACACTTACGACGTAAGTCCCGAAGCTATTGCGGACTCGATACTAATGTTCTGATAAAAAAAGCGGAAAGGACCGGTACCGATGACCATAGAAACAGCCGATAAGGTTATCAGATTTCTTGAAAAATACAACAGTGCATATCGTGATATGGTAGCATTCCTTACCGAAAAGCAGGCAAAGGTCATGGCAGATGACCTGCTGTGGCTACTTGACTCGGTAGAGGACGAACAGGCACTGGTTATGAAAATACAGTCGGAAGAAAATGCAAGGACAGCTCTTTTTGAAGAGCTGGAACTGGGCGAGATAAAAGCAAAAGAGCTTATAGAAGACGCCCCCGACGAGAGAAAATCAAAACTTACCCTGCTTTATGACGAGCTTACGGGATATGTGGCTAAAATAAAGCAGCTCAACAATATAATCGTTGAAACGGTTGAAAAGAAACTGTCAGTTCAGGAGGAACTGATGCGGAAGACAGGGATGACACTCACAGAAACCTATAACGGCTACGGTGCAAAGATAAAACACACCTCAGCCCCTAAGGGTTTTATAGGAAACATATAATCGGAGGATAAATGAGAGCTTCATTTTTAGGATTAGAGATCCAGAAACGTTCGGTTCAGATGGCGCAGAAGGCGCTGGACGTAACCGGCAACAACCTGTCGAACCGTGATACGGTAGGCTACACAAGACAACGCCTTGACGTATATTCCAGCTACATGAACATGAGCGGAATATACACCACAAAGCTCGCCCGTCTGGGACTTTCAAGCCAGGGCGTATTTGCAAGCGGTGTAAGCCAGACAAGAGATGAATATCTTGACAAGCGTTACAGGGACAACAGCTGTTACGTTGCGGAATACAATCAGCAGTCGTCTATAATGAGCGAGATCGAAACTGCGCTGACTAACTTCTCCGATACATACGAAAATGTCGGTATGGCATACCAGTTCGACCAGTTCAAATCGGCTCTGCGTAAATACGCAGAAGACAGCGCCGACAGAGAAGAGCTTGCAAGCGTTGTAAGAAACCAGGCTTACAACATCTGCAAACTGTTCACTCAGCAGAGCACAGACCTTAAAAACCTCGAAAATCAGACCTTATACGATCTGCATTCGACCCTTGAAGACGCAAACCGTATAATAGACGAAATAGTTGAATACAACAAGCAGGTAGTAGACGAGTACGCCATAACAGGCGCAGACCTTATATATAACGGCTTGTCCGTTACAGGCGGCTACGGACCTAACGAAATGCTCGATGCAAGAAACAACCTAATCGACCAGCTCAGTGAGTTCGGCGATATCCACGTTGAAGATAACTTTGACGGCTCGGTAAAGATCACAATGGGAGGTCTTATGATCGTAGACGGTCAGAAGAGCAACCATTTCGTTACCGGCAAGGATTTTGACGCATTCAATGCAAAGTATGAAGAAAACGGCGCCGCAGTGCTGAAACTGACAGACGGCAACAATATGGTACTCGGCAGCGGCTCGATAAAGGCTTATACCGATATGATAAACGGTAACGGCTCATACGCATCCGGCAAGCAGACCACCGACTACGGTATCAAGTATTATCAGTCGGCAGTTGACGAGTTTGCAAAGCAGTTTGCGGGACTTATGAACAAGCTCAACGGCGGCGACGAGTCGGACGACAGACTGATGTTCACAAGTGCGGACGGTTCGCCGATAAATGCCGGAAACATAAGAATTTCAGACGCGTGGCTGAAAGACGCTACAATGATAGCCAAGATATACAACGAGGACACGGGCGCTTACGATTATCCCGTAAACCTCGACGGCAACGCAGTAAACAAGTTACTGCTCGGTATGGACGACAGCGTTCAGATAGGTCAGGGCGACTATGAGGGTTCAAGCTACGACTTCATTCTCTTCCTCAACAACCGCCTTGCACAGAATATCGAATTTGCCGAAAAGCAGTGCGATATGTACACCGAAACATCAACATCGCTTCTTGACAGCAGAGATGCAATAATGGGCGTTTCTGAAACAGAAGAGGGCGTAAATATGCTGAACTATTCAAAGTGGTTCAACGCCTCTTCCAGAATGCTCACAACGCTTGATGAAGCGCTTGATACTATAATAGAAAAAATGGGACTTGTCGGTAGATAAGCGGAAAGGGATAGATTAACATGAGAATAACGCAGAGTATGACCAACAGACGTTATATGTCACAGCTTAATGCCGCTCTCGAAAGAAAGAACGCTTCCGAAAGAAAGATAAATTCGACTAAGAGATACAACAGAGCGAGCGAAGACCCGATAAGCGCCGCAAAAGCGCTGAGAACAAGAAAAGCGCTCGCCAACACAAACGATTATCTGGGCAACCTTGAAACCGCCCAGCAGATCTATAACGGTGCTGACAGCGTTCTGATGAATGTTAACGACATTCTCGACAGCATAATCGAAAAGGTCACATATGCCGCAAACGGTACACAGCACGATGAGGACGAGGAGATCCTCGCGCAGACTGTTGAAACCTATGCAGACGAGATAGTAAGACTTTTCAACACAGATATAGCCGAAAGAAGAATTTTCGGCGGCGTAAACAACGACGCCACGATATTCAAGATCGAAGACATCGGCGGTCAGAAGACGATCACTTACAACGGAGTTGACATAAGCTCTCTTGACGATCCCGAGGATTTCCCCTATTCCGAATCAAGCTACACCGATATCGGTATCGGAATGGTGATCGATCCCGCAACAGGCAGAGTAGACCCCCAGTCGGCTCTCCCCGTTACATTCAACGGCGCAAAGATAACCGGTTGCGGCAAGGATGAGGACGGTGTTTCAAAGAATATAATACAGATCACTCTGAGTGCCGCACAGGCAGTAAGAGAGGGCGACAAGATAAAGGCTATGGACTATATCGACAAGCTGAGAGCCGCACAGACAAGCGTCAGCGTAGCTCACGCAGATATAGGTAACAAGCAGGAATATATCGAATACAACACCAACCGCCTTACCAACAACAAGGAAACACTGCTCGAACAGCAGAACAACCTTGAGGGTACGGACATGGGTGCAGAAACAACGAACTGGAAGACGCTCGAAGCGATTTACAACGTTTCACTTCAGTTTGCTTCATCGGTAATTCCGATGAGCATATTCCAGTACATTTCATAAACTGCCGCTCTTTATGGGAGGAGCGAAAAAATAAATAGGGAGGAAGATATAATGAATCCGAATTTGCTTAAGATCACGAGTATACCGATAAGTATCGAAGTAAATGTCACAAACGGCACGCTTAAAGCACCGGAAGACAAACAGCCGCTCAAGATCGACATCAACCGTACACCCGGCGGATACAAGATGGAGAGCAGACCCGCAAAGATAAATATCGATACTTATGCCGCTCGCTCAAGTATGGGCTACGGCGAATATAATGCGTCCGACTTCAATCAGAATGAAGCCGACAGAGGTTTCAAGATAGCCTATCAGGGAGTAGCAAGAATAGTAAACGAGGGCAACCAGCTCGCAAGAGGCGTTTCGCCATCAGAGATCGCCGCACAGCAGATGCGTGCAGGCGCAACAATAGAAACAGCGATAGATTTTCTGCCCAAGGGCGGTGCCGATGTATCGTTTGACAAAGGTACACTGAGCATCAATTACACTCCCACGGATATAAATATCGACTGGGAAAACATAAATTCCTCCGTTGTCGAGTTCGTTCCCGGCAATATCGAATTTATAGTAAAAGAACGTCCCAGAGTAGAGATAGAGTATCTCGGTGAGCCTATCTACGTTCCGCCGAGTGCAAATCCGGCGTACGTTGCACCTAAAAAGCTCAATACAAAAGGCTGATAAACAAGAGATCTGAAAGGAAACGGTAAAGATCAATGGAGATAATGACCAGGGATTTCGGCAAAGTAAATGTAGACGAAAGCAAGATATTCAACTTCCCGTCAGGACTTTTTGCATTTGAAGAATGCAGACAGTTTGCACTGTTAAGCCCCCTCGGTGAAAACGTATACCCGATGTGGTTACAGTCTACGGAAAATGTCACACCGTGTTTTATCGTTTTCGATCCCGCTATTATAGACGGAGCTTATAAGATCACGCTTAACAGCTCCGAAAAGAAACTGCTTAAGATAAACGATAATTCAAATGTCAGATGCTTATCCATAGCAGTCGTACCGGAGGACTACAAAAAGACTACGGTTAATATGAAGTGTCCCATAGTTATAAACACAGACGAAAATCTCGCCGCTCAGGTGATACTCCCCGAAAAGTATGAGATCCGCCTGCCGATATATGTCGATAAGGGGGCAAAGTAATGCTTGTAGTAACACGAAAAACGGACGAAAGTCTTACAATATCCGACAACATTGAAATAACCATCCTTGAAATTGCTAAGGACAGAGTCAAGATCGGCATTTCCGCACCGAAAGATGTGAAGATAATCCGAAACGAGCTCAGAGATGCACAGGATATGAATAAAGAATCATCGCAGGCACTGCCCAAGGCGGCTATGGAAGCCCTGCTCGGTATGAAAAAAGACTGAAAGGAAGATAGGATATGTCATCAACAACAAACAGCAGCAGCGTATTAAGATTCAGCGGTATGAATTCGGGACTTGATACCGAATCTATCGTAAATGCTATGACAGCGGCTACAAAGCTGAAAATCACAAAGCAGAACCGTAAGGCTATAACACTCAAGTGGAAGCAGGAAGCATACCAGGGCATAACAACAAAGCTCACCGACTTCCAGAACAAATACCTTGATATGCTGAATTCAAAGGTAAACCTCAAGAGCAAGTCGGCTTTCACAAAATATAACGCTACCGTTTCGACAATAAATTCCGACGGTGTATTAAAAGAAGGCACACCCGCAGGTGTATCTGTCCGTTCCAATACAAACGCAGTTCCCGGTACATATAATGTAAAGGTACTCCAGACAGCCACACAGGCTAAGTATCAGGGCAGTGCAATGGACGCAAGCTCACTTGACTTATCACAGTACAACGATGCGTCACAGAATTATTCATTCAGCATAACAGTCGGCTCAAAGTCAACCGTTATCAACTTCAACGGTGGCAGTGCGGACAATGTACGCTCACAGATAAACGCCCAGCTCAAAGATACATTCGGCACCTCAAACTCAGGCTCTCAGGGACTTGTCTATGTAAACGACAGCGGTAAGATAGTTTCTTCCGACAGACAGGCAATGACTATGACAGGCGTTGCTAATATGTATGGCAACTTCACTTTTGATCTGAACGGTAATGTGGAAGCCGGTACAAACAGATTCAACTTTACCGTAGGCGATGAAACCGTTACAGTTTCATTCGACAGCTACACAGCCGATTATTTCAACCAGGACGACGATAAAACTCTCGGCGCACAGAAGAGAGAAGAATATCAGAAGAGGTATTTCAACGAGCAGGCCGAAAAGCTGTATAATTCAGCTAAGGCAGACGGCTCGGTTGACTTTGACGCTATAAAGACGAATGCTTACGAAAAGGCAAAGCAGGACGACTACAGCGACAAATATGCGAATGAAAGCGCAAAGGCTGAAGCCGAATACAATGAAGAGCTGAGAACAAAGTACACAGACGGAATAGCAGACGGCTCAATTGACGAGGGTACGAGCTTTGACGACTGGAAAGAAACTCAGCCCGCATTTGACGAGGACGCATTCAAGACGGCATTTGACGAGCAATATGCAAAGGATTTTGACGAAACCGCTTTCAAGGAAGAGTTCGACAAGAACTATGACGAGCTTGCCGCTTATAAAGACACTCTGAACACAGACGATTACAAACTGTCAAATGAAGACCTTGCCGCTTATGCAAACAAGTATGAGCTGAATAAGGCAATAGGAAATGTTAAGCTGTCCGACGGTACGGGTCTTAAAATAGACGAAAACGGCACTGTTACAGCCGCAAACGGCGAAAAGCTCTCGGTAGCCGCAGACCCCGCAACGCAGAACACATTCGGTGCATCAACAGCAAAGACAACCACCGCACAGGTCACAACATCTACAACGCTAAAGGATTTAGGTGTTGAAGACAGCGCTACATTCACAATAAACGGCACAAAGTTCACATTCACATCAGACTACACAGTAGCAAAGATGATGAGTGAGATCAACGCCAGCAAGAACGCCGGCGCAACTATGACATTCAGCACGCTGACCAACAGCTTTGCACTGAGTTCATCAGGTTACGGTACAGCCGCATCTATCGAATTTTCGGCAGAGGACGGAAGTACAGGCGCAGAACTGCTTAATACGCTCGGTCTTACATCGGGTACGCTTACACAGGGACGCAACCTCCAGCTTGAAGTAAACGGCGAAACGGTTGAAACATCGTCAAACAGCTTCACGGCTGACGGTACGACAATGACATTCACATCAGCCGCACAGGGCGCAGAGTTCTCTTACGAAGTAAAGAAGGACAACAGCAGTGCAATAGACGCTATAAAGTCATTCGTTGAAGATTATAACAAGATCATAGAAGAAGTTTACGGACAGCTTGACCAGAAGCCGAACTCCGACTACTATGCTCTTACAGATGATGATATTGAGGATATGGACTTATCCGAAAAACAGCAGGAGAAGTGGGAAGAGAAGGCAAAGGAAGGCTTACTTTACAACGACAGCACAGTTTCAACGGTAATGCAGAAGATGCGTTCTGTTCTTTATTCAACGGTAAAGACAGCGGACGGACAGACATTCAGCCTGTTCAGTATGGGCATTACAACAAGCGACGACTGGGGCGACCACGGCAAGCTTGAAATAGACGAAACAAAGCTTGAAGCCGCATTCGAGCAGTACTCCGACCAGATAGCAGACCTGTTTGCAGGCACGACCGTTGACGAAAACGGCAACACGGTAAAGACAGGCATCATGCACAAGCTTGATGACGTGCTTACAGGTGCGGTAAAGACAACAGGTGCAAGAAAAGACAAGGGTACGCTTGTACAGCTTGCAGGTACAAAGACAGGTACATCAGCTACCGACAACTCTATATATGACCAGTTGAAGAGCATTTCAACGCTTATCTCGTCACTTGAAACAAGATATGAGAAGCAGCAGGACAGATACTGGAAGCAGTTCTCTAATCTTGAATCAATGATGGGTTCGCTCAACAGCCAGACCAGCTACATTCAGCAGCTGATGCAGTTCTGATAAAATACCACTCACCGACATCAAGCGTAAGGAATAAACTATGAATAACGCATTTTCTGCATATAAAAAACAGTCAGTTACCACTCTCACCCCCGGCGACGTTGTGGTAAAGCTGTACATGGAGGCGGAACGTCAGCTCAACAGAGCGTCCTACTACATTCCGCTGAAGAACTATGAGGAAACAAACAAGGCGCTTATAAAGGCGCAGGACGTAATAAACGCCCTGCGTTCCTGCCTTGATATGAAGATACCCGTTTCCAAGAATCTCGACTCGCTGTACGAATATTTCAACCGTGAGATCGTTGAAGCAAATGTGAAGAAGGATAAGGCAAAGGTAGATGCACTTCTGCCTATGATAGCCGAACTGCGTGAAGCATTCGCAGAGATAAACAGCATGAGCAGAGAACAGATGGAAGCGCAGGAAAAGGTGGCAGCCGCCGCAATGCAGGAACAGGCTTAATCTACACGGTGCTTAAACCCCACCGGAAAGGAATCCGATATAATGAAAAAGGCAGATGCACAAACACTGCTTACGCTCATGGACGAGCTGACGGAGCTTATGACTGAGTATAATCGTCGCACCGACCGTATGGTTACAAGCGACCTGGAGGTAATTCAACAGGTTTTGCTTTCGCGCAATGAGCTGATGGATAATATGCGCCAGGTAAAGCAGTCTATAATGGATATTGCAAACGCGCAGGTTCCTGCCGAGCGTGAGCTTATCCGCAACATACTGAACAACAAACCCGTAACGGATAATCTCTCATATGAGTTAAGACAGCTACAGTCAAAAATGCGTCATCTCCACGACATAAAGAATGAGATAGAAGCAAAGGACAAAAAGGTTACCGCGGTAGTCCGTCAGAACTATGAGGACGTAAAGGCAGAGCTTGAATCACTCAAGGTTGACAAGAAGAAGATCGACTACTACAGCAGTGTAAAGCTCGGCGGCAAAGGCAGAACTTTCAACAGCAACTACTAAGCGTGCGGACGGCTGTGAGCCGCTTCAAATTCGCCGTTCTGACGGTTGGCGGTTGGCGGCAGTTACGTTACCGGCGGGCGCCTATGGCGCACCCTATTGACGTTAATGCAGATTTATTTTTAGGAAACATTAGACGGTCTGAGAAGCACAAATTCTCAGACCGTTTTTGCTATACTATTTTGGCTGAAACAGATATAATCATTGAAGATAAAGATAGTGCTAAAGCACATAACAGTGCAATAATCCGACGAAAATGCTGCTCTTGCATCTTTTTTATACCTCCTGTAAATTTGTTATTTTATTTTTCTTCATTCTTCGACATAGATAAACTTTTCATCATAACCGCCGTCAAGAGTATTTTCATCAATATAATCCACGCCGGGACCGGTGTGCTTCTCATAATTTGAACCCGGTTCTACTCCTCCCATAAATACAAATACATTTATAAATGATCCCATATCTATGCTGTTTATCGCATATGGCTTTTTTCCTGCTGCAAAAGTTTCATATGTTCCCTCGACTGCACTTTTATATGTTTCCGAGCCAACCTCATAAGATTGTGCGCATATCATCTCTGTCGCTTTCATCATATCTGACGATTTGTACTCAATTGTATAGTTGTCGCTTACCTCTATCCAGAAATCCGAGGATTTATCACCGCCGTAATAATATTTTCCGTGCTTGAGTTCATCGGGGGCATTAGTCTTTTTCTGGAGTTCCTGCAGTTCGATTCTGTCTCTTTCTTCTTTTGATACGCTTGTTGCTGATGTGAACATTGCCGCTGAAAATACCGATACGCAACAAATTACTGCGACTGATACGGATGCTGTTATAATCTTTGTCCTTTTTTTCATAATAAAATACCTCCTTTAAATACAGGAATATATTTCTTTACCATTATTATATTATATTTATTAGCATTATGCAATATATGTTTTTGCCGAATCTCTTCACACAATTTTAGCTATTACTACGATTTATAAAATAAACGGTCTGAGAATTATAATTCTCAGACCGTTTTCGTTAATATTCGTTTATTTCCATCTCAGCATCAGTTTTCTCAGAGTGCCATACATCTTTTCATTGCGTTATTTAATTAAAGCTGAATTTTTAATAGAAATACTTATTCTACCTCAATTATAGTTCCCCCGCCGACCACTATATCCCCGTCATACAGCACCAGTGCCTGACCGCAGGTGACCGCTCTTTGCGGCTCATCAAAAACCGCAGTGATAGTATCGCCGTTTTGGGTTACGGTAGCCCACTGCTCGGTATGGCGGTAGCGGACTTTGGCTTTTACACGCATTTCGCCCTTAATTTCGGGGACGGAAATAAGGTTGATATCTCCTGCTTTTACAATACTGCTGTACAATCCGTCATTATATGACAGCGTTACAGTGTTGCTTATCGGATTTACTGCCTTTACATACAGCGGTTCGGGGGCGGAAATGCCAAGTCCTTTACGCTGACCTACAGTGTAGCGGATAACGCCCTTGTGCCTGCCGATAACGTTGCCGTTTGTGTCGAGAAAATCGCCGTCCGGGTAATTCTTTCCCGTGTACTGCTCTATAAAGTCGGCATAACTGCCCCTTTGTACAAAGCAGATATCCTGACTGTCGGCTTTGCGGGCGTTTATAAATCCCTGCGATTCGGCAATTTCTCTCGCCTGCGACTTTCTCATCTCGCCGAGCGGAAACATCGTGTGACTGAGCTGTTCCTGATTAAGGCAGTACAGAACATAGCTCTGATCCTTTGTATCGTCAAGCGCTTTTTTAAGCAGGTATCTGCCGTTTTCGCCCTTTTCGACCCTTGCATAGTGACCTGTTACCACATAGTCACGGTCAAGCTCCTTGGCTCTCATATACAGCTTGTCAAACTTGAGGTAACGGTTGCAGTCTATGCAGGGGTTGGGGGTTATGCCGTTCTCATAAGCGTGTACAAAGCGGTCAATTACATCGGTTTCAAACCTGTCGGAGAAATTGAAAACATAGTACGGCATATCAAGTGAGTAAGCAACGCTCCTTGCGTCCTCTACATCGTCAAGCGAGCAACAGCTATGCTCTCTTGAAATGCCTATATCCTCGTTTGCGAATAATTTCATCGTAACGCCGATGCAATCAAATCCACGCTGTTTCATAAGGTAAGCCGCAACGCTTGAATCAACGCCGCCGCTCATTGCGATTACTCCCTTATTGTTCATTTTAATCCTTTCTGAATATCAACGAAAGCCGACAGCATTTTAACTGTCGGCTCGTTATTCGGAATATGCGACAATGTGTCGCTTCAAATTCGCCGTTCTGACGGTTGGCGGATTGCGTAAGTTGCGTTACCGGCGGTGGCAATATGCCGCTTTAACTGAATTGAAAGGTCAATTTAGGGAGGAACGATTCTTTCAAATCATAATTAATCGTTTTAAATTCCGCTGTTTCATTATGTCGGGCATAGCAGAAACTGTATCAAAGGCGGAATTTGCCGTGCCGCATCGGCACACGATCATACTTTATCAAATGCCTGCGAGAGATCTGCGATGATATCGTCGATATGCTCTGTACCGATCGAAAGACGGATAGTATTTCTGCCGATACCCTGGTCAGCAAGCTCTTCGTCTGTCAGCTGTGAGTGAGTTGTTGTAGCGGGGTGGATTACAAGGCTCTTTACATCTGCAACGTTTGCGAGCAGTGAGAAGATCTGTAAGCTGTCGATGAACTTGTGAGCTTCTTTCTGACCGCCCTTGATGTTGAATGTGAAGATCGAAGCGCCGCCGTTGGGGAAGTACTTTGTATAAAGAGCGTGGTCGGGATGGTCGGGCAGAGAAGGATGGTTTACCTTTTCAACCTTGGGGTGGTTAGCAAGGAATTCTACAACCTTCTTTGTATTCTCAACATGACGGTCAAGTCTTAATGAGAGTGTTTCTGTACCCTGTAAGAGCAGGAATGCGTTGAAAGGTGAAATTGTAGCACCTGTATCACGCAGGAGAATTGCTCTGATATATGTTACGAATGCGGCAGGACCTGCAGCATCTACGAAAGATACGCCGTGATAGCTGGGGTTAGCTTCTGCGATAGGAGCGTACTTACCGCTCTTCTTCCAGTCGAACTTACCTGAATCAACGATAACGCCGCCGAGTGTTGTGCCGTGACCGCCAATGAACTTTGTAGCTGAATGAACTACGATATCAGCGCCGTGCTCGATAGGACGGATAAGGTAAGGAGTACCGAATGTGTTGTCTATTACGAGCGGAAGTCCGTGCTTGTGAGCGATCTCTGCGATAGCGTCAATGTCGGGTATATCACTGTTGGGGTTACCGAGTGTTTCAAGGTATATAGCCTTTGTGTTGTCCTGGATTGCATTTTCAACTTCTTCAAGGTTGTGTGCGTCTACGAATGTAGTGCTGATACCGTACTGGGGAAGCGTGTGTGCAAGCAGGTTGTAGCTACCACCGTAAATCGTCTTCTGTGCTACTATATGCTCACCCTTATAAGCGAGAGCCTGTATAGCATATGTTATAGCGGCTGCGCCCGATGCTGTAGCGAGTGCCGCAACACCGCCCTCAAGAGCTGCGATTCTTGTTTCAAATACGCTCTGTGTTGAGTTTGTAAGTCTGCCGTAGATGTTGCCTGCGTCTGCAAGACCGAAACGTGCGGCAGCGTGTGCGCTGTTCTTGAAAACGTATGATGTTGTCTGATATATCGGAACTGCTCTTGCGTCTGATGCAGGGTCGGGAGTTTCCTGACCTGCGTGAAGCTGGATTGTCTCAAATCTGTAGTTGTTATCGTATGTATAGCTCATTGTAAATACCTCTTTCTTTAAGTCGGCTTATAGCCTGTCAAATTCTTATTTTTCGTTCGTTTTGATTTTGGGGTGTGCATTAAGCACTTTACTTATGCTATACAGCGGCACATTCGTCCGTTTCTGAAGTTGTGTCTTAAGGCTTTAACGATGATACTCATCAAATGTGCCTCCTTTCTTTTGCTCACAACCGAAGGTTTTTGTTTATTCTCAAAGCCTATCTGTTTGGTATGTTTGTATTATACACTAATCCGATAGGTTTTGTCAATAGGTTTTTTGAAAAAATTTTTAAATATTTTTCTTTCACCCGTAAGCCCGCATTATCAAGCGGAAAATGAGCTTTCTTGCACACTGTATTGCAACTGCTCGGTATAACTTAATATTGTTTTGCTCTTCCGTAATTACAAAAATTAAACCGGAACAGGCATTTATAATACCCGATCCGGTCAGAGATATTAAAAATATCCGTTATCTTCTTGCGTTTCCTCTTATAATAACGCCTATTATATAAGGACCTGTGTTGCTGGCAACTGCCGCACCTGCTATACTCTGCATTTCGGGAGGTCTGCCGACCTTTGCAGTGTACTGCTTTATAAATTCGTCTTCAAGACCTGTAACGCTTGTACGCAGTATCTCCCACGGAGTTTCGGGGATAGCTCTGCTCGAAATATATTCAACTGCGTCTGCTATAGCGTTCTTTTCTCCGCGGCTCTTTTTCACCACCTCGCTTTCACCGTCGATAAGCGAGATCAGCGGTTTAAGCCCCATAAGCTCGCCTAAGAAAGCGGCGGCGGCATTTATTCTGCCCGACTTCTTCATATGGCGCAGATTAAAGCCTATAATGTATATCTCACAGTTGTTGAACATATCGGTAAGATATGCTACTACATTGTCTACGCTCTGTCCTGCGATAAGCTTTTTTGCAGATTCTACAACAGGGTAGCCATAGCCGAGGGAGTAGCAGTGGCTGTCGAGAATCTCTATACGCATCTTTGCCATTTCGGGGTGTTCTTCAAGCAGATTTTTCTTTGCAAGAAGTGCGTTCTCGTATGTCTTTGAACCTGTCGAGTTTATAAGCACCACAATAAGAGCGTCATAGCCCTCGTTGAAATAATGCTCAAACTTCTCTTCAAAGCGCATTGAGGTTATCTGTGCGGTCTTGGGGAGAAATTCCGACTTGTCTATCATCTCAAGAAATTCGGGTGCTGTAAAGTCAACACGCTCTCTCAGACTTTCATTGCCGAGTGTTATCTCAAACGGCATGACATCAATATCATACTGCTTTTCGTCCTCCGGCGTAATGTCACTTGCGCTGTCGGTGATAAGTTTTACTTTCATCGTTTTGGTTTCCTTTCGGTCATTCTTTAATATCGTGTTTATTCGGCTTGGCTCCAGTCGAATTTTGTAAGCGAGCCGTAGTTCTGAAGTTCGGGGAAATCCCATTGCCTCAGTACCTCGTATGCTCCTATCGCTACACTGTTCGACAAGTTGAGGCTTCTCATATTACTGCCCATAGGTATCCTTACGCAGTGCTGCTTGTTATGGAACAACAGCTCTTCGGGAAGTCCCTTGTCCTCTCTGCCGAACACTATATATGTTTTATCCTTATACTGCACGTCGCAGTAAGTGTTTCTGCCCTTGGTGGTGAAATAGAAAAATTCACCGTCTTTGTTCTTTTCAAAGAAATCGTCAAGCCCGTCATAATAGGTTATGTCAAGATAGTGCCAGTAGTCAAGCCCTGCGTGTTTCAGCTTTTTATCGTCTACCTGAAATCCCATAGGCTTTACTATATGCAGTCTTGCGCCGGTCACCGCACAGGTTCGTGCAATGTTGCCCGTATTCTGCGGTATCTGCGGCTCAACGAGTACTATATTCAGTTCCATCGAAAAATCATTCCTTATAGATTTTTATGCCGTACAGCCTGTTTGCCGCTGATATGGACGCAAGCTGTTCTCCGACTTTTCCTGCGGTGTCGCTTGTTATACTTTTACGTTCTTCGTCGGTGACACTTTCGTCAAACCTTACGATTATACCGGTATCGCCGCCCGACTTCAGAAGCTCTGCCATATTTTCAACCATTGTGTCGGAATTGTCGCTTATAACAATATCCACATTGTCTGAAAGCAGGCTTTTTTCGGCTTTCGGGCATCTGTTTGCAAATTCATCGGCAAATGTAAAGCTGTCGGAAACTTCTTCCCACGACATACCGAAGTAGAAAGCAGGTTTGAATCCCTTTTCGTTTATTATGCTGTCTGCGCTTGCGTCAAAGTAGTAATATTCGCCGTCCAGCTTTGCAAAGTTTACGGTATGCCCCTGATTTTTTTCGGTGTTTACACCGTTTGCCGATGCGGTTTCTATTCCTGCCATATTGAAAAGCATAGTGACCGTATCCGCATATCCGTCGCATATTGCCTTACCGTCAATCAGTAAGTCCGCTATCGGAATATTTCTTGTGCTGTAGCCGTCAGTCACATATACCGAGTTTTCCGCAACGTAATCATACAGATACTGCGCTTTCTGCTTTTGTGTATCGCAGTCGGACGGAATCGACGCCACTACCGATTTTGCCTTTTCGTAAGCCGCTTCACGGCGGGAAGTATATTCCTTGCCGAGCGTTTCAAGCTGTATGTGGTGATAGCTTTTCCCTGCGAACTGCTCAACGTTTCCGCTCAGCTTATTGTCGGTTGTGTAATTATGTGCCACAAACGGGCTGTCACAGCTTAAAAACGTGATCACATATTCAAGCTCCTGCAACCTGTCGTAACTGCCGTTATCAAATACCTCTTCGGGCAGGAATACATCGCTGTAGCCGTTCTCGCTTGCGTACATAAACGCATTGTAGATATACGTTTCATTCTCGTCAAGCTGTTCTTTGAAATATCCCGTCATAGTGTCGGAGTATTTTGAGCTGTAGCCGAGTACATCTTCCTTGCTGAGCGATATTGTTCCGTCTGCGGAAATTGACGTGTCGTTACCGAAATAGTACAGCGTGTTGCTTGACGATATGCCCAGCGCCGGCAGAATGTATATTGCGCCGACAACCACTGCCGCCGGTACTGCGACCGCCGCCGCTACCGCGCCGATAACCTTACCCTTGCCCATTATAACTCAGCCTCGGCGTGACGTGTAACGTGACAGCCTATATTTACCGCAACGGGAAGTCCCGCAATGTGCGTAGGGTGCTGTTCTATATTGACATACAGCGCAGTTACCGTACCGCCGAAGCCCTGCGGACCTATACCGAGCTTGTTTATCTTTTCGAGCATTTCGCTCTCCATATCGGCGTAAAGCGGTTTCGGATTTCTGACTTTCAGATCGCGGCAGAGAGCTTTTTTTGCAAGTATGGCGGACAGCTCAAAGTCGCCGCCTATGCCGACGCCTACCGTTATAGGCGGACACGGGTTGCTTCCTGCCTTTGATACCGTTTCAACCACAAAGTTCACTATATCCTCTCTTGTCGCAGAGGGAGTGAACATTTTGAGCGCACTCATATTCTCACTGCCGAAGCCCTTGGGCGCTACCATTATATGTACCTTGTCGCCGGGAACAATGCTTGTATGTACTATAGCCGGTGTATTGTTGTTTGTATTCCTGCGCTCAAGCGGATCTTCAACTACCGATAAGCGGAGCTTGCCGTTAACATATCCGTCTGCAACGCCCTCGTTTATCGCGTCTGTAAGATTTCCGCCTGTGAAATGTACGTCCTGACCGACCTCAAGGAATATTATCGCCATTCCTGTATCCTGGCATATCGGCACTTCAAGCTCCTTGGCACAGTCGATATTTCTTATGATATCGCCCAGCACCTGCTTTGACAGCGGGCTTTTCTCACAGCCGATACACGAATTTATCTTCTCTTTCATACCGTCCGGCAGATAAAGGTTTGCCTTTACGCAAAGCTCTTCAACTGTCTTTTTAACAAGCTCAACGCTTATCTCACGCATATATGTTCCCTCCGTTTATATTTATATCACTTTGCCGTTTACGATAACCGTATCGGGCGTATCACATACCGACAGCGGATCACCCGAAAAGATAACTATATCGGCGTCCTTGCCGGGTTCGATACTGCCCACCCTGTCGGCAATACCCGTTATCTGTGCGGGGTATATCGTTATAGCTTTCAGCGCTTCATCTCTGTCAAGACCGCCTCTTACCGCAAGTCCTGCCGAAAGCGGCAGATACTGTTCGGGTACAACAGGGTGGTCGGTACAAATACACATAGGCACTCCCGCCTTATTCAGCACGCCTGCCGTTTCTATCGTGTGGTTGCGAAGTTCAGGCTTACAGCGCTCGCTGATTATAGGACCCACTATCGTGCGTGTCCCGTCCTCAAGAAGCTCGTCTGCTATAAGGTGTCCCTCTGTCGCATGGATAATGACATAATCTATATCAAACTCCTTGGCAAGTCTTATCGCCGTGAATATGTCGTCCGCCCTGTGTGCGTGGAAATGCGCGGGTATCTCGTGCTTTAAAAGCGGCATGAGCGCCTCGCACTTTGCGTCATATTCGGGGCGGTCGCCCTCGTCGTCCGTACCTACCGAGCTTTCATAATCTATCATATCGTCAAGATAGCGCTTGGCCTTGTAGAGCTGTTCTCGGATTATAGCGGCAGTCGCCATACGGGTAACGGGAGCGGTATCCTTGTCCTTGTATACGTTCTTAGGATTTTCGCCGAGTGCAAATTTTACGGCAACGGGATTCTTTATTATCCTCTTGTCAATTCTCTTTGAACCTGCCGTTTTCATCGCAAGAAAAGTACCGCCGATAGGATTTGCGCTTCCCATTCCGCATACTACCGATGTAACACCTGCCTGCGCCGCTTCTTCAAAGCAATGGTCGAGCGGATTTATCATATCTATTGCACGCAGATTGGGAGTTGACGGGTCGGTATCCTCGTTTCCGTCGTCGCCCTCAAATGCAAGACCGTCCTCCCACGCGCCTATATGCGAGTGAGCGTCTATAAAGCCGGGATATACCGTTTTGCCCTTTGCGTCTATATCGCCGTCGGACGGTGTGAAACCTTTCAGCTGTGCCATATCGCCCACAGCCTTTATTTTATCTTTTTCTATAAGGATAAATCCGTTTTCGTGGTTTTTCTCCGCCATTGTAATGACAGTCGCGTTATAAATGTACATATTTATCCTTTCAGCTTGTTGTGTGCCTTAGTGTCAAGCTCTATGAGCTTCACAATTTCGCTTGTGATTATCTTATCGGACGTGTTTGCGTTCACTTCATAGGTGCTGTTCTTCCTGTATATCGGAAGACGTGTATCATAGATAGCTTTCAGCTGTTCTTTTGTATTATTTACTACAAGCGGACGGTTGGTATCGCCGCTTATACGACCATAGCAGGTGTCAAAGCTTGCATTTAAGAAAACCACTATTCCTTTTTCCCTTGCAAACTCCGCTGTTTCGTCACGCAGAATTGCTCCGCCGCCCGTGGCAACTATCGTCCTACCCTTGAAGTTCTTTATATACCGCGCCTCAAGGTCCCTGAAATACGGCTCGCCTTTCTGAGCAAATATTTCCGGGATAGTCATCATCTGATTATCGACTATGTACCTGTCAAGGTCGATGAACACAGCCGTGCATTCTTTGGAAAGCATTCTTCCTATATGGCTTTTGCCACAGCCCATAAAACCGCAGAGATATACAGGCCTCATTACACAAGCCTCATCATTTCATCGGAAATAGCCTGCACCTGCTCAGCGGTATATTCCGCACCGCTCCATATTGTGTGCGCTACAGCCGCCTGCCATACGAGCATCTGCATACCGCCGCTGACTTTTGTCACGCCCTTGTCAAAAACCATCTTCATGAGCTTTGTTTCACGGGGGTTGTAGATTGCGTCAAAGAAACCGTTCAGTGTTATGTTATCAAGTGCCCGCTGTGTAAGCGGACTTGCATCTATATTGGGGTACATACCGACGGGAGTAGCGTTTACCATAAGGTCAAAATCGCCCTTTACATCGGCCAAAAGGCAGTGACTTACCTTTGCATCCTTGTAAGTCTGCTTTATCTCTTCGCATAAAGCCGTTGCCACCGGGACATCAGTCTCTCTTACAGCTATAGTCAGCTCGCCGCCCTCACGGACAGTTTCAATAGCCATCATTCTGCCTACGCCGCCACAACCGAGCAGTAACACCTTGTTCATAAGGGTCATACCCATTGCGCCGACAGCCTTTGTAAAGCCTGTGCAGTCGGTGTTGTAGCCTGTCGAAACGCCGTTTACGTTAGCTATGCAGTTTACGCTGTTGTAACGCTTTGCGGTGTCGTCAAGCTTGTCGCACATCTTTATTATATCTATCTTGTAAGGGATTGTAATGTTGAATCCTGCAAGGCTCCTGAAATAGTCAAAGCTCTCTGTCAGCTTTTCGGGGGCTGTGTCGAGTATCTTGTACTCAGCCTGTTCGCCCGATATTTCAAAAAGTCTTGTGTGTATCTGAGGGGAAAGGGTATGACCGAGAGGGTGTCCCAGTATACCGAATACGTTTTTATTTTCCGTCATATTTCTTGCTCCTTTTGTTCCGATTGTTCCGATTGTTCGGATAATTCCGATAATTCCGCTTTAAGTTCTTTACGCTTATCGATCTTTTTATAAATCAGCTTCACCAGTGCCACCGCACCTATGCCGCAGCCTATGCCGAGCGCAATTCCGCCGATAATGTCGGACGGATAGTGTACATACAGGTACATTCTCGAAAATGCGACCAGCGCCGCATAGATATATGCGATAATTCCAAGCCGCTTATGGAACAGATATATCGCCGTTGCCATAGCCACACATATTGCGGTATGACTTGACGGGAATGAAAATCCCGACGGCGCTTTTATTATAAGTTCGATAGCGCCGTTTATCATAAACGGTCGGGGACGGCAGACTATATGTTTTATTATCAGCTCGCCGAACAACAGTACCGAAAGCGTTGCTCCCATAACCGCAAAGCCTGTTTTACGCATCTTCTTTATGCACATCATAACGATGAATACGAGAATAGCCATTGCTCCGTACTCAATGCTGTAGGTAAGCATTTTCATTATAACATCCATAACGGGGTTTGACAGCGTGTTATGGATAAAATCAAGTATCGACAGGTCAAGCGCCGTTATACTTTCAAATATCATCAGAGTGTTGCCGCCTTTTCAAGTGTGTCGGGATTTTCAACGTTTACAGCGGTAACGCCGTCAAGCGTTTTCTTTACAAGTCCTGTGAGTACCTTACCCGGACCAAGCTCGATATAAGTATCGTAACCGTCCTTTGAGATAACATCAAGCTCAGAGGTAAATCTTACGGGTGAGCAGATGTGCTTTGCAAGATAAGCGGGCATATCCGAGAAGTCGGTAAGCTCGTTTCCGTACACGTTACAGTAGAACTTCATCGAAGGTGTATTGAAGGGGATATCCTTTGCCTTTTCCGCAAATTCTTCCGATGCGCTTGTCATAAGCTTTGAGTGGAAAGCGGCTGACACTGCAAGCGGAACTATACGCTTTGCGCCCTTTGCCGAAAGCGCTTCCTTAGCCTTTTCAATACCTGCCGCAGTACCTGCGATAACAGTCTGTACGGGTGAATTGTAGTTTACGGGAGTAACATACTCGCCGCCGTCCTCAATCTCCTTGCATGCCTGTTCTATAACGTCAGCCTTAAGGCCGAGAACAGCCGCCATACCGCCGGGGTTAGCCTGCGCCGCCTTGTCCATAGCCTCGCTACGGTACTTTATTGCCTTGAATGCGTTTTCGTATGTCAGCATACCGCTTGCCGCCATTGCCGCATATTCGCCGAGAGAATGACCTGCAACAGCTGTAGCCTCAATGCCATTTGACTTTGCGGCTTCAAGCGCCATAAGCGACATCGCGAGTATAGCGGGCTGTGAGATTATCGTGCGTGAAAGCTCCTTTTCGTCGCCGTCAAATATCTTTGCGGCAAGGTCAAATCCGAGTATATCACTGCCGAGTTCTATCACCTTTTTGCATTCGGGTATGGTATCGTAAAAATCCTTACCCATGCCCTTATACTGTGAGCCCTGTCCCGAAAAAAGAAATATCGTTTTTGTCTTGTCAGCCATTTTCTGTTTCTCCTTGTTGTTTTCTTGGTATAATTTGTTATATATTGCAGAATTTCTGAAATATACTGTCCCTTTTTACCCCACATTGTCACTGTTATGATACAAATACTCAAATAAATGTTGACAAACAGTACCGAAATAGAGTAAAATAAAATATAAGCACGTTTACCTTTACGGGGTAACTATGCCCTGCGGACGGTATATTCCGCAGTTACTGATTTATTATACAACAAAAAGAGAATAAAATCAACAATTAATATATAATACGGCAGTCAGGAACGCCGCACGGAAGGAAAAGGATATGAACGGTATAACGATACTGGGTACGGGAGAATACACTCCCGAAACCGTAGTCACCAATGAAATGTTCACAAAGTTCATTGATACTACAGACGAATGGATAACCACAAGGACTGGTATCCGTGAAAGACGTATGAGCCCCGACAAGCCCAATTTCATGATGGCGGCTGAGGCGGCAAAGGCGGCACTTGCAAGTGCGGGAAAGACAGCGAAGGATATAGACTGCATCATCGTTTCGACCTGCTCGCCCGATTTCTATTATCCGAACACAGCCTGCCTTGTACAGAATCTGATCGGTGCGCAGCCCTGTGCCTGCATGGACATAAACACAGCCTGCACAGGCTTTATAACAGCGGTCGACATTGCAAGAAACTTCCTTGCAAACGACACCTACAAGACTATACTCGTTGTTGCCAGCGAGCGTCTGACAAGTCAGATAGACTACACCGACAGAGCAAGCTGTATACTTTTCGGTGACGGCGCAGGTGCGGTCGTACTCGAAAAGGGTGAGGGCAAGGAGTACTACAGCCACTCCGGCGCAGAGGGCGATATGCTCCAGAGCCTTTACTGCAAGAATTTCTACGACAGAAACAACCCCTATTTCAAGGGTGACGACTGTCTTAAGGATATTATCGACACTCCGAACAAGGAGCGTTATTTACAGATGGACGGAAAGGCAGTATACAAGTTTGCCGTTGACGCTATGGCAAATGCGGTCGAATATGTATGCGAACATTCCGGCATATCGCTTAACGACATCGATCTGGTTATTCCCCACCAGGCGAATATAAGAATTATCCAGTCCGCACTCAAGAAGATGAACGTTGACCTTGACAAGGTTTATACTAACCTTGAAACACACGGCAACACATCAAGCTCGTGTATCCCTATGTGCCTTGCAGAGCTTGACCGTCAGGGTAGACTGAAGCGCGGTATGAAGATATGTCTTGTCGGATTCGGCGCGGGTCTTACTTACGGTGCGACGATTTTTGAATATTAAGTCACGACTGAAAGGATAAAAATAATGGAAACAAGGATCACAAAATTACTCGGTATAAAGTACCCCATATTCCAGGGCGGTATGGCATGGATCGCCGAAAGCACACTCGCGGCGGCTGTATCGAATGCTGGCGGCGTGGGCATAATCGCGGGAGGTTCTGCTCCTATCGACTATCTGAGAGATCAGATAAGAAGAGCAAAATCGCTGACAGACAAGCCTTTCGGCGTAAACATTATGCTTATGAGCCCCAATGCCGACGACCTCGCACAGCTCGTTATCGATGAAAAAGTTCCTATGATAACAACAGGTGCAGGCAACCCCGGTAAGTTTATGGAAGCGTGGAACAACGCAGGTATCAAGGTTATCCCCGTAGTACCAAGCGTAGCGCTTGCAAAGAGAATGGAAAGAAGCGGTGCGGCGGCAGTAATCGCAGAGGGTACGGAATCCGGCGGTCACATCGGTGAAAATACTACAATGTGTCTTGTTCCCCAGGTAGTTGACGCTGTATCTATCCCCGTTATCGCCGCAGGTGGTATAGCAGACGGCAGAGGAATTGCCGCAAGCTTTATGCTCGGCGCCGAGGGCGTACAGGTAGGTACAAGGTTCCTCGCCGCAGAGGAGTGCCAGATCCATCCTACATATAAACAGCTGGTTGTTGACGCAAAGGATACAGACAGCATAGTAACAGGCAGAACTACAGGTCACCCCTGCCGTAACGTAAAGACAAAGTTCTCGAAGAAGCTCGCAAGCGGCGAGATGAACGGAACTATCACTCCCGACGAGTTCGAGCAGATCACACTCGGCTCACTGCGCAAGGCAGTACAGGACGGCAACCTTGAAGAAGGTTCGTTCTTATGCGGAGCTATCGCAGGACTGGTAAAGAAGGTACAGCCTGCTAAGGAAATAGTGGAAGAAATGTTCGCAGAGGCTGAAAAGCTGCTGAACAAGTAAAATATAAAAGCAAAGGAGAAAATAAATGGCAACTGCTATCATTACAGGATCTGCAAGAGGAATAGGTGCGGCAATAGCTCTGCGTCTTGCAAAGGACGGATATGACATCGCACTCAACGACATCGCCGAGAGCTGCTTTGAAAACAACGACATTATGGACAAGATAAAAGCACAAGGCGTAAAGTGCGAGAAGTACATTGCAGACGTATCGAAATACGATCAGTGCGAAGCTTTCGTAAAGAGCGTAAAGGCTGATTTCGGAAGCGTTGACGTACTGGTTAACAACGCAGGTATCACCCGTGACGGTCTGCTTGTAAGAATGAGCGAAGAAAACTATGACATCGTTGTTGCGGTAAACCAGAAGAGCGTATTCAATATGACAAAGTTCGCAGGCTCGGTTATGATGAAGCAGCGCAGCGGCAGAATCATAAACCTTGCAAGCGTAGCAGGCCTTTACGGCAACCCCGGTCAGATGAACTATTCCGCTACAAAGGCGGCTATCATCGGTATGACAAAGACCACCGCAAAGGAACTCGGTCCGAGAAACGTTACCTGTAACGCAGTAGCTCCCGGCTTTATCCACACAGCTATGACAGACGCTCTTTCAGAAGAACTGAGAGCCGCTATGGTAAAGCAGATAGCTATGGGCAGATGCGGTGAAGTTGAAGAGATAGCAGGCGTTGTATCATTCCTTGCATCTAAGGACGCAAGCTATGTAACAGGTCAGGTAATAGAGATAAGCGGCGGCTTATCAATGTAAAAAGACAAGCCACGAAAGGAAATACAAAAAATGAGCAGAGTTGTAATTACCGGTGTGGGCGTAGTCAGCCCTATAGGAAATACCAAAGAAGATTTCTGGAACAGCCTTCTGGAAGGAAAGCACGGCTTCACGCTTGAGCAGTGGTTCCCCGGACAGAGTGATGAGCTTAATGTAAAGGCTTCCGTAAAGGATTTCTGTGCAGACGATCTTTTTGACAAGAAGGAGCTTCGCCGTACCGATATACTTACACAGTATGCGGTATATGCGGCTGACAGGGCGCTTAAAGACGCAGGAACGGACTTCAAGGATCTCGATCCTTACAGATGCGGAGTTATCATAGGCTCCGGCATAGGCGGTATGGAAACTACTCAGGAAGAGCTCCTCGCTTACCACAACAAGGGCAACAAGAGAGTTTCCGTATTCACTATCCCCAAAATGATAGGTAATATGGCGGCAGGTACGGTTGCTATCCGTACAGGCTTCAAGGGTATAAACTACTGTACAGTATCAGCTTGTGCCAGCGGCACACACGCGATCGGCGAAGCGTTCCACGCAATAAAGAACGGCTATATGGACGTCGCGATAGCGGGCGGTACTGAGAAGTGCTCGATCGGCTTTGCTTATGCAGGTTTCAACAATATGCACGCTGTTACAAAGTCAACCGACGTTGACAGAGCAAGCATTCCTTTTGACGCAGAGAGAAGCGGTTTCGTTCTCGGCGACGGCAGCGGTATCGTAATTCTTGAAGAATATGAGCACGCAAAGGCAAGAGGAGCAAACATCTATGCCGAGGTTATCGGTTACGGTGCTACCTGCGACGCTTACCACGAAACAAGCCCCGATCCCGAGGGTAAAGGCGGCGCAAAGGCTATGGAGTTTGCGGTAAAGGAATCAGGCAGAGCGCCCGAAACTTTCAACTATGTAAACGCACACGGCACATCAACTCCCATGAACGATAAGATCGAAACAGCCGCTGTAAAGCTGGTATTCGGCGAACACGCAAAGAATATGGTCATCAACTCCACAAAGTCAATGACAGGCCACCTCCTGGGTGCGGCAGGCGGCGTTGAAGCTGTAGCCTGCGCTCTTCAGATAAAGAACAGCAAGGTACACCGTACATTAGGTCTTAAGGTGGCAGACCCCGAATGCGACCTCGACTATGCTCCCGAGGGCACAAGAGATATGAAGATTACAGGCGCACTCAGCAACTCGCTCGGTTTCGGCGGTCACAACGCTTGTATAGCATTTGCTCCCGTAGAGGACTGAGAGGAAGGTTGACACAATATGCAGTTTGAAACTAATTCACTTACCGATGCCGTAAAGGAATTTATCGGTATTATGAAGGACAGCGGTCTGTCCTATATGTATGTAAAGAACGACAAGTTCGAGATAGAACTCGGTCAGAAGAATCCCCCTCCTGCGCCTCCCGTTATGCCTGCAATGCCTCCTATGGCTATGGCGGCTGCTCCCGCAGCACCGGCATCTGCACCGCAGACAGCTCCCGTAGCTGCACCTGCCGATACAGGCAAGAGCATAAAGAGCCCTATCGTTGGTACATTCTACTCAGCCCCCTCTCCCACAAAGCCTCCTTTTGTAAAGGTCGGCGATAAGGTAAACGAGGGCGACACAGTATGCATCGTTGAGAGTATGAAAGTAATGAACGAGATACAGGCTGATATATCCGGCACTGTAAAGTCAATTGCGGTAAAGGACGGAGAGGCTGTAGAGTTCGGTCAGCCGCTCATCATAATAGAATAACGGAGGACTGTATATGTCACTTATGAATAAAGAGCAGATAATGGAGATAATCCCTCACAGAGATCCGTTCCTGCTTATAGATACTATCGAAGAGATGGAACCCGGTCAGCGTGTAGTTGCCACAAAATATATGAAAGAGGACGAGTTCTGGTTCAAGGGACATTTCCCCGGTTATCCTGTAGTTCCCGGCGTACTTATGCTTGAGATGCTTGCTCAGGCAGGCGCAGTAGCAATGCTTGCACTCCCCGAAAACAAGGGTAAGATAGGTCTGTTCGGCGGTGTCAAGGACGCCAAGTTCAGAAGACAGGTAGTGCCCGGCGACCTTTTAAAACTCGAAGTAGAGATAATAAAGGTAAAAGGTCCTATCGGTGTCGGCAAGGCACTTGCAACGGTAAACGGTGAAAAAGCGGTATCCGCAGAGATCACCTTTGCTATCAAGTAACGGAAGGCGAACGCTGTATGTTCAATAAGATACTCATCGCCAACAGAGGCGAGATCGCTATTAGAATAATCCGTGCGTGCAGAGAACTCGGCATAAAGACTGTCGCGGTATATTCTACCGCTGATAAAACGGCGCTCCACGCGCAGATAGCGGACGAGGCGGTATGTATAGGACCCGCTCCGTCAAAGGACAGCTATCTTAATTCAAAGGCACTGCTTGCCGCCTGCGAGATAACGGGCGCACAGGCGATACACCCCGGTTTCGGTTTTCTTTCCGAAAACAGCCACTTTGTACGTCTTTGCGACAAGTGCGGAATAAAGTTCATAGGTCCGGGCGCAGACGCTATGGATGCTATGGGCGACAAGGCGAACGCAAAGAAGACAATGATAGAAAACGACGTCCCCGTAGTTCCCGGCTCTGACGGTGTTGTTGAAACGCTTGAAGAGGCACAGGAGATCGCCGCAAAGATCGGTTATCCGATAATGGTAAAGGCGAGCGCAGGCGGCGGCGGACGCGGCATAAGACTGGTTGAAAAGCCCGAAGATCTTGAATCGGCAATGACTGCCGCAAAGCAGGAAGCCAAACAGTTCTTTGCAAACGATGATATATATATCGAGAAGTTCATAGTAAACCCCCGACACGTTGAGATACAGCTCCTTGCGGACGAACACGGAAACGTTATATATCTCGGCGAACGTGACTGCTCATTACAGCGCCGCAACCAGAAGGTGCTTGAAGAAAGCCCCAGCCCCATTATGACGGAAGACCTCCGTCGGAGAATGGGCGAAGCGGCAGTAAGAGCGGCTAAGGCTTGCGGTTATGCAAACGCAGGTACGGTAGAGTTCCTTGTAGATAAGGACCTGAACTTCTACTTTATGGAGATGAACGCAAGAATACAGGTCGAGCACCCCGTTACCGAAATGGTAACAGGCGTTGACCTTGTAAAGGCACAGATAAACATTGCCGCAGGACTTCCCCTGCAGTATAAGCAGGAGGATATAAAGCTCACAGGTCATGTTATCGAGTGCCGTATAAACGCGGAAGAGCCCAAGAACAACTTCCGTCCCTGCCCCGGTAAGATAAAGTCGATCCATATGCCCGGCGGTTTCGGCGTGCGTATCGATACGGCGGTATATCAGGGCTATGAGATACCGCCTTACTATGACAGCATGATAGCAAAAGTGCTTGTAAAGGGCGAGGACAGAAAAGAAGCTATCCAGAAGATGAAGGTTGCTCTCTCCGAATTTCTCGTTGAGGGTATCAACACCAATATTGATTTTCAGCTCAATCTCCTGCGTGACGAGGATGTCGAAAGCGGTAATTTCGATATAGGCTTCCTCAACCGCAAGGATCTGACGAATTATTGATAAAACATTACAAAGCAGATAAAATATAATCTACAATAGGGTCGCAGGGGCGTAGCCCCCATACAGGTCGTCAGCCATTTGTGCTGTTGCATCGTGCAACAGCTTTGTGCGGCTGACAGCAAGCTTCCTGCTTGGTTGAGGGGCGGTAGCCCCCTTATCTTCTCCCCCCCCTTCCGGGGAAGGGGGCAAGGGGGATGGGTCAATACCCTTGAATCTATCGGCAGATAATGTTATTATTTGATTTGAGCAATAAAGGCGGTGCTTTAATTGTTAGAAGATCTGTTTAAAATGGTCAAGGACCGTTTTAACGAGGAACAGAAGGACGAGGCAGAGGCTTCTGCCCCCGAAATACCCAAGGACCTGCTGTTCAAGTGTCCACGCTGTCAGAACGTGTTCTATATGGACGAGTTTGAAAAGCGCAAGAAGACCTGTCCCGTCTGCAACTATCACGCAAGACTGTCCGCTAAGGAACGCCTTGATATAACGGTTGACAAGGACAGCTTCAAGCCGTTTGACGAGAATATGGTATCACTTAACCCTATCGGCTTCCCCGATTACGAGAAGAAGATAAAGGGTATGCAGGACAACACAGGACTTAAGGACGCAGTTGTTACGGGTGAGTGTACAATACGAGGCTACCGTGCTGTTATCGGCATTATGGATTCAAACTTCATGATGGCGAGCATGGGAAGTGTTGTCGGCGAGAAGATAACAAGAGCGTTTGAGTATGCAACAGAGCATAAGCTCCCCGTTATACTGTTCACAGCGTCGGGCGGTGCAAGAATGCAGGAGGGTATAATCTCCCTTATGCAGATGGCAAAGACCAGCGGTGCGGTAAAACGTCACAGCGACGCAGGCGGACTTTATATCACGGTGCTTACCGATCCCACGACAGGCGGTGTCACAGCGTCGTTTGCGAGCCTTGGCGATATAATTCTTGCCGAGCCTAAGGTTCTTGTAGGATTTGCAGGCAGACGTGTTATCCAGGATACTATAAAGCAGAAACTTCCCGACGACTTCCAGACGGCAGAATTCCTGCTTGAAAGCGGCTTTGTGGATGCGATAGCAGACAGACGTTCAATGCGTAAAACACTGTCAAATATACTAAGACTGCACAACTATAAAAAAATCGGCGCCAACTGGCAGCACGGTTGAAAGGACGGTAAGAAATAATGTCGAATATGACTGCTACACAGCATCTTGAGATAATAAGAGAAAAGAACCGTCCGACGGTAAATGACTATATACCCGCTATATTCAATCATTTCACCGAGTTCCACGGCGACCGTCACTATGGTGACGATGCGGCTATAATGGCAGGTATAGCAACGCTTAACAGCACGCCTGTTACAGTTATAGCGCAGGTAAAGGGCAGAAACTTAGAAGAAAACAAGAAGTCGAATTTCTCAATGCCGCACCCCGAGGGCTACAGAAAGGCATTAAGACTTGCATATCAGGCTGAGAAGTTCCACAGACCGGTCATCTGCTTTGTTGATACACCCGGCGCATTCTGCGGTGTAGAAGCGGAGAAGAGAGGTCAGGGCGAAGCTATAGCTAAGAACATTGCCGAATTTATGACGCTGAAAACACCCGTTATATCGGTAGTTCTGGGCGAGGGCGGAAGCGGCGGTGCGCTGGCGCTTGCCGTATGCGATGAGCTTGCAATGCTTGAGCACGCTTTATACTCGGTAATTTCGCCGAGAGGCTTTGCCTCTATCCTCTGGAAAGACCCGTCAAGAGAAAAAGAAGCGGCAGATCTTATGAAGATCACCGCAGATGATCTGTACAATTTCGGTGTATGCGACAAGATAATCCCCGAACCTGTAGGCGGCGCTCATACCGACCCTGCACAGACAGCGGACAATATTTCGGAGTATCTTATAAGTGCAGTCGAAAGGCTGTCAAAGCTTGATATCCCGACGCTTCTCGACAACCGCTATAAGAAGTTCCGCAAAATCGGCGTATTCTCCGAGTGAGCGGGCGGCGAGTCGCCGCTGACAATTCGCCGTGCGGCTGAAAGCCGCAGTAAATTCGCCGTTCTGACGGCTTGCGGTTTGCGTAAACTTGCGTTACCGGCAACAGCAATATGCTACTGCTTATTCATTATTCTGAGCGGTATTACAACAGATTTCGGCAACCCTTTGAAACTTGTGCAAAGTGTAGAAATACACCCTGCAAATTTAGACATTTTTTTAATGTATTTGTTGTAAATACGACTTGATTATTTCGGCATAATGCCGTATAATATTAACGAAAGAAAATTTCTTTTACAAAACACGGAGGAGATTTCAAATGGTATTTGATAAGGTAAAGAAGATAATCGTTGACCAGCTCGACGTTGAAGAAGACAAGGTTACAGAAGCCGCTAGCATCACAGATGACCTCGGCGCTGATTCACTTGACGTAGTTGACCTCGTTATGAGCTTTGAAGAAGAGTTCGACATCGAGATCCCCGATGATCAGGTTGAAAAGATCAAGACTGTCGGTGACATCGTTAAGTTCATCGAAGAAAAGGTTGACTGATCTTACATCTTGCTTTAGCATAATCAGCCGTATTTGTTAAACGCAGATACGGCTTATTTTTCTTTTTATCGCTGATTAAAAAGGGGGCTTTGCAGTGACATCTGTCTGCTTTACGGGACACCGTAAGATAGAATGTTCCGATATGTACGGACTAAAGACACTTCTCGACAGCACTATATGCGGACTTGTAAAACGCGGTGTAACCGACTTCTATTGCGGCGGTGCGCTCGGTTTTGACACAATGTGCGCACATATGGTACTGTATCTCAGAAAGCGCAAAGCACTCGATATAAAGCTTCATCTTGTGCTCCCTTGTTCCAATGAAGAACAGACAAAGAACTGGAGCTACCACGACAAGCAGGAGTTCTATGCTATACTTATGGCGGCGGACGATATTGAGTATATCGGCTCAGAGTACACCAAAGAATGTATGAAAAAGCGTAATGCTCGAATGGTAGAGCTTGCCGACGGCTGTGTGTGCTATTATGATGAAAGCATAGCAAGAAGCGGTACGGGTCAGACGGTAAGAATGGCAAACGCCAAAGGGATAGAGGTAATAAATCTGTTTGATATGGCATCGGATAATATATAACCGTAATACAGAAACAATATAAAAACCACTGCCTATGTACAGTGGTTTTTCTTATATGCAAAAAAGGATACCGCAAACTTAACCTGTTTGCAATATCCTTTTAATTATGCCTGAATATAAAACAACGTTAAAAGGGTGCGCCGTAGTAAAGCAAGGATGCTTTAACAGCGGTCACGCAAAGTCGCTGCAAGGACGCAGCGACACAAATGACCGCAGGCGCCCGCCGGTAGCGGAAGCTAAGCAACCCGCCAACCGTCAGAACGGCGAATTGTCAGTGGCGACCCGCCACCCGCCGCTCCATTTGGGTTTCACGGACGAACATTCCCATCTTCTCGTAGAAATGACGGGCGCTGTCGTTGCCCTCCCAGACATTCAGCGTAACTGTGTAACAACCTGTCTGCTTTGCAAAATCCATTACATAGTCAAAAAGCGTTGTTCCGATATGCTGACCTCTTGCGTTGCTGTCAACACATAAGTCATCTATATACAGCGTCCTTACATTCATCATATTCGTTGAGAATGCAGGCTCCTTAAACACACAGAACGCATAGCCCTGCACCGTGTCGCTGTCGTCTACAGCCACGAATACAGGTGTCTTTTCATCGGCGAATATATCCGACAACTGCTTTTCAGTGTACTTTGTCGTACCGTGTACGAATAAATCGGGCCGCAGATCGGCGTGAAGCTCAAGCACCTGACTGAGTAGCTCCGTAACACGTCCTATATCCTTGTCCTGCGCTTTTCTTACACTTATCATATTACGCCTTCACTATCTTGCAGTAGCTCTTCTTGCCTTTTTTAATTACCGCAAATTCACCTATCTCAATCACAGCCGCAGGATCGGTTACCTTTTCATCGTTTACACTGATACCGCCGCCTGTTACGTTTGTTCTTGCCTCTCTCTTTGACGGACAGAGCTTTGATGCAACAAGCGCGTCAAGTATACCGATTTTTCCGTCGTTTACAAGCTCGGCAGGCATAACGACAGTAGGCATATCACCGCTGACGCCCTTACCGCCGAACAGCTCCTTAGCGGCGGCTAAAGCCTTTTCAGCCTCTTCTTCGCCGTGTACAAGCTTTGTCAGCTCATATGCGAGGATCTCCTTAGCCTTGTTGAGCTGTGCGCCCTCCCAGCTTTCCATCTCTCTTATCTGTTCGAGCGGCAGGAATGTGAGCATCTTTATGCACTTCATAACATCGGCGTCCGCAACATTTCTCCAGTACTGGAAGAATTCAAACGGGCTTGTCTTTTCAGGGTCAAGCCATACAGCGCCCTTTTCAGTCTTACCCATCTTCTTGCCCTCGGAATTAAGGAGCAGGGTAATAGTCATAGCATGTGCGTCCTTGCCGAGCTTCTTTCTTATAAGCTCAGTACCGCCGAGCATATTGCTCCACTGGTCGTCACCGCCGAACTGCATATTACAGCCGTAATCCTTGTACAGCTTGTAGAAGTCGTAGCTCTGCATTATCATGTAGTTGAATTCAAGGAACGAAAGTCCTCTTTCCATTCTCTGCTTATAGCACTCTGCACTCAGCATCTTGTTTACCGAGAAGCAAGCGCCTACCTCACGCAGTACGTCTACATAATTCAGATTAAGAAGCCAGTCAGCATTGTTTACAAGCAGTGCCTTGCCGTCAGAGAAATCAATAAAGCGACTCATCTGCTTTTTGAAGCAGGCAATGTTATGTTCTATATCTTCCTTTGTCAGCATCTTTCTCATATCGGTCTTACCGGAGGGGTCGCCTATCATACCCGTACCGCCGCCGAGCAGAGCAATGGGCTTGTTGCCTGCCATCTGTAAACGCTTCATAAGGCACAGCGCCATGAAGTGACCAACGTGCAGAGAATCGGCTGTCGGGTCAAAGCCAATATAGAATGTAGCCTTGCCCTCGTTTATCATCTTGCTTATCTCTTCTTCATTAGTAACCTGAGCGATAAGCCCTCTTTCAATAAGTTCTTCGTAAAGTGTCATTTTCTTCTTCCTTTCGGTTTATTTGATCAATTATTTTCAAAACAAATGTCCGGGTGTCCTTGCACGATTTTGAGCTTGAACTGTCATATAGGATTTTCAGTAGTAGCGGTGCTGTGTGTGCTTATATGGTTTTGCATTTGCAATATTCTATAGAATCTCCCGTTGCGCCCTACATTGCCATTTTCTCAATCCTCGCCAACCTCGCTCTATCCCTCGCAAAGCACTAAACTTGCCTCCCCTCGAAAAAGGGGAGGTGGATTGCAGACGAGCAGTAAATCTTAAAATTCAGCTTTGTTATGCAATATCTTGAACATTGATATATCGGTAACATTTCTGTCTGCAAGACGGTGGGGATTGAAATTAATAGGAGTACTATCTTCAATACTTCTGAGCTATTACAATCCCCACCATAGTTGGCTCAGCTTGACCGAGCAACAGAACCTCACCCTTTTCCGAGGGCGGGCATGGATGCCCGAAGTTGAACGCCCGGAGTTTCGCACGGATGCGAAACAAAAAAAGCGTTCATTAAAAGGCAAGTGTGATAGTGCTTTTCAAAACTTCTGCAAAATATTAAACTTTCTGCAAAATCTTGTTTTGATCCTGCAATATCGTCCATTCCCGACCGTTCCGCCACCCACAAAAATTCGCAACCTCATCAATGGTCGGAATTTGAAACGGCACATTGCCGCCCGCCGTCAACGCAACTTAAGCTTATATCCACCTTTTTTAAAGGCGAATTTGCCGCGCCCCACGGGTATTATTATAAACAAAAAGCACTAACGTCCAACCCCGACCGTTCCGCTATCCTACAAAAATCCGCAACATTATAAACGGTCGGAACAGTCCGGCGGCACCGCCGCCTTAGAGTTGGTCGGCTATGCTGTAGATAAGCTTCTCCGTCTTTTCCCAGCCAAGACAGGGATCGGTGATTGACTTTCCGTACACAGCGTCCTCTGTACTCTGGTTTCCGTCCTCAATGTAGCTTTCGATCATAAGTCCCTTGACAAATCCCTCAAGATCCTTGCTGTGACGACGGCTGTGAAGAATTTCATTTGCGATTCTTATCTGTTCAAGATACTTCTTACCCGAATTAGAGTGATTAGTATCAACAATTACCGCCTTGTTCTGAAGATCCTGCTTGCAGTAAAGCTCATACAGAAGCGACAGGTCCTCATAGTGATAGTTTGGTATCGTCTGACCGTGCTTATTGACCGCACCACGCAGGATAGCGTGTGCAAGCGGATTTCCGCTTGTGTGTGTTTCCCAGCCACGGTATATAAACGTGTGGCTTGCCTGAGCCGCACGGATAGAGTTCAGCATTACGGAGATTGTTCCGCTTGTGGGGTTTTTCATTCCGACAGGGATATCAAGTCCGCTTGCTGTTAGTCTGTGTTGCTGATCCTCGACAGAACGTGCGCCGACCGCAACATAAGACAGTAAATCAGACAGATAACGGTCGTTTTCGGGGTAAAGCATTTCGTCTGCACAGGTAAAACCGGTCTGCTCGATAGCGTGCAGATGAAGCTGTCTTACCTTGATAAGTCCCTCAAGCATATCCTCGTGCTTTGTAGGATCGGGCTGATGTATCATGCCCTTATATCCCTCGCCTGTGGTACGGGGCTTATTCGTATATATTCTGGGAATGATCAGAATTTTGTCCTTTACCTGCTCCTGCACAGGTACAAGCCTTGAAATATAATCTATTACCGGCTCTTCCTTATCGGCGGAACAAGGTCCTATTATAAGTAAGAACCTGTTGCTTTTTCCCGTGAACACATCGGCTATTTCCTTGTCGCGCTGTGCCTTGATTGCCTTTACCTTTTCGCTTGCAGGATATTTTTTCTTGATTTCGTCCGGATCAGGCAGACGTACCAGTAAATCCATGCTCATTGTCTTTCGACCTCCAAAAAATAATTTCCGGTCTTATTATCTTTTCCGGTGGAATTAAAAAAGCCCTCTGTGCAAAAATGCACAGAGGGCGAATTATCGCGGTACCACCTCAGTTTATCCGTGCGTTTAGACCATTTCACACGAACCTCAAAAGCTATAACGTAGCCACCGTTCCCACAGGACAGCTCCGGGGTGTATCTTCACATTAAAACGTCTGCCGTTTCACACCGACCAACGACTCTCTGAAAGCACGTTTCACGCTACTTTTTCCCTTCAAAGCCTTTAATATATCGCTTTAAACCGATTGTAGCATATCCTTGTTGTTTTGTCAAGAGAAAATTTCGTTTTATCAGCAGACATCGGTAGCACTATAACAAATTTTTAGTTTACCCTGATAATTTTTCCGATTCCGCAAAATATGTAAAGTAGGTATCCTGTGTGCCTGTACGGTATCTCGTTTGCAATATCACATAAAATTTTCCGTGTTGTAGAAATATTTGTAGGGGAGGTCATACAAATATTCATACTCAAAAGCGTTCAATAAGCAACAATATTGTACTAAAAATCCGCTGTTTTTTGCAAACAACGGATTCTGTGATATTAAAAATAAATTAACGTCAATAGGGTGTGACCTCAGTCACCCGCCGATAACGCAACTTCCGCAAATTACAAACATTCAGAACGGCGAATTTGAAGCGGCTCACAGCCGCCCGCCGGTAACGTAACCTCCGCAAATCGCCGACCGTCAGAACGGCGAATTGTCAGCGGCGACCCGCCGCTTAGTTCATGTACTCGCCGTTGTATTCGAGAAGCGTAACACTGTCAACACCGTCGATAGCCTTGAATCTTGAAAGCTGTGTCGTATCATTGTTGACCGTCTTTATCTCAATAGTCAGCTCAACGCGTTCGTTTATCTGCGTCTTGTTCTTGAGCTTGTACTTGAGCGTTCCGAGCAGAGCATTCACATTGCTTTCAGCGTCCGTACCGTAGCGTACAACAAGCAGATAACAACGGCGTTCCTTCTTTATCATAGTAAGGATTATGTACAGTGCCGCAACAAATACAGTACCTATGATCGCTACAAAGTAAAGTCCTGCACCGGCAGTAATACCTGCACCAACTCCCCAGAACAAGAATCCCACATCAAGCGGGTCTTTTATCGCCGAACGGAATCGCACAATAGACAACGCGCCGACCATACCGAGCGACAGTACAAGGTTTGCACTGATAGTCATTATGATAAATGCGGTAACTACCGTGATCAGTAATACGAGTATATTGAAATTGTCACTGTAAACAACCCCTCTGTAGAACATACGGTAAACGAGATAGATTATCGCTCCGCAGAGTGTAGCCGTAAGCAGTGCGAGCAGTATTCTCGGCAGTGATAAGCTCTCAAGCTGTGCCGTAATATCAAAGCTCTGTCCTATAAGGGAGAGCAGATCGTCCCCCGTGCTTTCCGCAAGTGCGGTCAAATGCTGTAACATTTTTATTTTTCCTCCGATCAGTTTTCCATGGCGGTTTTATGTCCGCATATTAAGGCTTGTCAGCTTATCATGGCATAGTAAAAATTTCGATACCGAATCCTGTTTCAGTTTTACACCGGTAAGCAGTTCTCCGAGATAAGACGGCAGATAGTCGTCATACTTTATCTCGATTACCGCTGTGAAATCCTCAACAGGCAGATATCTGACGCTGTCCGACAGCATATCGTCCGAAAATGCCCCTACTTTGAATCCGCTGTCAATAGTGAATCTCACATTGCCCTCCGGATTTATAAACGCCTGCCTGTTATAGTCCACTATAACCGACGGGCGGAGCATAGCCAGTGCATTGCTGTAAGACGCGTCCTCAAGAACAGTCCCCTCATATTCACCGCTCCATACAAAAGAATAATCTCCCTTTAATATAGAACGATACTGTTCGGGGCTTATCCATATTCCACGCTTTGACGTCATATCCCTGTCCTTGTATTTGCACTCGAAATGAAGCAGATCTTCCGACAGGTCATATGTCCTTATACGGTATTTCTTACGGGTGTCCGCACCGATAAGCTTGTCGTTATACGCAGAGCGGTATACATCGTCAAGATATACGCTAGTTATACGATAACAACCGTTTTCAGCGTGCTTGTCGGGTTTCATAACAGCCGAGAAACGTTCTCTCAGCACCTCACACTGTGCCGCCGTTGCCGGAAACTTGTATTCATGCCGCAATGTACGTTCTCTGTATTTCATGCCGTCCCTCCCCGCATACAAAAATCGTATATATGCAGTAATAGTATAGCATATCCGACCGTAAATTTCAACAGATTTTCTGCATATACGCGCTTATTTTTTGTTGTAATTATCTGTAATGTAAAATCCGACACCATTTTCACTGAAAAACGCGCTTTACCCGGTGAAATGGTAATCCTTACTTTCGCTTTAACATTTTTTAACCACCTGTTTAAAATAGTTTTTCTTTTTATTAACACCCGTACAAGCTCATTTTAAGCGGAGTTATTCACATATTCAACGGAATTTTCCACAAAAAAACCGAAATTTACACCATAAGGCAGTGGAAAACACATTGTTTTCAACATTTTCAACCGCTCTACCTGTTGAAAAGCGGGTAAATCGGTGCATTATACGCTATGTTATCAACATCGCTGTCGTGTAAATCTGTTACAATATACTGTATGACAATAAGAAATTTTCAACTTAACAACCGTTCTCATTTAATTTCCTTTTTGTACCACTATATAACATTATTTGTAAAACGCATTTTTTGATTTCAACCACCACGTTAAAAAAGTTTTCAATGTGCTTTTATCGGAAGTTTTAACAATTTCAACGGAGTTTTCCACCGTTTCTCACAGAATTTCACCGGAGCGAGTTGAAAACACGGCAGTTTTCCACACTTTTCTGTTGAAAACTAATATCCACAGCGTATAATTTTACATATATTTCCTATAATACACTTTGTAATCATGAATTGTTGAAAAAAGGAGCGAGTAAAATTGGTAAAAGCGGTGAACAAACTGGTGCTTGAGATAAACAACACCGAGAACGAATATTTTGAAAAGGCAATTTTCTATGTCCGTCCCGAAATGTCGTGCAGCAGTAAGCTCGGAAACCAGGCACAGCTGTATCTGAACGGCATAAGTCTTGAAAAAGCGGGGAAGCGCTCCCGCAAAAACAAGCTACCCTTTATAATAGGTGCAGTTATCGGAACGGTCGGCGCAGGGATAGTGTCTGCAATATTGCTTCTGACGGGGATAGTATAAACTTTTTCGGATATTCTTAAAAACGCGATCATCTTCCTTCACTGGAAATCCGGATAATAACTCATTGTTAACGTATTTTTTACACTCTGTATCATATTACCTCGCCGTCAACGCAAGTTTTGTCATTCTCTGCTTTTGAAAAAGGCAAATTTGAAGCGGCACATTGCCACTGTGTAAAATTTTTGTAAAATTTGTCACCGTAACTTGTTTTCTGTTGCTATTAAAGCTGGAAAATGTTATACTGATTATGACCGTTTTTAATATGCAAACGGTATGAAAAATGTATGGACAGCTTTATCGGAAGAAAGGATATTTATGAAAAAGACAAAGATAGTATGCACCTTAGGTCCCGCAACAGATGATGACAACGTACTGCGCGAGCTTATCAAAAGCGGTATGGACTGTGCTCGTTTCAACTTCTCACACGGCACACACGAGGATCACAAGAAGCGTTATGAACAGGTAGAAAGAATAAGAAAAGAACTGAAGCTCCCTATCCCCACCATTCTCGACACCAAAGGTCCGGAAGTAAGAATAAAGAGCTTCAAGGACGACAAGCCAGTTGAGCTCAAGACCGGAAGTGAATACACCCTCACGACAGAGGATGTTGTAGGCGATGAGAAGAGAGCCGCTATCAACTATCCCAATCTTGCAAGCGACATTGAAACGGGCGTTACTATACTTATAGATGACGGTCTGCTTGAACTCAAGGTCACTGAGATCGACCGCAAGGAGAGCGGCGACGATATCCGTTGTAAAGTTATCCACGGCGGTATTTTAAAGCCCAACAAGAGCTGTAACTTCCCCGGAATACACCTTTCGATGCCGTACCTCAGCGAGCGTGACAGGAGCGATCTGCTTTTCGGTATAAAGACAGGCTTTGATATAGTAGCCGCAAGCTTTGTTACTCGTGACGAAGATATAATCCAGATAAGAAAACTGCTTGATGAAAACGGCGGTAAGGATATAAGCATAATCGCAAAGATAGAAAATCAGGACGGCGTTGACAATATAGATGACATTCTCCGTGTTGCCGACGGCATAATGGTTGCAAGAGGAGATATGGGTGTTGAGATCCCGTTTGTCGAGATCCCCAGAATCCAGAAAGAGCTTATCCACAAGGGTTACAACGCAGGCAAGCAGGTAATAACCGCAACTCAGATGCTTGATTCTATGATAAAGAATCCCCGCCCGACAAGAGCGGAAACAACAGACGTTGCAAATGCTATATATGACGGTACAAGTGCAATAATGCTTTCGGGCGAAACCGCCGCAGGCGCATATCCTATAGACGCCGTAAAGACTATGAAAGCAATAGCCGTAAAGACCGAGCAGGATATAGACTACCGCAAGCGCTTCTTCACAAGAGAGAGCGAGGGCGTACCGAACGTAACCAATGCCATAGCACACGCAACGGTAACGACTGCGATCGATCTCGGCGCAACCGCTATACTTACAGTAACAAAGGGCGGACGTACAGCAAGAACATTATCAAAGTTCCGTCCCACCTGCCCGATAATTGCGGCTACCACAAGCGAGAGGGCTCAGCGCCAGCTCAATCTTTCGTGGGGCGTTATCCCGATAAAGTCCGAAGAGATGAGCGACAGCGACTCGCTTTTTGACCACGCTGTAACAAGAGCTATGGAAGAAGGACTTTTAAAGGACGGAGATCTTATAGTTATCACCGCAGGACTTCCGCTCGGAGTTTCCGGTACAACGAATATGATGAAGGTGCATATTGTCGGAGATGTTCTGCTTAAAGGCAAGGGTGCGACCGCAAAAGCAGTGACCGCCCCCGTCTGCGTATGCAAGAACGAGGAGGACGCAATAAAGCTCTGCCATTCCGGCGATATTCTTGTTATCCCCAAGACGAGCAATAATATAATGTCCGTACTCAAGAGCGCCGCAGGAATTGTAGTAGAGGATACAAACCCCGACTGCCATGCAGCTGTTGTAGGTCAGGCTCTTGATATTCCCGTAATATACGGTGCGGAAAACGCATCTAATATATTGAAGAGCGGCGTAACGGTTACATTGGATGCCGAAAAAGGCTTGATCTGCTCATCTAATAATTAATAAAATAAAATCGGTTCGTTGTTTGAAAAAACAGCGAACCGGTTTTATTTTATTTAATGAATAATGAATGAGAATAATTATGGAGCGCCTTACGGCGGTTATTTTAAATAGAGATAGTAATAGGCAAAAGACAGTGCAAAATCGGCAAGAATCAATAAAATGCAAGAGTTGTTGAGCAAGACAGGGCAGACAAAATAATCTTTCCACGTCCTCATCGATAAAACCACTCTATCCATTGCCCGGCACTATCCCAATTTAAATTTGCACCGCAGGTGCCACCACAATTTTTCATTATTCATTATTCATCATTTGTTCCCCTCGTCCCCTTGACACTTTCCCAATAATATGGTATTATAATCTTAATTATTCTTTTAATAAAAATCGCCGTTTTTCGCCGTTTTTTTACACATATTTTAACGTATTTGCTGACAAATTATAGATATTATTGTGGTTTTTAAAAAACAGAGGTGTGATGATGAGCTTTTACAATTCCTTTGAGGAAATATTTCAGGAGATGAAAAAGAGACTTGCTCTTACTCCTACCGCCATGAAATTATGGATTGAGCCGCTAAAGCCGCTCAAACTCAATAATAATCATGTCTTACTATATGTTGAGAGCCAGTTTTCAAAAGATATGACAATGGCAAACTTCAAGACCGTTATGGAAGAGGCTTTCAGCGATATTCTCGGTTTTGACGTTGAGGTCGATATTCTCTGTTCAGAAGAACTCACAATCGAGCAGAAAGTAAAATACGGCATTGAATCATATGCGGATTCTTCTCCCAAGGAGCTCCAGAAAGAACTTGACGATGATGATATTGTAAAGACCCGCCTTAAGAACAGCGAGCTTGCAAGCAATTATCAGCATACATTTGATACATTTATAGTAGGCGACAACAACAAGCTTGCATATGCCGCCTGCAAGGCAGTAGTACAGGAATCCAGCACAAGATATAACCCGCTTTATATCTACAGTGAACCGGGACTTGGCAAGACGCACCTTCTTTCAGCGGTAAAAAGCGAGATGGAAAAGCTCCATCCCGATATGAATATCATTTACACCACAGCTGATACATTTACAGACGACTATGTAAGCAATCTGCGCACCAAGAGCAATCTTGAAGCATTCAAGCAGAAGTACCGCAGCTGCGATCTGCTTCTTATAGACGATATTCAGTTTATGGCAAACAAGACCGAAACACAGCAGGAGCTGTTCCACACGTTCAACAGCCTTTATAATCAGAACAAGCAGATCATATTCACATCCGATAGACCGCCCAAAGAGCTAAACGGTATCGAACAGCGTCTTATCGGTCGTTTTGAACAGGGACTTCTTGCGGATATCGCGCCGCCTGAATACGAAACAAGAATTGCCATAATCAAGCGCAAGGCAGAACTTTACGGTATGAATCTTCCGGATTCTATAGTAGACTTCCTTGCGGACAAACTCAAGACCAATATAAGACAGCTTGAGGGCGCTATAACAAAGATAAATGCCCTGACGCTCGTTACAGGTTCAATACCCACGCTCAACATGGCTCAGCAGGTAGTCCGTGATATTCAGTCGAATCACGAGCCTATACCGCTGACAGTAGAAAAGATAATCGCCGAGGTAGGAAAAATATACAGCGTTACCCCTGAGGATATGCGCTCGCAGAAACGTTCTTCACAGATAAGCACAGCAAGACAGGTCGCTATCTATGTTGTAAACAGGATAACAGGTCTTTCATATTCAAATATCGGTGTGGAGTTCGGCAACAGAGATCACTCCACAATAGTCTATGCTATAAACAAGGTAAAGTCCAGTATCAAGAAGGACCCGTCATTTAAAGGCATGATTGACGATATGATAAAGAACCTCGGAAACAATGCCTGATTTATGTAAATTTCACCGCTTTTACCCTTGCGGTGATTTTTTACACGGCAAAAATCATTCAACAAGTTGTTAGTTTTAAACGGTGAAAGTAAGTTTAAAGTGTTTAATGTTGAATTTATGTTAAAACTGTTGAAAAATAATCAAGATCTTTCATCAGTAAATCAACCGGCGTCTTAACCACACCTAAAACCAAAAATACAAGGCTGTATCTGCCTTTGTTCAACATTCAACACATTAAACGCCCCCCACCAACACCACCATAATAATTAATATTATTTTATTTATTTATCGCCTACGGCGATATCCTTGCCAATAGGCGGTGGTGTTAAAAATTCCGTAACACGGAACTGTAAACAAAACGTTGATATATGTATTTTCCAACTGGAAAATAATTAACTTAAACTTGAAAGGAAATTCTATGATAAAATTCAGCGTTCAGAAAAATGACATATTGGATGCCCTCACCACAACCGCTAAAGCTGCGTCGGCAAAATCCGTTATCACCGCCCTTGAAGGAATACACCTGAGCCTTACAGGAAATATGCTTACTGTAACCGGCTATGACTTAGAGCTTGGTATCAAGTCTACTATAGAAGTAAACGGCAGTTCGGACGGTGAGCTTGTTCTCAATTCCCGTCTTATCTGCGACATAGTAAGAAAGATGCCGAGCGGAGAAATAATATTCGACGAATATGAGCCTTTGAAGCTCAGCCTTAAGTGTGACGATATCACCTATTCTATAATGGGTATCAGCAGTGAAGAATATCCTCTGTTACCCGAACTTTCAAGAGGTGAAAGCTTTGAGATAAGCGAACCTCTTTTAAAGAGCGTTATCGGACAGACGCTTTACGCTGTTGCCACAATAGATACAAAGCCCGTACTTATGGGTTCAAAGTTTGAAATTAAGGATAACGAGCTGAATGTAATATCCGTTGACGGCATAAGAATAGCTATAAGAAAAGAAAGTCTTCTGCATGAAGATTTCGACTTTGTTGTCCCAGCCAAGACATTATCGGAACTTTTACGTCTGCTCAGCGACGATGAGAGCAAGATTGCCACAATTTCTGTAGACAGAAATCAGGGTATATTCAGCATAGACAAGTATACTGTGTTCTCACGTCTGCTTGAAGGCGATTTCTTTGACTATACAAAGATCATCGGAATGCCCTCAAATGTAGAAGCTGTAATTAACGTAAGAGAACTTATAGAGTGCGTTGACAGAACACTTCTTCTTATCAGTGACAAGATAAAGTCGCCCGTTGACTTCACATTCAAGGACGACACGCTCAGAGTATTTTGTGAAACCGCGATCGGCAAGCTTGATCAGAAGATCAAGTGCGACTACAGCGGAGAAGAGTTCAGGATCTCATTCAACAGCAGATATATACTTGACGCGCTTAAGAATACCTACTGCGATAAGGTAAAGTTCCTGTTTGTCCAGAATACGGCGCTTAAGATAGTTCCGCTTGAGGGCGACAGCTTTACATTTATCGTAAGCCCTGTAAGACGCCGATAATATGGCAGTTTTCAAAAAGCAAAGAAAATGGATCTATATTGCCTTTGTAATAGTTACGGCAGTGATTATGGCAATAATTATCATTCCTAAGCTTACGGGCAATTTTCTTATCGGGTCGTGGGAGAGTTCCGACGGACTGAGAAGATTTACCTTTGATGAAAATACACTTACAATAAGTTCCAAGATAAATTCATACAGTGAATTTTACGGATACTCATACAAAAACAATATACTTGCATTACAATCAAATGATGATACAAGATATTACAATGTAAGTATAAAAGGCTCGGAGATAGTAATATCTTCATCCGACAGCGACAGTCCTGAGATACTTCATAAGGTGGTATAGAATATGGATGAAACTGTAAATAACACATCAAAAAATGAAACCGTGTATACCAATACTGTACCGGAATGTACCACCGGTACAGATGTTGGTACACAGCAGATCAAACAAAAAGATGACTTTGATATTGTTGATTTTATAATAAGCCACAGTGATGACAGGTCGGTCAGAAAGAAAAGCAAATTGCCTAAAATATTACTCTGTGTAATATTAGGCGTTCTGATCGTCACAATGTGCGTCCTGTTCGCAATATGGTCGGCGTCCGCAAAAAGAAACAAGTTATGGGGAACATGGCAGACATCGGGCGGTATCACTATGACCATAACCGAAAAGGATATTACCATAAACGGCAGTACAAGCGAGTATATTTCTGAAGAGAAGAACATTATAGCAATAAAGATGAATAACGAATACTACAAGATAGTGTATAAGCTTGACGGCGACAGTCTGACGCTCACAATTCCGGATGAGAGTGGTGTTACTGAGCTTAAATACACAAGAAAGAGAGATTAGAATGTATATAAATGTAAATGTCAAACCTCCTTTTATCAAGCTTGAGCAGTTTCTCAAGTTCAGCGGAGCCTGTGAAACGGGCGGTGAAGCCAAAAACGCCATACAGGGCGGTTTTGTTCAGGTAAACGGCGAAATATGCACAATGCGCGGCAAGAAGATAGTTGACGGTGACACGATAGAGCTTGACGAACAGCAGTATAAGTGCTGTATGAGATAACGACAAACCGGGATAAAATGCAGATAAAACGACTTTATGTAAAGAATTTCAGGAATATAAGAGAGCAGGAGTTTTGCTTTCACGAGAATGTAAATGTCCTTTGCGGCAACAACGCACAGGGCAAGACAAACCTTTGTGAGGCTATTTCTCTTTGTATGGGACCGTCGTTCCGTACCTCAAAGCAAAGCTCTTATATTCCTTTTTCTTTGGATAATTCTAAGGAAAAGTGCGTTATAAAGATTTGGTTCACCACATCTTTTAATACTCAGAGTGAAAATATTATAGAATTTACTATAGGTAATAACAAGAAAGAGATAAAATACAATGGACTTGCCATAAAATCGGCACTTGAACTATACGGAGTGTTAAAATATGTCGTTTTTATACCAGAACACCTTAATTTGATCAAGGGTGTACCTGAGGGCAGGCGTGAATATCTGGACAGTGTGGCTATGATGCAGACCCCGGTACATCTGAAAAAGCTGTCACGCTATAACAAAGCGTTAAAAAATAAGAATAATTTACTGTTTGGCATCAATTTTGGCGATGATCTATCGGTTATACGACCTCAGATTGAGAGCTGGAACAGCGTTCTGGCGGCTGAGGGGCTTAATGTGACATACGGCAGACTGAAATACTTTTCTCAGCTTGAAACGATAGCTTCACGGCTTTACAATGAGCTTTCGGGCGGTGAAGAGCTTAAGCTTAAGTACTATTCAAGCATATTTGACAGTACGGAGCTTAAATGCGATGAGATAAACGGACTTTACAACGAGTATCTTGAACGGCTGAACGCAAGCTTTCAGCGTGAGCTGAAGATGCGTTATACGGTACTTGGAGTACACCGTGACGATATGAATCTTTATATCAACGGTAACGATGTCAAGGAGTTCGGCAGTCAGGGACAGCAGAGGAGCACAGCGCTTGCATTAAAGCTTGCAGAGGCTGAGATAATCAGACAAAAGGAAGAAACGCCGATAATGATACTTGACGATGTATTGAGTGAGCTTGACAGCAGCAGACAACATTTCGTCCTGAATCATATCGTGAACTCACAGGTGTTTATTACTTGCTGTAATATAAACGATGTCAGAGAGCTTGAAAGCGGTAAGGTCTGGAGAGTAGAAAACGGTACTTTTACGGAGGAATAATATAAATGTATATTCATATAGGCGGTGATGTATCACTGCCGACCGACAAGATACTGGGTATATTTGACATTGAAAAAACCTCGGTGAATAAGGACGTTAACGACTATCTGATGAAGCTCCAGAAGCAAGGAAAGATCTATTATGTTTCTTACGATATGCCGAAGAGCTTTATTGTAACAGAGGGCTATGTGTATATCTCAAATGTGTCGGTTTTTACGTTGAAAAGACGGTTTGCAGACAATGAAATAAGGTCGGAAATATAGAAAAAAGAGCGGATAAGAATTCCGCTCTTTTTTTTATATATTTGGCTTTGTTATCGGGTTTACGGCGATTCTAAGAACTTTCTTGCAGCACTTACATATCCGTCTACCTTGTAGAGGGTAGCTGTGTGTCCGCCCTTGATATTTTCTGTCTTTGCATACGGCATCATATCTCTTAAGTCTTTCTTCGCTTCTTCAGAGAAAGCCTTATCATCTGTCGGGAGTACAAGCAGTGTATTGTGGCACAGACGGTCATATTGTTCCTTTGTGAACGGCTCCAAGTCAACTACAGTCGCAATAAGGCTTGTCATATGGATGTCAAACTGCTTTGTATACTGGCTGTATACCCACCTGAACAGATCCTCCATGTATTTCTTGTCTTCCGGTGCTTCGTCCTCGATCCCGACTTGCTTAAGGCAGATCGAGATCATCATCTTTCTCAGCCAGCTGTAAGGAACGATCTTCATCGTAAAGAGCAGTAAGCCGTATATTTTGTACTGCTTTTTCATATCTGCAATGCTGTTTTCCGATAAACTGCAAGTAGAATAAAGGCACATACCGTGAACTTTATCGGGGTGCTTTCTTGCTATAAGCTGAGCGATAAATCCGCCGAGAGAAGCGCCTATGTATACGGGATTTCTGAGATCCAGTGAATCAACCAGCTTTGCTATCATATCCGCAAGCTCTTCAAGATCATTTATTTGCATAGGATAGTTCATCGTAAGTATGCGGTAATCCTTCTCCATTGCCTTTACATGATTGAACCATATTACAGGCAGACCTGTTCCGCCGACAAGATAAACGTGTGTTTTATCGCTGTTTTCGTTGCCGCAGAGCATATAACTGAACGTAATTCCGTCAACTATAGTTTCTTTGCAAGGGTGACTTTTTTTAAATTCTTCTATATCTTTTTCAAATGACATAAGATACTCCAATCGGGTATAGTTTGTCTTAACTAACCATAACACAATTTATTACACCGCCGATATCTGCGGTGCTGATATGATTATAGCATTTTTTGCGGGATAAATCAATACCCGGACGGCACTAAAATGCCGATTATATATGCCTTTGCAAGCAATTCAAAGTTGACTTTAAAAGTCAGATGTGATATAATTATATATAGTATCGTGAGAAATTGCGGAAATGATGAAAGGAAAGAGCATGGCAGAAGAAATTCTTGAAAAAAACGGCGAGATCGGCGAGCCCGAAATTGACGGAGAAATAAAGGATATAGAGAACAATACACAGGTTGAACACGCTTACGGCGCAGATGACATTCAGATACTTGAAGGTCTTGAGGCGGTAAGAAAAAGACCCGGCATGTATATCGGTTCTACCGGTGAAAGCGGTCTGCATCACCTTGTATACGAAATAGTAGATAACGCTATAGACGAGGCACTTGCGGGATACTGTACAGAAATAAACGTAAAGATACTCCCCGGTGACGTTATAGAAGTTACCGATAACGGACGTGGTATTCCTACGGGTATTCACCCTAAGGAAAAGATAAGCGCCGCTACGGTCGTATATACGATACTACACGCAGGCGGTAAATTCGGCGGCGGCGGATATAAGGTTTCCGGCGGTCTTCACGGAGTCGGTGCGTCTGTTGTAAATGCGCTTTCCGAGTGGCTTGAGCTTACTGTATATGACGGCAAGGAGATACACTTCCAGCGTTTTGAAAACGGCGGTCATTATAACGAGCAGATGAAGGTTATCGGCACTACAGACAAGACAGGTACACAGGTACGCTTCAAGCCCGATCATATAATATTCCATACTACAGAATTCAAGTATGATATACTGCTTGACAGACTGAGAGAACAGGCTTTTCTGAACGGCGGACTTAAGATCGTTCTTAGTGATCTGAGAGATGAAGCAAATCCCAAGCAGGAGATCCTTCAGTACGAGGGCGGTATTATAAGCTATGTAGAGTGGCTTCAGAAGAAGAGAGGAGCAGAGGCTCTGCATCCCGATGTTGTATATATTGAGGGACTTCTTGATAATATATCTGTAGAGATCGCGTTCCAGTACAACACCGACTTCAACAGTGAAACGTTCAGATCGTTTGCAAACAACATTCATACGGTTGACGGCGGTACTCATGAAATTGCGTTCAAGAATGCACTGAACAAGGTCGTAAACGATTTTGTAAAGCAATATAAGGAACAGCAGGCGAACAACAATAAGAAGTCCAAGAAGAAGCAGGACGAGGTAAAGGAGTTTGTACCGCTGAGCGGTGAGGCTATAAGAGAGGCTATCAATGCAGTCATCTCGGTAAAGCTCCCCGAATGTGAGTTTGAAGGTCAGACAAAGGGCAAGCTCGGTAACCCCGAAGTACGTCCCGTTGTTTACAAGATAACAGTAGAAAAGCTGACATATTACTTTGAAGAGCATCCCGATACGATAGCTATTATAGCTCAGAAGTGTATCAATGCACAGGCTGCAAGAGATGCGGCTAAGAAGGCTATGGAATCTAAGAGAAAATCGGTTGCGGACGGTGCAGGTCTTCCCGGTAAACTTGCCGACTGCTCTGACACCGATCCTACAAAAACAGAAGTATATATAGTCGAGGGAGATTCTGCGGGCGGTTCTGCAAAGCAGGGACGTGACAGACGTTTCCAGGCTATACTGCCTCTGTGGGGTAAGATGCTGAACGTTGAGAAGGCAAGAGCAGACAAGGTTTATAACAACGATAAGCTCCAGCCTGTAGTAAAGGCGCTCGGCACAGGTATAGGCGAGGACTTTGATATAACAAAGCTCAGATACGGAAGAGTAGTAGTTATGGCGGATGCCGATGTCGACGGCTCACATATCAGAACACTTCTGCTGACATTCTTCTTCCGCTTTATGCGTCCTCTTATTGAAGAGGGTCATGTATATCTTGCTCAGCCTCCGCTGTTCAAGGTATTCAGAGGTAAAAAGGTAAGATATGCGTTCAGTGACGAGGAGAGAGACGCTTATATTGCTGAGCTTGCAGGCGAAAGCAACGCAAAGGTTGAAGTTCAGCGTTACAAAGGTCTTGGTGAGATGGATCCCGATCAGCTTTGGGAAACAACAATGGATCCTTCTGCAAGAACGATGATAAAAGTAAATCTTGAGGACGCGGCTAAGGCTGACGAGATATTCTCAATACTTATGGGTGATAAGGTAGAACCCAGACGTGAATTTATCGAACAGAATGCAAGATACGCAAAGGATCTTGATATATAAAGAATAATCCGGTCGGGCGAGGAAAAACAATCCGTTAAAGCATTTAAAGGTGTTACTATGAATGATGAAATTTTAAATAACAACGGGGAACAGCCCGATGAAAAAGAGCTGTTAAGACAGCGCAGAGAAGAACAGATTGAGCGTGTAAAGGCTCAGTATGAAACCGATGTAAAGGAAAAAGCCGAGGCTAAAGTAAGAATGGAAAAGGAGCAGGAGCTTGAAAAAGAGCTTGCACCGTTCGTTACAGTCAGAAAAGGTCTTATTGCCTTATGCGGTATTATGTGGGTGTTTGCGGCTTTCTGCCTGCTTACAGGCACGCTTGAAATGAATATATTCCTGCCGATGTGTCTGTTTGCACTCGGTGCTGTTGCAGGCGTGAATGTGCCGATATTCATCAAGAAAAAGAAGATATTCGACGGTGTTATAGCCGGAATATGCACGGCGATCTGCTTTCTGACAGGTGTTGTTATACTGACACTCGGATAAGCGAAAGGATAATATGGAAGAATTATTGCTTAAAATCAAGTACAGCATGACCCTTGACGAGATAGGCGAGGGCTTCAAGCTGTTTCAGAAGAAATATCAGTTCAAGAAATCACTGATATACACGCTTGTGTACATTATAGCTCTAGGACTTGGCGTTGACTTTCTGATAAGGGATTATACCGGAATTTACGGTTATATTCTGGTCGGCCTGTCGCTCGGTATGATATTCTATACCTGGTACAAGCCTGTGCTGATAAGAAGAAAGCTTATTGCGACTATAAGCTCGCTTGCGGAAGAAACATATACAGCGGAGTTCTATCGTGACAGAATAAAGATAACGACTGTAATAGAAGAACCTGTTGTGACAGAAAATGAAACAGAAGCGGAAGAAGAAACGGATTCTCCTGCAAAAGACAAACCTCACGAGGAAGAAAAGCAGGAAGAAGTAGTTACCAATCTTTATTTTGGATCGGATTATTTAGACGCTATGGAAAATGAACAGATGTTTTTACTCTTTGTAAACAGACAGAATATATATATATTCTCAAAAAAATGTCTTTCTGAAGAAGAGCAGAACAAGCTGAGAGAAATATTTACCGAAAAATCAATACTCTGATATAAATAAATCGGAAAGGAAATCGGAATGGAAAAAGACGTTAAAGAATTCAGTACAGCCACTGAAAAGCTGATACAGGTAGACATAGAAAAGGAAATGCGTGAAAGCTTTTTACAGTATTCTATGGCGGTACTGGTATCAAGAGCTCTGCCTGATGTAAGGGACGGCATGAAGCCTGTTCACAGAAGAATAATATATACGATGAACGAGGCGGACAATACGGCAAGCAAGCCGTACAGAAAATGTGCCTATACAGTCGGTGAAGTTCTCGGTAAATATCACCCTCACGGTGACGCATCGGTATATGACGCACTGGTAAGACTTGCACAGGATTTCTCAATGAGATATCCGCTTATTGACGGTCACGGAAACTTCGGTTCGGTAGACGGCGATCCGCCTGCCGCTTACCGTTATACAGAAGCGAGAATGGCAAAGATTGCGTCGGAACTTCTGAAAGATATAAAGAAAGATACTATCGACTGGGGCAAGAACTATGATGATAAGCTGGACGAGCCTACGGTTCTTCCCGTAAAGTTCCCCAACCTTTTAGTAAACGGCTCTGTAGGTATAGCTGTAGGTATGGCTACAAACATACCTCCGCATAATCTGAATGAAGTATGCGACGCTATAGTAGCAAGAATGGAAAATCCCGAATGCGGTATTGAAGAGATACTCCAGTATATCAAGGGACCTGACTTTCCTACAGGCGGTATAATCATGGGATACAGCGGAATACGCTCTGCTTATTATACAGGTCGTGGCAAGATCACATTAAGAGGTAAGGCCGAGATAGTGGAAGAGGGAAATCATACAAGAATTATCGTTACCGAAATTCCTTATATGGTAAACAAGTCAAAGCTTCTTGAAGTGACAGGTCAGCTCATGCGTGACAAGCGTATTGAGGGTATTTCCGCACTGCGTGACGAGAGTGACAAGGATGGTATGCGTATCGTCTATGAGCTCAAGAGAGATGTAAACGCACAGGTAGTTCTGAATAAGCTGTACTCATTTACACAGCTCCAGGACACTGTAGGCGTTATTATGATCGCACTTGTGAACGGCGAGCCTAAACAGCTGACGCTGCTTGAAATTCTGGACAATTATATAGCATTCCAGAAGCAGATAATCACAAGAAGAACGGCATTTGATCTGAAGAAAGCAAGAGAGAGGGCTCATATTTTACAGGGCTTCCTGCTTGCTATTGACAATATAGATGAAGTAATTTCAATACTGCGTTCAAGTAAGTCGGTACAGGAAGGTAAAGAGCGTCTGATGGAGCCCTTCAAGGAAGATGACCTTGCTAAGCTTTTACAGAGAGCTATGGGAGAGAACTATCAGGATGTTCATTTTGAACACGAGATTGGACTTTCGGAAGAGCAGGCAGACGCTATCGTACAGATGAGATTGGGACAGCTGACAGGTCTTGAACGTGACAAGGTTATCTCTGAGCTTGCCGAAATTATGGAGAAAATAAACGACTTCCTTGACATACTTTCAAGCGATGAGAGAGTCAGGGAGATAATCAAGGAAGAGATCACATCTATCAAGGAAAAATACGGTGACGAGAGAAGAACCGCTATTGAACCTGTAAGCGGTGAGGTAGACATTGAGGATCTTATCCCTGAGGAAGAATGCGTACTTACTTATACCAATATCGGTTATATCAAGCGTCAGCCTGTAGATGTATATAATCTTCAGAAGCGCGGCGGCAAGGGTGTATCCGGTATGAAGCAGAGAGAAGAGGACTTCGTTGAGGATATGTTCATCAGCTCGACGCATGACAACATCTTATTTATTACAAATTATGGTAATATGTACAAACTGAAGTGCTATGAAGTACCTGAAGGCTCAAAGCAGAGCAGAGGTACTAACATAGTAAATCTGTTACAGCTTTCTGAGGGTGAACGTATTGCGGCAATGATGAAGACAAGCGATTTTGCTGAGAACAAATACTTCATTTGTGTTACAAAGTACGGTAAGATCAAGAGAACACCGCTGTATGACTTCAGAAATGTAAGAAAGAACGGACTGAGAGCAATTACGCTTGCTGAGGGTGATGAGATCGCCGCCGCTCATCTTACTGAGGGTGACAGCTCGATTATAGTAGCTACTCATCTCGGTATGGCTATACATTTCAGCGAAGACAGAATAAGAAGCATGGGCAGACTTGCCGCAGGTGTAAGAGCAATAAGACTGCGTGAAGATGATTATATTGTCGGTGCCGCTAAGGTATACAGTGACGATATGAGAATACTTACCGTAACCGACAAGGGTTATGGCAGACTGAGTGCGCTCAGTGATTACCGTATGCAGAACAGAGGCGGTAACGGACTTAAGAACTATAAGATAAGAGATGACAGAGGATATGTCTGCGGTATACGTTCGATACAGGCGGACGACGATGTTATTCTTATCAGTACTGACGGTGTTATTATCCGTATCCGTGCTAATGATCTCAGAGTGATGAGAAGAACCGGCTTAGGCGTAAGAGTTATGAAGCTGTCGGATGAGGACAGAGTAGTAACGTTTACGAGAACCGAGCATGATGAAACTGCGGATATAGAAGAAGTTGAACAGGCAAGTGAAGAAGAGATAGCGGCGGCTGAAGCAGAGGCAGAAGCCGAGGTTATAGAGGACGAGCCTGAAACAAACGAAGAAGAATAAAATATATCAGCCTGTCGGCAGAAATTCTGTGACAGGCTGATTTTCTGACAAGATACACAATTTGTTCCACATAGAACATTTTTATGATCGGGGTTATTTATGTACGAACTTGATTATTATGATGTTATAGTTGTAGGTGCGGGTCATGCCGGCTGTGAGGCGGCTCTCGCCACCGCAAGGCTTGGCTGTAAGACTGCTGTATTTACGTTAAGTCTTGACGCTATTGCTAATATGCCGTGTAATCCGTGTATTGGCGGCTCGGCAAAGGGTCAGCTTGTAAGAGAACTTGATTCGCTCGGCGGTGAAATGGGCAGAGCGGCTGACGCTACTTTTATACAGTCACGAATGCTGAACAAAGGTAAAGGGCCTGCTGTTCATTCGCTCAGAGTTCAAAGCGACAGAGTAAAGTATCATACTTTTATGAAGTCGGTGCTTGAACATACCGAAAATCTTGATATAAAACAGGCTGAAGTTACCGAGGTATGCGCTGAAGACGGTAAAATAACAGGTATAAAAACAAGACTTGGCGCTTTTTATCCTGCCGGCTGTGTTATAATCACTACTGGTACTTATCTCGGAGGTAAGATACATATCGGTGAGCTGAATTATCAGAGCGGTCCGGATAATGTATCTGCGGCTCTTCAACTGACCGACAGTCTTAGAAAACTAGGTCTTTCTATGAGAAGATTCAAGACAGGTACACCTGCAAGAGTTCACAAGAGATCAATTGACTTTTCTGTTATGGAAGAGCAGGAGGGTGACGAGTATATAACGCCGTTCTGCTTTGATAATACGTTCAAGCTTGAAAATAAGGTCAAGTGTTATGTTACTTATACAAATGCTGAAACACACAAGATAATACTTGATAACCTTGACAGGTCACCTCTCTACGCCGGAAGAATACAGGGTGTAGGTCCGAGATATTGTCCGAGTATAGAGGATAAGATCGTTCGATTCTCTGATAAGCCGCGTCATCAGCTGTTTGTTGAGCCTATGGGCCTTGATACTGATGAATATTATCTACAGGGAATGTCAAGCTCACTGCCGGAAGATGTGCAGATAAAGTTTCTGAGAACAATTAAGGGTCTGGAGCACGTTGAGATAATGCGTCCGGCTTACGCAATTGAATATGACTGCTGTGATCCTCTAGAGCTTTATCCTACACTTGAATTCAAGAAGATATCCGGACTTTTCGGCGCAGGACAGTTCAACTGTACCAGCGGATATGAGGAAGCCGCCGCACAGGGTGTTATTGCAGGTATGAATGCGGCAATGAAAATAAAGGGCAGAGAGCAGTATATACCTGACAGGACTACTTCGTTTATCGGCACTCTTATCGATGACCTTGTTACTAAGGGCTGTGTTGAACCGTACAGAATGATGACCAGCAGAAGCGAATACAGACTTTTATTAAGGCAGGATAACGCCAATGAAAGACTTATTCCTGTAGGTTATAAATTCGGGCTTATTTCTGACGAGCGTTATCAGAAGTTTCTTGACCGAAAAGAAATTCTTGAAAAGGAAACCGAGAGAATAAAGAAAGCTACTGTATATCCTAGTGATGAGCTTAACAGCATGCTTGAAAGCAAGGGTACTTCACCGATTACACAAGGTGTGAAGTTTATTGAACTTTTAAAGCGTCCTCAGATTGATTACAGAGATCTTGCAAAGTTTGATGAGAATGCACCTCAGCTTGAACACGATATAATAGATAAACTTGAAATCAATATCAAGTATGAGGGATATATCAAGACACAGACTGAAAAAATTGAGCAGATGAAACGTCTTGAAGAAAAGAAGCTGCCTACTGATATAGATTATAAGACTATATCGGGACTGAGATTAGAAGCTCAGGAGAAACTGAATAAATACAAACCGCTGAATATAGGACAGGCAGGCAGAATTTCGGGTGTTAATCCTGCCGATGTGTCTGTACTATTGATATGGCTGTCAGGGAGAAAACATGGAGAGAACTGAATTTATCCTGAATGAATTTAATAAATGTAAAATAAAACTGTCAGGTGAACAAGCTGAGAAGTTTGTTAAGCTGTATGAATTTCTCGTTGAGTATAATCAGAATGTCAATCTGACTGCTATAACTGATTTTGAAGAGGTAGTTATAAAGCATTTTGTAGATAGCGTTCTGCCGTTTACTATGGTTAATATAAAAGAAAACAGCAGTTTTATAGATGTCGGAACAGGTGCCGGATTTCCGTCTATTCCGCTTATGATAGTAAGACCGGACTTAAAAGGAACGCTACTTGAAGCGCTAAATAAAAGATGCGTATTTCTTGAACAGGCGTGTGAGCTTGTCGGTGTAAAAGCAACGGTTGTGCATGGCAGGGCAGAAGATTATGCAAAAGAAAAGCGAGAATCGTTTGATTTTGCAACTGCAAGAGCGGTTGCAGCTATGCCGGTATTGAGTGAATATTGTATGCCGTATGTAAAAGTCGGTGGTAAATTTATTGCTCTAAAGTCAGTAAATGAAGAAATAGAACAGTCGGAGAGGGCAATAAAGATACTTGGCGGTAAAAAAGCGGAAGTAAAGGATTATACTATAACAAATGGCGACAACAGACGACTTTTTGTAATAGAAAAAATCAGTCATACTCCGACAAAGTATCCCAGAAATACGTCAATGATAAAGAAGAAACAGTTGTAAAAAGAAAGTAATTTATAATATTCCGTCGTATCAAAAAGAGATACGGCGGAATTTATTTATTGAAATAAGTTATAATATAGGTTAAAATGCTGTCAAGGGGGCGATACAATGGGCATTTTTCTGAAAGAAAAGATTAAATACGGACAGATTCTAACTGTATCAATTGATAAGATAGATGTAAATCCAAATCAGCCGAGAAAATTCTTTGATAAAGAAGAACTTGAATGTCTTGCACAAAGTATAAAGGAAAATGGACTTCTGCAACCGCTTACTGTAAGAATCAAGACAGATGAAAGATATGAATTGATAGCCGGTGAAAGAAGATTAAGGGCTTGTAAGTATGCCGGGCTTGATGAAGTCAGAGTTATAATTGAGAATAGAAATGATGAAGAGTCGTCGGTTCTTGCAATAATCGAAAATATACAGAGATGTGATCTGAACTGTATTGAAGAAGCAATAGCACTGAAAAAACTTATGAAGCATTACGGATATACGCAGGAAGAACTAGCCAGAAAGCTCGGCAAAGCACAAAGTACAATAGCCAATAAGCTCAGAATATTGAATTTATCTGAGAATGTCTTGAAACTGACGATACAGTATAATTTGTGTGAAAGACAGATAAGAGCGCTTTTGCGCCTGCCTGAGGAAAAACGTGAAGGTGCGGTTGAACATATTAATAAATATAAGCTTAATGTCAGCAGTACAGAGAAATATATAGACAGATTGATTTCAGCTGAGAACAAGCCTGAAAAATTCAGGTGGACATTCAAAGAAAAGCGATTATATATAAACAATATTAACAGAACGCTTGATACAATGAAGCGTTCCGGAATAGAATTCAGTTCTGAAAAAAGAGAAGAAAACGGGTATCTTGAGTATATAATACGCATTCCTCACGATTGATGTTCATATTGAAGAACGTTCATAAAAATGTTCCACATGGAACATTTATGAACGTTTTTTTGCAAAAAGCCTTTATTTTTCTCCCATAGTGTGATATAATTATAAAAGTGACGTTAAAGGAGGTACTATGGGAGTAATTATTTCTATTGTAAACCAGAAAGGCGGTGTAGGTAAGACTACTTCAGCCGTAAATATCAGTGCCGCACTCGGCGCAAAAGGTAAAAAAGTGCTTTTAGTGGACTTTGATCCTCAGGGTAATGCTACCTCCGGTTACGGTATTTCAAAGAAAAATCTCAAGATAACTTCTTATGATGTTGTAATGTCAAATGTCCGCCCGCAGGAAGCTGTTCTTGCCACAAACTGCAAGAATGTAAGCATTATTCCTGCCAATGCTCAGCTCGCAGAAGCAGAAATGCACCTTTTGCAGATTGAGCAGAGAAATCATCAGCTTAAAAAAGCGCTTATACAGCTTAAAGATGATTACGACATTATAATTATCGACTGTCTGCCTTCACTCGGAATTCTGGCAATCAATGCTCTTATTGCAAGTGATAAATTTATAGTTCCTATGCAGTGTGAGCACTACAGTCTTGAAGGTCTTGCACAGTTGCTTTCTACAGTAAAGAAAGTCAAGAAAACTTCAAACAAGAGTCTTTCACTTATGGGTATTGTTTTCACAATGCTTGATAAGAGACTGTTACAGTCAAACGAAATAATGAGGGATATTAAGAGAAATTTTCCTCCCTCATCTATATTCAATACAGTTATACCGAGAAATGTGCGTATCTCAGAAGCACCAAGCCACGGTATGCCTGTTATTTACTATGATAAGAGCTCAAAGGGAGCAGAAAGCTACATGAAGCTCGCCGGTGAAATAATAAAGAAACTGAATAATTAAGGAGGGTGTATGGCCAGACGAAGAGTATCAAATCAGAATTTGAAAAGTATTTTTGATGATAACAGTTATGATGAAGATGAAGAAAGCGTAAGCACCCTCAAACTGACTGATATTGAACCTAACAAGTCACAGCCGAGAAAAAACTTCGATATAGAGGCTCTTAACACACTTGCGGATTCAATCAGACAGAACGGTGTAATACAGCCGCTCCTTGTAAGATCAATGCCTGACGGTACATATCAGATCGTTGCCGGTGAACGCAGATGGCGTGCGGCAAAGATGGCAGGTCTTACAGAGGTTCCTGTGCTTGTCAAGGAGCTTACGGATTTACAGGCTCAGCAGATCGCTCTTATAGAGAATTTACAGCGTGAAAATCTGAATCCTATTGAAGAAGCAAACGGTTATAAAGAACTTATGGATAAGTTCGGCATGACTCAGGAAGATGTAGCAAGGGTAGTCGGTAAAGCACGTTCTTCAATTGCCAATTCATTGCGTTTACTTAATTTACCACCTATAATAGCTGAGATGGTATCAAACAATGAACTTTCAACAGGTCATTGCAAAGTATTGCTCGGTGTCAAAGAAACCAAGGACATGGTCGAGCTTGCCCATAAGGCAGCCGGCAAGGATGTTTCGGTGCGTGAAATGGAACGCATGGTAAAAGCTCTTGATAAGATAGAAAAGCCTGAAAAGAAAAAAGAAACATTCTATGTTGAGGCAGAAATAAGTCTTGCAAAGGCTCTTGAAACAAACGTAAATATAGTACCGGGCAAAAAGAAGAGTACTATACAGATAGATTTCTATTCTGATGAAGATCTGACCGATATTGTAAATCGGCTTGCAAATAACAAATAAATATAAAAGAAAGGCAAAGAAATGATAGACATTAAGTTTTTAAGGGAAAATCCCGAAGCAGTAAAGGAAAATATCAAGAAGAAGTTCCAGGACGAAAAACTTGTCCTGGTTAATGAAGTGATTGAGCTTGATAAGGAACTTAGAGCAGCACAGCTCAGAGCCGATAATCTCCGTGGTGACAGAAATAAGCTGTCAAAGCAGATCGGTGGTCTTATGGCTCAGGGTAAGAAGGAAGAAGCAGAGCAGGTAAAGGCACAGGTAAAGCAGTTCTCTGATGAACTTGAAGAACTTGAGAAGAAGGAAGAAGAGCTCGGCGAAGAAGTAAAGAAGAGAATGATGGTAATTCCTAATATCATTGATCCTTCTGTTCCGATAGGTAAGGACGACAGCGAAAACGTTGAAATAAAGAGATATGGTGAACCTGTAGTTCCCGACTTTGAAGTACCTTATCATTCAGAAATAATGGAAAGATTCAACGGTATTGATCTTGACAGTGCAAGAAGAGTTGCAGGTAATGGTTTCTACTACCTGATGGGTGATATCGCACGTCTTCATTCAGCAGTTTTAGCTTATGCTCGTGATTTCATGATCGACAGAGGATTTACTTACTGCATTCCTCCTTACATGATCCGCAGCAACGTTGTAACAGGCGTTATGTCATTTGCCGAAATGGACGCTATGATGTACAAGATTGAGGGTGAGGATCTCTACCTCATCGGTACGAGTGAACACTCTATGATTGGTAAATTCATAGATACAATCAACGAAGAAGAAAAGCTTCCTTATACACTGACAAGCTACTCTCCTTGCTTCCGTAAGGAAAAGGGCGCTCACGGTATCGAAGAGAGAGGCGTTTACAGAATTCACCAGTTTGAGAAACAGGAAATGATTGTTGTCTGCAAACCCGAAGACAGTGCTATGTGGTTTGACAAGCTGTGGCAGAACACCGTTGACCTGTTCAGATCAATGGATATACCCGTAAGAACAATCGAATGCTGTTCAGGCGACCTTGCCGACCTGAAGGTCAAGTCTTATGACGTTGAGGCATGGTCACCCAGACAGAAAAAATATTTTGAGGTTGGCAGCTGTTCTAACCTCGGTGACGCTCAGGCTCGTCGTCTAAAGATAAGAGTAAAGAGCAAGGATAAGGGCAACTACTTTGCTCATACGCTTAATAATACTGTTGTAGCACCCCCGAGAATGCTTATTGCGTTCCTCGAAAATAATCTTTGTGCCGACGGTAGTGTAAAGATACCTGAAGTTCTCAGAAAGTACATGGGCGGTATAGACAGAATAGTTCCCAACGACAACAAGTAAAACACTGAGCCACAGGTACTCCGGTATCTGTGGCTTATTTAATATGATGAAAGGTTAATATGGATAACAGAAAATTTACAGTTGAATATATACCGGAGTTTGCCGACTGCGATAAAAAGTACGACATAAGACCGCAGGTTTTGCTAGCCTGGTGTGCAGAACTAGCCGGTAATCATCTCAGAAGCAGAAATATAACCCGTGAGCAGATGTGGCAGGACGGTCAGGTATTTTTGCTTACCCGTGCGGCAATCCATTTTAATAAAGTCCCGTACTATAATAACAAGCTGTATATGACAACCTGGGAGGGCGGTACCAAAGGTTCTCAGTTTACAAGAAGATATGATGTCAGGGATACAGACGGAAACTTACTGTGTGATGTTGATACCATGTGGGCACTTGTAAATCCGCATTCTCACAAAATATGCAGACCGTCAGAATACATATATGAGCAGATTCCTTGTGAAGAAAAAGTCACGGCACAAGTTATAAAATTCAAGGCTGAAAATCCGCAGAAAGTAAAAGATTATACATTTGTATACAGCGACATAGATCCCAACGGTCATGTAAATAACGGCGTGTATCTGAAACTTATGAGCGACATAATTCCGGAAGAACTTATTGAAAAGCACTATAAAACAGTAAGAATAAATTTCATACATGAGTGCAGACAGGGCGAAACTATCGGGCTGTATCTTGATGTTAAAGAAAATATCTGTATGGTAGAGGGAAGATTTTCTGACGGCAAAGTAAGCTTTGAAGCTCAGGCAGAATTTGATTGACAAATTTTAGATAATATGATATAATCAACATGAAAGGTAAATTTAATTTACCTTTTGAAGTATTAAATATACGGAAAGGATTCAAAAAATGCTCCATATAAAAAATCTGCATAAAAGTTACGGTGCTTTTGAAGTTCTCAAAGGACTTGATATGAATGTAAATAAAGGCGACGTATACGGATTTCTCGGAAAAAACGGCTGCGGCAAAACAACTACTATGAACATAGTATCAAATATAATACCGAAAGACAGCGGTGAGATTATTTTCGGAAAAGAGAACTGTAAAGTAGGATATCTGCCGGAAACACCGTCAATGTTTACTTATATGAACGGTTATGAATATCTTGATTATATAGCGGCGTGCTGTAGTTATAAAGGCGACAAGAAAAAGAGAATAAACGAGGTAATAAATCTTGTCGGTATGGCTGAGGGCGGAAAGAGAAAAATACAAGGTTATTCCAGAGGTATGAATCAGCGTATCGGTATTGCCGCCGCCATATTTGATAACCCTGATCTGCTTATACTTGACGAACCTACTTCGGCGCTCGACCCGCAGGGCAGGGCAGAAGTAATGGGTATTATAAAGCAACTTGCCGATATGGGTACCACAATAATTCTTTGCACACATATTCTTTCGGATGTTGAAAGAACAGCAAACAGAATCGGTATAGTAAGAGACGGAAGAATGGCTGTTGAAGGAACTATGGCGGAAATAAAAGATCAGTTTGCCAGAAACGGAAAGAAAATTGTTATGGGAATATTCGGAGATCCGAATGCCGCAGTTCAGCCGATCAATAAGTGCACCGGAGGTCAGTTCTATTTTGACAGGCAAAGAGCAATTTTTGAGATACCTCTTGATTTCAATGAAAATGAACAGGTAAGAGCACAGCAGATATTGAATGAAATAAATTCCGCAGATCTGACAATATCACTTTTTGTTATAGAAAACAAGACGCTTGAACAGATCTATATGGAAACGATAGGTTGAGAAAGGAGCAGAATATGATTAGAGCCGGTATTAAAAAAGAATTTATGCTATTCAGCCGCGGTTTCAGATTGATAGGAGTTATCATTACTGTAATAGGCATTTCTCTGTTGTATCCGCTTATGTACAAGTCAATGGAGATGATGGCAGGGCAGATAGCGGATATGGGACAGCAGATCGGAGGAGAAGCTCAGGACCAGGTAGCAGGTGCGGTTAATTCCATCAATAGTATGATGGGCTCGCTGGAATCATTGTATGGCGGAAGTATGGCTGCAGTCGGCTTCAAAACCGGAGTAAGTTCAATTACTTCAACGGGATTTCTTATAATAGCGCTGTTACTTATGGCAACGGCAGGCGGAGAACAGAAAAAACGTTCCGTTATAATTCCTAACTGTGCGGGATTGACCCCTGCCGGATATGTTCTGCCTAAATTCATAGTATACCCATTAATGATAGGTTTGTTGTCATTTCTCGGCGGCATAATTACAGGAAGTATAAGTAATCTTATTTACAACAATGAGTTAATTATAAGCGACATTATATTCTCCTCGTTTTGTGCGGCTGTGTATATGGTATTTATGACATCATTGTATTTTCTGGTCGGACTGTCAACCGGCCGCGCCGGAATTTCAGTAATAATAGTGTATGGCGGCTCGACGATCATACCGATATTATTACAGTCGCTCGATATAGACAGATATAATCCGTTTACACTACAGACAATGTTGATGAGTTCGTATAACGATGCAGATATGAACAATTTTGCACTAAGTACAATTGTTGCTGTGATTTTATCGGTTATATGTTGTCTGCTGGCACTTATGATCACTACACTTAAAAGAGTAGATAATACAGTTGGAGAAGCAAATCTATAAACGAGTAGTAAAGTGATGATATTATTATACAATATGTAAAGGAGAAGTGAGCGCTTCTCCTTTCTTTTATGTGCAGAAGTAGTGGTCGCCGATCACTTTCTGTACCGGTCTGCTCATCATAAACTGATTGCTGGTTTTCTTGGGATTATAATAGTAAATACAACCGCCGGTAGGATCCCAGCCGGATAAGGCGTCGCGGGCAGCGTCGTACGCAGAATCGGCTATAGGTTCGTTAAATTGTCCGTCTACCAGAGCAGTGAATGCACCATTCTCGTATATTATTCCTGCCAGTGTATCTGGAAATGAAGGATGTTCAATACGGTTCATAATTACAGCGCCTATTGCTACCTGACCTATATAAGGCTCACCTCTGCCCTCTGCGGAAATGATGCGGGCAAGCAGATTGACATTAGCTTCGGTAGCAGGAGGTATAGAACCGATAGTTATACCAAGACGTTTAAGCGTTGCCTGATCGGCAACTCCGGTCTGAGCAAGTCCCTGCTGTTTCTGAAAGCGCAGAATAGCTTCTTCGGTCTTTTCACCAAAATATCCCGTAACTTCAGCTTTAAATAAACCGCGGTCCTTTAGCGTTTGTTGTACTGCTTCAACTTCCGAACCCTGTGAGCCTTTTTGAGAATATGCAATAATAACATCGTTACCGGTCGGTATTGAAGAAATAATACCGAATATAAGAAACATTATAATGGTAACCGACATCATTTTATAGAATGGATTCAATTGTCTGATGTATTCCATAAGAAACTTCCTTTCATGAATTACCTTTATAAAGAGTATCTGCAAAGAGATGAAGAATATACACGAAAATGAGAAAAGTAAAATCAAAAAGAAAAAACTATATATAGTACAAATGTAAATTCAAAATCAATATACATTATAAAAATCTGTAAAAAATTAGAAAACAGCAAAATTGCAAAAAAATATCGAAAAAATTTCAAAAAAAGCTTGACAAAGGGTAATTTCCGTGCTATAATAGACAAGCACTCAAACGAGAGGGCACTAAAACAGAGGGTACCGAAGAGAGCTTGAAACCGCTTGAACAGTGAGAATGAAGGCGATGGAAGGTACGGAATTGAACGGTAAAAACGGTTGGAATAAACGGCG
>JAGBHT010000004.1 GCA_017935365.1 Ruminiclostridium sp. | reverse complement strand
GCAGTACAGCGGATATTCTGAGCTTTCTGTAAACACCAATCCCTCGAATATGAGCGGATTCAAGGCTAAGAGCACTGCAAAGACTTCGGTAATATTACAGTGGAACAAGAACACAAGTGCTACCGGATATGAAATCCAGAAGTGGGACGGCAAGAAGTGGGTTTCTGCCGCAAAGGTTACTAAGAACAGCACAGTTACAAGCACTGTGAAGAATCTCAAGAAGAATACTTCTTATAAGTTCAGGATAAGAGCTTACAAGACGATCGGCAAGGCTACACAGTACAGCTCATGGAGCGGTACGCTGACGGTCAAGACAAAGAAGTAAGCGGTAAAAATCCAACAGCTATAATCGGGCATTGGCGTGATAGCCGATGCCCGATTTTTTTGTGTGGGGAGAATATGGCGCTTTAACGATGTTTGCGGAAGTGGAGATAATCGGGACGGCGATGGTTGAATAGAAGATAATCGTGACAACGTGCGGAGGGACTTTGGAGTTGTGCTTCGTTGCTAAGGCGAAAGGCAGTGTCGGTTATGTTATTGCTTAGTGAAAATTTACATTATTCGTGCAGTTGCAACGGCTATTTTGAATATTTTCTGAAAATTCATCGCAAAAGTCTTAACATTTGCCGTGATTTGTGCTATACTTACAACGTGGTATACTCTGTAACCGGAGAATATATCCGTACCTTAAACGGCAATAATAAAGTAAACGACACACCTTAAAAGGACGTAAATATGAGCAAAAATAAAACTCAGTATCTTAATGCGGACGCAGAGCTTGAAGAGATCCCTGCCGGCACTAAGACAAAGAAAAAGAAAAATAAAAATAAGCCAAATAAAGCGGCAAATACCGTAAAGCACGTATTCGGCGTTATAGGAACCACGCTTCTCAGCTTGTTTATGATAGTTATCATTACCTGCTGTATCGTTGCGGTAACGCTGACGGTATATATTATGCAGTTTGCCGACAGTGCTTTTGACGTTGATCTTAAAAACGTCGATCTCAGCTATACAAGCTTTCTGTACGCAAAGAACAGTGCAGGCGAGCAGGTAGAAATAAAACGTCTGTCGGGCGATGAAAACCGTATCTGGGTAGATATGGAGCAGATACCGAAGCACACGCAGGACGCTTATGTTGCAGTAGAGGACAAGCGTTTCTATGAGCACGACGGCGTTGACTGGAAAAGAACGGTGCGTGTAACCGTATCGACCTTGTTCAACGGCTACGGCGAGGGCGGTTCTACCATAACCCAACAGCTTGTAAAGAATATCACAGGCGACGACAGAGTAACTCCCGAACGTAAGATAAGAGAGATATTCAGAGCGCTGAACCTTGAACAGCAGTACACAAAGATCGATATACTTGAGGCATATCTTAACCGTGTTCCGCTGGGCGGTACGGTTTACGGCGTCGGTTCGGCGGCTTACTATTATTTCGGTAAGACGGTAGATCAGCTGACTATAGCGGAAAGCGCCATACTTGCAGGTATGACGCGTTCGCCCAGCGTGCTGAACCCGTATGCAAATCTTCAGAGGTCAAAGGAAAGACAGCTGTACGCACTTAAATGTATGTACGATCAGGGTCTTATCACTACCGATGAATATGAAGTGGCAAAGGTAGAGCAGGTAAAGTTCAGACTTATCGTTGAGGGTGACGCTTACGGCTATAAAGATCCGAGATACGATGAGTATTACGGAAACAATGCAAATCAGGACGACAACAGCGATCAGTATGACGATAACGATACTTACGAGGCTTACCGCTGGAATGAGTATGAAATATCGCAGAACTGGTACGTTGACGCGGCTATAGAACAGGTTATCGAGGATATAGGAAAAGCCAAGGGTATGACTTACTCCGAGGCAAAGGCGGACCTTTACAAGGGCGGCTACAAGATATATCTCAATATGGATATGGATATCCAGGATAAGCTTGAAGCGTTCTTCAAGGATCCGAACAACTTCTTCTACAGTTATGATACTACTGCCATTGAGGAAAACTGTGCGCAGGCGGCATTCGTGCTTACCGACTACAGGGGCAATGTTGTTGCGCTTGCCGGCGGTATCGGCGATAAGCCCGGCGACGGCTGTTTCAACAGAGCTACGCAGGCTATACTGCCTATCGGTTCGACCATGAAACCTATCTCGGTTTACGGTCAGGCGATAGACAAGGATATCATCAGCTATTCGTCAATGATATTCGACAGATGTATCACACTTCCGGACGGTTCAAGCTGGCCCAGTAACTTTGAGGGCGACTACGGTTCGGGCGGATATATACCTGCATGGTACGCAGTACAGCAGTCAAAGAACACAACCGCTGTAAGAATGGCTCAGGTGCTCGGAATAGATACCTGCTTCAACTTCCTTACCGATAAGCTTAATGTAACAACTCTCGATTACACAAACGATAAGGCTTATTCACCTATTGCACTCGGACAGCTGACGCAGGGTATGACACTGATTGAGCTTGCGGGCGCATATCAGATATTCGGCTCGGGCGGTATGTACTACACCCCCAAGCTCTACAACCTTATCACGGACTACAACGATAATGTGGTTATCGAGCAGGAACCTCTCGGCGACAGGGTAATGGACAGCGACAGCGCTTATATTACAAACAGACTGCTCAAGGCGGTTACAGATACGACCAACGGCTCAGGCCGTTATGCAAAGATCGACGGCATAGAGGTTGTCGGCAAGACAGGTACTTCAAACGATGAACGTGTACTTGCGTTTGCGGGACTTACAGCAGATTACTGCGGTGTTATAAGACTTGGATTTGATGATAACAAGAATATCGGTAACACGAACTATATTTACCTTGCACAGGTATGGCACAACTTTATGGTGAATATAGTAAACGATGAATCTACAAAGACGTTCACCAAAGACCCGAACGTAGTAGAGAAGAACTACTGCACCGAAACCGGACTGCTTGCTACATCAAAATGCCCGAATACGGCGGTAGGCTACTACAAGGCGGATACACTGCCCAAGACCTGTGATTCAAATCACAAGAGCGGCGAGTATGTTTCTAAGCACGGCGGTGAAACATTGCTTGTACCCGAATGGTATACAAAGCAGGACGATAATACGAGCGACACAAGCAGTACAAGCTCGAACTGATAAAGATCAACAGATGACAGCGGCTCTATAAAAGCCGCTGTTTTGATGAAAGGATATTCTATGACATTCAGACTTACGGCACCCTGCCACTTCGGACTTGAAAAGACGCTCTCTTTCGAGGTGCGTAAAATAGGCGGCGAGGATATAGCCGTATCGGACGGACGTGTTACGTTCACGGGTGACGAGCGTGTGCTTATAAGAGCCAATATGTGCCTGTCAACTGCGGAGCGTGTGGGAATACTACTGTCCGAGTTCAGGGCGAGGACTTTTGAAGAGCTGTTCCAGGGGGTAAAGTCGATACCGATAGAAAAGTATGTCGGAAAGTTCGACAAGTTTCCGATAAAGGGCTTCAGCCTTAATTCCAAGCTGACAAGCGTTCCTGCCTGCCAGAAGATAATCAAGAAGGCAATGGTCGAGCGTATGAAGAGCGTGTATAAAATCGGATACTTCCAGGAAACCGAAGCGCTGTTCCAGTTCCGCTTCTCGATAATGAAAGATAACGTTACGATGACGCTTGACACATCGGGCGAGGGACTTCACAAGAGAGGCTACCGCCGTTTCTCAAACGCCGCACCTATAAAGGAAACGCTGGCGGCGGGTATTGCCGACCTTGCAAGGATAAGGGATAACGATATTATCTGCGACCCTTTCTGCGGAAGCGGTACACTGCTTATCGAGAGTGCACTCAAGGCGCTGAATATCCCGCCCTGCCTTGACAGGGAATTTACCGCTATGCAGTGGGAGTTCCTGCCCAAATCAATGTGGGACGAGGAGAGAGAAGCACTCAGGGCAAATATCAGAAAACCCGAAAATTTCAAGCTGTACGGTTTTGATATAGACCCCGAGGCGGTAAGACTTACCCGTGACAATGCGGCTAAGGCAGGGGTCGGCGAATATATCGAGGTTGCTCAGCGTGATGTTGCGGATTTTACATATCCGGACGGCTGTACCGTTGTACTGTGCAATCCGCCTTACGGCGAGCGTATGCTTGACGAGAAACAGGCTCACGGGCTGTATAAGGTTATGGGCAAGAGAATGTTGCCAACGGACGGCAGAAGATTGTTCGTTATCACTCCGGACGGCGAGTTTGAGGAGCTTTTCGGAAAGAAAGCCGATAAGAACAGAAAGCTGTATAACGGTATGCTTATGTGCAGACTGTACAGCTATTTCAAAGGTTGATATGAAATAATAGCGGGCGGATATAGCGCAATATATCCGCTTTTGTTTTGCGTGACAGCAAAAACTGTAAGCCGAAATGTGTAAAAATTTACATCCATTTTGTGTAATGTCACAAAAAACTCTGTCATAAATGAGAAAAATAGGTATTATTGTTGACTTTACCGCCGAAATAATGTAAAATTAACAAATAAGGATTAAAAACGAAGGAGTGGATCTCTGTGGAGAACGTATTTTTTGCACGTCAGCCCATACTCGATGTGAATAACAATACATACGGCTATGAACTGCTTTACAGAAATCAGCCCGGAGTCAACGCATATACGGGAAATAACGGTGATGTGAGCACCGCAGACGTTATCAATAACGCATTTTTTGTCGATAATATTACAAGTGTCCTCGGCGGAAAGAAAGCGTTTGTCAATTTTACGGGCAACCTGATTAAAAGAGGCGTACCGAAGATGATCTCAAGCGATATTCTTGTTGTAGAATTGCTTGAGAGCGTCATGGCGGACGCAGAGATAGTAAGACGCTGTATAGAACTTAAAAAGATGGGCTATATCCTTGCTCTGGACGACTATGAATACGGCGAAAACACAAAGGCATTGTTTGAGCTTGCGGATATAGTAAAGCTTGATTTTCATACTTCACGGGAAGCGGTTGAACGCACAGCGGAAAAGTGTATTACATATAATAAGATAATGCTTGCCGAAAAGGTGGAAACACAGCTTGAGGTGGAATATGCCAAAAGGCTCGGCTGTACATATATGCAGGGATATTTCTTTGCAAAGCCTCTGCTTATGACGCACCGGACAAATACGCCTATGGCAAAGACATTTCTGCACATTCTTGGACTTGTGTATTCGCCTGAGCCCGACTATGAAGAGATAGCGGCGGTAATATCGACAGACGTTGTGCTGACGATAAGACTGTTAAGGCTTATAAATGTCATGTACGGCAGTACCGGCAACAAGATCTCGACCATTCATCAGGCGCTTGTACTGCTCGGTTTTGAAAAGCTGAAGGAATGGATATATCTTGTCGGACTTCAGCGGTTGCAGAAGGACACTCCCGATGAGCTGATAAGGCTTGCGCTGTTCAGGGCAAAATTCTGCGAGAGTATCTCAAAGGTAATGCCCGGTCAGTATATACACAGAAAAGAAATGTACCTTATGGGACTTATGTCGGTCGTGGCAGGTACCACAGATGAGCGCGATATCGGAAATGTAATGAAAGAACTGCCTGTAACCGATGAGATAAAGAACGGCCTGCTCGGTGCGGAGGGACTGTTCGGTGATGTGTTCAGACTGGTAGTTGATTATGAACACGCAAACTGGGATAAGGTTGAGGAGTTCGTAAAGAAGTACAACGTTGACACACAACAGCTTGCAAATGAATATGTACAGTGCGTCAGATTCATGCAACAATTTTATATAGGGTGAAACGAAGATTAACTTTTTTACAATACAAAAACTTTTCTATAACGGAGTGATAACATGGCTGAAAATAAATGTGCCGCAAGACCCGAGCCTTCAAGCAGGGATATGAGCGAGCTGAAAAACCGCTTCAAGCCGGGTTATGACTGGGAAACGATATGCTCTACCATGCTTGAACATCTTATGTGCGGAGTTGCTATATATGAGCTTTGCCCCGACAGAGTAAGGTCGCTTTATTTCAACAAGAAATATTATGAGATGGTGGGCTATACCGAAGAGCAGTATGAACAATATGCAGACAGCGTTACCTCGTCGCTTTACGGAGATTCGGCAGAGATGATTTTTGAAAAAGCCGGACGCTCGGTAAAGACCGGAGAAACCTTTTATGCGGAATGTAAGGGCAGACGCTTTGACGGCAGTGATATATGGGTGCTTGTCAAAGCAAAGCTGGTTGATTTTATAGAAAGCGAACATCCTGTATTTCTTGCAATAGTGCAGGATATAACCAACAGGAAGCAGGCAGAATATGAAAACGCGGTAAATCTTGAGCGTTATCGTATACTTGAGGCAACGTCGAACACGGTTACATTTGAATATGACGTTCCGAATGACATTATGACATTCTCATACAGCAAAGGCTGTAATGAATTGTCAAACCGCTCCATAAGCAATTATACCGAAGTATCAAAGCGTACTAAGATTGTTTATCCCGAAGACGCACTGAAGTTCTACAAGGCGCTGAGTTCCGCCTGCAAGGAGCCGGTTAGCTGTATGATCCTTGACTATCGTTCAACTATAATCGACCAGAACAGCTACCGCTGGGTAAGGACATATTATTCAAGCGTTGCGGACGCCGGCGGAAAGATAGTGAAAGTGCTCGGCAGGACGCAGGATATAGATGATGAAAAGCGTGAGCATCAGAGAATGACTCAGCTTGTCGAAATCGACAGTACGACGGGGCTGCTCAATAAGCTTGCAACAACAAATCACATACAGCGGCTTATCGGTGAAAAGACCAGTGCTAAGAGTTTCTTTATAATGATCGATATTGACGATCTCAAGGCTTTCAACGATACTTACGGACACAGTTTCGGCGACGAGGTGCTGAGAGCTGTCGGCAAGACGCTTTCGGCAAAATTCCGCAATACCGTTATAGGAAGATTCGGCGGCGACGAGTTCATCGTTTTTGCAAGAGCTGTAAGTGAATTTGTTATCGTGGATAAATTCGAGGATTTTCTGAAGATAGTCGGTGCGACCGAAATAGGCGGAAAGCAATATGAGATAAAGTGCAGTATCGGTATTGCGTGGAGCGACAGAAGCGATATAGACTATTCACGGTATTTTGACGAAGCCGATGAACAGCTCTATAAGGCTAAAAAGGCAGGAAAATGCCGTATATGTCATAAGAAAATTGATTAAAATTACCGAAAACATCGAAAAACGGCTTGTTTACGGTAAAATAGCTTGATTTTGCTTGACAAAGGGCATAATCTGTGATATACTTACTTAAAGTAGAATATGGTAGGCTAAAGACTGAGTTCATCTCGGTCTTTAGCTTATATATAGGGCTTTTTACGGCTCTTGTCTGAAAGGGGGCTTTCAAAGTGCCGAAAGAAAAAGGCGGCAAGAAAAATCAGGCTGAAACGGTCGAGCGGCTTACAGAGCAGAAAGTTCTGCCGATAATCGAGCAGTACGGCTATGAGCTGTGGGATGTTATCTTTGAAAAAGAGGGTGCCATGTGGTATCTCAAGGTGCTGTTTGACAAAGCGGACGGCGGCATAGACGATACCGAGTGCGAGGAGATAACAGAACCGCTGAACAAGGCGGTCGACACACTGCCGTGTATCGACCTTGTAGATGTGTTCGAGGTGGGCTCACCCGGACTTGACAGACAGCTGAGAAAGCCTTTCCACTTTGTGAAGATGAAGGGCGAACGCATTAAGGTAACGGTGCGTGACGAAAACGGCAAGACGGCTTATTATGCAGGCGTTCTTGCGGACTATGATGAAAATTCGGGCGAATTTACTGTACAGACAGATGACGGCGATATGAAGTTCAATGCCGCAAAGTGCAGAAGAATAGCCCTTGACGCATAAAAATAATTAACGGAGGAATTATTAAAAATGGCTAACAGCAACACAACGGAGCTTTTTGAGGCTCTGACATTGCTTGCAAAGGAAAAGGGGATCGATCCCGCTGTACTGATAGACAAGATACAGACAGCGCTTGTTATTGCAATCAAGAAGGAGTACCCCAGAAGCGAGAATATCAAGTTCGATATCGACATCGAAAAAGGCAAGTTTGACGTAGCGATCCAGAAGGAAGTTGCCGAGGAAGTTGAAGACAGCGCAAACCAGATCTCTATGGAAGAGGCTAAGTCGCATACACGCAGAAAGCTCCAGTACGGCGATATTGTAGCGATCAAGCTTGATACACAGCATTTCGGCAGAATTGCCGCACAGACAGCAAAGCAGGTCATAAAGCAGGGACTTAAAGAGATCGAGCGCGAACAGCTCGTTGCACAGTGGGGCGGACTTCAGGACGAAGCGGTTACTGTTACTGTACTCAAGACAGAGCCCAGAACAGGCAACGCAACAGTAAACCTCAACGGTAACGAAGTACCGCTGTTCAGAAGCGAACAGATACCCGGCGAAGTACTTAAACCCGGCGATATGGTAAAGGTTTATGTTTCTGGCGTTTCTGCAACGGATCACAGACCTACACTGAAAATTTCAAGAGTAAACAAGGAGCTTGTAAAGCGCCTGTTTGAGAGCGAAGTACCCGAAATATATGACGGTACCGTTGAGATAAAGGCTATCAGTCGTGAGGCAGGCTCACGTTCAAAGATCGCCGTTATCAGCAACAACCCCGACGTTGACGCACTCGGCGCTTGCATAGGACCCGGCAGACAGCGTATCAGCAAGGTATGTGCCGAGCTTGGCGGAGAGAAGATGGATGTTGTATTCTACAGCGAAAAGCCTGAGGAATTCATTGCACAGGCGCTCAAGCCCAGTGATGTTATCAGAGTGGAGATACCCGACCCCGAGGTTAAGGCATGCACGGCTATAGTTCCCGATAATCAGCTTTCGCTTGCTATCGGCAACAAGGGTCAGAATGCAAAGCTTGCAGCAAAGCTCACAGGCTTCAAGATAGATATACGTCCCGAAAGCGGTTTCTATGAGGGAATAGAGAGCAAGCAGGAAAAGGCTGAGGAAGAGGAAGCTTCCGCAGAGGAATAATTCATTTTCCGTGAAAGGATGAGTCGCTTTGGCAGTAAAAAAGACACCAATGAGAAAATGTGCAGGCTGTGACGAAATGAAAGACAAGAAACAGCTTGTCAGAGTAGTTCATACGCCGGAGGGAGAATTTATGCTCGATTTTACGGGCAAGAAATCAGGACGCGGTGTATATGTCTGCAAGAGCCGCAGATGTCTTGAGGCGGCACAGAAGAAAAGAGGGCTTGAACGTTCTCTTAAATGCGCCGTACCGCAGGAGATATATCTTGAACTGCTGAAAAGTATTGAAGAAAGCGATGGTGAGTAACGGCAATGAATTTTCTCAGTACGCTCGGACTTTGCAGAAAGTCGGGAAAGCTCATACACGGTTTCGACCCTGTATGCGATGAACTTAAAAACCCGAGATCAAAGATAGCCGGCGTGGTTATCGCAAAGGATGTATCGGAAAAAACACAGAAGGAAATGCGCTTTTTCTGCGATAAGTACGAAACAACGCTTTATGTGTGCGAAAATACGATGGACGAGATCAAAAACGTTATCGGAAAGCGCACAGGAGTACTTGCCGTTCTCGATGAGGGCTTATACCAAAGCCTTACAGGGAAATAAGCGGTAGATCCGATTTATATATACAATTTTAAATTTGACCAAAAAGGGGATCAGTGAATGGATAAAAAATATCGTGTAAACGATCTGGCAAAAGACCTTAATGTTTCGACAAACGACATTACAGAAGTTGTACAGGAATATTTCGGTGTACAGAAGAAATCTCAGGCTTCGCTTTCCGAAGAAGAGCTTTCTGTTGTACTTGAAAAGTATTCGCAGGGCAACCAGGTGAACAATTTCAATTCTTATTTTGCATCGGCAAATAAGCCCAAGGCTGAAAAGAAGGAAGAAAAGCCTGCAAAGAAGGCAGAAAAGAAATCCGAGCCTAAGAAGGAAACAGCTAAGGCTGACGATAAGGCAGAAAAGGCTGAAACGGCACAGGCTAAGCCTGCAGAAGTAAAGGCAGAACCCAAGGCTGAAACAAAGACAGAAGTCAAGGCTGAGGCAAAGCCCGAAATAAAGGCAGAACCCAAGGCTGAAGTAAAGCCCGAAACAAAGCCTGAATCAAAGAACGACAAGCCTGCCGACAGAAAGCCCGCAAACGACCGTAACGACAGAAAGCCTTACGGCGACCGCAACAATAACCGTAACGACAGACCGCAGGGCGACAGAAAGCCTTACGGCGACAGAAACGGGGATCGTAACGGCAACCGTAATGACAGACCGCAGGGCGACAGAAAGCCTTACGGCGACAGAAACAACGACCGTGGCGACAGACAGTTCGGCGACAGTAACAATGACAGAAGAAACGATAACAGAAACGGCTATCAGGGCAGAAACGACCGCAGGGATTCAAAGCCTGTACAGCAGACAGCTCCCGCACAGCCCGTTATCGACCTTGCAAATATCAAGACGAATGCACCTCCGACAAAGCACGTCAAGGGTGAAGCTGTACAGAGAGGCGAGCAGGTCACAAAGCACGTTGATACAAGAGGAAGCTATGTAAACCTCGATAAGTACAATGAGAAGTACGAAACGATCGCATCTACAGAGGGCGGCAACAGAAGACAGAACGACGCTTATACAAAGAAGCAGAAGATAAGCCAGAAGTCCCAGAAGGGCAAACAGCAGTTCAGCAAGAAGAAGGAAACAGAGGCTCAGAAGCTGAAGCGTCTTGAACTTGAAAAGGCAAGAAAGAAACAGCTTGAGATCCAGGTTCCCGATGAGATAGTCGTATCTGAGCTTGCGTCACGTCTTAAGGTCACAGCCGCAGACGTTATCAAGAAGCTGTTCGGACTTGGCGTAATGGTTACTATAAACCAGTCCGTAGACTATGATACAGCTTGTATCGTAGCCGAGGAGTTCGGCGCAAAGGTAACAAAGGAAGTTGTAGTTTCTATCGAAGAACGTCTGTTTGAAGAAGTTGAAGATACAGACGAGAACTTACAGCCCCGTTCACCTGTCGTTGTTGTTATGGGACACGTTGACCATGGTAAGACATCACTTCTCGACAGAATAAGAAATGCAAACGTTACCGCAGGCGAGGCAGGCGGTATTACACAGCACATCGGTGCTTACAGAGTAAAGGCAGGAGGCAGGGATATTACATTCCTTGATACGCCCGGACACGAGGCGTTCACGGCTATGCGTGCAAGAGGTGCGCTGGCTACTGATATTGCAATACTCGTAGTTGCGGCTGATGACGGTATCATGCCTCAGACAGTTGAGGCGATAAACCACGCAAAAGCAGCAAACCTTTCGATCATCGTTGCAATAAACAAGATGGATAAGCCGGCGGCTAACCCTGACAAGGTAAAGCAGGAACTCACTGAGCACGGTCTTGTATGCGAAGAGTGGGGCGGCGACGTTATCTGCGTTCCCGTATCTGCAAAGACAGGCGAAGGCATTGACGAACTGCTTGAAATGGTCAACCTCACGGCAGATGTCCTTGAACTTAAGGCTAACCCCGACAGACTTGCAAAGGGCGTTGTTATCGAGGCGAGAATCGACAAGGGCAGAGGTCCTATCGCTACTGTTCTTGTACAGACAGGTACGCTCCATACAGGCGATACAATAATCGCTGGTACTGCCGTAGGACGTGTCCGTGTAATGCGTGACGACAAGGGCAGAACCGTAAAGGAAGCAGGTCCTTCTGTTCCTGTTGAGATAATGGGTCTTGCGGAAGTACCGAGCGCAGGCGACGACTTTGCGGCTGTTGAAGATGAAAAGCTTGCAAGAGAGCTTGTTGAAAAGAGAAAGTTCGACGCTAAGGAAGAGCAGTTCAAGCTCTATAAGAAGGTCAGCCTTGACAATCTGTTCTCACAGATCGAAGAAGGCTCAATGAAGAAGCTCCCCATCATCGTAAAGGCAGACGTACAGGGTTCTGTAGAAGCTGTTTCGCAGTCACTGTCAAAGCTTTCAAACGATGAGGTAAGAGTAGAAGTTATCCACGGCGCAGTAGGCGCTGTAACAGAGAGCGACGTTATGCTTGCAAAGGCATCGGGTGCTATCATAGTAGGCTTTAACGTAAGACCTCACCCCGCTGCCGCTGAGAACGCAAAGCGTGACGGCGTTGATATAAGACTGTACAGAGTAATCTATGACGCAATAGAAGAAATGCAGACAGCCATGAAGGGTATGCTTGCTCCCAAGTACAGAGAAGTTGATACCGGTCGTGTAGAAGTAAGACAGGTAATGAAGCTGTCGAGCGTAGGCATAGTAGCAGGTTCTTATGTTCTTGACGGTAAGGTACAGAGAAACGGCGAGGTAAGAGTTGTCCGCGACGGTATAATCGTTGCCGTTGACAAGATAACAGGCTTACGCCGCTTCAAGGACGATGTGAAGGAAGTAGCCGCAGGCTACGAGTGCGGTATCACGCTTGAAAAGTTCACCGACATCAAGGAAGGCGATATCTTTGAAGCGTTTGTTACCGAGGAGTACAGAGATTAATGGCAAATTTCAATACAGCAAGACTTGCCGAGGATATAAAGCGTGAAATTTCCACAGCTATGCGTGATATAAAGGACAGTGCCGTAGCAAAGGCAATGGTCGGCGTATCACGTTGTGAGCTGACAAACGATTTATCCTACTGCAAGGTTTATATCACGACGCTTGCGGGCGGCGACACAACAAAGAATGTTGCCGAGCATCTTAAAAAGGCTGAGGGCTTTTTCAAGAGAAGAATAAACGAGCGTGTGAAGATGCGTAAACTCCCTCAGCTGATATTTGTTCCGGATAACTCTATGGATTATTATGAGCATATCAGCGAGGTAATAAGTAAACTGCCAAAGCCCGCCGACACCGGTGATAACGGCGACGACGAAAGGTAAGGTCAATGATAACAGACGTAAAAAAAGCGGCAGAGATACTGAAAAATAATGATGATTTTCTGATACTGTCACACGCAAACCCCGACGGCGATACTCTGGGCTGTGCATACGGCCTTTGCGGAATACTCCAGAAGATGGGCAAACGTGCAAAGGTTATGTGCGCTGATGAGATAGCACCCCGTATGGAGTATCTGCGTGATACGGTAATACAGCAGAGTTTTGAAGAAAAGACCGTAGTCAGCGTTGACGTAGCCGACAGAAAGCTGCTCGGCGACCTTGACGCAGTATACGGTGACAGGATTTATCTTGCGATAGACCACCACGAAAGCAGACAGGAGTTTGCGGAATATACACTTGTAGACCCTGACGCGGCGGCGGCTTGCGAACTTATTTTCCAGGTAGCGGAAGAGATGAACGCACAGCTTGACGGAGAAATTGCGTCATGCCTTTATACGGGACTTGCAACGGATACAGGCTGTTTCAAGTATTCCAACACTACAGGCAGAACACATGTGATTGCCGCAAAGCTGATGGCTTATGACTTTGACGTAGCGGATATCAACTATAAGCTGTTTGATATGAAGTCAAAGGGCAGACTTGAGCTTGAACAGGCTATAACACATAGTATGGAATTTTTCTGTGACGATAAGATAGCCGTAGTATGGCTTACGACCGAGCTTATGGAGCGTTTTGCCGGCAGAGTTGACAGCGAGGACTTCAACGGACTTGCAAGTCTGCCAAGACAGGTAGAGGGCGTAATACTCGGCGCTACCGTAAAGCAGAAGGGTCCGACAACATTCAAGGTTTCGGTAAGAACGGCAGAGCCGATAAACGCAGGCAGTGTATGCGCATTGTTCGGCGGCGGCGGTCATGCAAGAGCCGCAGGCTGTTCAATTGAGGGCAGTATCGAGTTTGTAAGAGCAAAGCTTCTGCCTGTGTTTGAAAAGGCGCTGAAAGCGAATGAATGAAATAAATGCGATAAACGGCGTGATATGTATCAATAAACCGCAGGATTTCACCTCGTTTGACGTTGTGGCAATTATGAGAAGAGCCGCAGGAACAAGAAAAATCGGTCACGGCGGAACGCTTGATCCGATGGCGACAGGGGTTTTGCCGATATATATCGGCAGAGCGGCAAAGACTGCGGATTTAAACCCCGTCAGCGACAAGAAATACCGTGCAACGTTCAGGCTAGGAGTAACTACCGATACCGAGGACGTGTGGGGCAGGATACTGGCCGAGGATGAAAAGCCCGTGACGCTTTCGGAAATAACCGATGCGGTAAAATCAATGCAGGGCGATATCATGCAGACACCGCCCATGTATTCGGCGATAAAGGTGAACGGCAAACGGCTTTATGACCTTGCAAGGCAGGGGATCGAGGTCGAGCGCGCCGCCCGTCCCGTTACCGTCTATTCGATAGAACTATCGGACTATGACGAACAAAACAGGACAGGCACTCTTGATATCCTTTGCTCAAAGGGAACTTATATCCGCACGATCATAAGCGATATAGGAAAAAAGCTTGGCACGGGTGCGATAATGACATCGCTGTGCCGTACAATGGCGGCGGGATTTACCCTTTCAGATTGCCACGATATAGAGAAACTGCGCAATATGCCGCCTGAGGACACAGCGAAGCTTGTGTTGCCGACAGAGCGTGTTTTTTCGTGCTATGATGAAGTCAGCCTTGACGATACGCAGAAAAAGCTGTTCATGAACGGTATGATACTTGACTGCGACAGAATGGGTATATCATATCCCACAGGCACTCATTTACGTCTTAAACACGGCGATACTTTCATCGGCGTTGCAAAGGTAAACGAAGAGAACGGACTTAAAAGCGTCTATCTCAATATACTATCCTGATTTTTCCCATGTAATGCGGGACACGGAGGTTTTTTCTTGATCGACATTACCGAAAATATAATACCTATCCCGCCGACAGCGACAGCGCTCGGTTTCTTTGACGGCTTGCATTCAGGCCATATGAAGGTCGTGGAGGAATGCTTCAGGCATGACGGACTTTGCCCGGCAATGTTCACATTCCACAGCGATACTGCACTGCCGAAACGGGAAAAAATAGAAAATCTGCTTACAAACGATATGAAACTGGAAAAGCTCGACGAGACAGGTGTAAAATACATCTACTCTCCCGATTTCAATTCGGTGTGCGATTATACCGCACGGGACTTTATAGAAAAAGTTCTTGTTCGGATAATGAACGCAAAGGTCGTTGTATGCGGTTTTGATTTCAGACTCGGTGCAGGCGGTGGAAGCAATGCGGACGAGCTTAAAGAATTATGCCGTGAATACGGTATAGAAGTCGTTATAATACCGCCGTTCAGCCTTGACGGCTGTGTTGTACATTCAACGGCGATAAAAAATCTGATAAAATCAGGTGAGATCGCAAAGGCAAACAAGCTTCTCGGCTATAACTTTTCAATTGAGGGCAAGGTCATAGAGGGCAACCGTATAGGACGCACTATCGGCAGTCCGACTATAAACCAGCTTTTCCCCGATAATATAGTTATGCCGCGTTTCGGCGTATATAAGAGCGTGACTTATCTTGACGGCAGGGCTATGCCGTCCGTTACCAATGTAGGTGTAAAGCCTACTGTCGGATACAAGGACAGTCCGCTTGCGGAAACACACATAATGGACTATGACGGTAATCTATACGGCAGGACACTGCGTGTATCGCTGCTTGATTTTATCCGTCCGGAAAGGCGCTTTGACAGCGTGGACGAGCTTAAAAATCAGCTTGATAAGGATAAAATGACGGCAAAGCAATAATTACACCGTACTGTCACACAGGTTTCACCTGTATAAGTTAAAATATAGCAGATGCGTGCAGGGCAGGTGCGCCTTGCAGGATACTTCATTTTAAGGAGCAGAAAATGATAGAAGTAAAGAATCTGACTAAGCGTTACGGCTCTAAAACTGCGGTCAGCAACATTTCTTTCACTGCCGAAGAAAGCGAGATACTCGGCTTTCTCGGACCCAACGGTGCAGGAAAATCAACTACCATGAATATCCTTACGGGTTATCTTTCCTCAACAGAGGGCGAGGCAAAGATAAACGGTATAGATATTCTTGAAGAGCCTGTAAAAGCAAAGCAAATGATAGGCTATCTTCCCGAACAGCCTCCGTTATATCTCGATATGACGGTAATGGAATACTTAAAGTTCGTTTACGGACTGAAAAAGTGCAAGCTTCCGATAAACTCACATCTCAAGGAGATATGCGATCTTGTCAAGATCACGGACGTAAAGGATCGCGTTATCAAGAACCTTTCAAAGGGTTACAAACAGCGTGTAGGTCTTGCACAGGCACTTGTAGGAAATCCCCCCGTGCTTATCCTTGACGAGCCGACAGTCGGACTTGACCCCAAGCAGATAATCGAGATCAGAGCGCTTATAAAGAAGCTCGGCAAGAATCACACGGTCATCCTCTCAAGCCACATACTTCCCGAAATACAGGCAGTATGCGACAAGATAGTAATCATCAACAGAGGTAAGGTTGTTGCTAACGACAGCGCAGACAACCTTGCAAGAAATATGTCCGCAGACCACAAGCTTGTTATACGCTGCGAGGGCGCTTCCACCGATGTAAAGAAGCTGCTTTCATCTATTCCCGGTATGGACGAGGTATTTGTCAACCGTGAGAATGTTGAAGAGGGCGTCAGCGAATACTTCCTTAATGCAAAGCCCGGTACAGATATCCGCCGTGAGGTTTCAAAGCGTCTTGCTTCAAGAAACTACACACTGCTTATGATGAAGTCGAGCGAGCTTACTCTTGAAGAAGTATTCCTCAAGATCACTACAGGCGATATATACGGTAACGTGGCAGACAGCGTTGACAAGCTGAAGTTTACAAAGTGACCGGAAAGGCGGAATAAGAATGTTTGCAATATTTAAAAGAGAATTCAGAGCATATTTCACATCGCCGCTCGGCTATGTGTTCCTTGCTATTTTCTACGCATTTTCGGGACTGTTCTTCTATATATTCGCTCTGTCTGTAGGTTCAACGGATATATCAAGCGTATTCCTGATGATGTTTATGGTACTTATGGTTTTTGTTCCTCTGCTTACAATGCGACTTTTGTCGGAGGATAAGAAGCAGAAGACCGACCAGCTTACCTTGACGGCTCCCGTAAGCCTTTTATCGATAGTAATGGGCAAGTTCCTTGCCGCATATGCGATTTTTGCGATAGGCGTTGCGGTTATGCCAGTATACGGATTTGTAATGTCGACCTTTGCCAAGGTTTCATGGCTTCCTATCTGGGGCAACACGGTAGGACTGTTACTGCTCGGCGGTATATTTGTTTCTATTGGTCTGTTCGTGTCATCACTTACGGAAAACCAGATGATCGCGGCTATAGGCAGTTTCTTTATCAATCTTATGATACTGCTTATGAACACACTTACAAGCGCACTTCCCACAGGATTTTTACAGGACGTGCTTTCGAGCATTTCGGTATATTCGAGATACTCGCAGATAACAAACGGAATATTCAGCCTTTCAAGCCTGATATTCTTTGTCAGCGTTATTTTCATTTTCCTGTTCTTAACTGTAAGGGTGCTTGAAAAGCGCCGTTGGGCATAAGTGACTACGACAAAGGAGAAAACGCATGAGTAAAATAAACGAAGAGGCTGAGGTAAAGCAGACAGCGGCAGAGGATAAAAACGAAGCCGCCAAAGCCGCAACCGAAAGCGCCAAGGCAAAGAAACCTCATAAAAACCCGTTTAAGAACAAGAAGCTGAAGTACGGCGGACTGTCGATACTTTTCACGGTCATCTTCATAGTTGCCGTAGTTCTTGTGAACGTGATAATTACACTGCTCGGCGACAGATTCATGCCGGCGGCTGACCTTACCGACTCGGGTCTTTACAGTATTGAGCAGTCAACTGTAGATTATCTCAAAACCGTAACAGACGAGGTAACGATCACGGTAACAAGCGAAGAATCCGCATTCACGGGCGGAAGTTCCTACTACTATCAGACAAATGAGATATTAAAGAAAATCGCCGCGGCAAATTCAAATATCACATTACAGTATGTCGATGTAGTATCGAACCCCGGCTTTATAGCAAACTATACAGAAACCATAACCTCAAACGAGATCATGGTTGAGAGCAAGGCTACAAAGCGTGTAAAGGTTCTGACATACGAGGACTTCCTCAGCATAACCTATAATGAACAGTATCTCAACTACTACGGCGTAAAACAGCCTGAAAAGGTTGAAGCAAATGCAGAGCAGGCTGTAGTGTCCGCTATTATGAATGTTATCGATACAGACCCTGTAAAGGTAGCGGTCATAACCGGCTACGGCGAAACGGAAAATTCTGTTTTACAGAACCTCCTCGAAACAAACAGCTATGTTATCGAATCTGTAAACATCACTCTTACAGACAAGATAAGCGAGGACTATGACTTTGTATTCATCTTCGGACCGGATAAGGACTACTCGGTTGCCGATATAAACAAGCTTGATACATGGCTTGACAACGACGGTAATTTCGGCAAGAACCTTATATATGTAAACAACCCCAAGCTCGGTGATTCGCCGAACCTTGACGGACTGCTTGACCAGTGGGGCTTGAAGGTTGAAAAGGGTCTTACCTATCAGACAGATGAAAACTACACATACAGCGGTATGAACACATATCAGGTACTGTCTGTACCTGACACTGATTTCAGCACGTTTACAAACAGCTCACCCGTTCACGGCTACAATATGAGCGCCGTAACATCAAAGTGGGAGAATCAGAGCGGTAACGGCAATATCTCTATCCAGTCGCTTCTTAAAACATACGACGGCGCGGTTATCAAGCCTCAGGACAGCGGTGACAACTGGACGCCCGAAAGCGACGCAAAGAGAACACAGTATTCCGTTATCATGCAGGCTGTAAAGACAAGATTTGAGGGCACGACACCGTTCTCAAGCCGTATAGTGGCAATAGGCGGTATGGAATTTCTCAACACCTCATTCTTACAGACAGCGTCTGTAAACAACTCTCAGCTTATCATGAACATATTCAATGTAAGCTGTGACAAGGAAGAGGGTATTACACTCACTCCCAAGTCTTACGACACCACAACATTCGAGATAACAGACGCTCAGAAGAACGGTCTTGTTATCGGATTTGTAATTGTTCTGCCCGTACTTCTGATAATATTCGGTATAATCATCTGGGTAAGACGTCTGCATAAGTAAGCGAAAGGTCAGAAATGAAGAAAAACACAAAGATAATTCTCGGTTCGGTGATCGGTCTGGCAGTACTCGGTGCGGCAACGCTTGCACTGGTGCTGACACAGCCGAAGGACGATACTGCCGATTCAGGCACGTCAAGCGACACCACGGTCAGCATAACCGATTACGAAATCGACGATATTTCAACGCTCACGATAAAGAACGAGAGCGGAGAATATACAATCAATCGTTTAGGTAAGGAAAAGTGGGGAATAGATTCGATCCCCGAGGCGCTCGCAAACAGCAGTTCATATTCAACAGCCATGAGCAGTGCAGGCGGTATGAGTGCAAAGCAGGTAGTTGAAGAAAACGCAACCGACCTTGCAAAGTACGGCTTTGACAAGCCTACAGCGACTGTTAAAATGACGTTCAAGGATAACAAAGCTGAGGATATGACCTGCCTTATCGGTATCAAGTATGAGGGCGAAAACTCGTGGTATGTAAAGACTGATAAGAGCAATACGGTATATCTTGTATCAAATTCAGGCGTAAGCTTCGCTATGAACGATGAGCTGTCGTATGTCAACAAGTCAACGCTGGTAGCGTCCTATGACTCTGAAAACGACACGGTAAACAGAGTGCGTGTCGAGCGCAAGGACCTTGAAAAGGATATAGTTCTTGACAAGCTCCCCGAGGAAACCGAAAAGGAATTCTCATCTACCTATGTAGCATATGCAATGTCCAGCCACAACGGCATACTTGCCGATGATGAGCTTGACCAGAAGGTGGTTTACGGGCTGTACGGAATATCCGCGTCCGGTGTGTTCGCCGTTTCTCCCACAGATGAACAGAAGAAGCAGGCGGACCTTGACGATCCCGATTGCACCGTTACAATGGTAAGTAATGAAGATACGGTAACAAAGCTCACAATAGGCTCAGCCGTATACACTGTTACAAAGAACGAAGAAACAGGCGAAGAGATAAGGTCGATCACAGGATATTACGGTATGCTGTCAGACAAGGACGCAATTTATGTGTTCTCGCCCGACAACCTGCCGTGGCTCACGGTTACACCTGAGAGCATACTCTACAAGCTGTTCTTAACGCCGTATATCTATTATCTTGACGGCGTTACTATCTATGACAGCGATCGCAAGGCTTATGACTTCAAGATCACAGGCGATGCAGACAACTCAAGCTTCAGCTATGACGGCAAGGAAGTTGACGCTGCAAAGTTCAAATCGTTCTATCAGTATCTGCTGTCGGCGTATGCAGAGCAGATATATCTTGATGACCTGACAGATGACAACAAGTTCATAGCAGGTATCACATATGATCACCGCGAAGAGGGCAAGGAAAACGATGTAGTCGAGTTCTACTCGAGCGAGAGCGACAGAACCTGCATTATAGTTGTAAACGGCGATGTACGTTACAAGGTAAGACAGGTATATGCAACAAGACTACTCGATAACCTGAATGCACTTCTGACAGGCGGGGAGATCGTTTCAGATTTCTGATGCCGAAAGGCGTTATATAAAGTAGTGTGACGACAGGGGGCGGATCTTAAATTATGCACGGGATCTGTCCGTCACACACTGACCGTTAGTGCGACGGTGGAGGTTATTATGACAGAGCAGGAATTTTTCACCTACAAAGGTCTTCCTCTTGTAAGGAAAGACAACACCATCTATTATGGCAATATGTCCGATAAGTACGTTGCAATGCTGACTGTATTATCCACGCACAAGGTCAAGGATCTTGAAATAGCAGACAAGACAAGGGTACAGCTTATGAACACTGATCCGACTGTTCCTGCTACAGAGATAATCGCAAAGACAAGTGAAAGAGGCAGTCTTTACGAAGCACTTGATGTTGCAAGCATCTGGCTTTCAAAGAATAACTAAAAAGCAACTCCGCTGTACCGGGTACAGCGGAGTGTTTTTTTATAAATCTTGCTCACAGGCACGACGTGATCATTCAGTAAATAACAAAGCCCCGTGAAATAGACACGGGGCTTTGTGTATTTGTCTTATATCGGATAATTACTTAAGAAGTGTGATCTTACCGATAACAGGAAGCTGTTTAGCCTGTCCCTGAGCGGCATTGACAATGCCCATGATCATAAGAACAAGTTCAAATATAGATACGGCAAAACCTAAGATAGGACCTAAAACCCAACCTACAAAAGGAATTATAGTGATAATACCTGTTACTACAGAAGCGGCTAAGCCGAGCAGGAAGAGCACAAGACCCTGATTTGTATGGAAACGTGCAAATCTTGAGTTGGGGCATGCAAGCAGGGGGATAAGGAAGAGTATTCCTATGTATGCCAGTACAGACATACCCTTGTTTGCGGTTATGTCCTGAGGATCAAACTGTGCTGTTGAATCTTCAGTATTCATCATATTGTTTACAAAAGCCTGAGCGTTCTGCTGTGTGCCGCCAACGGGTGCACCGCAGTTAGGGCAGTTGTTTGCTCCGTCGGGGAGCTGATTTCCACATTTGTTGCAAAAAGCCATAAATGTTAACCTCCGAAAAACCATTTCAAATAATCAACGGCGGAATTGCCGTTAGTTAAATTATAAAACAATATTTAAGAAAAGTCAATTAAATTTTTGTTTGTTAAGTAAATTTTTGAATTTTTATGAAAGTGTGCTGACTTTTCAACCGTAACAGGAAGATACAACTGTGTTTTAGCAGATAAAAACCTTGCATTCCGCTTAAATGTGTGATAGAATAAAACTATTGTAACAGCGGCAGTCCCAATATGCCGCTCACCCATTACAAAATAAATGCAAGGAGGAAAGGTCAGCCGTTTATGCGGCGGCAGACCAATATATAAATATGAACGCATTTTCATACAGAGTACAGACATTGCAGCCATCAGCAATAAGAGAGATACTTAAATTTACGGCAGATCCGGAGGTAATCAGCTTTGCGGCAGGTAATCCCGCGCCCGAGGCTTTCCCCACAGAGGAGATCGCGCGTATAACAAACGAAATACTTACAACCACGCCCATAGATGCCCTTCAGTATTCAATCACAGAGGGCTACACACCTCTTCGTAACTGGATAAAGGACGACCTTAAGAAAAAGGGTATGTTCGATGAGAATGAAGAAGATGTAGTAATCACATCGGGCGCACAGCAGGCGATAGAAGTAGTTACCAAGGAGATATGCAACGAGGGTGACGTTATTATCTGCGAAGCACCTACATTTATCGGTTCGCTGAATGCTTTCCGTTCCTATAATTCAAAGCTTGTCGGCATAGATATGGACGACGACGGAATAAACATTGAAAAGCTTGAAGCCGCTCTTGAAAAGTATCAGAGAACAGCTTTCATCTACCTTATTCCTAACTTCCAGAACCCCACCGGCAAGACAATGAGCCTTGAAAAGCGCAAGAAGGTGCTTGAACTGGCTCAGAAGTACAACGTATACATACTCGAAGACAATCCTTACGGCGATCTGCGCTACCTCGGCGAAGACGTACCTACAATAAAGTCGCTTGACAAGACGGGTCATGTTCTCTATGCGGGAACATTCTCAAAGACACTTGCGCCCGGTCTGCGTGTAGGATACCTCTGCGCCCCCAAGAACGTGATCGCAAAGGCAGTAGTCTGCATGCAGGTTTCAACCGTTCACACCTCTATCCTGCCGCAGATGATCACTTATAAGTTCGTAACCGAGAATAACTTTGAAGAGCATCTTGAAAAGCTCAGAGCCATCTATAAGCACAAGTCAGATCTTATGCTTACAAACCTCAAGATGAAGATGCCCAAGTCCATCAAGTTCACAGAGCCCGAGGGCGGCTTGTTCATCTGGGGTACCCTGCCCGACGGTGATATGCCTTACTTCTGCAAGAAGGCTGTACAGAATAAGGTGGCTGTAGTTCCCGGCAACGCATTCTTAACAGATGAAAGCGCTCCTTGTCTGTCATTCAGACTGAACTATTCAACACCCACCGACGAACAGATCGAAAAGGGTGTAGATATACTCGCTGAAGTAGCAAAGACAATGTACAGATAAGTACATAAAAGTACTATCGGTAAATGTGACCGGCATACAAGGAAAACAGGAACGGAATAATAAAAATATTATCCACAACGGACAAATCCACAAAGGGACAATTATGCCCTTTGTGTGATAGCTGTCAGAAGAAAATTCTAAGACGGAAACCTGTAATGAACCTTGTAATGCCGGTTAATTTTTTAATCCGGCTGCGCCTGAATGCGGGTTTGCGTAACGTTTGAAATACATAAAAAGATATCTGCATATATCAAGCAACTGTTTTGTATGCCGTAAGCGGCACAGTTTACCGATAGTGATACAACTGTGTCCCGGTATCTTTTTGTGCTTCACAAGACTGCATTTTTGCGGTCGGAAAGAAACGGTGAATGAATGAAGTATTTTGATAAGCTGTCTGTCGCTGTGCAGACAGCTTTTTCTGTCAGGGCAGTAGACACGGATAAGCTTTTATACTGCGTAAAAGCGGATATGGACGGCGATGGGTGTTATTATGACACCTACATCACGTTCGATAATGAAAAGCTTTATCTGCTGTCGGGCTATGACAGACTGGTAAAAAATAAAAAGACGTTCGACACACAGTTTGATTTCAAGGACTTCTGCGAATATCCGATGTCCGATATCGAAAAGCTGTATGTTGACCGCTATCAGTTTACGGCAAGACTGATGGCAAAGATGGCAGACGGCAGTGAAAAACAGCTTGCTATGTTTTCGGGAGGGTTTTCCGAAAAATTCGAGCAGTTCTGCCGCCGATATGAAACGATCAAAAAGGGCAAAACGCCCGATGATTCCGCACTTGATGACAAGACGCTTTACTGCCCCAAGTGCGGCAGAAAATATCCCGACCCGAACAGAGCATTCTGTCCGTACTGCACCAAGCGTACCTGGATATTCAGGCGCCTGCTCGGAATGTTCGGCGACTACAAAAAGCAGATAGCGGTTATACTTGTGCTTATAGCCGTATCGGTCGCACTGGGACTTATTGCCCCGTATTTCGGTACAAAAATGCTGTACGATGATGTTCTGACAGAGGGCGGGAGCCTGTACGGACAGATACTGTTCGTGATACTGGTAATGGCGGCATTTTCATTGCTGTCAACCGGATTTGCGATGGTTTACGGCGTTATTATAAGCAGGATAACGCCGCAAGTAATACATAAGCTGAGGACGGATATTTTTGCATCAATGCAGAAATTGTCGCTGTCGTTCTTCACGACAAAGCAGACAGGCTCGCTTATGGGCAGAGTAGACCGTGACAGCTTTGACGTGTATGGATTTTTCGTCGATATAGTACCGCAGTTCATCGCAAATATAATAAAAATAATCGGGCTTGTGATACTTATGCTTATGGTGAACCCGATAATATCGCTGTCTATGTTCTTTGCGGTATTCCTTGTACTGCTGTGCGAGGTGCTGTGGCTGAGAGGTCAGAGAAGACACTGGAGAAACCGAGATATTGCAAGGCGCGGAGTAACTTCCACTTTGTCCGATGCGCTCAACGGTCACAGGGTAGTAAAGGCGTTTTCCCGCGAAGAGCAGGAGATAACACGCTTTGGCGTAAAGAACGATAATCTTTACTCGGCAGAATATGCAAGGGACAGGAGAAGCGCACACTTTGTCCCCGTACAGAGCGGAATATATGCCGTATTCAGCGGTGTTATATATTGCCTTGGCGTTGCGCTTGTACTGACGGGTAATCTACAGCTCGGCGGACTTACACTGCTTATTAACTATTTCGGTGTTATCTGGGACCCTATGTTCTTCTTTATGTATATGGGTAACGACTGGGCACGATGTACCGATGCCGCAGGAAGAATGTTCGAGATACTCGACAGCGAGCCTACCGTAAAGCCACCCGCAGAACCTGTCGATATACCTGACGGTATTTTAAAGGGTGATATACGGTTCAGGGACGTTACGTTTGAATATGAGGCAGGCAGACCTGTGCTTAAAAATATGTCGTTTGCGACAGAAGCCGGAAAGTTCACCGGCATTGTCGGAAAGACCGGTGCGGGAAAATCGACTATCATAAATCTTATATCGAGAATGTACGATGTTACATCGGGTGAAATTACGATAGACGGAATACCCATAAAGAAGATACCGTTTGACGTTCTCAGAAAAAATATCGGCGTTGTATCGCAGGAAACATATCTGTTTATGGGAACGATAGCTGACAATATCCGCTATGCAAGACCTGACGCAACTATGGAAGAAGTCGTACAGGCGGCGAAAAGCGCAAATGCACACGACTTTATCATGAAGCTTCCCGAAGGTTATGATACTGTTACGGGAAGCGGCGGCATAAGCCTGTCGGGCGGTGAAAAACAGCGTATATCCATTGCCCGCGCGCTGATACAGAAGCCGAATATTCTGATACTCGACGAGGCGACAGCGGCAATGGATACCGCTACAGAGCGTAAGATACAAAGCGCAATAGATAACCTCAAGCACGGCAGAACAATAATAGCGATAGCACACCGCCTTTCAACGCTCCGTGACGCAGATAATCTGTATGTAATCGAACACGGTGAAGTAAAGGAAAGCGGAACGCACGATGAGCTTATACGCACAAAGGGCAAATATTTTGAGCTGTACAAGTTACAGAGCGAATCGCTGAGATCTGTCGGACTTGACTGATAAAGAAAGGAAAGCTTATGAAGCAGAATACGACTGCAATCTATGATGTAGATACGCTGAATATACTTTCTCCCGATAAAATATCACTTACCGAAAATGAAAGCGGTTATCTGTCGCTTTCGTATGACGGAAAGGAATACGAAAAGGTTGACCTTACAAGGCTTGTACCTTTCAACGATGAAAACAAATATATCAGCGTAAGCTATAAGAACGAGGAAGACGAGTGGAAAGAGATAGGTGTTATAAATGATCTGAACGAACTGCCGACAGATATGAAAAATACGGCAGACGGCTATCTCAGGCTCAAATACTACATTCCAGAGATCAAGAAAATAAACAGGATAACGGATAATCAGATGGGCTATCTTTTCCTTGAAGCCGAAACAACAGCAGGAGAGAAGAAGATAGCGGTGTACGACTGGTGGCATAATTTCAGAGTGATACACGGTAAAATGCTTGCCGTGACCGATTCTGACGGCAACCGCTACAGCGTACCCGATGTTGACAAGCTGGATAAGGCAAGTATCAAAAGACTGCAACTGTTCATCTGATACCGCATTTATTACCTTTACAGAAAGGAGCGGGTATAAATGAATCTGAAACTGTCAGTCCCGAACAGCGTGGACATTGACAGCGTGAGCTTTTCACTGCCGTTTGACATAGACCGGAGAGCAAAAACGGCAAACGGGCATCTTACCGCCACAAAAGATAAGCTCACTGTATATTATGACGATAAAGCGGTACGGGAGTTTTCCGTAACGGATATAAGCAAAATAACGGTCGAACAGCTTATCGGCTGTTCCATGCTGTGCATAAGGGATCTGCACGGCAAGGATATCTGCGTATGTCAGTTCTCACAGAAATACTATATGCGCTATGCGGAGCTTGCAAAGATATATGAATATTTTATCGCAACCGGTGAATTTACCGAACATACCGATGCAGACGAGCCAAGTTGTCCTAAATGCGGGGCGGCGCTTATGGGGAGCAATAAGTGTATGTTCTGCGATGCGAAAAAGGGGGTGTTCATAAAGCTTGTAAAAAGACTTGCGCCGTACAAGGTGCAGTTCTGCCTGTCACTCCTGGCAACATTCATACTTTACGCTTTTGACGTTATCAATCCGTTGTTCCAGCGCATACTGGTAGATGACCTTATAGTTCCGAACAACAGCGACTGGGGGCTTTTCTGGAAGATAACGCTGTGCATTCTGGCGATAAATCTGTCCTCTATGGGATTCAGACTGTTGCAGGAAGTATGTAACTACAAGATATCCACGGCATACGGCAGGGATCTGCGCCGTGACATATTCAACAAGACGCAACAGCTATCAATGAGCAACGTTGCAAAGCGCACTCCCGGTGAGCTTATCAATCGTGTATCGGGTGATGCGGCGACCTTGCAGGACTTTATGACACGTCAGGGTAAGGATATGATATTCCAGACGACAGCTCTTGTGGCGTTGCTTATAATCATGTTCATCACAAATTGGAAGATGGCTCTTGTTATCACGATTCCGTTACCGCTTGCGGCTTTCCTTTCGGCAAAGTCGTTCAATGCGATAAGCGTAAGATACGGCAGGGTATGGCGCTTTCAGTGCCGTGCAAGCGAACTTCTGCATGACGTTCTGCACGGAATAAGGGTAGTCAAGAACTACGGCAACGAGGACAGAGAGATAGAAGCATACAGAAATGCGTCTGCGAAATGGGCTGACTCCGTGAAGAAAGCCGATATACTCTGGTATATGGTACAGCCGCCTATCCGCTACATATTCAGCATAGGCGAATTCTGCGCCCTGTTCTTCGGCGGTAGTATGATACTCGGAAGAGAAATGCAGCTCGGTGAACTGATACAGTTCACGACCTATGTTGCTATGCTCTACGGACCTATCCAGTGGCTGACAAGTCTGCCGAGAGTGCTTGCGCAGGCAAGGGTAAGCGCAGGAAAGGTATTCGAGATACTTGAAGAGGACAACGACATAAACGACACGGAAAACGCATTAAGCCTTGATATAAAGGGCGATATCGAGTTTAAAAACGTATATTTCGGCTACAAGGCGTATAATCCGGTGCTGAAAGACGTTTCGTTCAGCATAAAGCAAGGCGAGATGATAGGCATAGTCGGACATTCCGGTGTCGGCAAATCCACGCTTATAAACCTTGTTATGAGGCTTTATGACGCAACATCGGGTCAGGTGCTGATAGATGGCACTGACGTGCGTGACATAGCGCAGAATTCATTGCGTTCACAGGTCGGAGTTGTATTGCAGGAAACGTATCTTTTCAACGGTACGGTGCTTGACAATATCCGTTATGCAAAGCCTGATGCAACCTTTGAGGAAATAGTGAACGCCGCAAAGACGGCAAACTGCCACGATTTCATCACCCGTATGCCTGACGGCTACAATACCGTTGTAGGAGAACGTGGCTACAATCTTTCGGGCGGCGAACGTCAGCGAATAGCGATTGCAAGAGCGATTCTGCACGACCCGAAGATACTTATACTTGACGAAGCTACCGCATCGCTTGACACGCAGACCGAAAAGCAGATACAGGACGCTCTCGACAGGCTGATAAAGGGCAGAACGACAATAGCGATAGCTCACAGGCTGTCAACGCTTGCAAATGCGGATAGGCTTATAGTGCTTAAAAAGGGCAGAGTAGCCGAAATCGGTACTCATACCGAGCTTTTACAAAGCAAGGGTGTATATTATGAGCTTGTTATGGCACAGAAGCAGACTGCAAGGCTGAGGAAGAGTGAAGCTGCTGTTCCGGCTATGGGGTAAGCGTATGAAAAAGGCGAAATTCTATATCGGCACAATCCCCGCTATTATATGGGGAGAGCCGTCAGAAAGGATATTCATACACGTTCACGGTAAAATGAGCCGCAAGGAATATGCCGAAAGCTTTGCCGCTATAGTGCAGGAACACGGCTACAATACGATGAGTTTTGATCTTGCACAGCACGGGGAAAGAAATGACGGCAGTCGTTGTGACGTGTGGAGCGGTATGGCTGACCTTAAGCAGATATATGACTATGTAAACGGCAAATGGAAGAATATTTCGTTGCATGCTTGCAGTATAGGCGCCTATTTTGCGCTTAACGCCTATAAGGATATTGTTTTTGACAAGTGCCTTTTTCAGTCGCCTATAGTTGATATGGAGTGGCTTGTAAAGCATATGATGATGTGGAGCGGTGTAACAGAAAAAGAGCTTTTTGAAAAGCAGGAGATACAGACTGATATTGATGTCCTGTGCTGGGATTATTATAGCTATATCCTTTCCCATCCGATCGAAAAATGGAACAGTCCGACCGCTATACTTTATGGCGGCAAAGATAATTTACAGCCGCTCAGCGCTGTAAAAACGTTTGCGGATAAATTCGGCGCAATACTTACTGTAAGCGAAAACAGCGAACATCCTTTTATGGCGCAAAGCGATTTTCAGATAGTTGAAAAGTGGCTGAGAAGCTGTCTGGTGTAAATTATAAAACCCTCTGCGGATAAACCACAGAGGGTTCTGTTCATTTACTTTCCGTTTCGCGCATGATCATCCCGACAACCTGTTCGGCTGTCGTATTCACGCAGTCTATCGTTATATCAGCGTAACGGTTGTAGTACACCTCACGTTCGGCGATTATCTCCGCTACCGTTTCGCCCGGACGGCAGGCTATGCCTCTTGTCTTTATATTCGTAAGACGGCGGATAAGCTCCTGCTCGTCAACTCTGAGATATACGCAGACACCGTTTTCTTTGAGATGCTCCATACCTGCGGCAGAAAATACGGCTGAGCCACCCGTTGCGATCACTGCCTTTTTGTCGTTTATAGACAGCAGAGCCTGTTCTTCAGCCTGCTTGAAACCGTCAAGTCCGCGCTCGTCAATTATGTTCTGGAGCTTTGTTCCCTGCTGTTTCTGTATCACAAGGTCAGCGTCAACAAAGTCGTAACCCATTGATTTTGCAAGGAGTACGCCGACAGTGCTTTTTCCTGCGCCGGGCATTCCGATAAGAATTATGTTTTTCATTTTTGTGTCCTTCTCTTTTGTTCTTTGTGTCAGCCGTTATCGGCTGTCATTACTTTCTCATAGTAGTACCAATTATCGCCGAGCGATGAAGTTTCGTTGTCGGAAATATCCTTTGCAGAATAGATAAGCTGTTTTGTATTGCCGGTGTTGAAGCTGAAATACACTACATTATCCTGCTTTTCAACACCGTAACAGTAAGTATGGCACAACACATCAAGCTCCTCCGTCAGCTTATCATAAAGCGGCTCGCCGTTTTCGTCGGCAGTGATTACCGATTTTTCAAAAAGTCCGCCGTGTGCGGCTGTGATCTTGTAGTCGGTTATATCCGAGCTTGTGGTTACTATCTTTTCAAGTATAGATGAATACTTGGATCTCACCTGAAGTATCTCACGCTTTTCACACTCGGTAATTCCTGCCCTCAGACAAATATCTCTGAGAAAGAACGAGCCTATAAGCAGTGCGAACACACCGACAATTATAACGGCTGTTATTATTTTACGCTTGACGCTTTTCTTCTCAGCCATTTTTTTCACCGTCCTCAGTTTCTGTCTTTTTATCCTTATCGCCGTCAACCGACTGCATTGCGCTGAGCGTATCGCTCAGCATTGCGATCGGTCCGCCGTACTTATCAACGCCGCTTACACGGAAATTCGGCTTATCGGTAGCAATGTTCAGCATCATAGCCTTGCCGAATTTTCCGCCGACGGCAGAAATGCGTTCCATTGTCTTTTTATCCGTCTTTTCGGGATAGAATATCATAATATCGCCGCTCTGGATTATCTCGGTAAGGTGCATCTTCTGAGCTATTCGTCTTAACTTTGCAACCTCGATAAGTCCCTCGACCGCTCTCGGTACATCGCCGTAACGGTCGATAAGCTCATCGGTGACATCGTAAGCGTCATCGTCATTTTCTATCATCGCTATCTTTCTGTAGCAGTCGACACGCTGTGCCTGGTTTGAAATATACTTTTCGGGAATGAACGCATCTATCCTTATGTCAATAAGACATTCAGGAGTGATTTCCGGGGCTTTGCCCTGCTGTTCGAGAATAGCCTCATTAAGCAGTTTGATATACATATCGTAACCGACAGATGCTAAGTGTCCCGACTGGCTCTGACCGAGTACCGAGCCTGCACCTCTTATCTCAAGGTCTTTCATAGCAATTCTGAAGCCCGAACCGAAACGGGTAAATTCTCTTATCGCGTCAAGTCGCTTGGTGGCTATCTCGCTCAGCACTTTGCCACGCTGGAATGTGAAATAGGCGTATGCACGGCGGTTTGTACGTCCGACACGGCCTCTCAGCTGGTGGAGCTGGGCAAGTCCCATACAGTCCGCATTCTCAATTATCAGCGTGTTGCAGTTCGGCACATCTACGCCTGTTTCTATAAGCGTTGTGCAGACAAGCACGTTTATTTCGCCCTCGATAAGCCTTCTCCATACATCGAGAAGTTCTTCCTCGCTCATTCTGCCGTGCGCTATTCCTATATTGGCTTCGGGTACCATCGAATGAATGTCGGCGGCACAGGAATATATGCTTTCAATGCGGTTATGAACATAGTAGACCTGTCCGTTACGGCGCAGTTCCTTGCTTATCGCCTGGGCTATAACTCCGCGGTCGTGTTCGACAACATAGGTGGTTATCGGGTGACGGTCGCCGGGCGGCGTTTCAATGACGCTCATATCCCTTATTCCCGACATTGCCATATTGAGCGTCCTCGGAATGGGAGTTGCGGATAAGGTCAGCACGTCTACGTTTGTGAACGCTTCTTTCAGCTTTTCCTTGTCGTTTACACCGAAACGCTGTTCCTCATCTATTATAACAAGCCCTAAATCCTTGAACTTTACATCGTCCTGTACAAGTCTGTGTGTGCCGACAACAAGGTCAAGTTCGCCCTCTTCAAGCTTTTTAAGGATCGCTTTCTGCTCCTTTGCGGTGCGGAAACGTGACAATAGCTCAACTCTTACGTTGAAGCCTTCCATACGTTTCAAAACCGTCTGGTAGTGCTGCCATGCAAGAACGGTTGTCGGAACAAGGATAGCGCACTGCTTTCCGTCGCCTATACACTTGAATGCGGCACGGAGCGCAACTTCGGTCTTGCCGAAACCTACATCACCGCAGAGCAGTCGTTCCATCGGAGCTGTGCGCATCATATCGTGCTTTATCTCTTCTATGCACCTGAGCTGATCGTCCGTTTCAACATAGCTGAAATGATCCTCAAATATATGCTGTTGCTCGGTGTCGGGAGAGAATGCGTAACCCTTGGCTTTCATACGGCGTGAATACAGTTCGATAAGCTCCTTCGCCATCTCCTGTGTTGCCGCTTTTGCCTTGGTCTTTGCCTTTTTCCAGGTGTCAGTGCCGAGCTTGTTCAGTCTTACCGTGTCGGCGTCGCCGCTTCCGATATAGCGTGAAATAAGGTCAAGCTGGGTTACAGGAACGTAAAGCACGTCCGTACCTGCGTATTTTATCTTGATATAGTCCTTTGAGATCTTGTCGGCGGTAAGCTTCTGAACGCCCTCAAACACGCCGATACCGTAAGAACCGTGTACGACTAAATCGCCCTGTGCTATATCGCTGAGTGAGCGTATCTGCGCGCCCTTTTTGAATTTCTTTTTAGGGGCTGAGGTTTTCGACGATGAAGCGCTTGTGCGGGTGAGTACCGCAATTTTTTCCTCAGGGTATTCAAAGCCTGCCGAAATAATTCCCTCTACTACGGTAATTCTGCCGAGATAGAATTTTTTCGGATTTTTTGCGTAATCAGCCTGATATCCGCTGTCACGCAGGTCGTCGGCAAGTATCTTTGCCGCTTTGTCCGTGCCGCCGAATATAATGCAGGTATAGCCGTTTTTCTTATAGTTGTCAAGCTCCTCGCACAGCGTCTTATATTCACCGCTCCATGCGGAAAGCTGTATCGAATCGACCTTCAGAATATCGCCGAGATCAATTCCGCCGCCTCTTATGAACGTGTCCATATAGAGCCGTACATTCTCTTTTACTACGTCCTGATATTCGGCTTTACTCATAAGGTACTTATCAAGTCCCTTGCAGAGAACTCCGTCCTCAGTGAGCAGTTTCAGGTCTTCAAGGTGAGCTGATATTGCACCCTTGGCGGATTCTGCGGCAGTGAACGATTCGCAGATTATTAAAGTGCTTGCATAGTCAAAAATACTGCCGGGGGTTTTATAGCACAGCGGAAAATAACGTGTAAGACAACATACCGAAAGACCGTCACGCAGTCTTGCTATGTCGCGTCTTATGCGCTTTGCCGCTTCATCATTCTTCTTTTTGTTCTTCTCGGTCTTTTCGAGAAGCGTCTGTAATGTCTGCGGCAGAACTCCCTCTTCAAAGATGGTTTCACCGCAGGGGGTTATGCTGACGCTTTTGACCGTATCTATTCTTCGCTGGGTGTCTATGTCAAATGAGGCTACCGTGTCTATTTCATCACCCCACAGCTCAATTCTGACGGGGTAATCACTGCTGACGGGGTAAATATCTGCAAGCGAGCCGCGGAACGAGAACTGTCCCTTGCCCTCTATCATATCACAGCGTGTGTAACCTGCCGAAATAAGCGTTTTTGCAAGCTCGTCAAGCTTTATTTCATCGCCTGCTTTCAGCGTTACGGTGTGCTTTTTCAGCACGTCTTTGGGTACGGTGAGCTGTACTGCCGCTTCCGATGATGATATTATAAGCTTTGCCTTGCCTGAAAGAGCGGCAGACAGCGTTTCGATACGCTTATGCTCGTACTCGTTTGACTGCGCCTCGGTATCGGTAAGCGTCAGGTCCGATGCGGGAAACTGATATGCGGCAGTATCGCCGCACATTGTATTTATATCCTCGGTGAGCTTTGCGGCGGACGCTTCGCTCTCGGTTATAACAAGTATCGGGGCGGGTATCTTTTCATAGCTCAGTGACGCTAAGAAGTGCGCCTTGTGTATATGCGAAAGTCCCGTCACCAACAAGGGGACGGGTTCATCGCTTAAAATATGAGTGACTGACTTTTTATACTCGGTCAGCGTGTCAGCCATATTTTTAAGAAGTTCCATATTGTCTGTCTTTCTGTAGCTTTAAGGGTTATTCTTACGAACTGTATTTGTTCATTGCCATATCTATCTTGCCCGCAACTATGAGCTTTGCGGCTTCAGCGGCATTGTCGAGTGCTTTTTCAAGGTTCTCGCCGTCTTCCTTCTTGAAGCCAGAAAGTACCCAGTCTGCAAGCGGAAAATCGGGGTGTGGCTTTGCGCCGACACCTATCTTTACACGGGGGAAAGCGTCACTGTTTGTAAGCAGTATTATGCTCTTTATACCGTTATGACCGCCGTCACTGCCTTTTCTGCGTATTCTTGTCCTGCCGACATCAAGAGAAATATCGTCGTACATTACAAGTATATTCTGAGGCGGGAGCTTGTAGAAGTTCATAGCCTCGCTTACAGCTTCACCGCTGTTGTTCATAAATGTTGACGGTTTCATTAAAAGGCAATGCTTGCCCTCAACAGTACAATCGGCAATGAGAGATTTGAATTTCAGCTTTTTTACCTGCACGCCGAGCTTTTCGGCAAGCGTATCTATTGCCATAAAGCCTGCATTGTGCCTTGTATTCTCATACTGAGTGCCCGGGTTTCCCAGTCCCACTATGAGATATTCGACTGCACCTGTCGGCGCAGGCTCTCTGCCTGCGGCTATCTTATCAAATATATCGGATAATGACATTTTTATTTGTCCTTTGCTTTTGCTGTTACCGCAGGCTTTCTGAGATAAGCTGTTGCGAGCTTATTCATAAGTCTTGCGGATTTTTTATTTGCCGGCTTTTTCATTCTCCACGTCCAGTTTCCGCCGACAGTCGAGGGAACGTTCATTCTTCCTCTGCCGTCAATGCCGAGTATATCCTGCATAGGAATTATCGCAAGTGCGGCAGGACTTGCATAAACGCTTCTTATAAAGCTTACGTTCTTATGCTCCAAGAAGTTTGCGTTTATGTAGCTCTTTGCCATCTTTGCGGCTTTTGCGTCTGCGGATTTCAGCCAGCCCATTATAGTATCGTTGTCGTGAGTGCCTGTATATGCAACGCAGTTGTTTACATAGTTATGGCACAGATGGATGTTGTCCTGATATTCGTTGTTGAAACCGAACTGTAAAACTCTCATACCGGGGAAACCCGTATCGCTGAGAAGCTTTTTAACGCTGTCGAATATATCGCCCAGATCTTCGGCAATAATGTTTACATCACCGAGCTTTTCTCTTACCGTGTTGAACAGTTTCATGCCGGGACCTTTTTTCCACTCGCCGTATTCTGCTGTTGTTGCGTCGGCGGGAATAGCGTAATAAGTGTCAAATGCACGGAAGTGGTCGATTCTCACCATATCGAACAGCTTCATTGCATGGTCTATTCTTGACAGCCACCAGCTGTAACCGTCACGCTCCATAGTGTCCCAGTCATACAGGGGATTTCCCCAGAGCTGTCCCGTGGGTGAAAAATAATCGGGCGGTACTCCTGCGACAAGAGTAGGACGCAGAGAAATATCAATTGTGAAAAGCTTCGGATTTACCCATACGTCCGCACTGTCCATAGCGGCATATATCGGGATATCGCCTATTATGGATATGCCGTTTTTGTTGGCGTATGCTTTCAGTTTGTTCCACTGTGTAAAGAACATATACTGTACAAAACGGTGAAATTTGATTTCTTCGATATGTTCTTCCTTGAAAGCGGCAAGCACTTCCGGCTTTCTGAAACGGAGATCCTTGTCCCAGGTAAGCCATGAGCGCAGTTCATTGTGCTGTTTTATTGCCATAAAAAGCGCATAGTCTTCAAGCCACCAGCCCTGCTCCTGCACAAACGCAAGATAAGCGACATCTTCCTTGAAAGAGAAGAAAGCTTTGTGTAACAGCTCATTCTTCTGCGCTATTACCTTTTCATAGTCGACCGCAGACGGGTCCTCGCCGTATTCTCTGCCTTTTATGTCATCGGGTATGAGAAGTCCGAGTTCGACAAGCTCCCATAGATCTATAAGCAGGGGATTGCCTGCGAATGCCGACGGCGACTGATAGGGAGAATCCGCATATCCCGTCGGGTGTATCGGTAGTACCTGCCAGTATTTCTGTCCTGCCGCTTTAAGCCAGTTGACAAATTCAAATGCCGGTCTTCCGAGCGTTCCTATACCCTCGTTTGCAGGAAGGCTTGTTATATGGAGTAATACTCCGCTGCTGCGTTTAAGTTCCATAATAATGCCTTTCGGATCTAAGTCTTACTTTTCGTCGTTCATACTTGTTCTGAACGGAGCAACGGGTATTCCGTTCTTGCCGTACAGAGTAACGTCGCCGTAATTTGTCCAGAGGTAACGAACATAAGCGGGCTTCTTTACCTCGTCTGCATAAACGCTTATTGTTCCGTCCTCGTCTATTACAGCGCAGGCAGGCTTATATTCCTTATCGGCGCCTGCGACTTCAAAGCCTGTTATACCATTGTCGCCCTTTATATCAAAGCCGTTTTCTGCGTGTTCAAAGCTTATTACTGCTCTGTCACCCATTACGGTCATATTCTTGTAGATAGGACCGAACGCTTCGGTTTCATTGTCGCCGTAAACGTGGTGCATAGCCTGTAAGTACAGTCTGTGACCTACCGGAACTTTGTTCTTGGGGTGGATCTCGTTGAACTCACCGCAGTCAAGGATAACTGCGATACCTGTATTCTTGACCGTCTTGAAAGTACGCATCTGTGCCTCTCTGATAAGGCACCAGTGCTTCCAGTCGGGGTCTGCCTTGTAGCGGTGCATAGGGAGCTGTACGAACATGAACGGAAGTTCATCGTCGCCCCAGTCATCTCTCCACAGCTGAATAAGCGACTTGAACAGCTTGAAATATGTTTTCGGTCTGTTGTCGTCCGTTTCGCCCTGATAGTATATAAATCCTTTTATAGTATACGGGCATACACGCTTTAACATACTGTCATAAAGCGCTGTAGCGTGGAAAGGATTCAGGGGCGTCATAGGACCGGGGTACTTGCTGACACCGCAGTAAGCCTGGCACTCGTCCCAGGTTCCGTCGGGGTGTGCACTGTAGAACTCTACCGACTTCTTCTGCCACTCTTCCTCGTACTTTACATAGTCGAGGTATTCCTTGTCCATTTCTTCTCTTGATCTGCCTGCAACGGCATTGTCAAAGTCATCAAGATATGCCTTTAAGTCTGTATCTTTTTCAAGTGATTCACGGCTCATCCAGTAGCTTGCGCTTGTGCCGCCCCAGTTACAACCGATTATTCCGACAGTAACGCCGAGCTTTGCGGCAAGCTCCTTTGCATAGAAATACGCAACTGCGCTCCACGCTCTTGCGCTTTCGCTGTCAAAACAGCTCCAGCCTGTGTTCTCTTCGTCACGGAAGAACTTTTCGTCCATATTGCAGTTCTTCTGCGTGTAGTAGTAGCGTACATTCTCCGTCTTATCGTTTGCAAGATAATCCTTACCGCCTGTGCAGTTCTGAAGCTCAAGTTCCATATTGCTCTGACCGCCTGCAAGCCATACCTCGCCTACCATGACGTTACCGAACACGATGGTTTCGTCGCCGTTGCTTATCTTCATCTCATAAGGACCGCCTGCCTTCATAGCCGGCAGTTTAACGCACCACTTTTCATCGGCAACCTGAGTTACGGCAGTGTTTCCGCATATGGAAACTATTATGCTTTCGCCGTCCTTACCTGTACCGAATACTCTTACGTTCTTTTCTCTCTGGAGAACCATATTGCTGCTGAATACCGCAGCCGCTTTGAATTTAGCCATTGTTTTTCCTTTCACCTGATATTCCGGGTTTTCTTCTTGTATTTCGTCTTGTTGCGGGTCTTCTGTCCGTTCTGCCTGTTCTGTCGGTTGCGGCAACGGGCGGGGGCAGTTTATCCTTTATAAGAGAAGCGTACAGCTCCTCGTCTTTTTCATCGGACAGCACATACCGTTTTACCCATTGGTATTCTCTGTCCGCATTCTTTTCAAATCTGACTGTTACTTTTATAGAGTGTTTGGCACAGTGCATGACAGCCATATAGTTCATGGGTCTGAGCCACACGAGCTTGCCTTTCAGCGTAGCCGGCTTTCCGCATATCGGGCAGATGTACCTGTTAAGCGGAGATAATCTCGGAACGCTGTTCATTCGTGCGGTCCTCACTGTTCCGTAAGAAGCCTGACATATGCTCCTGAACGGATTTGTATGTGCATAGTCAACTTTTCTCTGCCATTCGATCTCGCTCGGTATATCGTTTATTTTAGTAAGGACAAGCGCTGTGTAGTACGCGTCGTTTATCGCACTGTGATAATCAAGCTCCTGCTGTACACCGGTGATCTCAACCGCCGACTGAAGCGTTATCTGCGGGCGGTCAATATTATATTGCCTTGTCATCAGCGGCTGAAGGTTGAACCAACCGGGAAGCCAGCTTACGTCATAGTTATAGAACAGGCACTGACCGCGCAGTGTCGGTATATCATCCGGACCCCATGTTGCTATAACACTGTTCCCGAAGCTCTCACACCACTGCCTGAAACGTTCCATGACAATTACCAGATCGTCAGCGTCCTTGAGGTCGTTCTTGGTTATGCCTGTGAGTTTCTTTATCCTGCCTTTAATCTCGGTATAATATCTCGGCTTTACATACTCGGAAAAAAAGTTTTCACTTATCTTTCCGTCTGTAACTGCCACGGCGCCTATCTGTATTATTTCAACCTGCAATACCTTTGTGCCCGCTATCCGCGTCTTTTCTCTGCATACAGGCTGACTCCATTCCATATCGAGTACAATATATGTCACCCGTGCGCCTCCCTTCTGTTTTTATAATAACACTCAAAGCCCCGCATTGCTCTTGCGGGGCATAGGTGCTTATATTGCGACTTCTATTTTCTCGTTGAAATCGTGATATTTATAGTCTTTCAGCGTAAAGCTGTTCTTTGTAAACCTGTAGAAATCGGTTATATCCTCAACTACCATTTCAGGTGCGGGATAAGGCTCTTTTTCTATAATGCGTTTAACTGCGTCAATATGTCTGTCATAGATATGTGCGTCGGCTATGACGTGCACAAGCTCGCCTGCCTTAAGACCCGATGCCTTGGCAAACATTATGAGCAGTGCGGCGTACTGGCATACGTTCCAGTTGTTCGCAGTCAGCATATCCTGTGAACGCTGATTTAAAATAGCGTTCAGCGTATCGCCGGTAACATTGAACGTCATACTGTAGGCGCAGGGAGCAAGCCCCATTTCATGCAGATCCTTATGATTATACATATTCGTCATTATGCGACGGCTTGCAGGGTTATGCTTAAGGTCATACAGTACTCTGTCGACCTGGTCAAACTCGCCCTCCGGGTAGACGCTCTTCTGTCCTAACTGCCAGCCGTAAGCCTTGCCTATCGTGCCGTTCTCGTCAGCCCAGGAATCCCATATATGAGTAGACAAATCGGCAACACGGTTGCTTTTCTTCTGATATATCCACAGAATTTCTTCTATTGCGGAGCGGTAGAAGATACGGCGGAGCGTCATTACGGGAAATTCTTCCTGTAAATTGTAACGATTCACCACGCAGAACTTTTTAACGGTATGCGCCGGTGTGCCGTCTTCCCAGTGAGGACGGACATTACTGTTTGTATCCCATGAGCCGTTTTCGATTATATCACGGCAGTTTTCTATAAAATATTTATCAGCTAAACTCATTATGATTCCTTAAATCTTTGATAACAGCTTTGTTGTCGAGAAGTCTATCTGGTCGAATGTACGGCTCTCGAACATATTAAGGCTGTCGATACCGCTCATATTGTAGATAGAAACGCCTGCGCTTGATGCGTATGTCTTTACATTCTTGAGCAGTGTCTGCGCTTCTTCGGGGTAGTCATACTTCTTCTCATCGTTTACGAGCGCCTCTTCATAGCTTGTTATCTGTGCATCGTAAATTCCATCAAAACCGTAGATGTATATTTCTGAGAAGCCCTCATACAAAGCCAGCTGTAAAGCTATGTAAAGGTCGTCTATACGTCTTAAAGCCTCGCTGTGCTGTGTAGAACCGAATGACGGGAGCTGAGGAATAAAGCCGTTACCCATTATATTGAAGTATGTGGGCTTCTTAGCAAACTTATCCTCAAATACTGTAACATTGCTTGCAACAAAACTGTCCATTGCCTCGATGTACTTACCGTTGCCAAGATAGTGTTCGGCATTTGACAGTATGTACTGTGTCGGGCGGAGCGGGGTCTTGTTGAAGAACTTGCATATACCGTTGTAGCTTATGCACTTCTCGTTGAACAGCAGATTCAGTTCATCAAGCTTTACGCCCTCTTTGTAGCCTATAATAAAGCAACGCTGTCCGCGGAACTTATCCTTGCACTCTTTAAGCTGTGCTTCTGTACGGCGCACGTCCTTTTCCAGCTTGTTCTGTGTTGATTTATCGGAGATGTTGAACTGTGAGCGCTTCATCTTCATATATGTGCCGAGGAAGCCTACAGGCTGGTTTACAAGGCAGTAGTCACGCTCTGTAAAGCCGTACTGCTGTAAACGCTTTTCGATAGTCTGCGCACTTCCGACACGGCCTGTCATACCCTTGAGATATACTTCAAGTTCATCGTAAGATGATGAAACAAGAACGTAATATGCCTTTGACATACCTTTAAGCTCTGTGATACTGCGCAGTGAATTGTCGCCCTTAACAAGTGTACGTTCATCGTTTGTTGCCATAAACGCAAGCTCAGGAACACGCACACCTTTTTTTCTGAGCTGACCGAGTACCTTTTTGAGTACCTCGGCGTTAACGCCGCGTCCGTCACCGAGTATGACCAGCTTACGCTGACCGATTATCTCGATGTTCTTGATAATCTGCTTTTTATAGTTACCTGCCTTGAAGAACTTAGTAAGTCCCGCATTGGTAAGAGAATCGTATGTCATCATAACCGCTCACTTCTCCTTTTAAAATATATATTTCTCTGAATTGTCGCCCTATTGCTACTCAGCGATTAGCCCTCGCTGAGTATGAATTATTAGCCCTCGCTGAGTATGAACATATCATAAATAACCTTGATAGCCTTTTCAAAGTCAGCCTCGTGGATACCTACTATGATATTAAGCTCACTTGAACCCTGGTCGATCATCTTGATATTGATGTCAGCGTGTGATAAAGCCGCAAATATTCTTGTGGCAGTACCCTTCTTTGACTTCATACCACGGCCAACGATAGCGATAAGCGCCAAGTCATTTTCTATTTCAATATGGTTGGGGTCTGTAACCTCACATATCTTCTCAACGATATCGGGAGTTTTGTCAACGTCCTTACCGTCAACGATGATGCTCATCGTGTCGATACCTGTGGGGATATGTTCAAAGCACATACCGTTAGCCTCAAGCACTGTCAGTATTCTGCGTAAGAAGCCGATCTCGCTGTTCATCTCGTCCTTTTCGATTGAGATAACGCTGAAGTGCTTTTTACCTGCGATACCTGTGATTATGTGCTGAGGGGGCTCGTTATCCTCTGCAACTATCATTGTACCCTTTGCAGAAGGATCGTTTGTGTTGCGGATATTTATCGGTATCTTTGCGCTTCTTACAGGGAAGATTGCGGCTTCGTGGAGTACCGATGCGCCCATGTATGACAGCTCACGCAGTTCCTTATATGTGATGGACTCGATAACCTTGGGTTCGTCTACTATTCTGGGGTCTGCGATAAGGAAGCCGTTTACGTCTGTCCAGTTCTCATAGATATCTGCGTTGATAGCCTTTGCAACTATCGAACCCGTAACGTCGGAGCCGCCTCTTGAGAATGTGCGGACTGTGCCGTCGGGGTTAGCACCGTAGAAACCGGGAATTACTGCGTGTGAAATGCCGTGCAGTACAGATGCAAGGCAGGTATCTGTCAGTGTATCGTCAAACTTTCCGTCGGGACGGAAGAACACTACCTTAGCGGCGTCTATAAATTCATAGCCGAGGTAGTTTGCGAGAATGATGCCGTTTAAGTATTCGCCACGGCTTGCGGCATAATCTCTGCCGGCTTTCTTGCGGAAGTTTTCGATTATTGTTTCGTACTCGTTATCGAGCGAAAGAGTAAGACCGAGGTCGCTTATAATTCCGTTGAAACGTTCTGCGATAGGCGCAAACTGGTTGTATGCGTTCTTACCCTCGTTTGCTACTGCGTCATAGCACGCATAGAGCATATCCGTTACCTTGATATCGTCTTTGTAACGCTTGCCGGGTGCGCTGGGAACTACATATCTGCGCTCCTTGTCGCTTCTGATTATGTCAGCTACCTTGCGGAACTGATTTGCATCGGCGAGTGAACTGCCGCCGAACTTGACTACCTTACTCATTTTTTAATTTCCTTTCTTGTATACCGTTTATGTCCCTTTTATGTTGATTTTTACGGATTTTATAGTATGGGACTATATTCTATAATATTTTACCACAGTAAAAAGCAAAAATCAATAGCACAGCCAAAAAAAGCGGTTATCTGAGCGGCAGACAGACATTGTTGAAAAGACAGCGCTTTTAATGTTGTCAATAAGGGGATAATATGGTATAATACTTGCATAGATTCATACGAAAATAAGTCGGATAATATCGGATTTCAATTTTAATGATAAGGAGTTAGTATGTCACATTACGATTATCTTATAGTCGGTGCGGGACTGTTCGGTTCAGTCTTTGCATACGAAGCAAACAAGAGAGGCAAGAAGTGCCTTGTTATCGACAAGCGTAATCACATTGCAGGCAATATCTACACCGAAAAGGTTGAAGATATAAATGTCCATAAATACGGCGCACATATCTTCCATACTTCCGATAAGGCAATATGGGAATATGTAAATCAGTTTGCAGAGTTCAACAACTATATCAACTCTCCCGTTGCGTCATATAAGGACGAGCTTTATAACCTGCCGTTCAATATGAACACATTCAGCAGGATGTGGGGTATTAAAACTCCCGCCGAGGCTAAGGCGATAATTGCAAAGCAGATCGAAGATCTCGGTATAACAGAACCGAAAAACCTTGAGGAACAGGCGCTGAAGCTTGTCGGAACAGATGTTTATGAAAAGCTCATCAAGGGTTATACCGAAAAGCAGTGGGGCAGACCCTGCACAGAACTGCCGTCATTTATAATCAAGCGCCTGCCGCTCAGATTTATCTATGACAATAACTATTTCAATGATCGCTATCAGGGAATCCCGATTGGCGGATATACTCAGATAATCGAAAAGATGCTCGCAGGCTCTGATGTAAAGACGGATACAGATTATTTCGAGTTCATAAATGAAAATCCCGATATAGCCGACAAGACTGTCTATACGGGTCAGATCGATGAGTTCTTCGGATTTGAATACGGTTCGCTTGAATACCGTTCTGTCCGTTTTGAAACCGAGATTCTTGACGAGGATAATTATCAGGGTAATGCGGTAGTAAACTATACCGACAGGGAAGTGCCGTATACGAGAATAATCGAGCATAAACACTTTGAGTTCGGCAAGCAGGAAAAGACGGTCATCAGCCGTGAATATTCTGCAGAGTGGAAGCCGGGCGTTGAGCCGTACTACCCTGTAAACAACGACAAGAACAACGCACTGTATGAGAAGTATAAGGCGCTTGCGGATACACGCAAGGACGTTATCTTCGGCGGCAGGCTGGGGCAGTACAAGTATTATGATATGGATAAGGTTATAATAGCGGCGCTTGACAGTGTTAAAAACGAATTCGGCGAATAAATCAGAATGCGGCAGTTCCTCACGGGCGACTGCCGCAATTTTTTATTGTCATAGGTGTGATAATGTGTTATACTGTTTTTAACATAATTTGTGAAAGGCGGAACTGAAATGACGATACTTGTTACAGGCGGAGCGGGCTTTATCGGAAGCAATTTTATATTCTATATGATGAAAAAATACCCCGATTACCGCATTGTTTGCCTCGACAGTCTTACCTATGCGGGAAACATCAATACACTTAAACCTATAACGGATTCGCCAATGTTCAGATTTGTCAAAGCGGATATCACCGATACTGCAGCGGTAGACAAGGTGTTTTGCGAAGAAAAGCCCGATACGGTTGTAAATTTTGCTGCTGAGAGCCATGTAGACCGCTCCATAATTTCGCCGGCGTTATTTACATATACAAACACAATCGGCACTCAGGTGCTGGCAGATGTATGTATTAAACATAATACGCCGCATTTTCATCAGATATCTACCGATGAGGTTTACGGTGATACAGCGGCTGATAAAGGCTGTTGCACCGAAAATGCGCCGCTGTGTCCTTCAAATCCTTACTCTGCCTCAAAAGCCGCGGCTGATCTTCTGGTGCTGGCATATCACCGCACTTACGGACTGCCCGTGACTGTATCGCGCTGTACTAATAATTACGGCCCGTATCAGCATACCGAAAAGCTGATACCGCTTATGACGGTAAAAGCACTTGGCGGTTTGCCCTTGCCTGTCTACGGTGACGGAAGCAACATAAGAAACTGGCTGTATGTCGCGGATCATTGCAGTGCGGTCGATATGATAATACATCACGGTAAAAGCGGTGAAATATACAATATCAGCGGCGGGGAAGATATGAGCAATATTGATATCGTAAAGCTGATCCTTTCAATCCTCGGAAAGGACAGCTCGCTTATAAGGTTTACCGCCGACAGGAAAGGTCATGACAGACGATATTGTATAGACAGTTCAAAGATCCGCAATGAGCTTGGCTGGAAACCTACGGTCGCTTTTGATGACGGAATACGTCAGACTGTAGATTGGTATAAAGAAAACCGCAAATGGTGGAACAACAACATATAAAAACAGCGCACAGCGGAATGTCCGCTGTGCGCTGTTTTATGCTTGTGTTTACTTATGCTATTTTCTTTTCGGAACTGTATACTGTAACGCTTTCTTTAGTACCGTTTTTGTACTTAACGGTAAATACCGACTTAAGTCTGTATGTACCGCTTGTAAGATTTTTCATTTCATTGACAAGAGTTCCAGATGAAGTATCATAGTAAGTCATGTTCCATTCTCTTAATGAATCCCAGAACCATAAGAATGAGAACTTTTCAAGAGTTGCGACAATAGTGATGTCCTGGATCGAAGAGTCTGTGCTGACAAATCTGCTGGTACAGGTAGCTTTGTTTGATGCAATTGTCAGGTAACTTGTTTTTGATGCATTACTCAGATCATAAGTATCTGTAGCATCAGCCGATGCTGTGACGCAGATACCCATCATAATGCACACAACCAGAAGTACGGATAATAACTTTTTCATACGCTTTTTCTCCTTAAATTTTAATATCAGAGAGTTACCCCTCTATAATAAGAACGTATGAAAAGCAAAAACCTTGCAATAAAATCAGAAAATTTTTATTATTCTATCTTTTTAACAAATTTTGATAGCTCGATTAGTTCATTTTTACTAAATCCGGAGCCGTTGATTTCTATTATTGACTCATCAAGTTCCCAGATGAGTACTTTTTCATGATTGTAGGTTTCAAAATAGATGGCATTTCTATTGTCATCAATCTTAACCGTTTCGGGATAAGTTATTGCGTTTTCCGTATTCAGCCGTACTGTCTCATACATACCTTTTACGGACTGCGAAAAGCATAGATACTTTCCGTTTGCTTTATCGGAATAGAACATAGTAGAGGTAAACTCGTAATCGTCTATTACCTTTTTGGTATATTGCGAATCATCCATAACCAGACGGTATTTTTCTGTAAGTATAAGCGGACTGTCTTCTATATTACTTATTGTGAGCATAGAGAAAACATCGTACTGCTTTACAGTAAATGATCCAAGATTTCTGGTGATAACCGTGATTCCGCCGGTGAGCACTGCCATGACAGCTACTATTATGGCGGCTATCAGTAAGCGGCGCCTGAGCGAAACAGGCTTATGCTGCCATTTCGTTTTTGGAACTCTGTCACTGTTTCTGATAAGTTTTGATATTCTCTTGTCAAGACTTCGAGGAACTTTATATTGCGGCAGTTTGTCGTAGGTTTGTATATCGGCACGAAGTTCCGCTTCAAGCGCCTGTGCTATTGTGATGTCGTCGGTCATTGGTATCTCCTTCCTGTTGCTTTTCTGACAGAATCTTTCTTGAACGTGAAACAGCAGAATATACAGCGTCCTCGCTGACACCGAGTATTTCGCAGATTTCACTTACTGAGTATTGTAAGACAAAATATAATGTTGATATATTTTTGAGTGTCGGTGAAAGTTTACTGATATTTTTTATAACCGTTTCAAAATCCAGTCTGGTTTCGGCTTCTTTGACAGTATCCGAAAAATAACGCTCGTCAGTTTCATAATCGTTTTCAAACGACAGATGATTGTTCTTTCTCACAATGTCATAACACAGATTGCGTATTATGACTGTTATAAAGCTTTTGGTTTTATCCGGGTCTGCGTCTTTGATTTTGGGCAGGTTCTTGATTACACGCACGAACGTTTCGTGTATTGCGTCTTCTGCGTCAGAATAGTTGTGAAGAATCGACAGGCTCACGCTGAACAGGTAAGCTTTATAATTTTTGTAAAGGTAGGCAACGAATTCTTTTTCGTCATCGCTGTCAACCATTGCAAGATATACACAAAGCAATCCCATCACCCCACTCAGCAACAATCCGTATATCATACTATGATTTGTATCATATCTATTTTATCAGCAGTTATAACGATTGTCAACATCAAACTTAGGGAAATGTATGAATATGATCATATCAGAGCGGGCAACGCAATAGTTTAACGAAAACAGCGGAAATATTTTGTCCCTCATATATAATAACGTTTTAAAAGCAAAAACCTTGCAATAAAATCGACATTTTTTTAAAAAAATTTTTCAGCCGCCCCGAAAAAGGCGGCTGAAAGAGAAAAAATATCATTTTAAAGGGACTTTCCTGCATTTTCAAGCTTGCTTAACGCTTCGGTATTACCTGCAAGATCACCTGTTCCGTTAGCGCTGAACGCCACATCAAACATAACATCCCAGCCGAGATAATCCGCCATGCACTCAAACTGCTTGCTTATAAGTTCATACTGTACATTGTCGGTCGGAGCGCCGCCGATAGTGATAAGACCTGCTTTCTTGCCCTTCAACTGCATACCTTTGCAGTAGCACTTGTCTATTACAAGTTTTAGCTGAGCAGTCATTCCCCACCAGTATACCGGTGTTGCAAATACGATCATATCCGCATTTACAAGTCTGTCAACCGTTGCGTTTGTATCGTCTTTAGCCACACAGCCCTTGTGGCACTGACAGACGCCACAGCCCTTACATCCGCTGATATTCAGCTTGTCGGCTTCTATTATATCAACTTCGTGCTTTCCTGCCATACCGCTTACAAGCGCATTTATCGCTGTGTTTGTGTTGCCTTTTCGTGCACTGCCGTTTACTATTGCTATTTTCATATACTTTTGTCCTTTCTGATTTTCCGGATACGCAAAACCGCCCTGACCTTTCGGGCAGGGCGGTGTATCATACGTTATCCGTATCTGTACTTTAATTACTTCTTGTCAGCGATAGCTGCCTGTGCAGGTGGAGTAATAGGGATGCTTTCTTGGCAAACAACGGATTATTGCGGATTTCCGCAGGTAAATCCAAAGAATTATTCCCTGATATATGTAAAAAGTCGGGGACTCCCGAAGGAATCCCCGTAGTGTCATCAAAAACAGAAAAATCGGGGACTCCCGAAGGAGTCCCCATAATTTCGCCGTCAATCGTGATTACAGGGCATTGTTTTTTACGTTTGTTTCCTTCAATACTAATATTC
>JAGBHT010000003.1 GCA_017935365.1 Ruminiclostridium sp. | reverse complement strand
CTGATTTTTTAAGTGTTTCCGAAGAAGAATTCCAAAAAGTTATTCATTTAATTAATAGTCGTCCTCGTAAATGTCTTGGTTATCTTTCTCCTCTCGAATTTTTGTCTAAAAAGTGTTGCACTTGACTTGACAATCTACCCAGCCCCAGCAATACAGCCCTTTCCCGAGGGGAAGGGGTTTGGGGTTTTGGCAAGGATGCCAATATAGAACGCCCAAAGGCTTTGCACGACGCAAAGCCCACAAAGCGTTCTTAAAGGGATAAAAAATAAGAATAAATTTCATAAAAGCAGACTTATATATTAGTTGACAAAAATGAGAAATTTAAAATTTGTGTTGACAAATCACCAAAACAGTGCTATACTCTAATCGATAACAAGAATGCGTTGACGAGGAAGTCGGCGGAAAAAACCTCACAGAGAGCCGTTGTTGGTGCGAAACGGCAGGCAATACCGCATAAGACAATCACCTCTGAGCAGACAGGCAGAAACAGCAGTAAGCCTGTACGGGTACTCCCGTTACAGAGTAGCATATTGACGGATATGTACAGAGCGGCTCGTATATACGGGCAATAAGAGTGGTAACACGGAGACTTCAAGCCTTCGCCTCTTGAAACGTTAAGTTTCATAAGGCGGGGCTTTTTTATTTTATAAGCTACCGGAAAGTGCTTTGTATCATTGAAATCGCAAAATCATTCATAAAGCAAAGACAGGAAAGGAAAGAAAAAAAGATGTTGACTTTAGACAAGGTTTATCATGCGGCTTTTAAACTGAAAGAGGTAATAAGACCTACCGACCTTATCCACGCTTCCCAGATAAATCCCGATGCGGACGTTTATCTTAAGACAGAGAACTTACAGGTAACAGGTTCATTCAAGGTAAGAGGCGCATACTACAAGATCTCCACACTTACTGAAGAAGAGAAGAAGCACGGCGTTATCGCGTGCAGTGCAGGTAACCACGCACAGGGCGTTGCACTCGCCGCACAGAGAAGCGGTATCAAGTCTATAATCTGTCTGCCTGACGGCGCACCTATCTCAAAGGTTGAAGCCACAAGAAGCTACGGCGCAGAGATATGTCTGGTTGAAGGCGTATATGACGACGCGTACAACAAGGCTTTACAACTCCGTGACGAGCACGGTTATACATTTATCCACCCGTTCAACGATGAAGACGTTATCGCAGGACAGGGCACTATCGGTCTTGAACTGCTTGAACAGCTTGATGACATAGACGCTGTTGTAGTGCCTATCGGCGGCGGCGGACTTATCTCCGGTGTTGCATTCACAATGAAGTCGCTTAAGCCTGATATCAAGATCTACGGTGTTCAGGCGGCAGGCGCACCCAGTATGCTGACGTCTGTCAAGGACGGAAAGATCGAGTGCCTCGACCACGTTTCCACAATCGCAGACGGTATTGCGGTAAAGGAGCCCGGTTCAAACACATTCGAGATTTGCAGAAAGTATGTTGACGATATAGTAACTGTTACAGACGATGAGATCTCAACCGCTATACTTACTCTTATTGAAAAGCACAAGCTTATTGCCGAGGGTGCAGGCGCTGTTCCCGTTGCGGCTGTAATGTTCAATAAGGTTCCCGTAAAGGGCAAGAAAGTCGTATGCCTTGTTTCGGGCGGTAATATCGACGTTACGATCCTTTCAAGAGTTATCAAGAGAGGTCTTATCAAGTCAGGTCGTACCTGCCAGCTCAACATTGCGCTTATTGACAAGCCCGGTCAGCTCAAGGGCGTATCACAGATCATCGCAGATCTTGGCGGCAACGTTATATCCGTTCATCACGAGCGTGCAAATGAGGGCGAAGATGTCAACGGTTGTTATCTGCGTGTTGAGCTTGAAACAAGAAACTATGAGCATATCGCTCAGATAAAGAAAGCACTTACCGATGCAGGTTACAGCATCGAGAAATAAATAAAAGGAAGGTACAAAACAATGGAAAAGATTCATACAGACAAGGCACCCGCTGCAATAGGTCCTTATTCACAGGCAATAGTACACGCAGGTGTGCTCTACACATCAGGTCAGATTGCTATCAACCCTGCAACATCTGAGGTCGAAGCAAAGGACATTGAAGGTCAGACACATCAGATCTGCAAGAATTTAGGCGAAGTTTTAAAGCAGGCAGGCACAAGCTTTGAGAATGTTATCAAGACAACCTGCTTCTTAGCCGATATGGGCGACTTTGCAAAGTTCAACGAAGTTTACGGTCAGTACTTCACATCAAAGCCTGCACGTTCATGCGTTGCGGTAAAGGCACTCCCCAAGGGCGTACTTGCTGAGGTTGAGGTTATCGCTAAGGTTTGATATTGTATTGTAAATATGTTTACCGCACCGGCTTTTGTCAGTGCGGTTTTTGTGTTTAGAGCTTGAAACTTGACAGCTATTATAAATAATGGTATAACAACCTCAGCCTGAAATCGTCATAAGACGATTTCGCCGCACGATATGCGGCTTGCTACGCAATGGCTGAGAACGTTGAAACACGATTTTGTTTTGCCCGATGGGCAAAACTTGCGGCATTTGCCGCAATGTGCCTTGACGGCGCATTAAAATCGTGTTATAATAACGAATAAGCGGTGGCTAACTGACAGAAATAACCAATTGAAAAGGTGGTGCTTTAATGCCAGATATTCACGAATCCGGTGAATATTATCTTGAAACTATCCTGATTCTGCGCGACAGAGGGATAGATGTACGTTCTATCGATATAGTACACGAAATGGAACTTTCAAAGCCGAGCGTCAGCCGTGCTATGAGCATATTACGCAACGGCGGATTTATAGAGGTAGACAGGGACGGATATATAACCCTTACCGAACCCGGAGAAGAGATCGCACAGCGTATATATGAACGCCACAGAGTTCTCACCGACTGGCTTATCGGTATAGGTGTTGACGCAAAGACAGCGGCGGAAGACGCCTGCAAGCTTGAACACGATATCAGTGTTGAATCTTTCGACAAGCTGAAAAAGCATATCAGAGAAAAACACTACGGACTTATCGGTGACAACACAGTCACTGAATAATTTTTGTACCGCAGTTACTCAAAACTAACTTGTATGGGATGCATTAAAGTGTTTTTATTGTAATGTAAATGGAAATGGGGAATTGTAAAGTGGAAGAAAATATACCGGAGATAATAGATACCAACAGCATAATTACCCCCGACAATAAGCTGTATCACGAATTTGTCGAGTGTATATCCTCGGCGCTTGACGCAAGGGATCCGTATACCGGAGATCATTCAAGGAGGGTCAGCGATACAGCAACACTTCTTGCGGAGATGCTCGGACTGTCAGATGATGAAATACAGGAGATACATATAGCCGCACATCTTCACGACATAGGAAAGATAGGAATACCTGACTCGGTGCTTTTAAAGCCGGGCAGACTTGACGATGAAGAGTGGAAGCTGATGAAACAGCATCCTCAGATAGGTGCGGATATACTTGCAAAATCGCCCAGCTTTTCGAGAATTTCGGCGATAATTCTTCATCACCACGAAAGGTATGACGGTAAGGGTTATCCGTTTGGCGCAAAGCAGGAAGAGATTCCTATAGGCTCAAGGATAATAGCCGTGTGCGATTCGATAGACGCAATGGCGTCGGCAAGAGCCTACAGAAAGGCACTCCCTCTTGAAACAGTGCGTGAGGAGATTGAAAAGAATATCGGGCTGATGTATGACCCCGATGTTGCAAAAAAAATACTTGACAACTGGAGTATAATAAAAGAGATATATGGTCACAGTAACCTCGGCGGCGAGTGCCATTTCTGCCACTGCAGCGGCGAGGATATTTAAGAGGTCTTTTTTATGAAAACTTTACAGCAGATCATCGATGAAAGCAAGTCAATCGTATTTTTCGGCGGAGCGGGAGTATCGACCGAGAGCGGAATACCCGACTTCCGTTCACCGGACGGGTTATATAATCAGAAGTACGATGTACCGCCCGAGGAACTTTTAAGTCACGGATATTTCTTTTCGCATACCGAAAAATTCTTTGAATTTTACCGTGAGAAAATGCTCTGCCTTGACGCAAAGCCGAATAAGGCGCATTTAAAGCTGGCTGAGCTTGAACAGGCAGGAAAGCTTACCGCGGTGATAACCCAGAATATAGACGGACTTCACACTGCGGCAGGAAGTAAGACTGTGTACGAGCTTCACGGAAGCGTCCACAGAAACTACTGTCTTAAGTGCGGAAAAAGCTACAGTGCGGAATATATGCTCCACAGCGAGGGGATACCTCGTTGTGAATGCGGCGGAATAATAAAGCCCGATGTTGTGCTGTATGGCGAAAATCTTGACGACAGGACGGTCACAGGTGCACTGTCTGCTATAGAGCGGTGCGACACGCTGATCATCGGCGGAACGTCGCTTACGGTTTATCCCGCGGCGGGATTTATACGTTATTATAACGGAAACAATTTAGTGCTTATAAATATGTCGTCCACCCCTTACGACAATAATGCTGACCTTGTGATACACGATAAAGTCGGAGAAGTGCTGGATAAAATAAAGATAAACTGACTGAAAGCCCTTGCGTAACAAATGCAAGGGCTTTCGGTCGTTTTTTATTCACTGTCAAATTTCAGATTCCACTGTTCACGGCATTTGTCCATTATTTCAAGCACAGCCCGCGTCTGCCAAAGCGGATTTATATTGCTCTGCTTTTTACCGCTGTCAAGACAACGTTCAACTTCCTGCACCTCATATTCATAGCCGTTGCAGTTATGGATCATTGCCGGTGCTTCGACAAGGTTTCCGGGTTCGTCATACAGTTTTATATCGGTTGTGCAGAAGAACCAGTTTCCAAAAGTAATTCTGCCTTTGTTGCCGATTATGCAGGCTGAATTTTCTTTCATAAAATCAAAGCCTATCTGTGAATCGGCAAAACTGCCGTTATCATATCGTAAAAGCAGGGAAGCGTCATAATCGACATTGCTTTTACCGATGTAAGCGCTTGTTATGATCTCTTTAGGATCGTAACCCAGAAAATCGCAGGCAAAAGTCAGCGGATAAACACCAAGGTCAAGCAGAGAACCGCCGCCGAGAGAATTTGCATAAAGCCTGTCATCCGGATCATACGGACACAGTGACGACAGATCGGCACGGATAAGTTTTATATCTCCGATTTTTCCTGCGGTTATCCATTCCTTTGCCTGTCTGAATGCGGGAATGAACTTCATCCACATAGCTTCCATAAAGAAAACGTTGTGCTTTTTCGCAAGTGCGATAAGTTCGTCAAACTGTTTGCAGTTGAGCGTTATCGTCTTTTCGCATAATACATTCCTGCCTTTTTCAATACACATCTTCGCGTTTTCGTAATGCTGTGCCATAGGTGTTGCTATGTAGATAACGTCAACATTTTCATCGGCGGCAAGCTGTTCGTAACTGCCGTAATATTTTACCGCACCGAATTTTTCTGCAAATGATCTTGCTTTATCTTCACTTCTTGACGCTACCGCATAAAGCACGGAATTTTCACTGTAGTTTATTGCTTCTGCAAGCTTAACGGCTATTTTCCCGGTAGCCATAATACCCCATCTGATTTTTTTCATATTGCTCCTTATTATTTACAAAAGTACTGCCGTACAGCTTTCACTGCACGGCAGTTATGTTCAGTTATTTACTTTTTGTTTTATACCGTTATCGGACTTCTGAGGGCTCGAGAACCGCATAGTTGCCGTCGTCACGCTTATAAACTACATTGATCTCGCCTGTCTGGGCGTTCTTGAACATAAAGAACGTATGCTCAAGCATATTCATCTGGAGAATAGCCTCTTCCTCGGACATAGGACGGAGATTGAACTTTTTATGTTTAACGACTTCAAAATCAGCCTGTTCTTCAACGGTATCTTCAAATCCGCCCTTGAATGAGCTGTGCATCTGCTTTTCAACTCTTGTCTTATTCTTGCGGATCTGTCTTATAATGCGGTCTATGCAGGCGTCAAATGCGTCGTTCTTGTCAGTGGCTTTCTGCTCTGAACGGAAGATAAGTCCTGCTGTGCGGACTGTAACTTCGCAAGTTATCATATTTTTCTGCTCGGAAAGTGTTACCTTGCAGTCAGCGTCACTTGAGAAGAAACGATCGAGCTTGGCTTCAATCTTCTTTGTTGCGTAATCTGAAAACGCCTGTGTAACCTGAATCTTCTTCGCTGTAATGTTTACTGTCATATAACTGTCATTCCTTTCGGGGCGATAAACGCCTTGAACTTTATTTGCAACCGTCACCGACTGCAAAGGTCTTAGGATTTATTTCCTTTTGACTTGAGTTAATTGTATCACATTTAGCTAAAATATACAAGCCCTTTTCGATGAAAAAATCAAATTTTATATAAATTGCGCAAAATCGCCTTTCGAAATTCATCGTTTTATCAATTGACTGTCACATTGCCCTATGGTATAATAAGGTTGTAGAATGGCGTGAAGAATACGTTTATTCATCACGACACGTCTGAACTTGAGAATTGCACGACAATTCGGGAGGTAACTTATGAATAAAAAATTAATTCGAGTGACAGCATTTGCTACAGCTCTTGCTATAATCGCAAGCGCAATGCCGTTGTCCGTATATGCGGCACCCGCAAAATACAGCGCAGTAGAGCAGGGTTATATAACTCCTGTCAAGAATCAGGGCAACTGGGGTATCTGCTGGGCGTTTTCTTCTACGGCAATCAGTGAGGCTTCTCTTATAAAAGAGTTCCCCGATAAGTATAAAGCCGATACGCTTGATTTATCCGAAAATCTGTTTTCATATATGATAAGTCATCCGTCTGTTTACGGTAAGCTTAATTCATCGGGTGATTATGCCAAATATACCGCTTCATCAAATACGGAATATTTAACTGCTGGCGGCAATGTATGGAATGCCGGACTTGCTGTTATGAACGGCATCGGTCCGTATTATGAAAATTCGCAATATCCTTATTCGCCCTACGGAACTCCGGACATTGTAAACAAGAGCTTTACAGAATCGGAATATTATGAACTTAGAGATTCAGGTATGGCAAAGCTCACAGGTCTGTATGTTGCAAATATAAATCAGAATAACAGCAACAATCAGCTCAAAGAGCTTATTTTGACATACGGTGCGGCTTCGCTCAGCTATTGCGATACTACTAATTACGGTCGTACAGACGGAAAATTCGGTGATGACGGCAGCAGCTATTACTACTATTGCCCTGAGAAATATACATCTAATCATGCGGTCACGGTAGTAGGCTGGGACGACAGTATACCTGCGTCTGCATTCAAAACCGCTCCCGCGGGTAACGGCGCATGGCTGATAAAAAACAGCTGGGGAGATGACAGCAGAGATAACGGCTACTTCTGGCTGTCATACTATGACAAGTCGATAATGTCAAGCGGTGTGGCATACGATTATACAGTAGACGGCGCAGATGATTATTACGATACGCTTTACAGCTATGACGGCGGCAATTCTTCAAGCTGGTTTGGTTACGGGTTGTCAACAATGTACGGTGCAAATGTATTTACCGCCGAAGATGCTTCCAATATAACGGGTGCTGCCGTATATACATCAAAGGGTATGGATATAGAACTCAGCGTATATACCGGTCTTAAAGACAAAACAAATCCGACATCAGGTACAAAAGCTGCAACGGCGATTAAGGAAAATGTCGGATATGAAGGATATTATTCGTTACAGTTTGATTCATCCGTAAAAGTACAGAAGGGCGACACTTTTGCTATTGTTGCAAAAATAACAAATAACAGCGGCTCAGCCATGATTTATTCGGAACACAGCTGCGATATGAACGGGCTTACATACACACTTAATGCCAACAAGGGCGAAAGCTATTATAAATATGATCCCAACAGCTCCTGGGATGATTGTGCAAATAACAAAATAAATAACCTTATGATCAAGGCTTATGCTGTTAATGCAGAATGCACCGAGCATACATACGGTGACTGGATAACAGATAAAGCCGCTACCTGCACAACAGACGGTGCAAAGCACAGAGTATGCAAGAAGTGCGGAGCAACAGAAAAAGCGGTTATCACAAAACTCGGACACAGTTATTCAGACGAATGGACAGTTGATGTACCTGCAGACTGCAAAAATTCGGGCGAAGAATCACGCCACTGCACACGTTGCGATGCAAGAACGGATATAAAGAGTATTCCGGCAACCGGTAAACATACATACGGCGACTGGATAACAGATACAGCCGCTACCTGCACAACGGACGGCACAAAGCACAGAGTATGCACCGAATGCGGAGCAGTGGAAAACGACATCATTGAAAAGCTCGGTCACAATTACTCGGCAGAATGGACTGTTGATAAGCCTGCAGACTGCAAGGATTCAGGTGAAAAATCACGTCATTGCACACGTTGTGACGCAAAAACGGATATCATCGGCATTCCGTCAACAGGTGAACACGCATACGGCGAATGGCAGACCGTCAGAGCGGCAACCTGTACAGAAGAAGGCGAACGTGTAAGATATTGCCTCGGTGGTTGCGGAACAAGTCAGACAGAAGAAATAAAAGCACTTGGTCATGATTATTCGACTGAATGGACATTTGATATACCCGCTACCTGCAAAGGCGAAGGCTTGAAGTCGCATCACTGCACACGTTGCGACGATAGAGCAGATTTAACCGTAGTGCCACAATCAAATGACCATAATTTCGGTGAATGGATAATAAATAAAGAGGCAAATTGTACTGAATCGGGTTACAAAGTAAGACAATGCCTTAACGGTTGCGGAACATCGGAAGAAGTTGTAACAGCACCGCTCGGTCATAAGTATGTCAACACTGTAGTTAAGCCCACATATACTGCAAAGGGTTACACTCATCACGAGTGCTCAAGATGCGGTGACAGCTACAACGACATCGAAACTGCTAAGCTCACGCTTGCGGCAGTCGGCGGTTTTAAGGTAAAAACAAAGGACAGCACAAGTATCACGTTACAGTGGAACAAGAATGCAAACGCAAGCGGTTACATTATTGAAACTTACAACGGCAAGACATGGACCCAGCTTGCCAAGATCACAAGCAACAATACGCTGGCATGCAAAGTTACTAAGCTTTCTGCAAGCAAGACCTATCAGTACAGGATCAAGGCGTACAAGACTGAGGGTAAGGCAACAGCTTACAGCGCTAACTCGGCAACACTCAGTGTTAACACCAACCCCTCAGGCATGAGCGGTTACAAGATAAAGTCCAAGACTTCTACAAGCGTAACACTCCAGTGGAACAAGAACACAAGCGCTACAGGCTATGAGTTACAGAAGTGGGACGGTAAGAAGTGGGTATCGCTTACTAAGATAACCAAGAACAGCACAACTACTTATACTGTCAAGAACCTTAAAGCAAGTGCTACATACAAGTACAGAATCAGAGCCTACAAGACTATCGGCAAGGCTACACAGTACAGCGGATATTCCGAGCTTTCTGTAAATACAAATCCCTCAGGTATGAGCGGTTATAAAGTCAAGTCAAAGTCTTACAACAGCGTAACGCTCCAGTGGAACAAGAACACAAGCGCTACAGGCTATGAGTTACAGAAGTGGGACGGCAAGAAGTGGGTATCGCTTACTAAGATTACAAAGAACAGCACCACGACTTACACTGTAAAGAACCTTAAGGCAAGTACGACTTATAAATACAGAATCAGAGCGTACAAGACGATAGGCAAGGCTACGCAGTACAGCGGATATTCTGAGCTTTCTGTAAACACCAATCCCTCGAATATGAGCGGATTCAAGGCTAAGAGCACTGCAAAGACTTCGGTAATATTACAGTGGAACAAGAACACAAGT
>JAGBHT010000050.1 GCA_017935365.1 Ruminiclostridium sp. | reverse complement strand
TTCTACTACTTTTACCTTAAATTCAGGCGTATACCTTTTGTTTGGCTGTCCTTTAGGCATAAATATGCCCCCTTTCATTAGACTTCTTTCTTGGTATATTTTTTATTATACCACATTGTCTAACAAAAGGGGAGCATTTCATACAAGCGTTCCTTTTACTATTACTCTTTTACAGAAATTATATCTAAACACGCACAACAGTGCCTGATGATGAACTGACCATCTTCTTTGAAGAATACAGTGCAGTACATCTGTATTTCAGTCTGAGCTTATCGGCGATAAGGGCAACAAACTCCGAGTTTGTCGGCTTGCCGCGCGATGTGTGGATAGTATAACCGAAATAACCGTTAAGTGTATCCACATCTCCCCTGTCCCATGCTATTTCAATAGCGTGACGTATCGCACGTTCAACCCTTGACGGCGTTGTGTCATACATACGCGCTACTGTAGGATAAAGCAGTTTTGTAATGCAGTTTATCATCTCCGGGTCTTCAACTGAAAGTATGATAGCAGTACGCAGATAATGGTAGCCCTTGATGTGTGCAGGTATGCCGATCTGATGAATTATCTCAGTTACAACGCACTCCATATCCGATTCATCAACAGGTGTGTTATGCTTGCCCGCAAGCTTGTCGTTATAGACCGATAATACTTTTGATACCAGCGTTTCGGCATCGAACGGACGGAGCATATAATAATCCGCTCCGGCATCCATAACCTCGAACTCGACTTTTGCCGAATCGTAATTTGCAGTTACGAATACCACAGGACTGTAATCCCCGTTACTCTTTATCGTCTTGATTATATCGCACACATCAAGACCTGGCGTTTTTGCGTCGAGTATAACGACTGCCGGGCGTTCTGTAAGTACATATTCCACAAGCACCTTTCCTGATTTTGGTCTTGTTATAGCATACATTCCCGCTTCCTTGAATGCAGTAGCCCACGATATACCCAATTCCAATGAATCGTCCCCTATAAGTACTCTGATAGATTGTGACATTTTCTTACCTCCATAGTTTTATTGCTTCTATAATATAACATAAACTGGAAAATAATTCAAGGTCATTTTACCAATTTTTTTCAGTTTCTTTAAAATAAAGTCCATTTTGATAAAATTAAAACGAAATTTCAAACACTCAAACCCAATATGTAGAAATTTGAGAGAGCGAATTTATCATATATTCGTATTTTGACATAATTCGAGCTTTTTCGACAAATTTCAGACAAAATAATACGAGTTTCGTCAAAATGTACAATGTAATTATATAATATAAAGTGATAAATGTCAAATAAGTAATGAGGTCAGAGTTTTTCTCCGACCTCACATTGCTTTTATTTTATGCCGCGTCTTCTGTACTTTCACTTATTTTAATCATATGCTCATACATTGTCTGTGCAAAAATTCCGTAACCGTGTGTTGGGTCGCTGATAAATACGTGTGTCACCGCACCTACAAGTTTACCGTCCTGTATTATAGGACTGCCGCTCATTCCCTGCACTATTCCGCCCGTTTTTTCAATAAGCTCCTTGTCTGTCACCCTGATAACCATATTCTTGTTATCACTGCCGTTTGCGTCAACACTCTCTATTTCAACGCTGTATTTTTTCGGTGATTCAGGGTCGATTGTTGACAGGATATACGCCTTTCCGCATTTCACCTCATCGCCGAAAGCAAGCGGCATAGCATTACTTTGCATATCTTCATTATCAGTCACGGCGTACAGCCCGCAGGCGCAGTTGTCGGTAATACTGCCGTCAACTGTTGCAGGCGTCAGCGTACCGCAAAGCTCACCCGGAGAATTGCTTTCGCCTTTTCTGACGCCTGTTATAACTGCCGGTACTATCTGACCGCTGCCCAGCGGAAGAATTTCCCCTGTGTCAACATCGCATACCGCATGACCAAGCCCCGCACAGCCGCCACTCTCAGGGTCGTAAAAAGTCATTGTGCCGATCCCTGCAGTGCTGTCACGCACCCATAACCCTATTCTCGGCTGTCCGTCGGTATCGCTCTTTATTTCCACTGTCGCTGTATACTCGGTATCATCTCTTGTATAGGTAAGTTCGGCGCTCTCTCCGCTTGCCGCTATAAGTTCGCTCATATTTTCAGAAGATGTTATTTTTACACCGTTTATACTTGTTATGATATCACCCTTTTCTATTCCCGCACTGCCTGCCGGTGATAGCTCAAAAGCGTTGTCGCTGTCCCCTATTTTTGCAAATCCCGTTACTATTACTCCGTCCGTCAGCAATTTTATGCCGAAAGGCGTTCCGCAGACATAAAGCTCATGTCTTTCATACTCAGCAACACACTTCATCGGATAGCACGGCGAATTTGCAGATATATATTCCTCGGCGGTCGCACCGCCGTATGTTATATTTGAAAAAAGCGTGACTGCGGTCATAATACCGCTTACCGCCTTTATTTTTTGTCGCATCGTATTTTCGTTCCTTTCGTTTTTTCTCACAGGATTATTATCTGCGTGAGCGTTTTTTATATAAGAGGTATTTTTTAATTTTACAAATTGTACGGGTTGGAAAAAACAAATCCTAATGCAATTTTCTTCACAGGATACACACAATAATAGTGTTGATTTTTCCGTTTTCTTGTGTTATCATTAGATTATAGAAATCTATAAAATAAACTGAAACGGAAAAGGATAAAATGAAAATTTTTGTAATCATATTAAAAGTACTGATGATGATAGCTACAGGCGTTATAGCGGTCGTTCTGAACATTCTCGGACTGGTTTCGCTTATGACTACCGAATCTACAGATGTAAGCGGTATAATGGGCATACTGATATTCTGGATGATATTCACCGTCATATGCTACATAGTCCCGGTGTTCTTTGCAATGCTGAAAAAATATTTTATCTGCGGCGGACTGACGCTCGCCGGTATGATATGCGTACTTGTTCTTCACGAACTTCTCCCCGGCGGTCCGGGATATCTCTATATGCCGCTACTTATTATAACTGTACTCGGCATACTTCTTGCAATATTCGGCAACTGGGACAGGATCCACGGCAATATAGAAAAACGTGAAAAGGAAAAGAACAAGGCGGCACCGTCCGTTCTCGGCGGTACGACCGCTCCCGCAGATATGCCGGTTTCAAAGAAAGCCGCAAAAAGACAGGCAAGAGCGAAAAAATAAGCGTTTTTACGAAAGGGTGATAATATGGCACTTCTTACAGAAAACGAACAGTTCCATTTAAAAATCAAAAAAGGCGATGTCGGAAGATATGCTATACTACCGGGCGACCCCGGCAGAGTACCGCTTATCGCAAAGTATCTCGACAATGCTGAATTTGTTGCGTCAAACCGTGAGTATACCACCTACACAGGTTATCTTCTAGGCGAAAAGGTAAGCGTTGTTTCAACAGGTATCGGCGGTCCGTCCGCCGCTATTGCGGTTGAAGAACTTATCCGCTCAGGCACGGACACATTTATAAGAATAGGCACAAGCGGCGGTATGGATATCAGCGTTTCCGGCGGCGATCTGGTAGTAGCACAGGCATCTATACGCAGTGAAGGGACATCGCACGAGTATATCCCCGAAAACTACCCCGCAGTAGCTGATTTTGCCGTAACAACGGCTCTCAAAGCCGCAGGCGACGCATTATCCGAAGACGTTGACGGCAAGCGTTGTCACGTCGGCGTAGTTCACAGTAAAGACAGCTTTTACGGTGAGATAGAGCCACAGCAGATGCCTGTCGGAGAAAAACTTTCAGGCAACTGGACGGCTTATGTAAAATGCGGCTGTCTTACCTCCGAAATGGAATCTGCCGCTATATTCTCCGTAGCCCTTGCAAGAAGAAAACGTGCAGGCGCTGTATTCACAGCCCTCTGGAATGTTGAAAGAAGCAACGCAGGTCTGCCCGATACCGTGTGCATGGACAGTGACAGAGCGATAAGAACAGCGGTAAATGCAGTTAAAATACTTATAGAGCAGGACAGAAAAAATGGCATTTGAGCATATATTATTCGATCTTGACGGAACGCTTACCGATTCTTATGAGGGAATTGCAAAGTGTGTACAATATGCACTGAGCTATTACGGAATTGAAGAAAACAACGAGGATAATCTGAAAAGATTCATCGGTCCTCCGCTGTGGGAATCATTCCATATGTTCTATGGTTTCCCCGAAGAAAAGGCAAAAGAAGCGGTGCTGAAATACCGTGAGCGCTACAACACCATAGGCGTATTTGAAAATAAGGTCATAGCAGGCGTTCCCGAAACGCTGAAAACACTTTATGACAACGGCAAAAAGATATACCTTGCCACTTCAAAACCGCTCAAGCTCGCAAAAGTCGTGCTTGAACATTTCGATCTGGCTAAATATTTTACATTCATCTGCGGTGCGTCGCTTGATTTCTCTTTTGAGGACAAGGCAAGTATAATAAACTATGTGCTTGACAATCAGCATATAGAAAACCGCTCATCGGCGCTTATGATAGGCGACAGGAAATTTGATATAATCGGCGCAAAACAGTGTGGTATAAAATCTGTCGGTGTGCTATGCGGCTTCGGCTCTGAGGACGAGCTTAAAGAATATAAAGCGGATTATATCGTACCTGAATTTTCCGATATTTTAAGCATAATAATGGAATGATAATTCTGTTATATTTTTCGGCTTTCCGGTTATAATAATGTGCGTAAAGACAACTTTACTCATATTTATTTCTGAAAGGAAGTACGAAAAATGGGAACAGAACACGCAAACAAGTGCATAGCTTGTTCTATAACAAACTGTAAGCATCACTGCTGCTGTGCAGATTACTGCTCACTCGATCATATCCAGATCGGCACACACGAGGCAGACCCCACTCAGAAGGCTTGCACAGACTGCAAGTCATTTGAACTGAAGGCGTAAACAACCATATAAAAAGGCTCCCGGAGTATTTCGCTCCGGGAGTCATTTTATAAAGAGGAATTACTTTGTTATACGTTTCTTTCGGTTTCCTTTGCTGCCATAAGTCCGTCAAGTAAATCCTTATCCTTGAACGTACAGGTCGTGCGGTCATAGAATACATCAGTTACATCCCACAGCACAGGGAGCATACCTCTCGAATATGCCTCCTTGCAGACGCTTGAAAGATATAGATTAATGTATTTTGCCTGCTTGTTCTTTGTTGTACAGCCATATTCACCTATAATAACGGGGATACCCTTGTCTACAAAGGTAGTTTTCAGCATATCCATATACTTTGTGAGCAGCTTTTTGTCAGCTTCACTGCCCCACGTTGTCTTTGCCTTGCCCCAGCTTGCGTCTTTTTCGAGTATCGCAAAGGTTGACGGTGTGTAATAGTGTACAGATACCGCACAACGGTTTTCGGGATCGTCGGGCATCTTGTAAAACTCATCGCAGGTAAGGTCTATATCGGTTGCATAACCTGCTATGAGCAGATGACGTTTAGCGTTGTTCTTACCTGATTTTCTTACGATATTCACAAAACGCTGATTCATATCGTTAAGTATAGAATATGACTTTTCCTTGTCGCCCTCGTTGCTGTATCTGTTCCAGATGTCGTCCCAGCCGCCCTCTTCGTTGAGCGATTCAAACATCAGATGGTCGCCGTAATCACCGAATGCGTCGCAAAGCTGTGTCCAGATCGATTCGTATTTCTTGAAACACTCATCTCTCTTCTTGTCATCGGCAAAGCCTGAGAACCAACCGTTATCATAATGAATATTGAGTATTACATATAAATCACTGTCAAGCGCCCAGTTCAGAACTTCCTTTACACGCGCCATATATTCGGGGCTTATCGTATAGGTTTCCTTGTCCATCATATTGCTCCACGCAACAGGCAGACGCATAACGCCGAAACCGCAGTCCTTATATCCCTTTATCATTTCCTCGGTAATAACGGGACTTCCCCATGCTGTTTCATAATTTGTAACAGACGACTTGTTTATCCAGTTTCCGCATGAATCAAAAGTATTTCCGAGGTTGATGCCAAGTCCCATATCCTCGATGAGCTCCTGAGTTGTCATCTCACGCATTGTTGTGTCTTCACTACCCTTTATCTCTTCTGGAACGGACGATTCGTTTCCCGATGAACAAGCAGAAACCGAAATGATCATACAAAGTGCCAGAATGGCAGAAAGTATCTTCTTCATAAAATATCCTCCTTATATACAACTGCGGTACTCGGTCGGTGTCTTTCCGACCTGTTCCTTGAACTGACGCATGAAACTGTATTCATTCGTGTAGCCACAGCGTGCGCCTATTTCCTTTATTGTAAGTCCGGTCGATGAAAGCAAACGCTTTGCACGCTGGATCCTGCCCTCGATTATATCCTTTATAACCGTTGTTCCGAACAGCTTTTTATAAAGATGCTGAAAGCCGGAACGGCTCATACCCGCCTGCGCCGCAAGGTCGTCCACATTCCCCACATGGTCGGGCATAGTGAATATCAGGGTTCGTATCTGCGTAAAACGATAATGCCTTTCGCTCAGCTGTTTTGACGACATACAGTTACGGGACTTCAGCGTTCTGCTCAGCATAAGAAAAAGCACATCTATATACTTTTTCTCGATCTCCTCGCTGTTCACCGCACCCGAATAATGCTCGTAGACAAGTATGTGGATAAGGTGAGAAAGCTCGTCAATATCTCCCAGATATACGGGTATATCCATCGGTATCCCCAGCTTTTCAACATATTCCTTATCCCAGTAGTCGTTCTCGAAATACACCCAGTCATCTGTATACACATCTTCCTGCGCCGTATAGTAGCAAGGAGTATTCGCTGACATCAGTATAAACGAGTTTTCTTTGACCTGATACTGCACCCCGCCTACCCTGAAAACCGAAGGTGTCTTTATAAGCAGCAATAAAACTGCACCAGGTCCTTTAGGTCTGTCCATAATGAAATTTTCATATTTCATATCATGAACATAATTATATCCGATAGAACCTATCTTCATATTTCACCTCGTAACTGTTACTGATAATCACTTTGTGAATACAAACCTCTTCAGTTCAAACAGCGGTCTTTCCTTGAAATAGGAAGCCGTCCAGCCTGTATAATCCGTGTCAACCGTAAGGAACACTGCGTGTCTGTCGCTGACAGGCTTTACTTCTGTCTTGTAAACACCGTTTCCGTGTCCTACCTTGAACGAGCCTATCTCCTCGCCGTCCTCGCTGTCGATGCGTATATGCACGTTACAGTCAGCGCCAAGTCCCGTTATATCGGCACTGAAATACATTCTGCCGTTGCCGTTGTCAAGCCCGAAATCGTAGTATTTATAGCCTATTACAGCACCGTCCTTTATACCCGTTACCACTCTTTCAAACTTGTTATGCTCCGTTACAAACGCTCCGCCTTTAAGCACACAGGCAATCTCAGCCTCCGTTATCCTGTAAGGATCAAGGCTGTCCTCAAAGCCGAGCGAAGTCATTTCAACAGGCGGTATAGTGCCGTCGGGAAGAATTTCGATTTTCTCAACGCAGGCACGTCTTGACATTATAGTACCGTTTGTCATACGGTGATAGAAGATATACCACTGACCGTTTATCTGAGCTATCGAGCCGTGATCGTTTCCGCCGGGATAATCAACGCCGTTGTCGACAATATATCCTCTGTACTTAAACGGGCCCGTAGGCTTGTCGGAGGTGGCGTAAGCCAGACGTGAGCCGCGCTTTGGCGAATAGATAAGATAATATGTATCGCCGACTTTACGGGGTGAGCAGGCTTCAAAGAAAAGCGTTTCCTCAGTATCAAATCCGCCTTCATTTTCCGTGGTTATCGGGATAATATGCTCGATACAGCTGTTGTCCTTTATTGTATACATCGTATCGGTGTCAATCTCAGCCATAAAAGAACGTTCAAAGCCACAATATATGTATGTTCTTCCGTCATCGTCGACCAGTACGCCGGGATCGATGAACCAGCCGTTACAGCAAACCTCATCAGATATCGTGTACTTATATTTTGAAAGCAGAGTGAACGGTCCCTCCGGTCTGTCGCTTACCGCAACACAGCCGATCGCATTGACAATATAGGCGTACAGATAATATTTTCCGTTTCTGTACACAACATCAGGTGCAAATAAGAGCTGATTCTTATCGGGTGTCCAGTCGGTATCGGACGGGAAATCACCGTCAGTCTTTACACGGAATGTAACACCGTGGCATACCCAGTTATTAAGATCGTTTACGGGTGCGCTCCAGCACTTGAGGATATAGTCGCAGAATTCATCAGAACCCGCTCTGTCATGCGAACCGTAGATATACACTCTGTCGCCGAACACTCTCGGTTCTCCGTCAGGGATATATTCGCAAAGCGGTAAATATGGATTAGGCATAGCTGTTTTTCCTTTCAGTAAATTGTTTTCTTTAATATTATTATATCACAAATCATGTCGGTGCAAACCGACACGGCGGTACGCCGTCTTTTGCCATCGGCAAAAGGATTTGATGATAAAATGTTCTCAGACAGGCGGTTGTCCGCCGACCGTGCTTTTGCACGGGATAATCCGTGCAAACGGATTATGTGTCTGAGGTTATTATAATACAAACAAGCACAATAAGCAATATCGTATTCGGTACAAATAAGTTACATTTTGTGCAAATTGCGATTTTAACCCTACTTGCAAAAACGGCTTGAAGTGTGGTAAAATAAAAAAAAGAAAGGCAGATGTATAATGATAAAAGAAATAAACAGGGATATTTTCATACTGTCGCAGAAATCCGTGCCTGCAACAGAAAATGACAGGCAGACCGGCGAAGACCTGCTTGAAACATTGATTGCAAATTCAGAGCGCTGTGTCGGTATGGCGGCGAATATGATCGGCGTACTTAAAAACATTATCGCAATAAACGACAACGGTAAATACATACTCATGTACAACCCCGAAATAATCAAATCGGACGGTGTGTACAAAACTGAAGAGGGCTGTCTGTCGCTTGACGGTGTACGGAAAACAAAGCGTTATAAAAAGATCAAGGTCAGATATCTTGACAAGGACTTCAAGATAAAAATCAAGACTTATGACGGTTTTACAGCACAGATAATCCAACACGAGGTTGACCATCTCGGCGGAATCATAATATAAAAAATACCGGCATCCTGAACCGATGCCGGTATTTACTTATACGCTTTTCGCCCTTAGTCAACGAGCTTTACTATCATATTCTTAGCGTCAACAGACTTAGTGATAACACCTGTGTCAAGCATCCACTTGATATTGTTATTCCATGTTTCCTCGCTCTGTGATAAGAAAGGTGCACCGTCCTTTTCAGCAAGAGAAAGGATAGTAGCTACGCTCTTTGTTTCAACGTCCTTGTTGAGCGGGAAGTTTTCTGTGTTCTGGTTCTTGAGCAGGTTTTCAACGCCCTTTTCGGGGTTTGCCTTTACGTCCTCATAGCCCTTCTTTGTAGCACGGAGGAAACGTGTAAGCTTGTCAGCATTCTTTTCCGCATTGTCCTTTGATGTTACGAATACGAGCTCTGTATAGTCGGGTACACCGTTTTCCGTAGGCTTGATATAGTTTACAGTGAAGCCCTGATTTTCAAGTTCGGGTACCTCGTGGCTGATAAATCCGCCGATAGTAGCGTCAACCTGTCCTGTTGTCATAGATGACATAAGCTCAAAGCCTACATCGATAAGCTCTGCGTCATCTTCCTTAAGACCTGCGTTCTTGAGCATTGTCTTTACAAACGCTTCGTTGAGTACAGAACCGCCGTAGCCTATCTTCTTGCCCTTTAAATCGGCAACTGTCTTAATGTTCTTATCGCCGAGCGACATAAGTACGTTTACGGGATTCTGAACTACCGCACCGATAGAAACAACGGGGATATCCTGATTGGCATTAGCCTGTATTACATCGTGCATATAATAAAAACCGATATCAGCCTTGCCTGCGGAAGTCATTGAAATAGCGTCGTTTGTGTTTGAGGGGAACTCGACCTTTATCTTAAGTCCCTCTTCTGCGTAATAACCCTCTTCTATAGCGTCATAGAGGAAAACGTGTGAGCCGTTGGGGTACCAGTCAAGTACTACCGAAACCTCTTCAAGCTCCTTTGTGTTGCTCTCCGCAGAAGATACATCTGTACTGCCACCTACTGTAGATGATGTCGTGTTGCCTGCACAGCCTGCTACACCGAGCATAATAGCCGCCGCTGTGGCAACAGCCGCAAATCTTTTGGTTTTCATGTTAAATTTCCTTTCTCCATGTTATAAGTTTTCTTTCTATTGCACTGATAACAGCTACAACCAGCATTGCACACACCGCAAGAACGACTACCGGGGCAAAAACGCCCGCACCGTCAAGCTGTGTCATCATACGTTTGCTGAAATATCCCAATCCGCTCTGTGCACCGAGCCATTCTCCCATTGCCGCTCCGAGAATACTGAGCGGTATTGCCATTTTTATTGCCGAGAAGAATGACGGCAATGCGGCAGGAAATTTCAGCTTGAAGAATATCGCTGTGCTGCTCATTCCCATTGTCCTGAGCAGTTCTTCGTTTTCTCTTTTTGCGGATTTCAGTCCGTCGTGTACCGATATTGTTATCGGGAAGAATGTTATAAGCACCGCAACGAGCACCTTGCTCCATATTCCGTAGCCGAGCCACAGTACAAATAGCGGCGCTATTGCCGTAACAGGTATCGTCTGGGTCGTGACTATTACGGGATACAATGCCCTTTCAACGCCCTCAAAGCGTTCCATCACAACGGCAAGTCCCACACCGAGAACTACCGAAATCAGAAGTCCGATAAGCGTTACCAGCATAGTAGCCGGGGTATGTACCGTAAACAGCGGGTCACGCAGTTCCCATATCTTCACCGTGATCTGCGTCGGTGACGGCAGAATGTATGCCGCATTTATGCACATTGCGATTATCTGCCATAATATAAGCAGTCCTATTCCCGTCAGCACGGCAGGAAGATGTTTTTTCATATATTATCTCCCATTTCTGCCTTTTCGGTAAGGAATGCCGAAACAAGCTCGTTCTTAAGCTCGACCGATGACGGCGTATACAGATCCTCACGGCAATTTATATGACTTACGTCAATCACCTTTATCTGCTTTACAGGTCTGCCGCTGAGCAGGAATATCTTATTGCCGACAAGCATAGCCTCTTCAACATCGTGCGTCACCATCATAACCGTTGCATTAAGCCCTTTGACCTGTCCTATAAGCCAGTCCTGCATTGAGATCCTTGTAAGCGAATCAAGCGCCGAGAACGGCTCGTCAAGCAGCATAAGCTCCCTGCCGTGCCACAGCTGTACAAGCGTTCTTGCAAACGATACTCTCTGACGCATACCGCCCGACAGCTCGGACGGACGTTTATTCTCACAACCCGACAGCCCCACTTTTTCAAGTGCCTCTTTTGCCTGTGAGATACGCACGGATTTTGACATAGGCAGTGCCTCAAGCGGTAAAGTAACATTCTTAAGTATACTCCGCCACGGCATAAGCAGATCCTTCTGCGGCATGAATGCCGCCGTGCCGGTCGCCTCTTTCGGTGTTTTCCCGTTTATCGTGATACTGCCCTTATATTCCGTTTCAAGACAGGTCATAAGACGGAACAGCGTGCTTTTTCCACAGCCGGACGCACCGATAACGGTAATTATATCATTCCTTTCAGCCGAAAACGACAGATCCTCAAGCAGAAGATAATCGTCCTCCTTATAGCCGAAGGTGACATTGTTAAACTCAACAAAGGACATCTTATATATCCTTTTCGACTATCTTATAGTTGTGCATAAGCGGACCACTGCCCTTGCCTAAATCCAGCTTTGCGGCGATCGCTCCCGCAAGATATTCCTTTGCGTTTGTGACAGCCTGTACCTTGTCTGACGTTAAAGCAAGGTTGCAGGCTATAGCGGATGAGAATGTACAGCCTGTGCCGTGCGTATTTGGATTATCTATGCGCTTGCCGTTTATCCAGTGATTTTCACCGCCGACATAAAGCAGATCGTCGGCTGTATCGTCAAGATGACCGCCCTTTATTACTATTCCGACGGTTGAAGGGAGCTTATCGGAAAGCACCTTTGCCGCCTTTTCCATTTCTTCTCTTGTGGTTATCTTCATACCGGTCAGCACCTCAGCCTCCGCAAGATTCGGCGTGATAATATCCGCAAGAGGAAGAAGCCTTGTCATAAGTGCGTCTGTAGCGTCCTCGCTGATAAGACGACTGCCGCTGGTCGCTACCATTACAGGATCGGCCACTATATTCACAGCCTTGTATTCTTTCAGCTTTTGCGCTATTGCCTCGATTATTTCAACATCGCTTACCATGCCTATTTTTACAGCATCGGGACGAATATCGTTAAATATGCAGTCGATCTGATTCTTCAGAAAATCAGCCGAGCTGTTCATAATACCGTATACACCCGTTGTATTCTGCGCCGTAAGCGCCGTGATTGCGCTCATTGCGTACATTCCGTGCATCGTTATTGTCTTTATGTCAGCCTGTATTCCCGCACCGCCGCTGCAGTCCGAGCCTGCTATTGTAAGTATCTTTTTCATATAGTCAAATCCTTTCTTATTTTACCGAGCTTTTTGCTACTCTTTCAGCCTTTGATTCAAGGTCTTTTACCGCCGAAGGAATATCCTTTGCGGCAAAGATTGCCGATACGACTGCCACGCCGTCAAGTCCAAGTCCCTCAAGCTGTGAAATATTGTCCTTATTTATACCGCCTATCGCAACTACCGGTATTTTTACCGAGTATGCAACGTCCGCAAGCACCTTATGGTCGATTGCTCCTGCGTCCGTCTTTGTCGATGTTACAAATGCCGCACCGCTTCCGAGATAATCCGCGCCGCCACTTTCTGCCGCCTGCGCTTCTTTTACATTGTGAGCGGAAACACCGATTATTTTATCCGCACCGAGATATTCTCTTGCGGCTTTTATATCAAGGTCGTCCTGACCTAAATGCACACCGTCCGCGTCAATTTCCTTTGCGAGCTTTACATTATCGTTTATGATCAGCGGAACGTTATATTCCTTGCATATCGGCTTTATCTCAAGTGCGATCTTTTTGAAATGCTCATAGCCGGTGTGCTTTTCACGCAGCTGAAATATTGTAACCCCGCTCTTAATTGCCTGCTTTACCTGCGCCAGAAACTCCTCGTCGCTGTCACTCCATGCTCGGTCGCTTACCGCATATAAAAGCATCTGCTTTGGTGTTATGTTCATATATAAACTCCTTTCGGGCAATAAAAAAACGCATACGGAACACCACCGTATGCGTATATATCCTTCCGTTGGCATGACCCAAATCAAGTTATCGGTCGGGAATTTCATTCCCCTCTCAGCCTGTCAAACAAGCTCCCGTTCGCTTTTTTCAGTTGTCGGATACATTGTACAACAAAATATGTTTGTTGTCAATGTCAAAATCTGTAACTTGAATTGTTTCTGCCAATTTTTTTTCGTCTGTCTTAATGCAGACGCTTACAAAATAATCTTCATTATTGATCTGACCGCCGTAATGATAAAAAACTGCGCCGCTTTCAAAAAGCGTCGTGCCGCTTTCAATATCAAAGCTCTTTGTCTTTAAATCGGACGCTATGCCGTCACCCGTCATCTTGACGTAGCTTTCTTTCAGCGTCCACAACCGTGAAAACGCCGTGTCACAGTCGGAAAAATTTAAAACATACAGCTTTTCATCATCGCTGAAACATCGTTTCATAACTGCCTTGCTTGTATGCCGTATGCTCTCGCAGTCAACACCGACAGGCGTTTTGGCAATAGCACACACCGCAAGCCCGTCGCAGTGTGAAATGCTGAAATACAGTGAATTATCCCTGAGATACGGCTTGCCGTTTGCAGATTTTACTATATCGTTTTCTGAAAACGGTTTTCCGATATGCGAAAAAGCTTTTTCAATCAGTAACATTCCGCACTTATGCGAATATTCGTGATAGCCGGATCTTATTACGGACTTTTTCTTTATAGGAGATATAAATATCATCGGTTTTTCCGTCATCAGCACAGCCCCAGTCCGAGAAAATCGTTAACGTTCTTCCACAGTACCTTTTCTTTAATATCTTCACCGAGCGGAATTTTGTCGAGGAACTCAAGATCCTTGTCTGCTCTCCACATAGGATAGTCCGTTCCGAAAAATACCCTGTCCTCACCGAACTTTGTGATAAGCTCTGCGGCTTTCCCAGGTGTCATTGAGTAGAACGAACTGCTGGTGTCTACCCATATGTTATCAAGCCCAACAAGCTCGTGTTCAGCCTTGTCCCATTCAGACCAACCGCCGAAATGCGCGGCAATAAAGCGTGTATGCGGATATTTCTTTGCTATCTCAGCCATAAGCGATGGATTTGAGAATTTATACCGATTGTCACCCGTATGAATAAGAAACGGGAGCTTATCTCCCACAGTGTCATATATGCGGCAGGCTTTCTCTTCATTTATAGCAAAATTCTGAAAGTCGGGGTGAAGCTTTATGCCGTGAAGTCCCAGTGAAATAAGCCTGTCGATCTCCTCTTCCATGCCTTTCATATCCGGGTGGAGTGAACCGAATCCTATCAGTCTGTCGGGATATTTCTGCACCGCAGATACTATAAAGTCATTTATGCGCTTAACCTGGTGCGGCACAGTAGCGACCGACTGCACAACAAACTTGGATACACCACATTCATCTCCCTGCTTTATCAGCGTATCTGCCGTACCGTCAAAGTTCATATAAAGATCATAGAATCTGCCTATATTGTCAGCCGCTTTCTGAGCTATTTTATCGGGAAAGATGTGAGCGTGTGCATCTATAATATATTTACTGTAACTAAACATATAAGCCTCCTTAACAAAAGCCTTAAATGCGATAAAACGGCGGTGTAACCAAATACACCGCCGTTTGTAACAAAGAATCAATTATTCTTCGTCTTCAGGAACATAATTCATGATAGCATCGATACCTGCGCTGGTAAGTTCGTATTCCTTCTCCAGCTTGTCAAGGTATTCAACACCCTTAGGCTCAATGTGGTAATAAACACGTGTACGTCTTCTGCCTACCAGTTCAAGACGGTCAGCAATAAGCTCCTTGTCAAGAAGTCTGTAGAGTGTGGGGTACATAGAACCTTCTGTGATTCTGAACGTACCGTTGCTTCTCTTGCCGATTTCCTGAGTCAGCTGATAGCCGTACATTTCTTCACCCTTTAAAAGATGAAGAATGAGCATTTCGAGCGTGCCTCTTTTAAAGTTTTCCTTAATTCCCATCATAAGATAACTACCTCCTTATCTTTAATTTATATTATTACACATTCAAATAAAATTGTCAATATTCTTTGTAACTTTTTCGTAAAATATACACATTCAAAAATAATTTCCCTTGAAATTCAGCAATTTTTGGACGGTACATTTAAAATCCGTTAATTAAGTTATTAAATCAACCAACAATTTGATTATCCGGGAAACGAATTTGCAAAAAATGTCCGGAAAAGCGCAAAATCAGGTGTCATTGAAAACAAATAAAATATTTTAGTATTTATAAATATAAGACTGAGAGATTTTGTTAGCAATTATTTTGCACAAAATTCAAATAATCGTGTTCATTCATAGGCTTTGAAAAGTAATAACCCTGGAGATATTCAACACCTTTTTCCGTGAGCAGGTCGACCTGTTCTTTGGTTTCCACACCTTCGGCAACTATTGAAATACCGAGCCCGTTTATCATTGCTATACAGCTGTTAAGTATAGTTTTCGGCTTGTCGCCGTTGTCCTCAAAGCACGGCCATATAAGGCTCTTATCCAGTTTTATTATATCAAATCCCGTATTTGCCATCTGCGACAGATTGGAATATCCCGTTCCGAAATCATCCATAGAAAAACCGCAACCCATCGACTTTAGCCGTGACATATTGAGATCCAGCAGTTCACCTGCCTCAACAGCCGCGGTTTCGGTTATTTCAAGATTGAAGAAATCGGAACTTATCCCATATCTGCTCATGCAGTCAAGCAATCTGTCAGGCAGTGATATATCAACGCTCTGAACCGCAGAGATATTGACCTCTATGTACTCTACTCCGTACTGCTTTATATCGTTCTGTCTTGCAAAGCGGCATACATTTTCAAAAACTGTGTTTCCGAGTTCTGAAATAAGCCCCATACGTTCAGCCATAGGGATAAATATTTCAGGCGATATAAAGCCGAGCGTTTCTTTATCCTTAAGCCTTACAAGCGCTTCTGCCGATACAAACTTTTTCTTTGCCGTTGAGTAAATCGGTTGATAGTATACTTCAAGCCCGTTGTTTTTTACAGCATACTGCAAAAGCTTTTCTACTCCGGCAAGGTAATTTATTTCGTCTATTATCGCTTCACTTACAACAAGTATCGAACGTTCGGATTTGCTCTTAGTATGGAGTATGTGCGTCATAAGTTCGGTGATTTTCTCAACGCTGTCGGCATATTTCGGGCATTCGATAAAAGTAAGTTTGAATGAAGTGTTTACCTTTACGCCTGCCGAGGTAGAAAACTCAACCTTGTCAAAATCGGATCTTATCAGTTTTTCACAACAGGCTTTGTGCTTTACAATAAAGCTTATGCTGTTATCAGCCGTATGGTAAAAGTCCGAGCGCAGAACACCGGACAGCTTCAACGCCGACCAGCCGAGAATATTATACACCTCGTTTACGCCAACGGAGTTTTTGAGAAGTTCGGAATTGGTAAGTGTAAATGTTACCACATAAAATTCCTTACCGTTTTCACAACGCTCGTTGAGCATCATTTCAAACGCATGACGGTTCAGCGCACCGATCACATCGGCGTCATTATATTCACGAGGATTCTCTATAGACAGGAAGATGAACAACTGCATAAGCGAAACGCCCATTGATTCAATAAGCCATGTCGGATTGAGCATCTGCACTATTCCTATCGCAACCCAACCAGAAACGCCGCACAGGACGATGATCATTATATGCCCCGGTATAGTTCTGCGGCGGCGGATTATCGTTATTACAGTCCATAAGGCATATACGCAAAGGCAGCAATACAGAACCGTTACCACAGGACCGTAAGAATACATACCGTCGTCACCGACATGATACTCAAGGTCACCGAAAGCCGTCATTACAAACGCAAAAACGGCAGGCAGTATGCTTACGATAAGCTCAATAGGCTTATATCGTTTCTGTTTACGCGTCAGCATATCAACATAAATGAACAGGAACATAAGTATCAGCACAAGCGTGCATATAAACAGCTGATGCGCCAGTCTGTTGACAAAAGGAGAAATTGTATCAATATTGTACAGCGTATATATCGTGAAAATTTCCGTAAAGCTGTACACAAGCGATACACTCAGATACAGCGTATAAATTCTTGTAGATAACAGCTTGATATGTTTATTTGTGAAATAAACAAAAGCTATCGTCAGCATAACGCTGAACGAAACTATCTGAACTCCTAAATTCATACAAATCCCTCCAGACTTACTTCAATAATTATACGTTCAATGTCATAAAAAGTCAAGAAAAAAGACCGCCCTTGACGGGCGGTCAGAAAATGCAATATCTTATTATAAAACTGTCATCAGCCTGCCATAGCACCTGACATAAGCTGTAAAAGCGCATAGCATACAATGTCGGGATTTGTTATGCTCTTCATCTTATCGACAAGCTTGGGTAAGTTTGCGGATATTTCTGTGCTGAATGCTTCAAGAGCGGCACTGTCCGAAATATCTACTGAATTAGAACTGTTTATTTCGGGAAGAGCCTCGTCAGCATAGCCTGTTTCCTTGCTGTCAAGCTTGATCGTTGCAATATCTGTACCGTTTGAAGATACTGTGAAATCAATAGTGCCGTTATTGCCGTCCATAGCAACGTTCAGCTTTATTTCAAATGTTTCGCCGTCATCGGTTGTGACCTTGAGGCTATATGAACCGTTGCCGTTTGTTGAATCGAATGAGAAGTCGGCTGTGATAATAGTCTGACCGTCCGCTGTAAGCGATGCGTTACCTGTGTAATTGTTACCGTTTACAGTTCCCTTTGCGCCTATGTAGAATGTATCGCTGTCAGCTGTTGCTGTCAGTGAATAATCAAACTGCGAATTATCGGAGAATGTTACGAGAAGAAGTTCAACTGTGTCAGTGATCGTGATCTTCCTGCCTATGATATTGTTATCCTTTACATAAACGATCATAGTAGCCATTACTTCACTGAGCTCGTCTTCTGTAGCGTCCTTTGTTGACTCGGTTATAAGGGTCTTAAGATACTGGAAAGAAGCCTTGTCAATGCCGAGCTGTGAAAGGATATCCATGATCTTGCTTTCTTTTTCTACTGCGTCAAGCACGTCATTGCAGAAAGCGATCACCTTTTCGGTAGAGAAATCAATTGTGTATGATGTGCAGTCAACTGTACCGTCAGAAAGCTTAAATGAATCAGACTTGTTTTCTACGCCTGCGAAATTATTAAAATAAGCATCTGAAATGATCTCAAGGAGCTTATTGAACGTTTCTTCATCAATGCTCTTCAGAACATCTTCATATCCGTTTGTGGTAGGAGGTGTTGCTGTATCGGAAAGAGTGAGTATATCACTGAAATCCGAATCTCCGGAAGATATGTCCTTTATTGAAGAAGCAAGCTCGTCAAGATTCATTACTATGTACTTATCTGTGAGCTCGGGTACTGTATAGTATACTTTTCCGTCTGCATGCCAGAACTTAGCGTTCATATAAGCACTGTCGCCTGCACTGAAAGTAAGTGAGCCTGAAGCTTTTTCAGCCGCACTGTCAACATTGTTCTTTGCAGTGATAACCGTAGGAGCAACATCAATGCCGCCTGTAACGTCCTTGGATACACTGATTGTAACAGTCTGTTCAAGTCCGGTCTTTACATTCTTGGTGCCATTTAATATTTCATCGGCTTTCTTCTCGGCAGATGCAAAATAGTTTCTTTCTAATGTTTCGTATCCGCTTCCCTTATTCTTGAACAGATTAAGGCAGGCAAAAACCACGCCGCCCGCAACAATTGCAACTGCAAGAATTATAAGGATTATCGGTAATACCTTGCTCTTCTTCTGAGGAGGTACAACTGCAAAGCTACCGGCATCATATGCGGGCATACCCTGAGGTGTATACTGTCCCTGAGCCTGAGCAAACTGCGCCTGCTGTGCATACTGACCGGGCTGAGGCTGACCGCCATGGGCGTACTGGTTGTACTGAGGCTGAGCCTGCTGAGCATACTGGTTGTACTGAGGCTGTGCCTGCTGTGCAAACTGCTGAGGCTGTCCCTGCTGCGCAAACTGCTGAGGCTGTGCCTGCTGTGCGAACTGCTGGGGCTGTGCCTGCTGTGCAAATTGCTGAGGCTGTGCCTGCTGTGCAAATTGCTGAGGCTGTGCCTGCTGTGCAAACTGCTGAGGCTGTGCCTGTGCCGGCTGTTCGGGCTGATCGCTGAACTCATTGAGAGCCTGCTGCCAGTTGGGCTGCTGTTCATTCATGTTGTTATTTTCCATGATGTGTCCTTTCAAGATGTAAATTGATATATTTCCTGTTAAAAAATACGGCTAACCGCATTATTTGCTAACATTTTACCATAAAAACGGCTTAAAAGCAAGTCGGCAATATAAAAATTATATGACGAGGAACATTTTTTCAGATGATATAAGAATATTTATTGCCGTAAGACGGGAGATTTGTTAAATATAAACAAGAAAACTGCTGCAATTTTTACAATTGCAGCAGTTCATAAATCATATCAGCATATATTTTGCTTTCAGTTTCAATATGCGAAGAACGCTTTCGTCAAGACGTGCAACACTTATTTCTCCGCTGTTCACTGCACTCATAACCCCGTCAAATGCTTCATCGAGGTCTTGCGGCATAAGTACAATGTCAACGCCTGCTTTTACTGAAGTTGCCGCCGCCTGAGCCGATGTGTAATTATCGGCAACAGCACCCATCGCCATTGCGTCCGTGATTACTACCCCGTCATATCCAAGCTCATTGCGCAGTTTTTCGGTTATCATAATTTCTGACATTGATGTCGGAAGATCGTCGCTTGTAACGTTCACTGCGGTTATATGAGAAACCATAACCATATCTGCTTTCGGAAGTGCCGCTGTGAACGGGATAAGCTCACATTCTTTCAGTTCGTCCCACGTTTTTTCTATGCTCACATAACCCGAATGTGTATCGTCCTTTGTGTCGCCGTGTCCGGGAAAGTGCTTTAATGTTCCCATAATGCCGCTGTCGTGCATTCCGTCAAGCTGAGCCGAAACCATCCTTGCTACCTGTGACGGGTCACTGCCGTAAGATCGGTCACCTATAACTATATTCTGCGGATTTGTATTTGTATCGGCAACAGGCGCAAAGTCAAGGTTGAAGCCGAGCTTTTTAAGGTACAAGCCTATCTGCCTGCCGACATCTTCAGCCTTTGAAGCATCGTCTGTTTTTCCTATATCAGCCATACTTTTATAGCTTGCAACATCGAAATAACCGGAATTTGCAACACGGGCTATTCTTCCGCCCTCTTCGTCAACGGCGATGAACAACGGATATTTACTGCTGTTTTGAAGTTCGGCGATAAACTTCGGCAACTGCTCTGCTCCCGTGATATTCCTGCTGAAAAGGGCTACACCGCCGACAGGATATTCTTCAAGGCGGCTGATAACGGCATCATCAACACGGTCAACCGCCGCGGCGATTTCCGCATTGCACTGCTCGGCAAGAGCTTCGGGGCGGACAATAAAAAGCTGTCCTACCTTTTCTCTCAGTGACATTTTGCCGAGAACGTCTTTTGCGGTATATACCACGGTTTCATCATCGGCAAAAGTGAAATTATCTGTGTTTTCGGTTTCATTGACTACCGATACCCGCTGTTTGCATGACGCAGTCAGAATTATGCAAAGCGACATCAACACCAAAGCTATCTTCTTCATAAATTTCTTCATAATTTACTTCTGTGCCATACAGAGCTTATAATAGTCGCCCTTCTTCGCCATAAGTTCATCGTGCGTACCTGCTTCTGTAATGCCCTTGTTGCTGATGAACATTATCTTATCGCAGTTCTTGATAGTTGACAGTCTGTGAGCGATTATAAAACTCGTTCTGCCCTTTAACAGTTCCTGAAGGCCCTTCTGCAGTTCCTTTTCAGTCTTTGCGTCAATTGATGATGTAGCCTCGTCTAGGATAAGTATCTTCGGGTCGGAAATAAGTGTTCTTGCAAAGGAAACAAGCTGTCGCTGACCGCCGGACAACTGTGAGCCGCCCTCGTACATCTCAGTCTTATAGCCGTTTTCAAGCCCCATGATAAATTCATCGGCGCATACTGTCTTTGCCGCCGCCCTTATTTCTTCCTCAGTAGCGTCAAGCTTGCCGTAACGTATATTATCCTCGATAGTGCCTGAGAATATGAAACTATCCTGCATCATTATGCCCATCTTGTCACGCAGTGAATGTAGCGTTACCTTGCTTATGTCGTTACCGTCTATGTACACTGCACCGCTGCTAAGATCGTAGAAACGTGACAGCAGATTCACTATAGTGGTTTTACCCGCACCGGTAGGACCTACAAGCGCTATGCTCTCGCCCGGCTTTACCGTAAAGCTTACATTTTCGAGGATATTCTTTCCTTCTTCATAAGCGAATGTTACGTTGCGGTATTCGACCTCGCCCTTTATATCGGGCATTTCGTAAGCGTCCTCGGCATCCTTGACATTAACAGGCTCGTCCATAGTTTCAAATATACGCTCAAGGTAAGCTACCGCGTTTACAAAGTTGTTGTAAAGGCTGGCTATATTGATTATAGGCTGCCAGAAGCGTGAAGAATAGTTGCTCATTGCAAGTATCGATCCGAGCGACACCGCGGGATAGCCTATAACGAGCAGTCCAACAAAATACAATGCAGAATCTACAACTGCTCTTATATTATCAACCGAGAAGCTGACAAAGTTGTTTACCGTGACCGCTTTCATCCAAGCCTTTCTGTAGGCGGTCGACAGTCTGCGGAAGATGCCGAGGTTTTCGTTCTCTCTCGCAAAGCTCTGCGTTACACGCATACAGTTTATACTTTCGGCAAGGTACGCCGTCTGGTTTGAGTTCTTGTTTGAAACATTCTGCCATGCTCTTCTCTGCTTGTTTTTCAGTATTATCATAACGACTATGAACACAGGAACGCCTGCAAAGATGACAAGCGCCAGTCTTGCATCGACCGAGAACATGAATATCGTTATGAATATGATATTGAATATCTCAAGAATAAAGTTGATAATGCCGTTTGTCAGCATATCAGATACGTTATTGACATAGTTTACGACACGGACAAGTATCTTACCCTGCGGTCTGTCGTCATAATAGCTGAACGGCAGTTCCTGCAGGTGTGCGAACAGATCCTTTCTGATATCGTATATCATCATCTGTCCTGCTTTTGTCATAATGCGCTGACGGATATTTCCGAGCACTACGCTGACGACAATAGACAGCAGAAAGCCTATCGACAGCAGTACTATATAAGGAATATTGCCGTCCGGTATCGCCACATCGACAGCCTCTTTTGTAAGAAGCGGTCCGATGAGCGCGACTACCGCCGATATTGCGGACAGCATAAGTGCAAGTATCATCTTCCACTTGTAACGCTTTACATATACCATTGCACGCTTGAAGTGGCTGAAGTCGAATGGGGTCTCAAGTGTTTCGTCAACATCGAATTTATTTCTTGCCATTTAAACCGCCTCCTCTTCTGTACCATTCTGGAGGGTGTATATCTCATAGTAGTAGCCACGCCGTTTCATCAGCTCATCGTGCGTACCGCATTCTTTGATACGGCCGTCCTCAAGGATAACTATCCTGTCGGCATATCTTGCGGATGATGTACGCTGAGCAATGATCAGCTTTGTACACTCAAAGTCAAGGTTGTTGAGGTTTTCCTGTATCTCCGCCTCGGTTTCCATGTCAAGTGCGGAAGTCGTATCATCAAGTATCAGTATCGGGGGACGGATAGCCATAGCACGGGCAAGCGCTATTCTCTGCTTCTGACCGCCCGAAAGACCTACACCGCGCTCACCGATTATCGTTTCATACTGCTCGGGCATCTTTTCTATAAAGGTAGCGGACGCCAGATGAGCGAAGTTCTTTACATCTTCAAACGGCAGGTCGGACTTACCGTAGGCGATATTTCCGTCAACGGTATCAGAGAACAGCAGGACTTCCTGCGTTGTCATACCGATATTTGCACGCAATACATCCGGCTCATAGTCCTTGACGTTCTTACCGTCAACATATACTCCGCCCTCGGAAACATCGTAAAATCTTGCTATAAGGTTCATAAGCGTTGTCTTTCCGGAACCGGTAGAGCCCATTATTACAATTGTTTCACCGTGCTTTATGTCAAGATTTATGTCGTGAAGTACCGTTGTATCGCCGAACTTTGCCGATACGTTTTTAAACTCGATGTCACCATTAAGTCGGGGACGCTCGGCACTGTCGTGATTGTTGACTATGCTCGGACGTGAGTAATAGACCTCGATTATCTTTGAGATACTTGCAAAGAAACGCTGTAAGTCGTTTATCAGCATACCGATATTTCTCATAGCGTTTGCAATAGTCCACAAAAGTCCGGAGAATACGGTGTACTGGGCGATAGTAATTCTGCCGTTTATGACGAATATACCGCCGACAAGCATCTGAACTGCCCAGAGCGCCTGTGCCAGTGTTTCTATGTAGGGCTGGAATGTAAGCCATACCATAGCTGCCTGCTGATTGTGTTCGCAGTAATCCTTGTTGTACTTGTCAAAGTCCTCTTTCTCGTATTCCTCACGGGCAAAAGCCTTTACAACACGGTTTGCGGCGATGTTTTCCTGTGCCTTTGTATTAAGGCGCGAGAGCTTTTCACGCAGTACCACATATTTAGGTCCAACCCTCTTTGAGAACATACGGGTAACCACAAAGAGTATCGGGGTAAGTGCAAGTATACACAGCGTCATCAGCCAGTCGAGCGTAAAGAAGTAAATGACTGTAAAGAGGAAAAGCGCACAGCTTTCAACCACCATCATAATGATCCATGCGATAGAATGACGTATCATATCAAGGTCGCCAGTAAGTCTTGTTACAAGGTCACCCTTTGTATGCGTGTCAAAGAAGTGCATATCCTGGTTCTGGATACGCTCAAACAGCTCGTTACGCACTCTCTGAAGAACGCCCTGTGACACGACCTCGTACAGCATCTTTGCGAGGAATTGCAGGCAAGTACGCACAAATACGAATAAAATCATCGCAACGCAAAGCAGTATCAACAGGTCACGCTGATTTTCAATATTCTGCAAAGCGTCGGGCGAAGATATGAATATACTGATTATCTGTTCAACTATCATCGGTCCCGTAAGGAAGAACGACTGTATCACTACAGACAGGCACAGCGCAACGGCATAAACCGCACGGTAGCCTTTCATCTTTCCGAGCATCCATTTAAACTGGAACATTTCATCACACCTTTCAAATTGCGTCTTATTGCCGGTATAAATTTACTTAACGGCAAGCCAAATTCGGTAATCGTTTTCATATTCCTGTGCAAGAGCGTGTAAAAAACATTTTGCACAGGCTCTCTGTCTTTTTGTAAAGCCGATATTACACGGAAATATCGGTTTTGCTTTGGGTATTTTAGCACAATGGGTACAGGCTGTCAAGGGGGTTTTGAAAAATAATTTCATTAATTTTTTCTGCAACATATTTTAAGTAAATTATAAAAGATTTTTAACATTTTTAAGTGATTTCAAAAACTGATTGCAACAAAGAAAAATATTGCTTTTACTATTGTAATAATCATAGTTTTATGGTAAAATTATGAATAGTGAAATTTCGCAGTTATTAACCGAAATCCCGCTATTCGTTTCAGAAAGGAATGTATATGAAAAGAAATCCGTATTTACTTACCGCAATAACCGCAACAATCATTTCATCTTTATTATTGACCTCGTGTCAATCCGACAGAACAACAAGCAGCGATAATCAAGACTTGAACGCGCAGAACAGCTCTGTGACCGAAGCCGACAGCAGTGACGGTAATTCGTCCGATAAAAAGTCTTTGCGCACCGTAGCCGAAGTACCTGCCGGCGAGCTTTCGGACACCGACAAATTTCTCAGGGGGATATGGGTCGACGAAAACGGTTTTGTAGCAAACTTCACTAAAAGCGGCAGACAATCGATATTCGATGATACAGATATTCTCGAAATTGTCGACAAAATCTCTGCCGAGTCTTCCGATGAAGCTTTGAAAAAAATCAGCATTACAGCAAAGGACGCCGACACTATAGAAATTATCTGTGACGATACAAGCTATACCGCATATCATGCCGACAGCGCAAAAGGCCGTGAACTTATTGAAAAATTTGAAAATTCCGCACTCGGAGAATGGGCAATATGCGATAACGGCTATGAGCAGACGATCAGCATAAAGAAATACAACTTACTGACGGCTCTTAAAATCGGATTTGCAGACGATATATACACAGTCGGACTTGACGGTGTAAAACTGCGTGTGATCTCACTTGACAGCGATAACGGATTTGTAAGGCTGGACGGAGAAAAGCTGAAGTTATACTCTGCATACGGCAATTATATTTCATCGTTTGACCTTGTCAAAAAAGGCAGTGCCGAGTATAAAAAGCTGACCGATGCAGGCGAAAAGCTTGACGGCACTTGGGTATATCCCTATGATACCAAAATGACGCTCACGTTTTCCGACCGAGGCACTAAGCTAGCAGTTACGGGAGAGCTTTACGGAGAAGTGTTCGGAGATGAATACAGCGATATTTCGGGCAAAACCTACGATATTTCCGCAAAGTACGAAAACGGTGCTATCGTTGTCACAGCGGACGAAAAGACTTTATTCTATATAAACCGTTACGATGAAAGCCTTATTATTTTCACAAAGAATGACAGCTCATACCCACAGATCGAACTTTACCCCGAAGACAGCGACACTATCACCGAAGCACGGAAAACAGAAAAGCTGATTAACGAAAAAGCGGATCTGCTAAGCGCTTACCCCGATAATGACGACTGGCTCAGAATTACAGACAGCGGTGATATCTTATCTCTTACCGATAAGAAATATATCGACAAGTATGCAAACGGCGGTTACTTTATTGCAGGAACACCGCAGGAGCTTGCGAGCTTTGTGTACTATGTTAATACTCAGCCTATAGAACAGGGACTGGTTCTGCTTAAGCTTTCCGCAGATATTGACCTGTCGGGTTACAACTGGGCGCCTATGGGCTGGAGCAATTCCGGCAATTCCGACCACCCGTTCGCATTCTGCGTGTATGGCAACGGTCACACGATAAAGAATATGACGATAAATTCAGCAGACAGTAACGTCGGTTTTATCGGCTGGGGAACTGTATGCGGAGTATTTGAGCTCAATATAGAAAACGCCAATGTTACCGGCAACAGCAATGTCGGTATCCTCACAGGTCAGGCTATCATGGGCAATTATCAGAATTGCCATGTCACCGGAAAAGTCAGTGGAAGCAGTGCAGGCTCACTACTCGGCTATGAGGCAAACTGCGATATGGAAAACTGCACCGCCGATGCAGAAGTAAACGGAGAGAAATTTGGTTTCCTTTCGTGGAATGAACAGCAGAAGAGCGAGATCAAGATAGATGATCCTGTTACAATAACGATAGACGAAAGCTACACCGTTACCCGCCCCGAGGTAAACGGTTATACTAACCTTGGCTGGATGGTATATGAGGACGGAAAACAGATGCTCCACAGAAATGCCGAGAATGAAATGAGCTACTGCTATTTCGGAAACGAGCCGGGACACAGCTATGAGATATATCTCTCGGCTTACGTCAGCGGTCAGTATGTGCCGATAAGTAATATTATCAAGTATACGGTGGAGTAACCGTAAATTTTACAGTACCGCAATTATTATGTTGCGGTACTTGATTTTTCCCACGAAAAGTAGTACAATTATTGTGTGAAACTGTATCTCCGCTTAAATGCGGATATTTACATAAAGAAAGAAAGGACTACCGTATGACTATAAAGACATACTTTCTTAACGAAGACAAGACGGTCTATTTAAAGGCATATATGCTTGATAATGTAGACGGTCTGCCGTTCTGTGATAAGCGTCCGGGTATACTTATTCTCCCCGGCGGCGGATACGAATACTGCTCCGCAAGAGAGGGAGAGCCTGTTGCAATGCACTATCTTGCAGAGGGCTATAACGCTTTCGTGCTTATATACAGCTGTAACGCAAGACACCCTGCCCCGCTTCTCAATGCGTCCTACGCTATTCTGAAGCTCCGTCAGAGATGTGAAGAATTCGGCATAGACCCGAACAAGCTCGCAGTATGGGGTGCAAGCGCAGGCGGTCACCTTGCCGCTTGTACCGCTACAATGTGGCAGGATCCGTCAATATACAAGGCGCTCGGCTGTAAGCCCGAAGATATACGTCCCGATGCGGCAATACTCAGCTACCCCGTTATCAGCGGCACGACAAATCCGCACAAGGGCTCGTTTGACGTACTGCTCGGCAAGGACGCTACAAGAGATGAGCTTTCAAAGCTGTCTATCGAAAACCGTGTAACGCCCAAGACACCGCCGATATTCTTATGGTGTACCGCAAACGACGACTGTGTTCCCGCACAGAACAGCCTTGTTATGGCTAAGGCGTGCGTATCAAATAAAGTCCCCGTTGAGCTTCATATGTTCGACTGCGGACCTCACGGACTTTCGACCTGCGACAAGGTAACAGGCTGGAACGAGGCTTTCTATCTCGACAATTGCAGACAGTGGATAAAGATGTCCGTCGACTTCCTTGCAAAGTACCTGAAAGTCTGAGCAGAAGAAAACTATAAACCAAGCCGTAAACGGCAGAATATAAACAAAAGAAAGAGGCATAAAAATGAGCAAAGTACCCTTCACCACAAAGGAAAAGCTTGAGGAGATCATCAAGGAGATCCCCACACCTTTCCACATTTACGATGAAAAAGGAATAAGAGAAACAGCAAGAAAGCTGTATGACGCATTCTCATGGAACAAGGGTTTCAGAGAATATTTTGCCGTAAAGGCAACTCCCAACCCCTACCTTATGGAAATACTTAAAGAAGAGGGATGCGGCTTTGACTGCTCAAGCTACACTGAACTTATGCTGTCCGACAAGGTAGGCGCTAAACAGCACGACATTATGTTCAGCTCAAACGCTACTCCCGATGAGGACTTCAAGCTGGCTTACAAGCTCGGAGCAATTATAAACCTTGACGACTTCACACATATAGATGTACTCGACAATCTGACAGGTATCCCCGAAACCATCTGCTGTCGTTACAATCCCGGCGGTGAATTCAAGACAAGCGAAAAGGGCAACGTAATGGATACGCCTAAGGACGCTAAGTACGGTATGACCCATGAGCAGATAATCGAGGCATACAAGATACTTAAGGAAAAGGGCGCTAAGCGTTTCGGCATGCACGCATTCCTCGCAAGCAACACACTGACAAACGAGTATTACCCCGTACTCGCAGGTATTCTGTTCAGAACAGCGGTTGAAATTAAGGAAAAGACAGGCGTACAGCTCAGCTTCATAAACCTCTCCGGCGGCGTCGGCGTTCCCTACAAGCCCGATCAGCCCGCTAACGATATCAAGGTTATCGGCGAGGGTGTACGCAAGGCTTATGAAGAGATACTCGTACCCGCAGGTATGGGCGATGTTGCTATCTTCACTGAGCTTGGCAGATATATGCTTGCTCCCAACGGTGCGCTTGTTGCAAAGGCTATCCGTGAAAAGCACATCTACAAGGAATATATCGGTCTTGACGCTTGTGCCGCTAACCTTATGCGTCCCGCTATCTACGGCGCATATCATCATATTACGGTCATGGGTAAGGAAAATCAGCCCTGCGACCACAAGTACGATATAACAGGCGGTCTTTGTGAAAACTGCGACAAGTTCGCCGTTGACCGTATGCTCCCCAAGATCGATATAGGCGATATAATCTATATCCACGACACAGGCGCACACGGCTTCTCAATGGGATACAACTACAACGGTAAGCTCCGCAGTGCAGAAGTTCTTCTGAAAGAGGACGGCTCATTCCAGCTTATCCGCCGTGCCGAAAAGCCTGAGGATTATTTCGCAACATTCGATTTTTCGGATAAGTACAGCTTTTCAAAGTAATTGAACTGAATATCGGGGCAGATGACGGGAGTTGTCTGCCCTTTTGCTTTAATAAGCGACATATCGGCAATTCAATGAAATGTTTTGAAACAGGAGAAAATATATGAATGTGACTTTTAAACCGACAGGTATGTACTCACCCACGCAAAACAAGATCAACCGGCAGAATACGCAGAGCAAAAACAATGCAGATGAAACGCAGAAAGCGCAGGAAAACACAAGTGCACAAGACGCACACGCTGAGAAAAAAACAAGGCTTGAACAGCTGAGGGAACAGAGAAAACAGGAATACGACAGTACTATGCAACAGCTTGAGCAAATGCGTGAAGCAGAAAAACAAGCTGAAAAGAGCGGTAAGAAATTCACCGACTACGGAAAGCTTCTTAAAATAGCCATGCGTATAATGAATGGCGATAAGGTGCCTATGGCAGACAGAAAAAAGCTTGCCGAGGAGATGCCCGACTTATATAAGCAGGCTACCCTGATGCGCCGTACCGACAATGACAAGCCGAAAAAATACAAGAGCGAATATGAGGACGACAAGGATAAAAGCACGGTTGAGAAAATGCTCGACGGAATGGACGGCTCCGATGATCCCTCAGACATTATGACCGATTTGCTCGGCTCAACCGACAAATAAACCCAAAAACGAGGGACTATAAAATGAAAGACAGAAGAGAAATCAACATAGAAGTATTTGAAGACACAATGAAGCAATATAAGAGCAATCCCACACTCAAAGCGGCTGTAAGCAATTCGGTTGCAAACCAGAAATTCACCGGAGCTCATGAAACTATAGTTTTACCGCAGTCGCCGGGTTTATCTCCGACCGTTACGGTAAGCGGTAAACGCTCGCTTGAAGCGGCTGTGGAATATGCAAAGCAAGGCTTGAAAACCTGTGTTTTGAACTTTGCTTCGGCAAGCAATCCGGGCGGCGGTGTAACGCACGGTTCTTCGGCTCAGGAAGAGTCGATCTGCCGTTGCTCAACGCTGTACCCTTGCCTTAACACAAGCGATATGTGGAGCTGTTTCTACACTCCGCACAGACAAGCTGAAAATCCGCTCTACAATGACGACTGCATCTACACACCCGATGTATATGTGATAAAGAGCGACACAAACGTACCGAAGCTGCTGCCCGAAAGCGAATGGCAGAAGGTGAATATAATCACCTGTGCCGCACCGAATCTGCGGCATAAGCCGAGCAACTGTATGAATCCCGGAGCCGGCGACAAACGGGCTGATATAAACGATAAAGAGCTTGCACAGCTTCTGACATCGAGGATACGCAGGATATTTGAGATTGCGGCGGCAAACGGCAACGAGGCGCTTATACTCGGCGCTTTCGGCTGCGGTGCGTTCAAAAATCCGCCGATAGTTGTGGCAAAGGTTTTCGCAGAGCAGCTTCAGGCGTTCAGGGGCTGTTTCAAGGCTATCGAATTTGCTGTATTCCATACCGAGCGTGAGGCAGGCAATTATAACGCTTTCAAGGCGGCAATAAGATAATGGTAATATCCCGAAAGGGTTTTAATTCAGGAGGTATATCTATGAAAACTTTACTTGATGTGTGTAAATTTCTGAAAGCCGCAGGTACATATTACCTTGCGACCGTAGACGGTGACAAGCCGAGAGTAAGACCTTTCGGTACGGCTCACATCTACAACGGAAAGCTGTATATCCAGACAGGAAAGAAAAAGGCGGTATCGCATCAGATAACCGCAAATCCCAATGTTGAGATATGCGCTATGGCAGACGGCGACTGGCTGAGAATCGAGGGGGAGCTTGTCGAGGACGATGACCGTGCGGCAAGAGTTTCGATGCTTGATGCCTACCCTGAGCTTAAGGCTCTGTATGATGCGGATGACGGCAACACGCAGGTATTTTACTTTAAAAATGCCACCGCTACCCTGTCGTCATTCACAAAGCCGCATGAAGTAGTGAAGTTCTGAATATTCGGGACACAACGCAAATTGAATAGCGTTCAACTCCGTTCTGTAACAATAGCGGAGTTTTCCTATATATTTAAACAATATTACATTTAATCCCTATGCAGTTTTTGTAAATACCGCCAAATTGTTAAAAAGTTCACAAGTATAGAAGCATTTTATGACCCAATAATGTATCACGTTACAAAAACGCTGTAAATAAGCTAAAACTCCTTGCAATTTTGTAAATTCTGTGCTATAATGACGAAAATAGCAATACTATATATATTATAATTTAGACAATTTCAAAACTATTTACGAAAGGTGTGATCATCGCCGTGAAAAAAGACAAGCTACTGCTATTTTATGTTATAGCTAATGTCGTACTGGTTGCACTGATGATAATGCACACCGTTGCATTTATCGACAATCTGAAAAACGATTCATACGAAGAAGAAAAATCTAAATTTGCAAACAGTGTAAGTGTAATAAATCATCAGGCTACATTCTATCTTGATAATTCCAAACGTATCGTCCGTGACTGGGCTCAGCTTGTACGGCTCAATGACTGGACAGATTCCGAGATTGTGGAAAACCTCAGCAAACAGAATTCGGACGACCGCATAATGATAACGGTTCTGAATGCGGATGACCTTGACGGTATCGCACCTAAGAGCGATGATATTTCCGGCAATGCGAGAATATTGGCAGAAACCGAAGAAGCGGACTATTCCGGAAACCACACTCTCGCTACTGAGCTGAAAGCATTCAGAGAAAACGCAAATCCGGGAGATGTGTACGTAACCAGCAATTTCACAAATGTTATCAGCGGCGAGCAGTGCATTTCCTTTGTTTCTGTTATCAGCGTCAGAAACGATGACGGTACGAACAGCGACGCATATCTTATGCGTGTTGAGCCGATTTCTATACTGGAGAAAACCGGTATTTCAGCACTACATACGAAAATGCACAGATATGTATGATAAATTCGTTCGGTGAGTATATTTACCGTTCTCCGATGTTCAAGAACAGTAACTTCTATGACTTCCTAATGTTATACAACGACATTACCTATCCCGAAGCCGATAAAATCAAAGAAAACATAAACAAATCAACCGATGTCGGCGACTTCACAATGAAAAATGCTACTGGTGACGAAACGATATATGCTTACTCGACAAACAGCTATAATGACTGGGTTATTATCGGTGCATTAAAGACAAGCGACCTTAATTATACACAGGTACAGTGGGCACTGCTTGTAAGTCCGTTGTTTACTTTTGTGGCTATTCTGATCATCAACATTATTTACTTCTCGTCATTCAACAGAAAGCTTCAGGCAAGTCTTAAAGAGCTCAAAAAGGCAAACTCCGCAAAAACACAGTTCCTTTCTTCAATGAGCCACGATATAAAAACGCCTATGAACGCGATTGTCGGACTTACAACAATCGCCGAAAAGAACATAGACGATAAGGCAAGAGTTGAAAACTGCCTTAGAAAAATATCGCTTGCAAGCAATCATCTACTGACTTTAATAAACGATATACTTGATATATCCCAGGTGGAGAGCGGAAAATTCACGCTCAATCCGGTAGAATTCTCACTTACAGATTCGGCGCAGGATCTTGTAAACATTATTTATCCTCAGTCACAGGAAAAGCAGTTGCGTTGCTGTGTGCACCTGAAAAATATAACGCACGAATATCTGACTGCCGATAAACTGAGACTTAACCAGATATAGCTCAACATTCTGAGTAATGCGGTCAAATATACTCCTGCGGGCGGTCTCATAGATATATATCGAAGAATTTGAAGTTGCAGATGAAAACGGCAGGACAGGTCTTATCTTCACTGTCAAGGATACCGGTTGCGGTATGAAGCAGGAGTTCCTGCAGAACATATTTGAACCCTTTGCAAGAGAAAAGGACAGCCGTATCGATAAGATACAAGGTTCGGGACTGGGTATGGCTATTACAAAACAGCTGGTCGACCTGCTTGGCGGAACTATCGATGTCAAGAGCAAAGAAGGAGAAGGTTCTACATTCAGCGTCAGACTTATACTTGACACACCTGCAAATCAGGAAATCAACTATAAGCTTAACGGAAGATGTATTGCTCTTGTCGGCGAAGAAAACGCACTCTATGAAACAGAAAAATTCATAAACGAACTCGGCGGACAGGTTCTTACCGCCACAAACGGCGAACAGGCTGTCAAGACGATAGAGGCTTTCAGAAACAATGTCGGTGATGTTGACCTGGTTATCATTGACAGAATTATGGCAGAAACGACCTGACTTGATATTGCGAAAACGCTCAAAGATACATTTGGTGACAATTGCCCGACTATGATCATATCGGCATTTGACCGCAGTGATATTGAAAGCACAGCAAAATCCATCGGCGTTTTGGATTTCATAAACCGCCCCATATTCAGGACAGCCCTTGTCGACAAACTTACTTACTGGCTTGATCATAAAAAGGAAAATAACACGGACAATGACGACATCGACTGTGAACTTTCAGGAATACGTCTGCTTGTTGCAGAAGACAATGATATCAACTGGGAAATAATAAGCGAGCTTCTCAGGATGCACGGTATAAGCGCAGACAGAGCCGCAAACGGCAGAGAATGTATAAATATGCTCGGAATGGCACCCGACGAAAAGTATTTCATAATCCTTATGGATATTCAGATGCCTGTACTGGACGGTTTTGGAGCAACTAAAGAAATACGGCAGATGGATGATAAAAAGAAAGCAGGAATTCCTATAATCGCCATGACAGCCAACGCTTTTGCGAAAGATGTAAACGACTGCATTGAAGCCGGAATGAACGCTCATATCGCAAAACCCGTAAACCTTAAACTGCTGATGGCAGAAATAAAAAAATATATGGGAAGAAAGTAGAACGTTATGAAAAAGAAAATCGCATCGGGACTGAGTGCGGCGTTGCTGATCACCGCACTTTGCGGCTGTAACAGCTCAGGCACGGACAGCGGCAGCATACAGGAAAAGGAGTTTGTGCCGTCGCTGGACACCTCGACCGAAACAACGATCGAGGTAAAGGGCAGCTGGTCGAATTTTGAGGCACTTGAAGCGGTTGCGGCAGACTTCAATGAAATTTATCCCGATGTAACGATCAGCTATACAAGGGTTGACGATTACACAAATATGCTGTCTACTATCGTTACCGGAGCGGATAAACCCGAAATTGTAATGTTCGATGTAAACGGATATTACAAGGATAAGAGTAAAATCATATCAGAACTGCTTGACTTGTCTGACATCGGACTTAACACATATATACTTGCCGGTAATCTCAGCGTTTGTTCGTCGTCAGAGGGAAAATTCTGCGCTCTCAACTGGGGCAATAAGACAACAGGATTTGTTGTCAATAAAACTCTGCTCGATGAACTGGGTCTTGAAATCCCGTCAACACACGATGAATTTTTAAAGGTCTGCTCTGCTCTCAAGGAAAAGGCTACACGCCGATAGTCGGCTGTAACGACAGTTTGTACAAGAATATACTGAATAACGATGTAAAATACCGCATACATAACCTTGACAACTGTGACAGCGTTCTGAATCAGCTTTCAACCGCAAGCGACGGTTGCGGAAAGATATATGAAAAAGAATTCACACAGATGTGTGAGCTTGTAAACAACAAGTATATAGATTATAACAAGAACACAGAAATACCCGATATTTATGAAGGCAGTATACTTTACTTCTTTAAGGGAAAGACGCCGTTCCTGTGTTTCGATACAGAAGGGTTCAGCGGTATGAAAAAGCGTGAAAGCAAATCGGAAGAGTTCACTGCAATCCTTTCGAATATGAATTTGTTTCACTGCCGGTCGAAAGTGATGTACCGGTACTCAGCGTTACTCACCTTGCGGGTCTTTCAATCGTAAACGGAAGTTCCGATGAAGAGATGGCAAAAGTGTTCTTACGCTTTACCTGCTCAAAGGCTGAGATCAACAAAATGGCTGAGGTAAAAGGTGTTCCGAGTTCTACTGAGGGAACAAAGACCGGCACGCGTTTTGAACAGTACAACGAGATCGAAGCAATAAGAAAAGTAAATCCTTATCATTCGGACAAGCTTGCTCTGGCTGACGAGAGTTTTGCTTATACGCTCCAAAAAATAGCAACAGGTGAAATAAAGAACGCAGAAGAAGCTGAAACGTGTTTTGAACAATATCTCAAAGGTATGATAGACTGATAAGAAATCCCCACAGATTCACTCATATGTGTGATCTGCGGGGAATTTTTATATCTATTCAGAAACGGTTTACTGCGTAATAATACATACCCATTCCGATAGCACCAGTAATGATTTCGGACAACGGGAAAGCAAGCCAAGTATAATCCAGTCCGATAAGCGAGAACAGCCAGAACAACGGCACAAGGCAGATTATCTGACGCAGTACGGATAAGAACGTACTGGTCTTGGAGTATCCTATCGACTGGAAGAAAACCGGCGTCATAAATGAAAATACAGCGGGGATAAAACTTGCACCTATAAGCCTGAAGCCTACCGCACCTATACTCTTCACTGTTTCACTCTGAGTAAACAGTCCGATAAGCTGTGTAGGGATAAGCTCAAACGACAGCACGCCCAGTATCATAAACACACCCGAAATTATAAGCGAACTGCGGAATATCTTTCTGCACCTGAAATAATCGCCCGATGTGTAATTGTAACTGAGAACCGGTACGATACAAGTCTGTAGTCCCAGAAGCGGAATAAAGAAAAACGACTGCAGTTTATAATACAGTCCGAGTACCGTTACCGCCTCATCGCAGAAACCTGCAAGGATTATATTCAGAATCGCTATGTACACCGTATAGAGCGCCTGCATACATATTGACGGATAGCCGAGCTTGTAGATATCCTTTACTGTTTTCGGCATCTGCTTTATTGCAGGCGGTTTTCTGAAGCCCTTTATGCCGACAATTACAGCGGCGGCTATCTGACCGATAACGGTAGCTATTGCCGCACCCTTTATTCCCAGTCCTGCGGCAAAAATCAACAACGGATCAAGTATTATATTTATTACCGCACCGACTATCTGTGCTATCATCGGCAGTTTCATATTTCCTGCCGCCTGATGCACCTTTGTCCAGTTACCCTCAAGGAAAAGACCTATACTGCCGATACTTACTATAAGTCCGTATTCGTTTGCATACTGCATTGCTACAGGCGACTGTACCGACACACCTACATACAGCCCCATAAATGCCACTGACAGCACCGATGTCAGCACCCACATAATTACCGCCAGCACCATTCCGACACCTGCGGTATGATTTGCGCCTTTCTCGTCTTTGAGCGCATATTGTTTTGCCATAAGGGTATTTGTGCCGACGCCTGTTCCGACGGCCAGTGCAATAATGATAAGCTGTATAGGATAGATCGCCGACAGCGCCGTAAGTCCGTCATCGGAATACTGACCGACAAACAGACTGTCAATTATATTGTACATTGCCTGTATCAGCTGTGCCAGCATTATAGGCGGCGCGATACGGAGCATTATCTTCCATACACTTTCAGTACCGAAAAACTCAGGCGACATAGAGTCTGCCGCCTGCTTTGCTTTTGTTGCCAAGAAATAACCTTCTTTTTATAAAACTCGTTTGCTGTATGATTATATCACTTTATTCTGCGGATTTCAATAGTTATGATCAGCATTTTTGATGAGTATATAAAAGAACGGCACATCAACCAAATCGGGTCGATGCGCCGTGATAAAACGTTATATTATTGTGCAGGATTGCGATAAATGAAATTTTGCTGTACCGGCTCTTTTCTCGAATATACATAAACGACAACAGCGCTTATGACATCTATACAGAAAATAAACTGACATACAGAATTCAAAGCCGCAAAGCTTCCGGAACACTTACGTTCCTTATAAAGCCTGAGATTTGCCGTTAATCCGACAAGCCCTGTAAGGAATATCGTTATACAATCGAACAGCACGAAAAAAACAGAAAAAGCATAAGTGAAAATTGTAATGAAAAATAATACGCCAAGCACAAATATAGCAAGATATGCCGGTATCTGAACAAGCTTTATAAGCATATTGAAAAAGGCGGTCTGCCTTGCGCTCCACCCCTTTGCAAGGCAAAGCGGCATATACACAAGCGTGCATATAAACGAAATGACAATTGTCACAAATATCATAAATAACAGCCACAGTCCATTATTGTCAAAAAAATACTCTACAATAGATTGATCTATAAATATAGAGTAGAGAGCAAACAGTAAAATATACGGCTGGAGCATCACCGGTATGAGTAAAAGAAAGCGTTTCATATTTCCCTTGTTATCCTTTATTTAATATCTGTAACAAGCATACTACATAATATCGTATAAGTCAAGCAAAAATATGTGATTTCATAGTTATAACACTTTTTTTATCTTACCGAGCGCACCTTTTTCGAGCCTTGACACCTGCGCCTGACTGATGCCTATTTCCTGTGCGACCTCGACCTGCGTTTTACCGCGGAAAAAGCGCAGTTTGAGAATATTCTTTTCCCTGTCGTCAAGTCCGATGATAGCTTCTTTCAACGCTATTTCATCAAGCCAGTTTCTGTCATCGTTATTATCCCCTATCTGATCCATCATATATATCGTGTCGCCAGACTCGGAAAATACAGGTTCATACAGCGATATAGGATCGCTGACCGCCTCAAGCGCAATTACAACATCCTCGCGTTTTGCGTCGATTTCTTTTGCAATCTGCTCAATAGTGGGTTCTTTTGAATGTTCTGTTGTAAGTTTCTCACGCGCCTGCATAGCCTTATATGCAAGATCACGCATAGAACGGCTGACACGGATAGAGCCGGAGTCGCGCAGATAGCGGCGCAGTTCGCCCATTATCATAGGTACGGCATAAGTGCTGAATCTGACATTAAAATCAGGGCAAAAATTGTCAATTGCTTTCATAAGCCCGATACAACCGACCTGAAAAAGATCGTCAGGGTTCTCTCCCCTGCCGGAAAAACGCTGTATCACACTCAACACAAGGCGGAGATTGCCGTTTATAAGCTCTTCTCTTGCATTCGGGTCCCCGTCACGCATTTTTTGCAGGAGCTCCATCTTCTCCGACTCTTTGAGCACCTTTAATTTAGCCGTATTTACACCGCTTATCTCAACCTTGTTGTAATACAAAAAAACCACCGCCCACACTTTCATTTTCCGATAAAAGTATGGGCGGATAGCCTTAAATATATACTGTCATTTTTTGGAGAACAATGACGGTTTAAGCAGTGACATAAATGTCTTCCTCAGCCTCGGGAGCAATGCTGTGCTTTACTCTGTCCTGAACCTCAGCCTTTTTAGCGTTGTTGAATCTGTCAAGGGTACCTACAAGGTATCCTGTGATACGACGGATACGGTCAAACGGGATCTCGCCGAAATGATATGTAAGGTCAACATAATCACCGTCAAGATTAATATCGAGTTCCGTTACCAGCTTACCGGGATTAGCCTCTATTGCATACTGAACATAAGCATCGATCTCTTTCTGATCGAGTGTGCCGTTTTTTACATTTACCTTTACCATAACAATCTTCCTTTCAAATTTACTGTATATAAAAGCAGTAAGTACATTTTGTTGTTTTCTTAGATTGTAGCACAATATATAGTGTTTGTCAAGAGCGATTTGCCCAATTTTCATAAAATTATAAATAAAATTCATAAAAATGCGATAATCGGTATTAAAACGAACTTTTTGCAAAAAGTTCTTGACATCGGGCTGAAAATATGATAAAATATTAAAGTCGTGGAAAGATGGCTGAGCTGGTCTAAGGCGCACGATTGGAAATCGTGTAACGGCTAATACCCGTTCGAGGGTTCGAATCCCTCTCTTTCCGCCACACGACGCTGAGTATTCAGCGTCGTTTTTATATACGGGTATGGTGGAATTGGCAGACACGCCAGATTTAGGTTCTGGTGCGAAAGCGTGCAGGTTCAAGTCCTGTTACCCGTACCAACATTTAAACTTAACAAACGGCTCTGTTATGCGGTTTGTTAAGTTTAATTTTTTGCGTTTTGTCTGTTTTGGGGATTGTTTGGGGATTATTGATAAAATTTTTTCGTATGTATTCCGGCAGTTTGAAACCCTATCGGGATGTCAGATCATTAAACGTGCTATCTCAAAATACCATCATAAAAACAAAACAGCCGCCATTTTCTTTGTGCGGCTGTTTGCAAGGCTATGTACTGTCACCCTATTGCATCAAGTACAGCATCATAGATATGTACGGGCGACAGCTGAAAATCGTTGCATTTCTGCGTAAACTCTCTTGCCTTGTTTTCATTCAGAAATACATCTTCAATTTGACACAGTTTTTCTTTTGCGCCGTCAGTTATCCTGAATGCCGCGATTCCGAATGCGTCATAATTCCCGATTTCACTGTCCGAGTGATTCTCCCTCACAACATCGTAAAAAAACATAACATACAAACCTTTCTATAACCCCACCCATTTGCAGTACCAACCTGCAATATAATCATAACATATATACATCGGTTTGTGTTAAAAACATTGAAAACGGCGCTTTTTTCAGTGAAATCGGCATTTTAAGCGAATAATCAGTGCATAAACAGTGAATATTTACTGCATAAATAAAACACTATACATTTCAGATTTTGATTTTATCGCCGAAAATCTCTTTTCCCGAGCCTATTTCAAAATGATACTTGACTATACCTAAATCCATATCAGAAAGAATACCTTTACCTGCTTTAGCCAGAACTTTATCACCATCGAGCATAAATCCGAATTTCTGCTGATTCATGGCGGTAGGTGCCAGCAATGCGGCTTTAACGCCGTTTATAAACCACTCCGGAGTGTCTTCCTTTATAACCGCAACCTCTTCGATTGACTTGCTCTTATGGGGAGTTCCGTGCGTCTTGCCATAACCGAGAGAAATAACGCAGCACAATTTTTCGCCCTTTGATATGGTATAGGCATTTTTTACTTTTGCGTATGACATTGCCACCCAACAACTGTCAAGTCCAAGCCGTGCGGCAAGCAATACCAGCTGTTCGCCGTAATAGCCGCACATTTCGTTCTGTTAGTGTTCATAGGGACATTTTCTGACAGTATGTAGGTGTGGTAACGGCGGATGGCGGTTAGTCATCCGCCGTTACTGCGTGCGGTGTTTATGCGGGGAGCAGTTCCGGTTGTGCTACGGTCACTGCTACGATCTGCGGTTGTTGCTGTTCGGCTTCTGCCGCATCGTCGTAATCCCATTCACCGATGTCACGGTAAATGATTCGGATTTTTTGAACGGAGTGCCGTGAGTATTTCACAGTGCGTTCTCCGATCTCGATCCTTGCGATAAACAGGCGCACGATTTCGGGTGTTAATTTGTCAATGGTTTTATACCGTTTTGCTTTCTCAATGAAAGCGTCTACGTTGGCAGACGACG
>JAGBHT010000049.1 GCA_017935365.1 Ruminiclostridium sp. | reverse complement strand
CCTATTAGTGCAAGTGCAGAAGAAACTTCTCAAGATGTATCTCAAGAAGTAGTTACCACAACAGAAGATACATCGTCTTTAGAAGAATCCGAAAATATTTCAGAATTAACTGAAGCTACAGAAAATAATAACCCTGAGATATTAAACGAAGTGACAGAGCTGCGCAAAGAAAACGCGAAGTATTTTCGCCTTAGCGATGGTTCCATACAAGTTGCGGAATATGATTCCCCTGTCCATTTTTTTCGGGATGATAAATGGGTAGATTATGACAATACACTGACTGAGGTTGACTCAGAGGAGACAAATAGTAAAGATTTAGTTAATAACGTGTCTGATACAAATGTCAGACTTTCCAAAAAAACAAATGGCAAAAAATTTGTACGTGTTGAAAAAGACGGATATAAACTTTCGTGGTATTATTCAAATGCAAATAAAGTTACAGCTCAAATAAAAGGGGATGATAAAGTATCCTCTAGTAAATTAGTTTTAGATAAATTAACATCGACAGTAATATATAGCAATGTATATGAAGATGTTGATTTTGAATATGTAATTGTTCCTTCAGGTTTAAAAGAAAATATCATCTTAAAAAGCAATAAGGCGCAAACAGTTTTTGAATCGGAATATAAATCAAACGGTCTAATTCCAGAGCAGCCTGATAATCAGACAGTCATTCTTAAATCTGAAGCAGGAGATATCGTATATACTATTAAAGCCCCTTTTATGGAGGATTCCAATGGCGCATATTCCCCAAATGTGTCGTTGAAACTGAAAAATGTCAAAAACAACAAATTTAATGTAGAAATATATTTGGACAGTGAATGGCTATCAGAGAAGGATAGAGCATATCCTGTCTTGGTGGACCCAGTTTTAAAAACAGCACAGGATATAAGTGCAGCAAGATCGGCCTTCGTTTCATCATCCAACCCTGATAAATGTTATTTGGCTTCAGGAACAGACGATATGGGAAGCCTTTACGTAGGAAATATCTCCGGATTCGGTCAAACTGAAAGCTATATTAAGTTTACATCGCTTCCTACTTTGGGAATTGCAGATAAGGTTGTAGATGCAAGACTGTACATAGGGCTTAGGAAATGCGAACTCGGTATGGTTTGCAATATCAAGAGGCTAACCAATGACTGGGATCCATACACCGTAACATGGAATAACCGACCAGGTAACGAAGGAAGTATTTCGGATTATTTATATCTAACGGAACAGACCGACACTTCCCAATTTCAAGAAATAGAAATCACAGACCTTGTGCGGGGATGGTATTCGGGAGATTATCCTAATTACGGTCTGTCATTGTCAACTGACAAAACCGACATGTGCAAGGCTTGGTTTTATTCTATCCATTACACCGGATATACTAGTAACCGTCCTATTATGACAGTGACCTACAGAAATATGTCCGGATATGAAAATTATTGGAGTTATACAGATTTGTCTGCCGGACGCAGCGGCACAGCATCTGTAAATAATTATAACGGAAACTTCATATTTACACAGCCGCTTATGCAGAATGGTGGAAATCTTATGCCGGTTGAATTAGCACTTGTGTATAATTCAAATGGAACAGATGCTCCTTACTCAGTGTTTCAGACTAATATTCAGACAAATTATCATATTTATATGCGATATGACCAATCCAACGCAGAAAACGGTTTTAAATATTATTTGAATGATGCGGATGGAACACGTCACTGGTTTTATTTTGAGGACGGCAACACAAGCGGAAAGGATGAAGACGGGCTTGGACTTACGCTGTACGAAATAGCCGTGGGCTCTGACAGTGAGGAACCTAACGCAGGTTATAAAATAGTTGATGCTGATGAAAATGTTATGTATTTTGACAGCAAAGGAAATATTATTCGTATCCGCAATTCCGCAGGTATATCCTCTACTGTGCAGTATGACACAATAGACGGCGGTGTTCGGATAAAATCCATAACAGACGGAGCCGGAAGAATATATACATTCGGATATGCGCAAGACTCTCCGGGGTTGTGTACCTATATTACAGACCCGGCAGGCCGTACCGTTTCCTTTTCCTACTATCGGGGCTTATATATGTGGATAACCTTTCCTGACAGTAAGGTCGTATCCATATCCCGCAGCAGTGAAAACTGGCTGGTAACAGAAATAATCGATATTGACGGTAACAAGATTAATATTTCATATGATAGTACAGCGCAGCATCGAGTTTCTGATTTTAGCTGTGGAACAAATGACTCGATACTTGAAAAATATTCTTTTGTTTATAAACAGAATGAAACCAAGGTGACTGATAAAAACTATCGTACTCTGACATATCAGTTTAATGATTGGGCGCAGACTACAGGTATTATATCCGAAATCGATGGTACAGCACAATTTTTTGAATATGAGAATGGAAATTTACCGGGTAACGCAAAGGCTAATAAGGTTTTAAACAGTTCACGTACCATAAAAAGTGTTGACAATTACATTGTAAATCCAGGATTCAACAGAGATTATTCAGACGGATATGAGGATTTTGTTGAAGATTGGAACGGAGTTCATATTACAATGGACCAATCTCAAAGCAACTTCACAGGCGGCTCACTCAGTATTTGTAAGGAAACTGCGAATCAGGCAAGGGCAAATGTTGTGCAAACCGTCAGTAATATGCCGGGCGGCATCTATACTGCGTCATGCTATATAAATACGGGCGGTGTTGAGATTTCAGGAGAAGGGAATCTCATGGTGATTGAAGTGTATGAACCGGTTAATGGAAATTTGGTTAGCTGTCACGCAATAGAAAAAACGGTCAAAACTGACGGCTGGGAGCGTCGGAGTGTTACATTTGACGTTCAGGAAAACTGTTCGGTAAGAATTGCTTTGGGTCTTGACAGCGGTGCTTGCGGCACTGTATGGTTTGATGATTTACAGCTTGAAAAAAGCAGTAGTGAAAGCAGCTTTAATCTCATAGAAAATCCAAGTGCTTTAAACGACAAAACTTCTTGGAATACTGAAACAATAGTAGGAAACGGTAACGATTTATCAGGATATCCAAATTATTTTTACAGAAACGCAGATATTAATGACAGCTGGTTCGGCATAAATCAGGTCATTTCAGCAAATGTAAAAAACGGTGATGTTTTTACATTCGGAGCATGGGTAAAAGCAGATTCCGCACCTACCAATAATGGTACACGCGGTGCGGATTCACCGCAACCCGCATTTGCGCTTGTGCTGCATTATTATAATGCTAATGGTCTGTGGGCGGGAAACAAAAGAATTGAACTGAATCCTGATGTCACAGGATGGCAGTTTGTATCCGGTGAACTTATTTTACCGCAGGATTCGCCTAAACTTTGCTTAGAATTAATATATTTTAATAATGTGGATTCCGTAGCAATGACCGGAGCATTTTGTTATAAAGAGGAATTTGGACAGACATATACATATGACGATAATGGAAACGTGGTATCGGCTTCGGAACTTGCAAATGTAAACTCTAGCTTTGCATATTACGGAAATCAAATGGCGCAAATGCTCAATCCGTCGGGCAGCAAATATCTGTATAACTATAATGATAAGAAACAGTTGTATAATGCTTTGTCCTCATCGGGACAGGAATACAGCTTTTTCTATGATGATATGGGAAATCTGACCCAGTCGGAAATATCTGCCCGCAAGCCTGTAAGTGCCATTGAGAGTGGTAAATCATATATCTTGGTAAATGCTTATTCCGGTCTTGCCATGGACAGCCATTGGAAAGGAAATGCGGGTGATATTACAACAACATACCAATTTTCTCCGGAAGCTTTATATCAGCAATGGCAGTTTGAAGCAATTGCAGGAAACGATTCGGTATATAAATTGAAAGCAGCAGGGTTCGAGGACAGGTATCTTGATGTCACCGGTGCAAGTGCTGAACATGGTACACCGCTCCAAATCTGGAATTCCAGTGAAACCGACGGACAAAAATTTAAATTGGTGCGTCAGTCCGATAATACTTTTGTAATCTATACTGCAGTTACAGGTTATACCCGTGCGCTTGACGGACAGCTTGATGTTACAGATAAGGTTGTGCAGTCACAGAAAGTAAAACAGGCGGACAGCGACACCTCGAATCCCAAAGCAAGTCAGAAATGGTATTTGTATCCGGTTGAGCAGACCTACAACGAAAAAATAGCTGCCGCTTCATCTTATACGGAAAGTAAAAACTTCCTTTCCACCACCACAGATGAGAGTGGAAACACAACAAGTTATGATTATAACGAGCAGAAGGGAACCCTTACAAGCACCACTGATCCTAAGGGAAATACCACAGCGTATACATACGATCCGAATAGCGATGCCTTGATTTCGGTTACTTCAGGAGACATAACCAATAGCTATAACTATGAAAATGACCGTCTGAAGTTCATAAACGTTAATGATGCGGTGCAGTACAATTTTGAATATGATTCTTTCGGCAGGACGACTGCAGTGAAAATTGAGAATAATATACTTTCCGAAAACGTGTACAATGATGTGGGACTGGTCTCCCGTCAAATATACGGTAACGGAAACAGTATAGATTTCAACTATGATAGTCTTGACCGTGTTACAAAAAAGATATATAATGACGAAAACAAATCGGTTCAGTACCTGTATGGCAACAACGGCCTGCTCAGCAATACGCTGGATACGTTGAAAAACAGCCGAACTAAATATATCTATGACCTTGCAAACCGTTTGGTGGGAGTTCGTGAGTATGAGGGGATTGCGCTTGACGGAAATAATCTGCTTTCGTCTGCAAACTATATTTACGGTGATAAAACTAATAATCTGATCGGTATCCGCCGCACATCGGTTCTCGGTGACCAGAGTTTTGATTATATCTATGGAGATACTGTTGCCAATGAAAATCCAGACGCTGTATATGCCGTGGATTACGACGGTACAAGACATATAAATTATGTGCTGGATGAACTTGGCAGACGGTCCAGCCGGACGCTCTTTACAATAAACAAAACACAGAATTACACCTATGCTGCCGGCGGACACGGGGAAAACAGTACCACAACGAGGGTTGAAAGTGTAACGTCTGACGGTGTAACAATAAGTTATACCTATGATGAAAACGGCAACATTACCGCCATCAAAAAGAACGGGGAAACCGTTGAGAGCTACACTTATGATGCCATTAATCAGCTTAAAAGCGTCACAAGAAACGGTGTCACCACTGAGTACACTTATCTTAACGGTAATATATTGAGCGTAACTCAAAATGGTGAAACGGTTAAAAGTTATACCTACGGTGACAGTCAGTGGGCGGACCTGCTTACAAACTTTAATGGTCAGACTATAACCTATGACGCAATAGGAAATCCTGTTACCTACCTAGGTAAGAATATGACCTGGCAGTACGGCAGAAGGCTTGCCGGAATAACCGACGGTGATAACAATTACTCCTATGCTTATGATGCGGACGGGAACCGAATAAGCAAAACAGTAAACGGGGTAACAACCCAGTATATTATTATTGACGGTGTATTTGTCGGTGAAAAGACCGGTGATAACCAACTTGTTTTCCTGTATGACGAGAGTGGTGGAAAGTACGGATTTGTCTATAACGGAGAGACATATTATTACGATATTAATTTACAGGGTGATGTAACAGGGATATATGACTCGAATGGACAACTTGCGGTTGAGTATAGCTATGATGAATGGGGGAAACTGATAAACATAAGTGATTCCACTGAAAATGGAATAGGAACAATTAATCCGATACGCTACAGGGGATATTATTACGATGCCGAGACGGGATTCTATCTAACAGGTACAAGATACTACGATCCGGAAATAGGTAGGTTTATCAATGCTGATGGAGAAATATCGGATGTAGGCGGAAATGTTTTAGGATATAACCTTTTTGCATACTGTTTTAATAATCCTGTTAATATGGACGATCCAACAGGACAATGGCCAAAGTGGATTGGGAAGGCAGTTGCTGTTGTTGCAGTAGCAGCAGTTGTAGTTGCAGCCGTAGCTGTAACCGTTTCTACTTTTGGTGCCGGTTCTGTGGCGGGTGTGGCAGCAATCTCGGCAGCAGTTACAATAGCTGCCAAAGCAACAGAAGTGGCTGTTTTGCAGGTCAAAAAGAGTAAAAATTCCTCCCAAAATACTGGTAGAAAAACCACTGGTAACAATAGTTCCAATGGCGGTAATGGCTCTAGTGGTGGCGGAGGAAGCAATACACAAAAAAGTAGCGGACAAGTGGCTGTTGATGTTACAGAAGCTCTTTTTGATAACGGATTACAGATTATAGGAATTACACCTTTCACAAAAGCAGGAAGTATTGGATTTAATCATATACTAAATCAGCAGGTTTCTGAGATATTTGGGGAAACGACAACTTTAAGTTCCACATTGTCAGCAACTGGGGGAAAAGTTGTACCATATGCGTTTGCTGTTTATGCGTGGTGCAAGACAACAATATCCATTTTTAGTGATGATCCTGTACAAAGATCAGAGCAAAGGGGGTACACATTAAAGTGAGAGAATTTCTAAATATCATTTTATCAATAATAAATATAGTTTCTTTTGTTTTAGTCTTGGTGTTTGGGGCAAGTGGAATAATATACGAATTGTTTGGACCTGCAAACTACGAAAAAATACTCCAAAAATTAAAAATCCCTTGGGGTTTTGAGCGTATTTGGCTGTTTATGTTTGTTTGCTTGATAATTCTGATCATAACTTACATTTTGCGCAAAAAGTTCTTTTAATGCATTTTTTCTGTTTTCATAT
>JAGBHT010000048.1 GCA_017935365.1 Ruminiclostridium sp. | reverse complement strand
GTTATTGTTTGAGAGTAGTGTAAATTTATAGGGTAGTAAAACGCAGTCTATATATCTCAACTTCCATTCATAGTTTGAGAGTAGTGTAAATTTATAGGGTAGTAAAACATCACCTCTACAAAGTCTACTACATTCATCGTTTGAGAGTAGTGTAAATTTATAGGGTAGTAAAACAGTTCCACGCTGTCAACATCAGAAACCTTTGTTTGAGAGTAGTGTAAATTTATAGGGTAGTAAAACAAAGCGATGAAGCGTTCAAACTCGTTATGGGTTTGAGAGTAGTGTAAATTTATAGGGTAGTAAAACCGTCAAATGTATGATACTTCTGAAATGGTGGTTTGAGAGTAGTGTAAATTTATAGGGTAGTAAAACCGCACTCTGCTCCGTCACCTCGTACCTCGGGTTTGAGAGTAGTGTAAATTTATAGGGTAGTAAAACAATTACAAGGAATATTGCAATTTCTTGTTAGTTTGAGAGTAGTGTAAATTTATAGGGTAGTAAAACTTGAGCCTAAGGGTTTAACAGCGGACGACTGTTTGAGAGTAGTGTAAATTTATAGGGTAGTAAAACCCCTTGAGCTCAACAAGCAGGCTATCGCGTTTGAGAGTAGTGTAAATTTATAGGGTAGTAAAACACGGTCGAGAATCATCAATCAAGCGGAAGAGTTTGAGAGTAGTGTAAATTTATAGGGTAGTAAAACCCCTTGAGCTCAACAAGCAGGCTATCGCAGTTTGAGAGTAGTGTAAATTTATAGGGTAGTAAAACCTTTTCGCCGTGAATACATCTGCTTAACTTGTTTGAGAGTAGTGTAAATTTATAGGGTAGTAAAACTCGACAGCGTATAAAACATCTGCAAGTGGTGTTTGAGAGTAGTGTAAATTTATAGGGTAGTAAAACATTAACGGTGACGGTCAGCCAAAGAAACCAGTTTGAGAGTAGTGTAAATTTATAGGGTAGTAAAACTTTCTGGCAATAAAGTTGATACTCGCACCAGTTTGAGAGTAGTGTAAATTTATAGGGTAGTAAAACAAGCGCATTGTTAGCAAAGGGAGAAACTGGTTTGAGAGTAGCGCAAAATTGTGTTAAATGCTTTCAGCTTATAAAACATAGAGCCTTTTGTATTTGAAAATACCAAAGTCGGTCGCTGTTGCAGTGACCGACTCAGCTTTTAGAAAAAGTCTATTTTTATAAAAACTAACTTTTTCTACAATCTGAGAAGCAACACACGGCTGCTCTTTTTGGATCTGTAAATATGCTTATATGTTTGAGTAGAATATACCTGTTGCAAGCTGTACGGCAATCGACACCGCCGTTATCGAACACCAGCAGCAGAAGCCGAGCACAATGGGCTTGCCGCCCTTTTTAACAAGATTTACAATATTGGTCCCAAGTCCTATTGCGCTCATTGCCATTGCTATAAAGAACTTTGCCAGCCACTTCATGGCAGGGACGAACATATCGGAGTATGCGGCTGTAAATCCGCTTTCGGGCAGTAAGCCGATAACTGTAGTGAGAAGCGACGCTCCGACAAACCACAGGATAAACCACGGGAAAATTTTCTTGAATGAAAATCCTTTAGCGCCGGTTGTCTTTGCTTTTCTTGCACGGTAAAATGCAAGCACAAGAGTTATCGGTATTATAGCAAGGGTTCTGGTAAGCTTTACGGTAACTGCCGCTGACAGAATACCGCTTGTGTGATAAAGATTTTCCGCTGTAGCGGCCGCCGCGGTAACTGAAGAAGTATCGTTTACGGCAGTACCGGCAAATACCGCAAAGCCTTCCGTGCCAAGACCTATAGCCTGTCCGAAAGCAGGAAAGATAAGCGCCGCCAGAATGTTGAAAAGGAATATTACCGATATTGAACGTGCAACGTCTTCATCGTCTGCGTCAATAACGGGTGCGGTCGCCGCAATTGCCGAACCTCCGCAGATAGAAGAGCCGACGCCGATAAGGCAGGCAGTTTTCGGATCGATCTTCATCAGCTTCATAAGCAGAAATGAAACGATAAGCGATATCGATATAGTGCAGATAATGACGGGCAGGCTCTTTGTGCCGACTTGTGCTATCATTCCGAGATTGAGGGTAAAACCGAGGATAATTACGGCATATTGAAGTATCTTTTTTGAAGTGAATTTCACGCCGCCGCTGATTTTAGAATTGCCTGCAAATTTCGGTGCGACAAGTGAAATGATCATTCCGGTAAGTATTGATATCACGGGTGCTCCGATAAGTTCCATCGAAAATCCGCCGAAATTCAGCGAACCGAGAAATGTTGAAAATCCTGCGATAAGTGCGCATATAAGTATGCCGGGACAGTTCTTTTTTATAAAAGTCATTTTATTTCTCCTTTTTGTTTTTGCTACTTGATTATATCATGGGTTTATGATAAAATCAAATTATCATTTGATATCAGTTGATAAGTTAAAATTATGAGGTTGCAGTATGGTAGACAACAGAATAAAAACCTTTCTTGCGCTGTGCCAAAATATGAATTACCGCCGCACGGCAGAAGAGCTGAATCTTACACAGCCTGCGGTTACACAGCATATAAAGTATCTTGAGAATGAATATAAATGCAGGCTTTTCAGCTATGACAGGCGGACGCTAAGCCTTACAAAAGAAGGCAGACTGCTTCAGAGCTATGCGGAAAATGTATTGTATCAGGAACGGAGATTGTCTGAGAAGATGAAATCGCCCGAAAGCACGATGCTTTCGATCGGTGCAACAAAAACTATCGGTGAATATGTGATACCGCCGCTTATAAAACGGTATCTTGACGACCCGGCAAGAAATATCACGGTCGATGTCGACAACACCGACCGCTTGCTCGGCAGGCTGAAAAACGGTGAGCTTGATTTTGCGCTTATTGAGGGATTTTTCGACAGAAACGAGTTTGCGAGCAGGCTGTACCGTCATGAGCCTTTTATCGGAATATGCGGTAAAGAACATCGGTTTGCAGGTAAGACAGTAAGCCTTGAAGATGCGTTTGAAGAAAATCTGCTGATACGGGAAAAGGGTTCGGGAACACGCACAATTCTTGAACAGCTTCTGACCGAGCGCAACTATACGGTTGAACATTTCCGCCGTACCACTTGTATAAGCAGTTTCGGGCTTATGACTGAGCTTATTTCTTCGGGAACAGGGATAACATTTGCCTATGAGGCGGTTCTTGCAAGCGGTTGTGTTGCACCGTTTCATATAACCGATACCGATATGTTCAGGGATTTCAACTTTGTATATCTTGACACACCGGATGCAAAGAGTGCGGTGGATGATTTTATAACGGTAAGTTGCGGGCAATAGACCGGCATTATATTTCCGTTTACAAACCCGCAGAATTGTGCTATAATTTATCTCGGTGAAAATGTGTAATCAATAATCCGGAGATGATTAGAATGGATATTTACAGTGCGATAGTAATAATTACAGTATTACTGCTCGCAGTCACGGTAACAGATATATGTACAAACCGTATAATAAGTAAAAGAACAAGGCGTAACAGTGTGCTTGTGTGCTTTTGTATAGGGTTTGCGATATTTTTTGAATGGGCAGCATTAAAACTTGACGGAGCGGACAGCTCTCTCATTTTTCTGCACAAAGCGGCAAAACTGTGCGAGTTCTGCTTTGCACCTGTTATAAGTGCAGCGGCGGCAATGAGCTACAGCAGAATAAAGAGACCGATACCTGTTATAGCAATATTGGCAGGGCACACAATTTTTGAGATAATTGCACTTCATTTCGGATGGGTTATTTCAATTGATGAAAATAATATTTACCACAGAGGAAATCTTTACTTTATCTATATACTTGTATTCTCCGCATCGATCATATACTGTGTTGTAAGCGTTATAAGAGAAGATGTGCGGAATTACACAAAACCTGCCCCGGTGCTTATGGCAACGCTTATATTTCTTGCGGTCGGTATCGGAATACAGATCGCGTATTCGGATATCAGGGTCGATTATATGTGTGTGGCTATGGCAAACTATCTTCTTTATAACCACCGCAACAAGATGATATTCCAGCTTGACGGACTTACACGTCTGTTGAACCGCCGCTGTTATGAAAAGGATATTGAACGCCTTAATTCTTCCGCCGTATTTATAAATATGGACGTAAACAAATTCAAGGAAATAAATGATACATTCGGTCATACGACAGGTGACTATTATCTTAAATCAATAGCTGAAATAATCCGAAGAAATTACGGCAGATACGGTTCGTGCTACCGCACAGGCGGTGACGAGTTCTGCGTTGTAATGACAAAACATACCGATATGGCACAGGAGTGCATAAGCAGTTTCAAAGCGGATATTGATAAAAGATGCAGTAAAGATGTGGTGTTCCCGAATGTGGCTGTCGGATACGCGTATTTTGACGGCAGTAACGGTCACAGGCAGGCGGTGCTCGAACAGGCAGACGAGATGATGTACAGCGTAAAGAAAGAGATCAAAGAGGGAAAACAAGCCTGACTTGCCAAACTTTAAGAAATGTTGCGGAAGGTGATAAAATGCACAGTGCCGTATATCCTGTTTTAGCAGGAGAAACCCGGCTTCCTTTCTATCTGTCGGGGATAGGCAGGACAGAGCCGGAGTTTCGTGTAAAACGCGAAAAAGGGCTTACATCTCACCAGTTTTTGTTTACGGCAAATGGGAGCGGAGTGCTTGAAGTGAGAGAGAAAAGATATATCCTTGAAAAAAACTCTCTGCTGTATCTTCCGCCCGCATTGCCGCATGAATATTATCCCGAACACGACGATTGGACTACCTGCTGGATGGTGTTCAGGGGAGATAAGCTGGCAGATATTATGAGAAGCATGGGCTTTGAGGGCGAAATGGTTGCGGCAGGTGCGGATATCTCCGCATTTCAGAAAATATTCGAGCGGATATTATCGCTTGCGCCCGATAATCTTCACAACAGCGAGAAATGTTCACTTCTTATATATAACGCTGTGCTGACTGCCAAGGATATTTTTGATAACAGAAGCACCGACGGCAGTACTGGAAGCACTATTGTAGATGAGGCGGTAAGGTACATAAATGAACATCTGAGCTCGGATATTACACTCGGAGAGCTTGCAGACCTTTCGGGGGTATCGCCGCAGTATTTCGGACGGGTTTTCAGACAGCGCCTTGGTATGCGCCCGATGGAGTATGTCGCACGGCTTAAAGTTTCAAAAGCAAAGACTATGCTTCTTGAATCGGATATACCTGTAGCACAGCTTTCACAAAGATTAGGATATACAAGTCCGACCTATTTCGGCGTAGTGTTCAGAAAATATGAGGGAATCTCACCGTCGGAGTTCAGACGTAACAGAGGTAATATAATTTAAGACAAAACCGCACAAAAACCACAAAAAGGTCTTTATGCGGTTTTGCTTTTAGTTTCAGAAAGTTAGAGTTGTCACTAATTTAAGATTGACTTGAACCCCATTTCCGATATATATTATTATTGTAATTTCACTATCGGAGAGGGGTGCATTTATGAGCATTTTAAAACGGATATCCGCACTTGTTATCAGTGCGGCAATAATGTGCGCAAGCACAAATGCGGTATACGCAGAAAGTAACGGCGGAGGTGATACGGTGAATATCAGAATTGACGGAAGCACGGCGAACACGAACGAAAACTTCCTTTACCGCGGTCAGGGAATGATAAGCTGTAACGGTTCTTCAAGACTGCTTATAGATTACAAGGAGAAAAGTCCCGAAAGCTATAACCAAATTCTTGAATATATGTACGGCAGGAACGGACTGAAATTTACACATTTCAAGGTTGAGATGGGCTCTGATGTCAATACTTCATCGGGTACCGAGCCTACAACTATGAGATATGAGGACGAAAAGGCAGACGTTACAAGAGGTGCGGGCTTTCAGCTTGCGGCTGATATCAAGAAGATAAACCCCGATGTAACGCTTGATATGCTGTGGTGGAGCGAGCCGCGCTGGGTGACCGATGCCAAAGACGTGTACGCGGCAAGATACAAGTGGTATAAGCAGACGCTTGACGCGGCATATGAAACATACGGGCTTGTGTTCGATTATGTAAGCGCTAACAGAAATGAGCGTTCTGTTGACGCCGACTGGATCGTATATCTTTCAAAAACGCTTAAAAGCGAAAAGGACTGTCCGTATGATTACTCTGAGATCAAGATAGTTGCGGCGGACGAATGCGGCACTTGGGGCATATCAAGGCTGATGATGAAGAATAAGGAGCTGTGTGATGCGGTCGATGTGATCGGTTCTCACTACACAAGCTTCGCTGATGATACTACAAAAAAGCTTGCGGAGGAATACGGCAAGGAATTATGGTTCTCCGAGGGAAGCTCACCTATGACCTATGCACAGTCGGTTTACCGCTATGACGAGGGTAATTCGGGACTTACAGGTCTTAACGGTGTATTTGATATCGCCAACCGTATGATAACAATGGTAAGCGGCGGATATATGACGCTGTACGAATATCAGCCTGCGGTTGCGGGATATTATGACGGTGTTACTTACTGTCAGAAACAGCTGATAAATGCAAGCTCTCCGTGGAACGGATACTATACGCTTGACAGCGGATATTATATGAACCTGCACTTCTCACAGTTTATTGACAAGGGCTGGAGCTACATATATGACGCTTGTTACGGTGACGCACAGGTCGGCGGTGACGGTCACGCATTGGTTGACGCAAAATACAGCTATATCACAGTTTGCAGTAAAGACGGCGACTACAGCACGGTAATTACAAATACGACATCAGAGCCTATTACATACAACTTTGAGGTAACAAACCTTGCAAAAGCGGATAATGAAGTATATGTATGGGAAACAAGAGGTCCTGATAACGGCCAGGAGTACAACGCAAATTATTTCAGAAACATTGCAACGGTAAAGCCCGAAAACGGCAAGTATTCCGTTACGATAAAGCCGTATTCGATGATAACGGTATCTACAGTGAAGATATCCGAACCTGAGTTTGACGTGCCGCAGGAAAGCGGCAACACGTTGCTCAAACTGCCGTACACGGACGATTTCAGCTATTCCGATGAATTCCTTGCCGCAAGAGGAAACGCTCCGCTTTACACGACAGACGAGGGTGGCGCATTTGAGGTTGCTGATAAGGACGGTAAAAAGGTACTCATGCAGAAGATCACCGCAGACATAAAGGCTGATGAGTGGGGCGGAACACCTAACCCGACTACAAACTTCGGCGACGATCGTTGGTACAACTACAGCGTAAGCGCCGATATACTGACTGACGGCGAAGGAAGCTATGCAGGTATAGGACTGAGATACAGTCTTGCGGACAGCGGCAAGAGCGGCTATAGCGTGACGCTCAATGAAAACGGCACATGGATACTTTTCGGTGACAAGCGTAAAATAGATACCGGTGAGATAAACGGCTTTGATGCGTCAAAGTGGCACAATATAAAGATCTCGGCACTGTATAATGATATAACGGTATATGTTGATGATAACAAGATAACTGAGTTCAAAGCAGAAAACGCAGGTTACGGTTCGGGAAGAGCGGCGCTTTACAGCTCATACAACAACTGTCTGTTTGACAATGTAAAGGTTGAAGCTACCGATGCGGTTCAGCCTTATGTGAATAAGTACGATAACCTTGACAGCATATTCACATACAGTGCAGACGGTTGGGAGCACAGCACTATGGACAGCTTCAAGAACTACAGACGTACAATTTCGCATGGCGCTGAAGGAGGTTATTTAATCGTTGATTTTGAGGGAACGGGCATTATCCTTACAGGCGTACAGAAAGGCGACACGGTTGTAAGCATTGATGTTGACGGCAAAACCGTTAATAAGAAATATGCCGTATCAAAAATCAGCAACAGACAGTCGTTCTTGCTGATAAACGGCTTGGAACAGGGCAGTCATACTCTGAAATTGACTGTCGTAAGCGGAAGCTGTTCTGTCGATGCGGCACAGGTGCTGTACGATTATGAGACTGTAAATAAAGCCGTAACCAACGAAACGTCATCGGTAGCCGAAAGCACAGATTCATCCGACAGCGTTTCCGAAGATAACGACAAATCAGCAAAAAGCAACGGCGGCGACAGCGGTAAAGGCTCATTCCCGTTTGTTCCCGTTGTCGTAGGAGCGGTTGCTGTGGCTGCCGCAATCGGCGCAGGCGTTGCGATAGCAAAAATGAAAAAGAAGAAAGATTGATAATCAGGAGGGTATATTATGTCAAGATTTGAGATAAGAGATAAGTTTTATTTGGACGGGAAACCGTTCAAGGTAATTTCGGGTTCAATACATTATTTCCGCACCGTACCGGAATATTGGCAGGACAGGCTTGAAAAACTCGTAAATATCGGATGCAATACAGTTGAAACGTATATTCCGTGGAATTTTCACGAAACTGAAAAAGGAAATTTCAATTGGAACGGAATGCATGATATCTGCCGTTTTATAGAGCTTGCCGATAAACTCGGACTTTATATGATTATCAGACCGTCGCCGTATATCTGTTCAGAGTGGGAATTCGGCGGATTGCCTGCGTGGTTGTTAAAAGACCGTGCAATGCGTCTGAGATGCTCCTACAAGCCGTACCTTAATGCAGTGGACAGTTATTACAGCGTTCTTATGCCCAAGCTTGCACCTTATCAGATCGATAATGGCGGCAATATAATTATGATGCAGATTGAAAATGAGTATGGCTATTATGGAAATGACACATCATATCTTGAGTTTCTGAGAGATACTATGCGTAAGTATGGCATAACTGTACCGTTTGTGACATCTGACGGCCCGTGGAGTGAATTTGTTTTCAAATCAGGTATGGTTGACGGTGCATTGCCGACCGGCAATTTCGGCTCTTCTGCTGAATGGCAGTTTGGTGAAATGCGGCGTTTTATCGGAGAAGATAAACCGCTCATGTGTATGGAATTCTGGAACGGCTGGTTTGATGTCTGGGGCGAAGAACACAATATCACAGCACCTGAAAAGGCAGCTCAAGAACTTGATACTCTGCTCAAAAATGGCAGTATGAATTTCTATATGTTCGAGGGCGGAACAAATTTCGGGTTTATGTCCGGAAAGAACAATGAGAAAAAGACAGCTATAGTGACATCGTATGATTATGATGCACCCTTGACAGAAGATGGTCGAATAACCGAAAAATACGAAAAGTGCAAAGAGGTGATTTCTCGTTATAACGATATAAATGAAGTCCCGCTTACAACACAAATAAGACGTTTGGAATACGGGAAAATCCGATGCACCGCCAAAACCGATCTTTTCAGCACACTTGACAGTATCTCAGACCCGGTAAAGTCGGTGTACCCGCTGAGCTTTGAGGAACTGGACTGCTATTACGGTTATGTTCTTTACAGATTACATATCGGGGAAAATGAAACAGTCAGCACTGTGAGATGCGAAAATACCGCAGACAGAGTACAAGGCTTCAGAAACGGCAAGTATGCGTTTACGGCTTTTGCCGAAACGATAGACGAACAGTTTGAGCTTGCTGAAAAATCCGCAGGCGGAACAACAGATCTACTTGTTGAGAACATAGGCAGAGTTAACTTTGGCACAGGGCTTGAGTGCCAGCGCAAGGGCGTTCTCGGCGGAGTAAGAATTAACGATCACAGGCAGTATGGATTTGAAATGTTCACACTTTCACTTGATGAAAATCAGCTTGGCAGAATAGACTATAACCGTGGTTACAATGACGGTGTACCGGCATTCTATAAATTTGAATTTGAAATAAGTGAAATTGCTGATACATTTCTGGATACCGATGGCTTCGGAAAGGGTGTTGCGTTTATTAACGGATTCAATCTCGGCAGATTCTGGAATATAGGCCCTCAGAAAAAACTGTATATCCCGGCTCCGCTTCTGAAAAAAGGTAAAAATGAAATAGTTATTTTTGAAACAGAAGGAAACAGCGCAGACAGCATCACTTTGTCCGATAATAACTGAATTTATGTAAGCCTCTGCTTTTTTGCAGAGGCTGTAGTTTGTAGAAAAAGTATGTTTTTGAAACAAACTTCTAACTCATTGCCCCTATCCCCCTGCCCCCTTTCCCCGGGAAAGGGGGATTTTACTGGGGCTACGCCCCAAAGCAAGGATGCTTTGGTTGCTTGCCAAAAGTTTTGCACGATGCAAAACCAGCAGAGCAAGCAACACTCGACACCCCATTTTTAAAAATTATATAGGTTTTTCGACAGCCTGAAGCCTCTGCTTTTTTGCAGAGGCTGTTTTATCAGCTATTGACACATATGTTATAATAAAATTGTATATACCAATCCCCGAAAGGAAAAATTTTCATATGCAGGAATATGTAATGGGAAACGGTGCTATAGCGTTGGGAGCACTTGCAGCAGGTGTAAACCTTGTTGCGGGATATCCCGGAACACCGTCTTCCGAAATACTCGAAACTATCTCTAAATATCCGCATGACGGAGTACATATAGAGTGGTCGGTAAACGAAAAAGCCGCAATGGAAGTAGCGGCTGCCGCGGCATACAGCGGCGCAAGAGCTATGGTGACTATGAAGCAGGTCGGACTTAATGTTGCGGCTGATCCGCTGATGTCGCTCGCCTATGTAGGCGTAAAGGGCGGTATGGTGATAGTATCAGCCGATGATCCCGGTCCCATCTCATCACAGACAGAGCAGGACACCAGAAGATTCGCTGATTTCTGCCGTATACCCGTGTTTGATCCGTCTTCACCGGAAGAAGCTTTCAGCATGATAAAGGACGCATTTGAATATTCCGAAAAATACAACACTCCCGTTTTATTCAGACCGACAACGCGCGTCTGTCATGCGTATGCATCCGTTGAAACGCCCGAATATGCAGGTCCTAAGGAATATGAGGGCTTTGTAAAGGACTCCAAAAAGTGGGTTATCTTCCCCCGACTTTCATTTGCAAACCACGCTATGATAGAAAAGCGTAACGTTGAAATGGGCAAGGATCTTTCAGGCTACTGCGGCAATACTGTCGAGGGTGGGAATTCAAAAAAAGCTGTTATCACATCTGGTATCAGCTATGCTTACACCAAGGAATATCTTAAAGATTATCCCGATATAAAGCTTATAAAGCTTGCAACAGCTTATCCTTTCCCCGAGGAGCTTGTCCTCTCGGCGCTTGACGGAGTTGACGAGGTTATCTGTATAGAAGAGCTCAGCCCGTTTATCGAAGAGCAGGTATTGAAGCTTGCAGGTAAGCACCATTTACAGCTTAAAGTATCCGGAAAGCTTGACGGAAAGGTTCAGCCGAGCGGAGAGCTTAGTGCTGACAAGGCGGCAGTTATACTGAGCGATTTTCTCGGTACTCAGTGTGCTAATAGCGGCTATAATCTGTCGGACGCTCCTGCACTTCCGATCCGTCCGCCCGTGCTTTGTGCAGGCTGTCCTCATCGTGCGTCATTCTATGCGGTAAAGCAGGCAATGAAGGGCAGAAAGGCGTATTTCTGCGGCGACATCGGTTGCTATACGCTCGGCAATGCAATGCCGCTCGATATGGTAGATACCTGTCTTTGTATGGGTGCTGGTATTACTATGGCACAGGGCTTCCACTGGACAGACAGCGATGGCGTGTGCTTCGGCTTCGTAGGCGATTCGACGTTCTTTGCATCGGGTATGACAGGCGTTGCCAATGCGGTTTATAATAACGCAGATATGGTGCTGTGCGTACTTGATAATTCAACAACGGCTATGACAGGTCATCAGCCCCACCCCGGAATAGGCAGAAACCTTATGGGTCAGATAGTCGATAAAGTTGACATCGCAAAGGTGCTTGAAGGTATCGGTGTGAAAAAGGTTGTTACGGTTAATCCGCTCAACCTTGACGCATCGGTAAATGCGGTACGGGAATGTGCTGATATCCACGGCGTCAAGGCGGTTATATTCAAATCGCCTTGTATAGCTATTTCAAAGCCGACCGCTAAATGTACGATCTCTGACAAGTGCGTACAGTGTAAGAAATGTATCCGTGAAATAGGTTGTCCCGCGCTGATTATTTCAAACGGCAAGGTGACTATTGACAGCGGACTTTGCACAGGTTGCGGACTTTGCAGTCAGATATGTCCTGTAAATGCTATAGGAGGTGGAGCGGATGAATAAGAATATACTTATCTGTGGCGTTGGCGGACAGGGAACAGTCCTCGCATCTAAAATCATTGCGGCATCTGCTATGGACGAGGGCAGTGCAGTGCATTCTGCGGAAACTATAGGTATGGCACAGCGCGGCGGCTCGGTAACAAGCCATGTAAGGATAGGCGAGGCTTATTCTCCGCTTATACCGGGCGGCACAGCGGATATGATACTTGCATTTGAGCCGGCAGAAGCAGTCCGTAATCTATCGTACCTTAAAAAGGACGGTATAGTAATAGTAAACAGCGTACCTGTAAAGCCTGTCACAGAATCGCTTATGAACACAGGTTATGACGGAACCGAAATGGTGGCGTATCTTAAGAATAAGTGCAGTTGTGTTGTAATTGACGCGAAAAAGATATGCGAACCGTTCGGCTCGTCAAGGTATTTCAATATTGCAATACTAGGTGTTGCGGCGGGAACGGGAAGGCTCGGCATATCAAAGGAAACGATACTTGCCGAGATAGAAAAGCGTGTACCGCAGAAGTTCATTGAAACCAATAAAGCGGCATTCTATGCAGGATATGAGGAGGGCAAAAAGTATGAAGCTTAATGAAACACAGCTGGCGCAGGTTGACGCGCAGATCAAAAGGCTTATCAAGACTGACAGCTATTACGGAAAGATCTACAGAGAAGCAGGCATTGACGGCGTGTCAAGTCAGGAGGATTTTGATAAGCTCCCTTTCTCAAGCAAGGCCGATTTAAGACACGCATATCCGCTCGGCATACAGGCAGTGCCCGATGAAGAGATAGTCCGTATCCATTCATCTTCCGGTACAACGGGAAAGCCCGTAATTATTCCTTATACAGCAAAAGATGTTGACGACTGGGCAATAATGTTTGCGCGTTGCTATGAAACCGCAGGCGTCACAAACAAGGATCGTATACAGATAACTCCCGGTTACGGCTTATGGACAGCCGGTATAGGCTTTCAGGCAGGCTGTGAAAAGCTCGGTGCGATGGCTATCCCTATGGGACCGGGCAACACTGACAAACAGCTGCAGATGATGATGGATCTTAAATCTACAGTTCTGACAGCAACATCTTCATACGCGCTTCTTCTTGCCGAAGAAATAAACAAGCGCGGTCTGCGTGACAAGATACACCTTAAAAAAGGTATTTTCGGCTCTGAGCGTTGGAGCGAGAAAATGCGCGAGTACATAAAAAGAGAACTCGGCATAGAGATATACGACATTTACGGACTGACCGAAATATACGGTCCGGGTATCGGTATAAGCTGTGAAGAGGACGCAGGTATGCACTACTGGGACGACTATATCTACATTGAGATAATCGACCCTAAGACCGGAAAGCCGGTTCCCGACGGCGAAGAGGGCGAGATAGTGATCACCACTCTTGTAAAGGAAGGCGCACCGCTCCTGCGTTTCAGAACACACGATATTTCACGCATTATACCCGGTGAGTGCAAGTGTGGCAGATATTATCCCAGACTTGATACGGTAAAGGGACGCAGTGACGATATGTTCAAGGTTCACGGCGTAAATATGTTCCCGAGCCAGGTCGAAGAAATACTCGGTATGGTTGACGGTGTATCAAGCGAATACAACATCAATATTGCACATGATGAAAGCATTAACCGCGATGTTATCCTGGTTACGGTAGAAGCAGAGGGCAGAGTAAACTTTGATGCGACAGGACAGACGATAAAGGAATTGTTCAAGTCAAGGCTCAGCGTTACACCTAAGATAACAGTTGTTCCCGTAGGAACGCTCCCGAGAACAGAGAAAAAGGCAAAACGTGTAATTGATCACAGAGAAGCGTAAAAGATAAGATATATGAAAATCTCCCGCCGGAAGAAAGCGGGAGATTTTTTCGTGCATTACATTGAAATTATACCGAATGCGTTGGCAACAGAGCTTATCAGAATTATTGCCGCAAATACGGGACACAGATACTTTATCATAAAGTTGAATATTTTTTTGCGCTTGAACGTGCCGTTTTCGACAGTCATTTCCTCTTCGATCTTCTTTACACCTACGACCCTTGAAACGAGCAGACAGGTTGCAATTGCCGCTATCGGCATCATTACCGAGTTTGTAAGAAAGTCAAAGAAATCGAGCATCTGCATTCCGAGTATCTGCGCAAAGCCGAGCGGTCCGTAGCCAAGGCAGGACAGTGTTCCGAATGCTATCATAATAACGGTGACTATTACGGTTGATTTCTTTCTGCCCCAGCCGAGCTGATCCTGAAAGGTCGAAACCGCACTTTCTGTAAGTGCAATTGAGCTTGTCAGCGCCGCACATAAAACGAGGAAGAAGAAAAGTATTCCGACAAATGTTCCTGCCGAAAGCCCTGAAAAGACCTTAGGAAGCGTAATGAACATCAGCGATGGCCCTGCCTGCAGTGTATCGGGATCGCCGCCCGAGAACGCAAATACAGCAGGTATTATCATAAGCCCTGCCATGATTGCAATGCCAGTGTCGAATATTTCAACGTTGGTAGTAGACTTTTCTATTGAAACGTCTTTTTTCATATATGAGCCGAATGTGATCAGTATGCCCATTGCTATCGACAGCGAGTAGAACATCTGACCCATAGCGGAAACTACCGTCATCCACGAGAAGTTAGAGAAGTTCGGTATCAGGAAATACTTCACGCCCTCAAGTGCGCCCGGCATAGTAACGGAATATGCGGTTATCATTATCGAAAGGATAACAAGCACAGGCATCATAAACTTTGATACACGCTCAATGCCGTTTTGTACCCCTCCGAAAATTACCGCAACCGTAAGCGCCATGAAGATAAGGAAACATATCTCGGCACTGCCGCCGCTTGAAATAAAGCCTGTAAAATATCCGTCGGAGGCGAGCTGTCCGCCGTTTCCGATTATATATTCATAAAGATATTTGATGACCCAGCCGCCGATAACAGAGTAGTATGGCACTATCAAAATCGGTATTACTGCGTTTATCCAGCCGCCGAGCGTCAGCCACTTTGATTTTCCGAATGAACGGTATGCGCCGACAGGACTTTTCTGCGTCATTCTGCCTATTGCGGTTTCGGCGGTTATCATCGTATAGCCGAATGTCAGCGCAAGGATAATATATATCAGCAGAAAAATTCCTCCGCCGTATTTTGCCGCAAGATACGGAAACCTCCAGATATTGCCCAGTCCTACCGACGCACCTGCTGCGGCAAGAACAAATCCGAGCTTTCCCGAAAAGGAACTGCGTTTATGCTTTTGTTTTTCCATTTTTACTCCTTGATAATGTAGATAATGTATATTTCCTCTTTTAATTGCAGATATTCTTTCGCCGTAAGAACGGCTGAATCTGAAATATGAGGTCAGACGAAAGTGCCGGAGATATGATTTTCACAAGTGCGTTTAGCATAGTATGTAATGTGACTCGGTAAAAGCAATAGCTTAGATGAATTTGAAACAGTCCGAATATTTTTCGTTATAAAATGAAAGGTATCCCCACAGCACGACATTAAATTATATTATACTACTTTTTTTATCTGTTGTACAGCGTTTTTACGGCAAAGATGGTAATTAAAGCAAATTCTATGAATTTTTCCTGTCGCTGTAAATAATCAAAATGCCCCCGCCAATAAAGCAGGAGCGTTTTGTTTTATTTCAGCAATTTACTTGTTGTTCTTGCGAACCGTTATAGCCATAGCCGCAAGACCGCCTACTGCCGCCGCACCGAGTGCCGCAAGCTCGAAAGCGGGAACACCTGTGTTTACGTTGCCGGCACCGCTTGTGCTGTCACCGGGTGTTACCTGTGAAACCGTGTCGGGTACAGATGTGCTGTCGTTTGTGCTTTCGTCAACAGAGGTCGAGCCGCCGGGAGTGATGATTTCCTCCGCACCGCTTACAACTCCGTCAACAATCTCCTCTGCGCCGTTTAACACACCGTCAATGATGTTATCGCCGTCTGCCGCAGACGCAGATAAACCGCATAAGCTCATAGCGGCTATGGAAGCTAATATAGCTGCTGTCTTTTTCATACCGTTTTTCCTTTCGTTTATTCTGTTTATATAGGATTTCAGTATCCGTTTTGCTGTTCGGCATATTTATAATCAATATGCTGTGCGTTATTATTATGAGCGTATGAAAAAACGATATTCTGTAAAAACGCAGAAATGCGATGGTATAAATTACAAAAACGGCAGTATCGCAACCGCCGTTTTTGATGATATATAATTTTTTTAATTATTCAAACAGACTTCCGAACTGCTTTACGAATGCGTCTGCAACCACAGTTCCGCCCTCGCCGTTCGGGTGACCGCCGTATACAGCCTTTGCGGGTTCGTCTTCGGTTGACAGCAGAGCAGAGAAGTCAAAGAACTTTGCACCGTATTTTTCGGCAATTGAGGGGATTTTCTCGTTGAGTGCGGTTCTTATACCCTCGTTTGTTTCCTTGAAGTCCTGAGGAGGTGCGTTGAACAGTATTACATCACAGCCCTTTTCGGTGAGATATGAAACTATCGCGTCAAGATATTCCTCTATTTCTTCGGCTGTGCTTTTCTTGCCGCCGTATTTACCCGAAACGATATCATTTGTACCGAATGCAACGATCACAGTGTCATACTGTGATACTCTTGACAGCCAGTTTTCGTTTGATGCGGCATCGCTTGCTCTTGCCCAGCCAAGACCGCAGTTGAAGAAAGAAACATCGCTACCAAGCTGTGTTGATATTTTTGAAGCCCAGAACTCGTATTTCATCTGTTCTGTCTGACAGCCCTGCGTTATGCTATCGCCGATAGCGGCTACCGTATGCTTTACATCTCTCTTTGCGCCGATAAGTTGGGGGAGTGGTATTTCATCGCAGAATTCAAACGTTTCACCGTCTGCGGAGCTTGCCGTGGAAGTAAGGCTTGCCATTTTGTTACACGGAATGCCCTCGCCCGATACAGTCCACTCCCATACCATATAATGACCTTCGGGAATGTTCATTGTAACAGGGTCGCTCCAGTAGCTTTCATCGGAGGCTACCTCTTTTGTAATCTTGCCGCCGAATGTCACAGGTGTGCGATTTGTAATTTCGTCTTCGGTGCTTGTACCGCCGTCGGCTATAACGGCATTTGAAACGGTATATGCGCCGCCGTCCTTTCCGACAAATGCGTCCTTGCCCTTTGCATATGTTGAGTCAACCATATTGGTAAAGAAGAACTTGTATTCAAGTTCGCCGTACTGCTCGACAGGCAGATACGCTCTGTAGGTTATGTTTTCGGCTTTTTCTATATAGAAATTGTTTCCGGTCGATACTACGGTGTTTGACACATATGTCGTAAAATCGGTGACGGGTTTTTCGGGCTTTGATGATGTTTCGGAGGATTCTTCCGTTGACGCTCCGGAAGAAGTATCTGATGTAGCCGTGCTGGAAGATGATTCTGTTGCAGAAGCACTCTCTGTAACAGATGAGTTGTCCGCCGGCTGTGAACTGCAGGCTGTCACTGCGCATATTGATAATGCGAGCAGTAATGCTGTAAATGATTTTATTTTCTTCATAGATCGTTATCCTTTCACAGATATATTCAAGGCGGCGACAGCATATAATGATCTGCCGTCCGCCGCCTGTTTATTGAATTTTAATTGCCGTGTTTTATTCTATACCGGCTGATTGTCTGACGCTTTTCCAGCTGTTGTCGTCGATCACATAATTATCGCCGCTCTTTTCACCGTAAGGAATGTAGAAATCGGTAATGCTTGAGCCTGTCTGTGAAAGAGTATAGAGGATCGCTTTTATCTTTGCGTCATAGTCGCCCTGTTCGATATTTGTATTTGTAAAGTTGATAATGAAATCAATATATTCGGCAAGCGTCTTTTCGCCTGTTCCGATGAAGTTCTGATCGATGAACGCCGAGACAGCGGTTGCCGATACCTTGCAGGGATAAAGCTCGTCCTTTACGCCGTAATCGGGGAGCGTAAGATATGTGTACATCTGGTCGGCAGTGAAAATCTGCGTACCCTGTTTTATTACCGTAACGGTGTTGTCCTTCTTGTTCTCATATTTTATTTCACTCGGAATAGTGAGCGTTGTGTTTCCGACCATATCGAAAAGCTCGCTGAGTGTGGACTTTGTAAAACGTATATATTTGTTTATTGTAAGTCCGGTTTTTGCGGAAAGCTGTTTTGCTACTTCTGCTTCGCCCGACTGCTCACATATCTGCTTTATTGTGCCGCCGTCAAGTTCAGTGTTTGAAAGATAGGGCATAAGTACGAATGTATTTGCCGTTGCACGGTAGGTCACAGTCATATATTTATCGGGTGCTTTGTCCGCGTCTGCCGAAAGAGTGAGCAGGACGGAGAAATTATATGACGAATCGGGGGTAAAAGCTGTGCCCTGCGGCTGTGAGACATTTACGTTTGCGTCGTTTTTCTGCGACTCGTAAAAGCTGCTCAGCAGTATAGTTGATACAAGCGCTACAAGAACTCCGGTTACAATAAAGGTTATAGCGTATATGTACCAATTACTTCTTCTTTTTATCAATTTTATCAACCTCCGAAGGCTTGAAATTTACTCAGAAAAATAGTATAATACTATAATAGCACAAAATGAGAAAAAAAACAAGGTGTATTTTTCTGTCACAGAACCTGTATCCCTGCTGTTTTTCCCTTAATAATTTACATAAAGAGGTTATATTATGAACAGATTTTTAAAGCGCGCGTGGGCTGAGATCGACCTCGATGCACTCACACATAACTACAATGAGATAAAGAAACTGGCAAAGGGCAAGGAGATACTTGCGGTAGTAAAGGCAAACGCTTACGGTCACGATGATAAGGCTGTATGCCTTAAACTCCAGGAACTCGGCGTAAAATATTACGGCGTTTCTAATCTGTGGGAGGGCGAAAAGCTCCGTCAGCACGGAATAAAAGGCAGTATACTGACATTCGGCTACACCGATGAAGATTATTTTGACGAATTGCTTGAATATGGCATTACCCAGACTGCGGGCAGTGTGCAGTATGCAAAAGAACTCAGCGATTACGCCGTAAGCAAGGGCGTGAAGCTCCCTGTGCATATAAAGGTAAACACAGGTATGACCCGTGTCGGAATCGATACCGAGGAGGAAATGCTTGAAATACTGGCAATGCCCGGACTTGACTGCAAGGCGGCATATACTCACTTTGCGGCGGCTGACAGCTTTGATGAATCTGATGTCCGTTATACAAATAAACAGCAGGAAAAGCTTATGAAGATAGCAAGCGACAAGGGCTTGCTTATTCATTCCCAGAACAGCGGAGGAATAGTATATCACAGCGAGTTCGGCGGTGATATAGTCCGTGCCGGTGTTATCCTCTACGGTCACTGCCCGAACTATCCGCTTGAAGTACCGTTTGAGATGAAGAGCGTTATGACGGTAAAATCCGTTGTTTCACAGCTTAAAACGATCCCTGAAGGCACTCAGATAAGCTACGGCAGAACATATACTGCCGACAAGGAAATGACAGTTGCCGTTATACCGATTGGCTATGCCGACGGTTATTTCCGTGATTTCAGCTCAAAGGGAAAGATGCTGATAAACGGCGTTCTGTGTCCTGTTGTCGGCAGGGTATGTATGGATCAGACCATTGTTGACGTAAGCAATGTACCTGATATAAAGACGGGTGATATTGTATATGTGTACTCCGACAAGTGCAAGGAAACAAGCGTTGACTATAACGCAAGCCTTATCGGAACTATCGGATATGAGCTTACCTGTGCGGTCGCTCTGCGTATACCGAGAGTGGTCATCGAAAACGGTAAGATCAAAGATGTAGTACGTTACGGACTTATATAAGTAGCATTCGGATAATATAGAAAAAATCCCGCGGGCATTTTACCTGCGGGATTTTCTGTATTCGGTTACTTTGATATATTCGGGTTTGCCGTGCCGCAGTTTGAGCAGAACTTCTGTCCTGCCGGATTTTTACTGCCGCATACGCAGTACCACTCGTTGCTCTGAGCGGTAGTTGCGTTCACATTGTTATTTGCAGGCTGACTTGTAGGAACAGTAGTGTTCTGTGCAGGTGCCTGATAATTCTGCTGAGGCTGACCGTAATAGTTATTATAGTTACTCTGATAATGTTGCTGAGCGTTGTTCTGATAGCCGTAACCGCCCTGATAAGACGGATTGTTGTTCTGATAGTTCGGCATAGCGTATGCCTGTTGCTGAGCCGCCGTGTTCTGTGCGGCTGCCGTCGTAAGCGCCTTGTCGGCAATTGCTCTGAATCCGATCACTGACGCTACTATTCCGAAAGCGGATATAAGTACACAGAATACTATTGCTACTATAAGACCTGTTGTGAGCATTGTGATCGCAAAGTCTACCGCCTCGGTCGCAGTGGCAAAGCCTTCATAATCGAAGTCGCCGCTTGCGATGGCGTCCCATATCAGTTCTCTGAAAGCGTCACTGCCGAAAAGTCCGTTCAGTATGCCGAGAGTTACAACGCTTATCAGTTCAAAGAACGAAAGAATAGCAGTGATTATTGTTGTTACCGTGACGCCTGTGCGCCTGCCTGTTGTTGGGTTCTGCCTGTATCTTGAACATAGTACAAGCACTACTATCGATAATGCTATAAGTATCAATTCCTTTTATCTCCTTTTTGACAATACTTATCTTATATGACCGCAGTATATGCAGAATTTGTTGTCCGACTCGTTGTACTTGCCGCAGTTTTTGCACTGCCAGGCTGTATTTTCGGTCGTAAAACTCTGCTGTACGTTGGCTGTGGACTGTGCGCGGTATATCTGCTGAGCTCTTGCGGCATTTACTCTTTGCTGTTCGCTGAATGCCTCGGTGGTGAGCTCATTGTTATTCATACACTTGTATCCCTTGACGCAGGCAATGACACTGAGCGTGATCACACCGCCGTAATATATTACAATAAGTGCAAACATTACCGAAGAGAATGCTGAAAGACCTGAGTTGGAAATATCGCTTTCGCTGCCATAATATGCGGGCATTACACCGAACAGCACGGTCAAAGCCTTTATTCCTGTGAGTACCGTCAGGATAATCGTTATGACCTTGATGCCTGTGCGCTTTGACATAGCGGGATATTCCTTATATGAGCCGCACAGGATAAGCAAAGCTATTGCAAGACCTATATGAAGCATACAGGTTCCTCCTTACTGACCGTTTGCGTTGTCAGAGGGTGCGTTTTTCTTAACGCCGCACTGTGAGCAGAAATCTCCACCGATATCCTTATTCACAGTACCGCATACGTTGCATTGCCATGTGTTGTACTGAGGGTTCGGCATTCCCTGGGGAGGTACCTGATAACCCTGTCTGTACTGCTGCTGAAGAGCGTTTGCCTTGTCGAGCGCTTTCTGCTTAAGCTCTTTATCGGACAGTGTGGCATATCCTACTATGCACATTATGATTCCGGCGATTACAGTTGCGATCACTACTATATAATATGAAACATATATCGCATATTCGCTTGTGCCGGGTGTGAACGAGGAGAAGTTATAGCTCGTGAAATAGTCGTAAGGGTTGCACAGAAGTCTGAAAAAGTCTACTTTAAATAAAAGCAGAAGTGAATCGAACACTGTCAGCAGTACTGTTGTCGCAGTAAGTGATTTTCTCTTTCCGAGTGTGGGCTTTCTTCTGTATTTGGCGGTTATAATAAGTACGGATATTATAAATACCACAACCGCTACATAAAATATAAAACCGTCAAAAAGGTTGGACAGCAGTTTATCTGTAGTGCTCTGATAACCGTCTGCGTTGTCTGTGTAAAGTTCTATCAGACGTGATGCCGATAATAATTTGTTCATGTTGCTTCCTCCTGAAAAATTTTGTGAATTTTTTGTTTTCTGTCAGCGGTAATGCTTTGTTATTTACTGTAAAAGCTTACCTTAATGTGATTTTACCACATTACGCGGCGAATGTCAATCAAGTAAAAAATATTGACATTCCGCCCTGACAGTTATATAATATAAATCAGTGAAATCGGTATCATTTATATAAATCCGTTTCACTTACAGCGTCAGTATGCTGTGGAAAGGAAGATAATTATGGCAGTATTGGTAACAGGCGGAGCAGGCTATATCGGCTCACATACCTGCGTGGAACTTCTTAACGCAGGCGAGGATATTATTGTAATAGACAACTTCTACAATTCAAAGCCCAAAGCTATCGAGGCTATCAAGGAGATCACAGGCAGAGATTTCAGATTTTATGAGAACGACTGCTGTGACAGAGAAGCACTCGACAGAATTTTCAGAGAGAACTTCATCACAGAAGTAATACATTTTGCAGGATATAAGGCAGTAGGCGAAAGCTGTGTAAAGCCTATCATGTACTATGAGAACAATATAAATTCAACGCTTGCGCTTATCGAAACAATGCAGAAGTACGGCTGTAAGAAGCTCGTATTCAGCTCAAGCGCAACGGTTTACGGTATTCCCTCAAAGGTACCCGTAACAGAGGATTTCCCCTTAAGTGCTATCAACCCTTACGGTTCTACAAAGCTTATGATCGAGAATATGTGCAGAGAACTGTATGCTTCTGACGATCAGTGGAGCATTATACTTTTACGTTACTTCAATCCTATCGGTGCGCACGAAAGCGGCAAGCTCGGTGAAGACCCCAACGGTATTCCGAATAACCTTATGCCCCTTATCCTCCGCACAGCGGCAGGCAAGATGGCTACACTGAGCGTATTCGGTAACGACTATCCCACACCCGACGGTACTTGCGTAAGAGATTACATTCACGTTGTAGATCTGGCACTGGGTCACGTTGCGGCGATAAAGGCGGCAAGAGCACACACAGGCTGCCCTGCATACAACCTCGGTACAGGCAAGGGTTATTCTGTACTTGATATTATCAACGCCTTTGAAAAGGTTAACAAGGTCAAGGTTCCTTATGTGATAACAGGCAGACGTCCCGGTGACGCCGCCGCTTGCTACTCAAACCCTGCACTCGCTAAGAAGAAGCTCGGCTGGACAGCTAAGAGAGATCTTGAGCAGATGTGCCGTGACAGCTGGAATTATATAAAGGCAAATTCATAAAAGCTCTGTTTCAGAGGATAATATAACGAACGGATATATGCAAAAAGCCGCTCGGCGCATAGGCTGTGCCGTGCGGCTTTTCTTATGATGAACGGAGAAAATATGAAATTCACATTCTGCCCCGACTGCGGAGCAAAGCTTATCGGACGTAAAATAGGTGATGACGGCGATGTGCCGTACTGCGAGCATTGTAATCGTCCGTGGTTTGATATATTCTATAACTGTGTGATAGTGCTTGCAAAACGCGGCGATAAATACGCCCTTATCCGTCAGCACAGCGGCGACGGTACAATGAGCGAGGAAAGATATGTCTGCGTATCGGGTTATATAAAGACGGGCGAAACGGCAGAGCAGGCGGCTGTACGCGAAGTGACAGAAGAGCTTGGCTTGAAGCCGCTTTCGGTACACCTTGTCGCAACATACGCCTATAATAAAAAGCCTATGCTTATGACGGGTTTTCTTGCTGAGCTTCCCGAAGGTGAATTTTCGCTTTCCGATGAACTTATAACCGCTCAGTGGTTTGATGAAAATGAGGTTCGCACAAAGTTTAAAGGAAGTTCGGTGTGTGACCGCCTGTTTGATGATATAAAAGGAGAAAAGCTATGAAAAAAGATTTACCGCCTATAGAGCCTTACGAGCGTACCGCTCACTATTACGAAACCGACAGAATGGGCATAATTCACCATTCAAATTATATAAGGTGGTTTGAGGAAACAAGAATACACTATCTTGAAAAGGCAGGCTATCCTTATTCTGAAATGGAAAAGGATGGAGTTATGATACCTGTGCTTTCTGCCGAATGTACTTATAAAAACGCTGTACGCTTTGACGAAACGGTACTTATAGACCTTAAGATCACGGAGTTCAACGGCTTCAAGATGACTATAGACTATGTGGTGAAAGGCAAGGAAAACGGTGATATCAAGGCAACTGGCAGAACACGCCATTTCTTTGTAAATAACGACTTCAAGCCTATAAGAGTAAAAGATAAGTTTCCCCGTGTATACGATGTGTTCAACGACCGCAAGGAGGAAGAATGAAAAGGATAAATATATGCGAGAACGGTATCAACATAGTGTTTGATATAGAGGACAACGGTCAGATAAAGCTAATGCACTTTTCGGCACTGCCGTTCAACGAAAACGACATATGGGACGAAATGTTTGAAAAGGATCATGTAGGTTGCTTTGATATAGCGCAGGTTGAAATTGCGGGACTTGACCGTCCTTGTGAGCGTCACGGAACAAAGTACATAGTGACAGCTCCTGCCTACAGACTGAAATACAAGGACTTTTCGGATACCCGCGACGATATTGGCAGACTGATAAAGGTAACGCAGTATGACGAGCCGACAGGCATAGAAGTGATAAGCACGTTCCGCTTCTATGATGGGATCAGCATAGTGCGCACATATACTGAAGTCAAGAACACTTCGGCTACCGAAACCTACACACTGACTTATGTTTCATCGTTCAACTATCTCGGCTTTGAAAAAGAGGGTATGCTCCCTCGTGACGATAAGTTCATAATAAAGATACCGCATAACTCCTGGCAGAAGGAAATGCTGTGGCAGAATTATACCTTTGAACAGCTCGGAATGCCGCAGTCGCAGAAAGACGGCTGGGAGCACTGCGGCAAGGCGATAAACATTACCAATACCGGTAACTGGTCGACAAATGAATACCTGCCTATGGGCTATATCCAGAATACCGAAACAGGAAACGGACTTTTCTGGCAGATAGAGCATAACGGCTCGTGGCACTGGGAGATAAGCGATCAGAGAGGACATTTCTATCTTGCGCTCAGCGGACCGAATGAACAGCAGTCGCACTGGTTCAAGAACCTTGCGCCGGGCGAGAGTTTTACTTCTGTTCCTGCCGCAGTAGGCGTATGCCGTGACTTTGACGAGGGTATGGGTGAACTTACAAGATACCGCCGTGCTATCCGCAGAAAGAACACCGACAATGAAAAACTTGCCGTTATCTTCAACGACTATATGAACTGCCTGTGGGGCGACCCGACAGAGGAAAAGGAAATGCCGCTTATAAAAGCCGCCGCAGAGGCAGGCTGTGAATATTACTGCATTGACTGTGGCTGGTATGCGGACGGCTTCTGGTGGGACAGCGTGGGCGAGTGGCAGGAGAACCGCCGCCGCTTCCCGAACGGACTTAAGAAAGTTACCGATGAAATAAGAAAATACGGTATGATACCCGGTGTGTGGCTTGAAATAGAAGTTATGGGCATAAACTGCGAAATGGCAAAGAAAGTGCCTGACGAATGGTTCTTTATTCGCCACGGAAAGCGTGTATACGACCGTTCACGCTATCAGCTCGATTTTTCAAATCCTGAGGTCAGCTCATATGCAGACAGCGTAATTGACCGCCTTGTAAAAGACTATGGCGTAGGCTATATCAAGATGGATTACAATATAGAGCCCGGAATAGGTACTGAGGTTAACTGTGACAGCGTGGGCGAGGGACTTATGCGCCATGAAAAGGCATATCTTGCCTGGCTTGACGGCGTATTTGCACGTTATCCCGAACTTATTATAGAAAACTGCTCAAGCGGCGGTATGAGAATAGACTATGCAATGCTCAGCCGTTATTCTATCCAGTCAACAAGCGACCAGGATGATTACAGAAGATATGCGACTATAGCGGCAAATGCACCGACAGGTCTTTGCCCCGAACAGAGCGCTATATGGTCATATCCGCTGACAGACGGCGACAGGGAAGAGGTCGTGTTCAATATGGTGAATGCAATGACACAGCGTATCCATCAGAGCGGACACCTTGCTAATTTAAGCCCTGAGCGTAAGGCTCTTGTAAAGGAAGCGCTCGATTGCTATAAGTCTATACGCGGCAATATCAAAAATTCCGTGCCGTTCTGGCCTTTAGGATTATCGCATATCGGCGACGAATGGGTCACGCTCGGACTTAGATCGGGCGATAAGGCATACCTTGCCGTATGGCGCAGGCAGGGAAAGAGCGAATGCTGCAATATCCCGATAAGATATGCTACCGAAAACGCGAAGGTACGCTGTATTTATCCGTCATTCGATGAGGGAAAACATACGTTCAACCCTCTGTCAAAATCGCTTTCGGTAAGACTGCCCGAATGTTTTACAGCAAGACTTTTTGAAATAGAACTGTAACAAAAAGGTTAAGTGTTGACTTTTATACTTTAGTGTGGTAAAATAGTAGTATTATCATAGGGGTACTATATCCCGTGGCTTTTGAGAAAGGGAAACACAATGAACACAAAACTTGTTTCAAAGGATAAGGACGAGCTTTTCAAGGCAATAATGGAGCTTAATAGTGTTGAAGAATGCTATAACTTTTTTGAGGATCTGTGCACTATAAGAGAGCTTGAGTCTATGGCTCAGCGTCTGCACGTTGCAAAACTGCTTGTCGAGGGCAGAGTGTACAGCGATATTGTCGAAGAAACAGGAGCCAGCACCGCTACTATCAGCCGTGTAAACAGATCTTTACAGGGCGGTAATGACGGTTACTCTATCGTATTCGACAGAATGAAGGATAACGACTGACCGAAAGGGTGATAATATGTCGGCATACGGTTGTTTTGCGGACGTTTACGACACGCTGACTTCCAATATCGACTATAAGGAGCTTGCGGAGTATTACGACAGGGTAATCACAGCCCACGGCGGCAAGAGAGGTATACTTCTTGACCTTGCCTGCGGCACGGGCAGTATGTCCATGCAGTTTTCCGCTCTGGGATATGATGTCATCGGGGTAGATCTCAGCACCGAAATGCTGAGTATAGCTAAGGAGAAGCCGCACGATAACATAGAATATCTCTGTCAGGATATGTGCGAGCTTGATATGTACGGCACTATCGATGTTACGGTATGCGTTCTTGACAGCATAAACCACCTGGACAGTGCAGAGGATATACTGCGTTGCTTTAAGTCGGTATCGCTCTTCTGCGACCCGACAGGACTTTTCGTGTTTGACATAAACACGGTGAGAAAGCACAGAGAGGTACTTTCGGACAACACATTCGTATACGATATGGATAAAGTCTACTGCGTATGGCAGAATTATCTTGACAGCGACAGTGACGACAATAGGGTAGATATAGCGCTTGATATATTTACTGAGAATGAAGACGGCGCATATGACCGCTCGTGCGAGGATTTTTCCGAGATAGCATTACCGCTTGAAGAGATCGAAGAGCTGTTGCACAAGGCAGGCTTTAAAATTCTTGACAGATATAATTATATGACAACTGAAAAAGGCAGTGAGGACAGCGAAAAGGTGCTTTACTGCTGTGCAAAGGAAGCAGAATAAATGGGAAAGATAGTAAGAGCATTATCGGCAGACGGCAGTGCGCTTTGCAGTGCGATCGACACTACCGATATTGTAAACGAAATACACAGAATACACGGCACATCGGCTACAGCATCGGCGGCGGCAGGCAGACTTGCCACTGCGGCGTGTATCATGGGTGCGCTTATGAAAAATGAGGGCGACAGACTTGAACTGCGTATAAACGGCGGCGGTAAGATCGGTACGATCACGACCGTTGCCGATTACAGAGGCAACGTAAAGTGCTGTATGGATAACCCTTATGCCGATTTACCGCTTAACGCCAAGGGCAAGCTTGATGTCGGCGGAATTGTCGGCACTGACGGTTATCTCGCGGTAATAAGGGATCTCGGTATGAAAGAGCCTTATGTCGGACAGGTGCCTATCGTCAGCGGTGAGATCGCAATGGATGTAACTCAGTACTATGCCGTAAGCGAGCAGATACCTACAGTATGCGCACTCGGCGTGCTTGTCGATACCGACCTTACGATAAAAAAGGCAGGCGGTTATATGATACAGCTCGTACCGCCTGTTAATGAAGCCGCTATCGACTTTATAGAAGAGAATATCAAGGATATGCAGTCCGTGACAAAAATGCTGGAGGACGGACTTACCCCCGAAGAGATAGCGCTGAAAGGACTTAAAGGTCTTGACGGTGAAATTCTTGACAGCTGGGAAGCACAGTATTACTGCGACTGCTCAAGAGAGCGTACAGAGCAGGTGCTGATAACGCTCGGAAAGGACGAGCTTGCAAAGCTTGCGAATGAAGATCCTGTTACAGAGGTGTGCTGTCACTTCTGCGACAAAAAATATCGGTTCACATCAGACGAGCTGAAAGAACTTATCAAGAGGATATAATTTCTTATGAAAAAATGGCTTGTCAGAAATACGGACAATGCACTTGCAATGAAACTCAAGACCGACACGGGATTGCCGATGTTGCTTTGCTGTCTGCTTGTCGGAAGAGAAATATACACAGCCGAACAGGCACAGCAGTATTTCAACGGCACGGAATTATCCGATCCGTTGCTTATAGCCGATATGGATAAAGCGGCACATGCGATAGAAGAAGCGGTTGAAAATGAAGTAAAGATAACCGTATACGGCGATTATGACTGTGACGGTGTTACCTCTACCGTTATGCTTTACACGCACCTTGACGCTATCGGCGCAGATGTACAATGGTACATACCGACCCGTGAAGAGGGTTACGGTCTTAACGAAAACGCAATACGGAAAATTCACGAGGACGGCACCGGACTTATAATAACCGTTGACAACGGCGTTTCCGCAGTGAATGAAGCGGAGCTTATATATGAACTCGGAATGAAGCTTGTCATCACCGATCACCATCAGCTCCCCGAAATTCTTCCCAAAGCGGAAGCGATAGTAAATCCGCACAGACGTGACGATACATCGCCGTATAAGGAGCTTGCGGGCTGTGGCGTCGCACTGAAGCTTATAATGGCGCTTGAACATGATACAGACGGCGTTCTTGAACAGTATGCCGATCTTGCGGCGATAGGAACTATAGGCGATGTTGTACCGCTGACAGGAGAGAACCGTGTAATTGTAAAACGGGGTCTTATGGAAATGCAGTACAGCGAAAATCAGGGACTTTTGTCGCTTATTCATGCGGCAGGACTTGATGAAGAGAATATCACATCTACAGGCATTGCATTCGGATTATGTCCCCGTATAAACGCCGCAGGGCGATATGAAAGCCCTAAAGCGGCGGCAGAGCTTTTTATGGCTCAGACAGGACAGATAGCCGATATAAAGGCGCAGGAGCTGAACGATCTCAACGCAAAGAGAAAACAGATCGAGAGCGAAATTCTTGAATCGGCAAAGGCTCAGCTTCTGTTCGATCCGAAAGCGTTCAATTCCCGCGTGCTTATAGTCTGCGGCGAGGGCTGGAATCACGGTATTATCGGTATAGTCAGTGCAAGACTGCTTGAGCTTTATGAAAAGCCTTGTATTGTTATCGGTATCGAGGGCGATGAGGCGAGAGGTTCGGCAAGAAGTATCGATGGATTTTCACTTTACACCGCACTTGACGCTTGCAGTGAGCATCTGACACGTTTCGGCGGTCATACAAAGGCGGCAGGTTTTTCACTGCCGAAAGACAAGGTTAATGATTTTGTTGCACAGCTGAGAGACTATGCAGACCAAAAATTCCCGTCAATGCCGGTCATGACGATCGAGGCGGATATAGAACCGGAGCTTTCCGACCTTGAAATATCATCTATAGAAAATCTGCGTCATCTACAGCCGTTCGGCGAACAGAACAACGCTCCGCTGTTTATGATGAGAAACTGCACGATAATATCATCACGGCCTCTCAAAGACGGAAAGTACACATCGTTTACCGCCGAGTACAAAGGTTCGCAGTTCAAGTTCCTTTGTTTCGGTATTTCATACGATAAATTCGGATATTTTCCGGGTGATAAGGTCGATGTGCTCAGCAATATCGAGATAAACGAATATAACGATAAAAAGAGCGTCAGCGTAAGAGTAAAGGATATACGCAGGAGCGACTTTGCGCAGGATAAATATTTTGCGGCAAGAAATTTCTATGAGAAAATTCTGCGCGGTGAAAAGACTGACGCAAGACTGCTTAAGCGCATTCTGCCCGATAAGGAGAATATGAAACTGCCGTTTGATCTTGCAAGGCAGATGACATCTATAGATTCTGCCGCACAGATCGCAATGTCACACGGAATGAATTATTGTCTTTTCATGATGTGTCTGCACGTATTTGCAGAGTTCGGGCATCTTAAGCTTGACAGAATAAACGGTACAATGGAGTTTATCAAGGGCGGCAGACGTATAGAACTTGAAAACTCGGCAGTTGTTAAAAGGATAATGAAATCCTGTAGCTGAAAAATTACGGAGTGAACGGAGGCGATAAGCATGACATATACGATAGATATGCTTATTGATAAGATAAAGGACGTAGGAAAGAGCTATGACCTTGACAAAATACAGGCGGCTTACGAGCTTGCGGAAAAGGCACACGAGGGTGTTTTCCGCTCGTCCGGCGAGCCTTATATATCGCACCCCGTAGCGGTAGCATATATACTTGTAGAGCAGTTCTGTATGGATACCGATACTATCTGTGCCGCACTACTGCACGATGTAGTTGAAGATACAGATGTAGGACTGGACGTTATACAGAAGAAGTTCGGCGAAGATGTAGCGCACCTTGTAGACGGCGTTACAAAGATAGGTCAGGTACCGCTCAACACCCGTGAGGAACAGCAGGCAGAGAATATCCGTAAGATCCTTATTGCAATGTCAAAGGATATCCGTGTTATTATCATCAAGCTTGCCGACAGACTTCACAATATGAGAACGCTTGCGAGCAGGCCTCCCGAAAAACAGCGCAAGACTTCACTTGAAACGATGAACTTCTATGCGCCTATCGCTCACAGATTAGGTATCAGCGATGTCAAGGAAGAAATGGAAGACCTTGCTTTGCGTTATCTTGATCCGTACGGTTTCAAGGAGATCGAGTCACTGCTTGACGTCCATAAGGACGAGCGTGATACATTTATCGATAAGATAAAAGGTATGATAAGAGAACGTATATCCGATATTCAGCCCCCACCAATAATCGAGGGCAGAGTAAAGAGCATATACAGTATCTATAAGAAAGTCTATGTCAAGGGTAAGGATTTTTCAGAGATATACGATATCTATGCCGTAAGAATAATTCTACAGACGGTCGTAGAGTGCTATAACGTACTTGGTATAATCCACGATATGTTCCGTCCTATTCCTTACCGTTTCAAGGACTATATCGCAATGCCGAAGCCAAACCGTTATCAGTCACTGCATACGACTGTAATCGGCAGAGAGGGCATACCCTTTGAAGTACAGATAAGAACACAGGAGATGCACAATACCGCACAGTATGGTATTGCGGCACACTGGAAGTATAAAGCGGGAATTTCGGGCAATGTTGCGGGTGAGAAGCGTTTTGACTGGATAAGACAGCTTCTTGAACAACAGCAGGAAGCCGATGATGTAGAACAGATATCGGAAGCTATCAAGGTTGACCTTGCCCCCGATGATGTATATGTATTCACTCCCAAGGGCGACGTTATAACACTGCCCGCAGGCGCAAACGTAATAGACTTTGCATATGCTATCCATACGCAGGTCGGCAACAAGATGACGGGTGCAAAGGTCGGCGGCAGAATGGTGCCGTTTGACCATACGCTCCATACGGGCGATATTGTCGAGATACTGACAAGCGGAAGCGATAATTACGGACCAAATCGTAACTGGAGCGAGATAGCAAAGACCAACGAAGCCAAGGCAAAGATAAGAGCGTGGTTCAAGCGTGAGCGCAGAGAAGAGAATATCGAGTGCGGTAAAGCGGCATTTGAAAAGGAGATACGCAGAAACAATATTATCGTTGACGATGAAATTCTCCTTGAGGCGGCACACCGTCAGCGCTTGTCATCTGTTGACGATCTGTATGCGGCTATAGGCTACGGCGGTGTACAGCTGACAAAGATAATCACACGCCTTAAGGAAGAACAGGTAAAGCAGCAGCGGCAGAATGCCGCTCAGGCTCAGCCTATCGATATAGAAAAGACTATAGCCGACAATAATAAGAGAGCGCAGAAGAACGGCGTTGTCCTTGACGGAATAGACGACTGCGCCGTAAAATATGCACAGTGCTGTAATCCGCTCCCCGGCGACGATATTATGGGATTTATCACCCGTGGTTACGGTGTTTCGATCCATAAAGCGGATTGCCAGAACGTAAAGCTCGGTATGCAGGGCGAAAACAAGGACAGATGGGTAAAGGCGCACTGGGCGGTAAACTCAAGCAGTTCGTTCAGAGCGACTATCGATATTATCGCGGACGACAGAACGGCGCTTATTGCAGATATTACAACGGCGATCGCAAGCAATCATCTGCCTATCCACGAGATAAATGCGCATTCGCTTAAAAACGGTAATGCAAACATCATTCTCACGATCGAAGTAAGCGGTATTGACCAGCTGAAGAGCATAATACTCCGACTTCAGAAGATACCCGGAGTAATCTCTGCCGAAAGGACAGGAAAACAGTAATGGAAATAAAAACACTCACCTTAGGCGAGCTTGGCACAAATTGTTATATTGTGATCAGTGCCGCAGGAAACGCCGCAGTGATAGACCCTGCGGACGACGCACAGCGCATTCTTGATACGCTGAGAGCCGAAAACGCCGAACTTAAAATGATACTTCTCACTCACGGACATTTTGACCATACGGGTGCCGCCGCAGATCTCAAAGAGCAGACAGGCGCAAAGGTGTACATACACGCAAAGGACGAATGTATGCTTGACGATACGATAAAGAACGTTGCGTATCTCTGTCCCGATTATTCCTATAAGCCGTTCTCGGCAGATATTCTTCTTTCTGACGGCGACATAATACGTCTTGATGAGATAGAGTTCAGCGTTATGAACACCCCCGGACATACAGCCGGCAGTGTGGTTTATTTCGCCGATAACTATATGTTCGCAGGAGATACGATTTTTGAGGGCTCGGCTGGCAGGACCGATTTCTATTCGGGCGATTACATTGCACAGCGCAACAGCCTTGCAAGACTTGCGGCACTGCGTGAGGATTATATAATCTATCCCGGCCACGGCGGTTCAACCACGCTGAAACAGGAAAAGAAGTTCAACCCTTACCTCGGACAAAGCCCGGTGGATTTCTTCTGATATGATAAAATCATTATATTTTGATAATACGGCATATGAATTTGCCTATGAGCTTGAGCGGCTGATAAGGAATTTTTCCTTACCGCACAAGCTTGAATTTTATACCGATAAAATTCCCGGCGGTACGGATTACGCATATTATTGTGCCGATAACGGCAATTTATCGGTAACTGTATCGGATAACGGCATAACATATACCGAAACCGCACATATCGCCGATCCGTCGGATTATGAAACCGAACTTTGCAGACTGCTGTGCAGATGTATGGAAAAGCACGGTCACGCCCCTCTCCCGTGGGGAATACTCACAGGTGTACGTCCCGTGAAATATATCCGCAGTATCTATGAAACACACGACAATGCAGAGGACTATATCAGAAATACCCTGCTTGTAAGCGACAGAAAATTAAAGCTTGCCAACGATGTGATACGTTTGCAAAAGCCTGTACTCGATACGCTGGGTCTTAAAAAGATAAGCCTTTATGTTTCAATACCGTTCTGCCCGTCGCGTTGCTGTTATTGTTCGTTTGTATCTGCGTCGGGCGAGGGTGCTTTGAAGCTGATAGACAATTATTTTGAACTTCTTCTCAAAGAGCTTGATATATATGCGGATATAGTCCGCAGATATTCGCTGAAAGTCGATACGGTATATATAGGCGGCGGTACGCCGACAACGCTGTCGGCATCTCAGCTTGACCGCCTAATTGATAAGCTCGGTGAATTTGATATAGCAAATATCCGTGAATTTACCGCAGAAGCAGGCAGACCCGATACCATAACCGAGGACAAGCTGAGGGCGCTTAAAAACGGCGGTGTCCGCAGAATATCGATAAATCCGCAGTCTATGAATGACAATGTACTGCAAGCAGTCGGCAGACGGCACACGGTAAAGCAGGTATGCGAGGCGTTTGACACAGCACGGAAAGTAGGCTTTGAATGTATCAATTCCGATATAATCGCAGGACTGCCTGCCGAAACAGAGATGAGCTTTGAGCAGTCGCTGAAACGGCTTTGCGATCTGTCGCCCAAAAATATCACCGTTCATACGCTCAGTCTTAAGCGTTCGTCTGCCTTATTCAGACAGTTCGGCGACGATATAGGAAAAGGCGCGGAAAATATGACCGATACGGCTTATGATATGCTGACAGAGAAAGGCTATCTGCCGTACTATCTTTACCGTCAGAAAAACATAGCCGATAATCTTGAAAATGTCGGCTATTGCAAAGACGGTTTTGAGAGTATCTATAATATCTGCATAATGGAAGATGTGCAGACTATACTTGCGGCAGGATGCGGTGCGTCAACAAAACTGTATGACGGCAAAAATGTTTCGCGTGTTATAAATTACAAGTACCCTTACGAATATATTTCGCGGTTTGAGCTTATGAATGAACGTAAGCGTGAAATAGAAGATTTCTTTGAAAGCAAATTAACGCTTGCATAATTTTACTTATTGTGCTACAATATAAAAAAGCATTTCTGAAAGGAAACACAGCCATGGATTTAAAAGATGAACTGGATTTTATAACGGCAAAGGCAAAACAGCTTACAGATACCGGCGTCCGCAAAGCTGACGAGGTTCTCAGCATATCAAAGCTTAAATTAAGATGTGTTCAGCTTGACGCTCTGATCAAGGCAAAATATACCGAACTCGGCAGAACGATGTACGGTATGGTCAAGAACGACAGTTCTGATGCCGACAGGATAGCGCAGGCTGTAATGGAGATAGACCACCTCTACAAGAAGATGGCACAGTATAACGCAAGAATAGAAATGATGCGGAAGATCGTTACTTGTCCCGTATGCGGCACAAAAAACAAATTCAGTAATACTTACTGCACAGGTTGTATGCACAAGCTTGTTTCTACAGATGAAGAACCTGAGGATTATTCTTACACACCTGAAAATGATGAGAACGAATAATATCACTTTGTCAATAGGCACGGCTTGAAAAGGTCGTGCTTTTTTATACAAATTTTGCGTAAAAACTGCAAATTTTGCAATACGGGTTTACAATTCCATTAAGTACAGTATAATAGAATACAGGCACAGATATACATTATACATAGCGTGCTTGTTGATGAGAAGGAAATTGAATATATATTGACATCCTCTTAATCCATTTCCCATATAAATACCCCCGTGCAGATCACGCACGGGGGTATTTGTATATTTGCCGGTTTTTAATTAATTCCGGTAATCTATATCTTCTCCTGTCAGCATAGGAAAAGAAACAAGCACTGTACCGTCAAGATTTTCCTTTCTCATATCTACTGCCGAAATACGATGATTATCGTAAGTTGTGTAATAATAAATGCCTTTATCCGCATTACAGCACGAGGTATAGATAGTAATCTCGTATTCGCCGTCTTTTACCTCACAGCAGCCTCTCTGCTGGTCGACAGAACCGAGTATATGGAAGAACTGGCTTACGCTTTCCTTTTCACCTTTTGCCGAAATCGAGTTTGCCTTGACAAAAGCCACACGCACAAATCTTGACTGCGATGATAAATCACCCGGCAGTCCGATAGCGCCCATACCTCTGCTGTAGGTCTTAAGTTCGAGTTTATCCGAGAAATTATTCTGCGGCTGTTTCGGCGATAAGTGCATATAATCGTTCAGTCTGAACATCTGCTCGTCAAACGGCGGATTATTTGTAAGCACACCGAGCGGATTATCATATATCTTCATTCCGTCTGATACCGATTCAACGGTTATTGCACTGTTCCTGTCGGCAATTATCCAGTGGAGCTGACCCACGGGCATATGCTCGTTGAACGGCGTATCGGTTATGTTTATCCTTGAAAGCATATCTTTTGCTTCGTCTACATTCGCACATTTAGCAAGGATATAGGGGATAAATTCATACTGCGCTACATTGTCCTTATCGGGAATATCTTTAAAATAATGCGCATTGCCGACAAAGTTAAGTCCGGCAATACAAAGACCCTTTTCGTTCACAGCGTCATAGAAAAGGGGATAACCACCTGCGATATGGGCTGTGCCGATTATGGCATAGTGCTTTTCACATACTCCCATATTCAGAAATTCAAGCCTGAAATTTCTCGGCATTATAACAATATCCTCGCCGTATGAGCTTTCATAGTCCAGCGTTCTGCCAAAGTAAAAATCTTCTGTCTTATATGTTGCGGCTGTACACATATCTTTACCTCCGTGATTTTTTGATTTATCGATTTTATTCTACTACATTTTCTCTCATAAGTAAAGAAATATTACTAAAAATAAAGAAAAACATAATCGAATTAGTAATCCTTAAAATTAAATATTATTATTTTACAAAAAAACACTTGACAAATACAAACCAATATGATAATATTTTACAGAAATGTGGTTTATTATGAAAACAACAAGATTATCGATTTCCTTATCAGCTATACTGACTGCCGCTGTTCTGATATCCGGTTGTCAGAGTTCACAGACCTCGCAGATTTCCCAGGAAAGTTCTTCGTCCGAACAGGCTTCCGGCTCGTCCGACAGCACATCTTCCGCAGTTGACAAAAAGAATATAATGTACTATAACTCCCATGTTTATGTATATAACGGCGTGTCCGACGATAGCACGGACAGTGCGGAAAAGCTGGGTGTTGTATCGGCAAAATACAGGGATTATGTTGAAGGCACGGGCATAACGACCAACGTTGATGAAATCAACGTAAATTCAGAGGTGTTCGCTGACGGCGATAAATTGCTGTGTAAAAACTCGGACGGCAAGACATATGTGTTTGTTCTTGACGACAGCGCAAAAGACCTGGTCGTTTCCGCTGGTGACGAAAAACTGTACCTGGTTGATGCAGTACCTGAATGGTATCTTATTACAGTCAGCGTTAACGGCGAGCGTTATACCGAAGCCGGCAGTGAGGGAAGTATAAAGACAGGCATTACAGATGATTCTGTGATTGAAAATTGCGAAAAAATAGGCGAAATTTCTTCTGTTGACGAAGAAAAAGACCCTGTTGATGATTTTGCTTCAAATTACAGCGGCTTTAAAAAGGGCGATAGTGTTTACCGGATCGATGCAGATACAATAGCGATTAAATGCAGTAAAGGTGTATTTGTTCTCGCAAAGTAACATATTGCTTTAAGTGCGGATATAAATGACGGCGGTACTTTTTTGCACCGCCGTTTATTTATAGTCTGTAGTATCATATTTTCCTGTATAGCAAAGATATTTGCCGACAGTATAATAAAAGGGCAGTGCCGAAACACTGCCCTTGAACTGTTTACTTCAATACGCTCAGTCGTTGAACTTAGCCATAAGCTCATTGATAAGCTCCTGAACCTTGCCTGCCGTTTCCTCAACGGGAACTTTGTAAGAGAAGCTCTTATCCCTCGCAGAAATTTCACAGCAGTTATCCTTTAAGTTTCTGGGACTTACAACAACTCTCAGCGGTACGCCGAGAAGGTCAGCGTCAGAGAACATAACGCCTGCGCTTACCTGTCTGTCATCGTATATGACCTCAACGCCTGTATTCTGTAAAGTATCATACAGCTTGTCTGCGCAAGCCTTAACGTCTGCATCGTCAGAACGTACAGCACAGATGTGGACCTGCCACGGTGCGATAGGCATAGGCCATATAGGACCGTAGTCATCGTGGTGTGCCTCGCATACGGAAGCCGCAAGTCTGCCGACACCGATACCGTAACAACCCATGATAGGCGTCTTTTCCTCGCCGTTGCTGTCAAGGTAAGTCATACCCATAGTCTTTGTGTACTTTGTGCCGAGCTGGAATATGTTGCCGACCTCGATACCTCTTGAAATAGAAATTGAGTGCTTGTGGCAGTTGGGGCAGATGCCGCCGTCAAGGATCTTTGCAAAGTCGTGATATTCAACATTTGCACAATCACGGTCAATGTCAAGACCCGTGTAGTGATATTCTTCCTTATTTGCACCGCACGAAAGGTTGTTTGTATTCTGAAGAGAAGTATCAAACAGAACGGTCATATTTTCGGGAAGACCGACAGGTCCGATATATCCTGCGTTAAGACCGCACTCTTCTGTGATTACGGCAGGGTGAATCTCACAGCCTAAGAAGTTGCGGAGCTTTGTTTCGTTTACGTCAATGTCGCCTCTTGTGAATACGACAATATAGCTGTCGTCTGCGTTTCTCTGATATACGACTGCCTTACAGCTCTTCTCCTTGGGAGTGTGTAAAAAGTCGCATATTTCTTCTATCGTATGGATATTCGGAGTATGGACAAGCTCCATAGGTGCGGAAACTTCATCTCTTGTGTTTTCGATAATGCTGTCTGCGGCTTCCATATTTGCATTGAAACCACATTCGTGACAGCTTGCGATCGTATCCTCGCCTACGGGTGTAAGGAGCATAAATTCGTGTGAAATGCTGCCGCCCATCATACCTGAATCGGACTTGACCGAGATTACCTCGGGAACACCTGCACGTCTGAATATGTTTTCATAAGCCTTGTGGCACTTATCGTAATACTGCTCAAGATCTTCCTGCGATGTGTGGAACGAGTAAGCGTCCTTCATTGTGAACTCACGGACTCTGATAAGACCGCCTCTGGGACGTGCTTCATCACGGAACTTTGTCTGTATCTGATAAATCATGAAAGGGTACTTTGTGTAGCTCTTGCCGTATTCACGCACAAGATGCACAGCGGCTTCCTCGTGCGTCATACCGAGTACCATAGGCATTCTGTTACGGTCGGTAAAACGTAAAAGCTCACTGCCGATGCTCTCGTATCTGCCTGATTCCTGCCAGAGTGAAGCGGGCATAACAACAGGGAACTGAACTTCCTGTCCGTCTATCTTGTCCATTTCTTCTCTGATGATCTGTTCAATCTTCTTTGTGATTCTCTTTGTGGGAGCGTAGGATGAGAAGATACCGTTAGCCATATACTTGATATAGCCGCCTCTCACCATAATTGCGTGGCTGTCAATCTGACAGTCCGAGGGTCTTTCTTTAAAACGGTCGCCGACCAGTTTTTCAAGCTTCATTATGTTGTCCTCCTGAATTTCGGGCATAAAAAAAGCCCGAAGCATTAAATTTGCTTAGGGCGAAACATTGTTCCGTGGTACCACCTAAATTCGGTATAACCGCACTTGTATCTCTGTAACGGGAGAAACCGGTAACACTCATCGTGTACAGCTCAAAGACGGGTTCGATAAAACCTTGTCGGGAGCTTTCACCAACCGCTCTTTCTCTGTGACGCAGTTTTATCTACTGTTTCTTATCATAGCTTTTCTGTATGGTATTATTTTAGCACAGCGGAGAGGGATTGTCAAGGGGGAAGAGGGAACACCGCAGAGCTTTTGGTCTCTGCGGTGTTTTACGGAGTATGTTTGTTTATCTTTAAGCTGTATTCTGAATTTATGATGCGAGTGCCTTACCGAGTTCAACGCACTGTTCTGTAGCTGTGTTATCGGGAGCTTCGTTGCAGATAACGCCTTCGCTTGCCATAACTGCGCCGTCAGCGATGCACTGTTCCTCCCAATTTCTCATCCATTCGCCGTCGCCCCAGCCGTAAGAACCGAAAAGTCCTATCTTCTTGCTTGACAGCTTTGCTTCACAAGCGTTGAACATAGGCTCGAACTCGCTGTCCTCAAGCTGTTCGCTGCCCATTGACGGACAACCGAAAGCGATAGAATCGAACTGGTCAACCATATCTGCCGAGAAGTCAGCCGCTGTAAATACGCTTACCTCTGCGCCTGCGCTCTTTGCGCCCTCTGCAACTGAGCCTGCCATAGCCTCTGTGTTGCCTGTTCCGCTCCAATATACTACTGCTGTTTTCATGATAAATGATCCTTTCATAAATGTTCTTTATATTATGCAACTGTAAGCTGCACGATACTCCTGCCGTTTGCCCACATTTTTTGGTAGACAGCTCTGCACTTGTCAAATCTCGCAAAGGTACGCATAGCCTCGCACTCGTTGCAGTATACCTTCCAACAGCCCGTGCATCTGCTGTTTTTGCCCCCGTTATCAATAAATCCGATAACATCTCCGAGCGGATAACCTAAGAACAGTCCTATCTCGTGCGGAAATAAATCGCTTTTCGCCAGCTTGCCGCCAAGTACCTCAAGGCACAAATCAATATCTGTATTCTCGTATCCGTGACATTTCATAAAACGCTCAACGCCCGGTCGGCTGAAATCCTTAGCAAGACGTTTAGCCCTGTATACATATATAAGCGCCGTGTTCTCACGCTTTCTCAGAACCGTTACGGTAATTCCCTTGCCGGACAGTTCCTTGTTCCAACGATCTACAGCCTTGTTAAGCTCATCCGTACTGCTGTATCTGTAATTAAAAAGATTCGCCGTCTTTAGCGATGCAAGAGTAGGGGAGCAGTTGTCAATCAGATACTGCTCGAAACAGCACCCGTTCATACTGCCGCGCTTCTTTCGGCTAAAAGCTGTGACAGTGCAACAACACTGCTTGAGTGAACTCTTGCAACCGGTACGCTGTTGTGCTTCGCTTCCTGTGTTGCACTCAGCATCATCTTGTGCGATACCGTGTTTGTAAACAGTATCAGTAAATCGGGCGTGCCGACTTTCTTTTTGAGTGGGCTGTTTTCTTTTACAAAAACTTTCGCCTTGTCATATCCGTAAGCTTTGCATATGTCCGCACAACGGGTTTCCATTCGCTCGTTACCGCCGATTATTACTACGCTCATATATTTATCCTTTCTGTTGCTCATCACTTTGTTAGTCGGAACTAACAATATCCGTTTAAATAAACGGCATATCGCCGTTTATAATATCAAGTTGTCGTATGATAACCGCGTTAGCCTTTGCTAACCGCTTATAGTTTATCATACGTTTTTTGTTTTGTCAATAGGGTCAGGATAATTTTTATAAAATTTCTTTGCATTAAGTACAAATTCAAATGCTGTTTCGCCCTTTATAAGCTTTTTCGAATAAATGCCTAGTGTCACCGGAGGCAGACCTCCGATAGGTATATAACTCAGTTCATCGTCACACATATACGGCATCATCGGGAAAGCAGTTATGCCAAGTCCTGCTTTTGCCATTGCAAATGCAGCCTCACAGCCGTCCGCAAGCAGTATATTGCTGTTATTCGGCATACCGAGCTTCATATATCCCGACATTGCCGCGTCAGGACATTTGTGCCTTTTAACAAGTATAACACGTCTGCCGTTTATATCGTCAATTCCGATATTCTGTTTTTTCGCCAGTACATCATCTTTGCGGCAGATCAGCATGACAGGGCATTCACACAATGAAGTAAAGCATTCTGCCTTAGGCGCTTCATCATCTGCTTTTATCGCAAAAATAAGCTGTACATTGTTTTCGTCAAGCAGGGTGTCAAGCGACTTGAACGGCATCATAGTAATTTCAGGCTCAAAGTTTGGATATACTTTTCCCGTAATTTCGAGTATCGGCACAAGTGCGTCAAGCTCAAACTGATTATGCACACCTACAGCAAGCGTCTGTTTTTTCTCACTTGCATTTGTACTCAGTCTGTGTATCGAATTCATAGCCGTTCTGAAAATTGTTTCTGCGTCGCCTATAAAGCTCAGACCCTCTTTAGTAAGCTGTACGCTTTTATTAGTCCGCAAAAACAGCCTTACACCAAGCTCCGCCTCAAGTGACGAGATCTGATGGCTGACCGCAGGCTGACTGATATTGACCATACTTGCCGCCTTTGAAAAATTAAGTGTTTCCGCAACGGCAAGAAAACATTCTAGCTGAGTAGTATTCATAAAAATCTCCTTTTTTAATTAGTGATAAACGTTATTTATCGATTATAACATATTTGTATTTTACATTCAAGACTTTTTGGTGTATTATTATCAAGGAGCAAAACTGTTAGTACATTACTGATAAGGAGGTTAACTGTTATGGATGAAACCGGAATTCAGACAATGATGATCGATAACAAGACGATAAATCAACGCATCGAAAACAGCCTGAATGCGATTTTCGCAGATATTGACATCACTGCGGCACAGGGCAGAGTACTGATGTATATCGCAAACTGTCCTGATAAAGAGATATTCGCCGCGGATCTTCACAAGCACCTGTGCATATCAAAGCCCTCTGTGTCTGCACTTATAAAGAAGCTCAGAAAATCGGGACATATCTGCTGTACCGGTTGCGAAAACGATGAGCGTTACAAAAACCTTGCCGTAACCGAAAAAGGAAGAAAAGCGGCTCTGCTGATTTCACAGCATATGAAGAATACCGAGCGTGAAGCCTTCTGCAACTTTACGGAAGAAGAAATGACCGAGTTTATGCGGCTTCAGAAAAAGCTGCTGAACAATATAAGTAATATAAATACAGAAAAACTAAAAACAGAAAGGATGACGGATTAAGTGAAAGAACTTCTCAGACAAGTAAAACAATACAAGAAAGACTCTGTCTTAGCTCCCGTCTATTCGGCACTTGAAGTTGTTATGGAGGTAATAAGGTAGATTGTCAAGTCAAGTGCAACACTTTTTAGACAAAAATTCGAGAGGAGAAAGATAACCAAGACATTTACGAGGACGACTATTAATTAAATGAATAACTTTTTGGAATTCTTCTTCGGAAACACTTAAAAAATCAGT
>JAGBHT010000047.1 GCA_017935365.1 Ruminiclostridium sp. | reverse complement strand
TTCTACTACTTTTACCTTAAATTCAGGCGTATACCTTTTGTTTGGCTGTCCTTTAGGCATAAATATGCCCCCTTTCATTAGACTTCTTTCTTGGTATATTTTTTATTATACCACATTGTCTAACAAAAGGGGAGCATTTCACTTTTGCGGTGGCTTTTTTACAAAAGTGATTTTTGCGGATAAACTGATTTGATCTTGTGTGATACTGTAAAGAACAAAATCCGTTAAAGGCAGGAATGATTTTAAGCGCTTGGCAGACAGATTGCAAGGCTTGCGGTAATGTCGGCGGGGTTGATGTAACGGGAGGGGCAAGTAAGGCAAGGATGCAAAACCATACAAGCACACACAGATCATCGCCCTACGAAGAAATTATGTGATAGCTGATATTTACGGACTTTGTGAATGGTACAAAGATAGAAACGATTTTAAAGGGGTGGGAATATGACGCAGGAACAAATGAATATTCTTGTTCCCGAAAAGTTAAAAGAAATAGAGAATAAGTATGATGTCAAGGTGCTGTGGGCGATTGAATCCGGCAGCAGAGCGTGGGGATTTGCTTCGCCCGACAGTGATTTTGATGTGCGATTTATATATAAGAGAAAACCTGAGGCTTATCTAAGATTAGACCGTTGCAGAGATGTCATAGAACTTCCTGTAGATGATACATGGGATGTTTCCGGGTGGGATATTGACAAGACGATAAAATTGCTCCGCAATACAAACCCGACACTCTATGAATGGATGAATTCGCCGATCAGATATATAGAAAGTGATTTTTCCGTGCGGCTTGCACCGCTTATGAAAGAGTGCTTTACCGAGGACAGAATGCTGTATCACTATTCGAGTATTGCAAAAAGTACAGTACATAATCATCTTCAAAAGGAAACGGTAAAGCCGAAAAAATACTTTTACGCTTTACGTTCTGTACTGGCTTGCGAATGGATAAGACAGTTTCATTCTGCACCGCCTGTACCGTTTTCAGAACTTTATGAAACTGTTCTGCCTGATAAGTTGAAAACAACGATTGACAGTCTGCTGGAACTGAAGAGAAGCTGTCCTGAAGGGCTTGAGATTCCACCCGTAAAGAATATAGACGAGTTTCTCGATGAACAGATTTCCGATGTCGAAAGTTACCTTGAAAATATCGAACACGGCATAAAAGCCGACTGGAATATACTGAATGAATTTTTCGTAAACGAGATAAACGGGGCTTAAGATGAAGATAAATGACGAAAACACAGCCTACTATCACCTCCCTGGTCTGTTTGAATTTTACGAACTGTACAGCCTTTTTCTGCCTTTATTCTATAATCACAGGGAGTATTTTTACGATTGGTGCGAGATAGGCTCGATATACGGCGCTCCTGCGGATTGTCTGTGGGGCGGCGGACGTGTGGGATTCGGTGATGATGAGGCTGAAAAGGTGCTTCGGCTTACGCAGAAGTACGGCATTTCCGCAAGGCTCACGTTCAGCAATTCGCTTATAAAAGAAGAACATCTTTCGGACAGAAAATGCAACAGACTTTGTGAGATGTTCGGTAAAAGCACAGGAACACAAAACGGCGTTATAGTCCACTCGGACTTGTTGCTTGATTATCTTAAAAATATCTATCCTGAATTGTATTTTGTATCGTCTACAACGAAAGTCCTGACGGATTTCGGACAATTTGAAGATGAACTGAACCGTGAAGATTTCCGCTTTGTAGTGCCTGATTTCAGACTGAACAAGGCTTTTGACAAGCTTGGGTCGCTTACGGAAAAGCAGAAAAGCAAGGTTGTATTTCTGTGCAACGAATGCTGTTATTTCGGCTGTAATGACAGAAAAAGCTGTTACGAAAATGTCAGCCGTAAAAGCCTTGATGAGGACTGTCCGGATTTTATATGCCGCTCTCCGGGCGGAAATGAGGGTTACAGGTTTTCAAAAGCTATGGAAAACCCTGCGTTCATCGGAACGGACGATATTAAAAATGTTTATCTTCCGATGGGTTTCAGGCATTTCAAAATTGAGGGCAGAGGGCTCGGCAGTGCGGTCGTACTTGAGTTTCTGCTGTACTATATGACAAAGCCGGAATACCGGCTGAAAGTAAGAGAAGAAATATATCTTGACAGTATGCTTGATCTTTTCTGATAAAGCGTTAAATGGAGGATTTTGATGCTATACATAATGCGCCACGGCAAAACCGAGTGGAATAAAAAGAAAAAATTGCAGGGCAGGACGGATATTCCGCTGTGCCGCGAGGGAATAGAAATGGCGGAAAAGGCACGGGAAGAATATAAGGACGTTCACCTTGACGTATGCTACTGTTCGCCTCTTGTCCGTGCAAGAAAGACCGCTGAGATCGTGCTCGGCGGCAGAAATATCCCGATAATTCCGGACGACAGGCTGAAGGAAATGTGCTTCGGGGAATATGAGGGTATCGAGAACAGCTTCAGTATTCCCGACTGTCCGATAAACTTACTGTTTTTCCACCCCGAGCAGTATACAAGCTCTATAGGCGGGGCGGAAACATTTGACGAGCTGTTTGGCAGAACGGGTGAATTTCTTGATGAGGTAATCTATCCGCAGATAAAAGAGGGCAAGGATATTCTGATAGTCGGACACGGTGCGATGAATGCAAGTATCGTGTGCCAAGTGAAGAATTTACCTGTATCGGAGTTCTGGAGTGCGGGACTTGCCCAGTGCAAGATGATGAGGCTTTTGTAAGGAGATATATGAGCAAGTATAATTCTTTATGGGAATATATCGGAAAATGCGAAGAGCCTGAAATCACGCTGACTTATGAAGAGATAGAGAAGATATGCGGAGTACCGATAGATCATTCGTTCCTGACGTACAAAAATGAGCTTGATGATTATGGGTATGCCGTAAAGAAAATATCGATGAAGAATAAGACGGTGCTGTTCAGCAAGGAGTAAGAGCATTGTCGTTATACGGAGATCCCGAAAAAGTCTTTTTGCGTGACGACCAAGTAAAAATGCGGTTTAACAGCCTGCGGCTTTCTTTCATAGAATGACACAAGAGTAAAAATGAAAGGAGGTATTGCGGTGAGCTGTCTTTCGGAACTTGAAAGAGATGAAAATTGCAGGGTTGAAAGGCTGTCACTTGCAGGAGATATGCGCAGAAGGCTTATGGATCTCGGCTTTACCGAAGGCGCAAAGGTCACCTGTGTGCTGTGCGGCAGCGGAATAAAGGCATATCTTGTGAGGGGTGCGGTAATAGCACTCAGAAATGAGGACAGCGGTAAAGTACAGGTAAGCAAAATAAAAGTGAAATAATTTTGTAAAAAAATTTCGTAAACTTGTAGACAAACGGCTGAAAATATAGTATAATAAAATGACTATGGAAATAGGCGAGGATAAGCAATATAGAAATTAGCATATCTCTCGTAAAATGGAATCTTTTATCTGCCGGGAGCGGATAACAAATCAAAGCCACGTTTTTCATCGTCAAAGGAGAAAAACGTGGCTTTTGTGCAAAAATGCGAGGTGCTTTAATGACAATTCTACTGAAAAACGGTCATGTTGTTGATTATGTGAACAGTTTTGAGGGCAAGACGGACATACTTATAAAGAACGGTTTTATCCGTGCGCTCGGCGAGAACCTTGAAAGCGACGACAAGGACACAAAGGTTATCGACTGTAACGGACTTACGGTAATACCGGGTATATGCGATATGCACGTTCATCTGAGAGATCCCGGACAGACATATAAAGAGGATATTTTCACAGGCTGTGAAGCGGCAGTTGCAGGCGGCGTTACCGCGCTTGCGTGTATGCCGAATACAAAGCCTCCCGTTGACAACAAGGAAACGGTAAAATACATTCTCGACAAGGCGAAGAAAGCCAAGGCTAAGGTTTATCCCGTCGGCTGTATCACAAAGGGTATGCAGGGCAAGGAGCTGTGCGACTATGACGAGCTGAAAGCGGCAGGCTGTGTAGCGGTAAGCGACGACGGCAGACCGGTTGAATCGGCCAATATGATGGCACAGGCTATGGTAAAGGCTCACTATGCGGGACTGAAAGTTATTTCGCACTGTGAGGATCTTGAGATCATAAACGGCGGTATAATCAATAAAGGAAAGATCTCTCAGCAGCTCGGCGTAAAGGGCATGAGCAGACTGAGCGAGGATATAATCACAGCGAGAGAGCTTGCAATAGCTCAGGACACACAGATGCCGATACACATAGCACACGTTTCGACAAAGGGCAGTGTAAACACGATAAGAGGCAACACTCATATCGGTGTTATGTGCACCTGCGAGACCGCACCGCACTACTTTATGATGACAGATGAAAAACTGCTGTCAAGAGATGCGGACTACAGAATGAATCCTCCGCTTCGTGAAGAGGACGACGTGATGGCGATAACTGCCGCTATAGCAGACGGTACTATCGACTGCATAGTTACCGACCACGCTCCGCACAGCGCAGAGGAAAAGGCAGACTTTGAAAAAGCACCCAACGGTGTTGTAGGTATGGAAACCTCGCTTGCCGCAACGCTTACGGGACTTTATCACACAGGCACTATAAGCCTTATGCACATAGTAAGACTTATGTGCGTAAACCCCAGAAAGATACTGGGAATTGAGGGCGGTTCGCTCGGCATAGGCGATATCGCCGATATCGCAATATTTGACGCTGACGAAAGTTGGACGGTAGATCCCGCAAAGCTCCACTCAAAGTCAAAGAACACCTGCTTCAAGGGTATGACCTTAAAGGGCAGAGTAAAATACACACTGGTAAACGGAAAAATAGTATACGAGGACAAGTAAGCTCCGATATACTTGAAATAAATACAAAGGATGGATACGAAAATGTCAATGGATAATCTTCTTCGTGCAATCTGTGAAAAGCAGAACCCTACAGTCGCAGGACTTGATCCCAAGCTTGACTATGTACCTCAGTACATAAAGGACAAGGCTTTCAACAAGTACGGCGAAACGCTCAAAGGCGCAGCAAAGGCAATACTTGAATTCAACAAGTGCCTTATAGACGCTCTCCACGAGGTAGTTCCCGCAGTAAAGCCGCAGGCGGCTTATTACGAAATGTACGGCACAGCAGGAATCAAGACACTGTACAAGACGCAGGAATACGCAAGAAGCAGAGGTATGTACGTTATCACAGACGGTAAGCGTAACGATATAGGTACAACAATGGAAGCGTATGCCGCAGCACATCTGGGCAAGGTAAAGGTAGGAAACGAAGAATATGAACCTTTCCTCGGCGACGCTCTGACAGTAAACGGATATCTCGGAAGCGACGGTATCAACCCTCTTATCAAGGTATGCAAGGAAAACGATAAGGGCATTTTCGTACTGGTAAAGACATCAAACCCCTCAAGCGGAGAACTCCAGGATCTGCTGATAGACGGCATTCCCGTATATGAGAGAATGGGCAATATGTGTGAAAAGTGGGGCGAACAGCTCCCCGGCAAGTACGGTTATTCGGGTGTCGGCGCAGTAGTAGGCGCAACATATCCCGAACAGATAGCCGAGCTTCGTAAAAAGCTCCCGCACACATTCTTCCTTATCCCCGGCTACGGCGCACAGGGCGCTACAGCTAAGGATATCGCCGCCGCATTCGATGAGAACGGTCTTGGCGGTATAGTAAACAGCTCAAGAGGAATAATGACAGCATATAAAAAAGAAGGCTGTGATGAGCACGATTTTGCAGGTGCGGCATTCAGAGAAGCACTGCGTATGAGAGATGAGATAATGGGCTTTGTCGGAAAGATACAGCTCCCTTAAAGTGATAGAACAAAAAAGAAAATATATGAAAGGAACGAATTAAATGGACTTAAAAGCTAACAAAGCAAAGACCGCATATCTGATACTTGCTGACGGAACAGTGTTCACGGGCAAGAGCTTCGGCTGTGAGGGCGAGGTTGTAGGCGAGATAGTTTTCACGACTGCAATGACAGGTTATGAAGAAACGCTGACAGACCCCAGTTACTGCGGACAGATAGTAACGCAGACATTCCCTCTTATCGGTAACTACGGCGTAAATGATGAGGACTACGAATCAAAGACAAGCGTGGTAAGCGGTTATATCGTGCGTGAGTACTGCGAGGTACCGTCCAACTTCCGCTGTGAGGGCGATATAGACGGATTCTTAAAGCAGCACAACATCATCGGACTGTTCGGAATAGATACAAGAAGACTTACAAGAATAATCCGTGAAACGGGTGTTATGAACGGCATGATCACAACAAGCGAGCCTACAGATGAATTCAAGGCGCAGGCTCTTGAAAAGATAAAGGCTTATGTTGTAGGTCCCGTTGTACCGAAAGTAAGCGTAAAACAGCCCGAAGAGTTCAAGGCTGAAAACGGCAAGTACAAGGTAGCTCTTATGGACTACGGATATAAGTTCAACATAAGACGTGAGCTTGTAAAGCGCGGCTGTGACGTTACCGTATTCCCTTATGACACAAGTGCAGAGGAAATACTGAAATTCGCTCCCGACGGCATTATGCTTTCTAACGGACCGGGCGATCCGCAGGACAACACGGTATCCATAAATACACTGAAAGAGCTTATACCTCATCAGATACCCACATTCGGTATCTGCCTCGGTCATCAGCTCCTGGCACTTGCAAACGGTGCTACCACAGTCAAGCTGAAATACGGTCACAGAGGCGGAAACCAGCCTGTAACCGATGTTACTGTTGACAGAACATTCATCACATCACAGAACCACGGTTATGCGGTCGTAAGCGACAGCCTTCCCGAAAGTGCAGGCAAGGTAAGCCATATCAACGGAAACGATAAGACCTGCGAGGGTGTTATGTACACGAATGCTCCTGCGTTCACTGTGCAGTTCCACCCCGAAGCGTGCGGAGGTCCGCATGACACTGCGTATCTGTTCGATAAATTTATCAGTCTGATGGAGGAGAATAAGAAATGCCGTTAAGAAGTGATATAAAGAAAGTTCTCGTTATAGGCTCTGGTCCTATCGTAATCGGACAGGCTGCTGAATTTGACTATGCGGGAACGCAGGCGTGCCGTGCGCTTAAAGCAGAGGGTCTTGAGGTTGTACTTATAAACTCAAACCCCGCTACCATCATGACGGACAAGCATATGGCGGATAAGATCTATATCGAGCCGCTGACACTTGATGTAGTAAAGAAGATCATAAAGATAGAAAAGCCCGACAGCATTCTGTCAACGCTCGGCGGTCAGACAGGTCTGACGCTTTCTATGCAGCTTGCAGAAGAAGGTTTCCTTGCCGAAAACGGCGTAAAACTGCTCGGCGCAAATCCCGAAACAATCCACAAGGCAGAGGACAGACAGGCATTCAAGGATACTATGGAGGCTATAGGCGAGCCATGTATTCCCTCAAAGGTAGTTGAAACCGTTGAGGACGCACTTGACTTTGCAGAGGTTATCCACTATCCCGTAATTGTACGTCCTGCGTTCACGCTCGGCGGTACAGGCGGCGGTATTGCATACAACAAGGACGAATTACACGAGATCGCAACAAACGGTCTGCGCCTTTCACCTATCACACAGATACTCGTTGAAAAGTGCATTTCCGGTTGGAAGGAGATCGAGTTCGAGGTTATCCGTGACGCAAAGGGCAACGTTATTACAGTCTGCTCAATGGAAAACTTCGATCCCGTCGGCGTTCATACAGGCGACAGTATCGTTATCGCTCCTGCCGTTACACTTGCCGACAAGGAATATCAGATGCTGAGAACTGCGGCTCTGAACATTATCCAGGCGCTGAAAGTCGAGGGCGGCTGTAACTGCCAGTTCGCACTTAAGCCCGACAGCTTTGAGTACTCGGTAATCGAGGTAAACCCCAGAGTTTCACGTTCATCTGCACTTGCATCAAAGGCTACAGGCTATCCTATAGCAAAGGTTGCAACAAAGATCGCAATAGGCTATTCGCTTGATGAGATCGTAAACCAGGTAACAGGTAAGACGTATGCCTGCTTTGAGCCTGCACTCGACTATGTTGTAGTAAAGTTCCCGAAGTGGCCGTTTGATAAGTTCGTATACGCAAAGAAAACACTCGGTACACAGATGAAGGCTACCGGTGAGATAATGGCTATCGGCACAAGCTTTGAAGAAGCTATGATGAAGGCTGTACGTTCGATCGAGCTCGGTATGGATACAATGCGTAAAAAGGCGTTCAAGAAGCTGACAGACGAAGAAGTAAAAGCAAAGCTCCACGATGTCGATGTTGACCGTTCTTTCTGCGTATTCGAAGCACTGAGAAGAGGTTTCAGCGTTCAGGAGATACACGATATAACAACTATCGACAAGTGGTTTATCACAAAGTTAAAGAACCTTGCAGAGCTTGAGCTGTGGCTTGAGGACGGCGAGCTTACTCAGGAGAAGTACGACCTTGCAAAGAAGTACAGCTACCTTGACAGGACTATCGAAAAGCTGTCAGGTCAGAAGCTTGCAGATAAGGGCATAAAGACGCGTCACGCAGTATACAAGATGGTTGATACCTGCGCCGCTGAGTTCTCCGCAGAAACACCTTACTTCTACAGCACATATGATGAAGAAAACGAAGCTGCCGAGTTTATCGAACAGCACCCCACAGATAAAAAGAAGATAATAGTTTTCGGTTCAGGTCCTATCAGAATAGGTCAGGGTATCGAGTTCGACTACTGCTCGGTACACTGCGTATGGGCGCTCAAGGAAATGGGTTATGAAGCGATTATCTGCAACAACAACCCCGAAACGGTTTCGACAGACTTTGATACAGGCGACAGACTTTATTTCGACCCGCTGACATTTGAAGATGTCGATTCGCTGATAGCTACAGAAAAGCCTTACGGCGTTGTAGTACAGTTCGGCGGTCAGACAGCTATCAAGCTTACAAAGCACTTACAGGAGAGCGGCGTAAGAATTCTCGGTACTTCTGCCGAAAGCATTGATGACGCAGAGGACAGAGAAAAGTTCGACGAACTTCTTGAAAAGTGCGAGATCCCCCGTCCGAAGGGACACACGGTATTCACGACAGAAGAAGCGCTCAAAGCCGCAAACGAACTCGGTTATCCCGTTCTGCTCCGTCCGTCATACGTTCTCGGCGGTCAGAATATGATCATCGCTCACTGCGACAGCGACGTTACAGAATATATGACGATCATCACAGCTACAGAGCTTGAAAACCCTGTGCTGATAGATAAGTACCTTATGGGTACCGAGGTCGAGGTCGATGCTATCTGCGACGGAACAGACTTCCTTATTCCCGGCATTATGGAGCATATCGAGCGTGCAGGCGTACACTCCGGCGACAGTATCTCGGTATATCCCGCACAGACGCTGTCAGACAAGATAAAGGAAACTATCGTAACATATACAGAACGTCTTGCAAAGGCACTTAACGTAATCGGTCTTGTAAACATCCAGTACGTTGTATATAACAACGAGGTTTACGTTATCGAGGTAAACCCAAGATCTTCAAGAACAGTTCCTTATATCAGTAAGGTAACAGGCGTTCAGATGGTTGATATCGCAACCAAGATAATGCTCGGTGAAAGCCTTAAGGAGCAGGGTTATAACAGCGGACTTTATCCCGTAGGCAACTATGTAGCAGTCAAGGTGCCGGTATTCAGCTTTGAAAAGCTCCACGATGTTGATACACAGCTCGGCCCTGAGATGAAGTCAACAGGTGAGGCGCTCGGCATAGCAAAGACATTTGAAGAGGCTCTTTACAAGGGACTTATTGCGGCAGGCTTCAAGATATTCAAGAAGGGCGGCGTAATGTTCACTGTAAAGAACGCGGACAAGCCCGAAATTATTCCGCTTGCCGAAAAGTTTGAAAAGCTCGGCTTTGAGCTGTACGCTACAAGCGGCACTGCTTCAATGCTGAACAGAAACATGATAGCTACAAACTTCACCTACCGTATACACGAGGACAAGGAACCTAACGTAATCAGCCTGCTCGAAAGCGGCAAGATAAACTACGTTATCTCAACCTCCGAAACAGGCAGAAAGCCTGCTCTCGACAGCGTTAAGATAAGACGTAAGTCGGTTGAGCGTTCTATAGCCTGCCTGACATCGGTCGATACGGCAAACGCTCTTGTAAAGTGTATCGCTATGGATAAGACTGTAGACGATCTCGAAATGGTAGATATAACAAAGATTTAATGAGGTGCGATATTGAGAACAGGCGAATATAAAGTAAAATTCAATTACACGATATTGAGGGGATTTATAGACGCTTTCGGTCTGGTTATGGCTCTGCTCATATATCAGACAACATACGCATACTACGATAAGTTTATTCACCCCGATCAGGTGATAAACAACGTTTATCCGAACGGCGTGCCGCTTGACAGATGGATACTCGGCGGCATAGTCCCGTTTATCGCACTTGTCGTGCTTGTGTTCTCGGTGGTGTATATGTTTATACCGCACAAGTCAAGAACGCTTACTATAACGGCGGACAACGCACAGAAGTATTACGACAATCTGATGATAACAAACAGTCTTCTGCGCATACTTGCTCTTCTTGCGCTGTGGGATTATACCTATATCTCACAGAGCAACCTGCTGTATGCCGGAGAGTCGTGGTTCAGCCTTCAGACGTTGCTTGACGTAGTAGTCGGAGCGCTTGTTGTGTACTTCATGTACGGCAGACTTAAAGCTATAGCAAAGCCTGCCGACAAGAAGAAAAAGAGTGAGATAAAGCCAAAACAGGACGACAAGGACGACGATACACCGCTTGCAAAGGTGAAAATAGTCAAGGACGACGATACAATAATGCGCAGTTAATTATGCAACAAGGCAACATGATATAATAACGTGTTGCCTTGATTTTTACACAGCGGCAATGCCGCAGGAAAGGAAAATATATGAGCTTTTTTTGTAATTCATATCCGATAGTTGATAAAAAAGCGCTCGGTGAGGGTATATATTCGTATACGCTGAAATGTCCCGAGGTTGCCGAAAACGCAAATATCGGACAGTTTGTTCAGATAAAGGCTGAGGGCTATATGCTCCGCAGACCTATTTCCATATGCTCGGTTGACAAGGGAAACGGAACAATGCGCCTTGTATTTGAAGTAAGGGGCAAAGGTACGGATAAGATATCAGAGCTTAACAAGGGTGATCTGATGGACGTTATCGCACCGCTCGGCAACGGCTTTACCGTTCCTGCAAAGAAGGACGGCAGAGTAATAGTGGTCGGCGGCGGTATAGGTACGCCTCCTCTGCTTGATATTGCAAAGCTGTACGGCGACAAGTGCACAGCTATCCTAGGTTTCAGAAGCTTTGATAAGATAATCCTCGACAAGGATTATGCAAAAACAGGTGCAAATGTTATCGTCTGCACCGATGACGGCAGTACAGGCGTACACGGCACAGTAGCACAGCCGCTTGCCGATGAGCTTGCAAAGGGCGACGTTGCGGCAGTATATGCCTGCGGACCTACACCTATGCTGAAAGCGGTCGTTGCGGCGGCAAAGCAGGCAGGCGTATACTCTGAGGTTTCTCTTGAACAGCGTATGGGTTGCGGCGTCGGTGCGTGCGTTGTATGTGCCTGCACGGTTATCCGTGACGGAGAAGAGAAGGTTGTAAGAGTATGCAAGGACGGTCCTGTATTCAGCGGCGAGGAGGTAGTATTATGAGTTTCAAGCCCGATATTTCAGTAGATGTATGCGGCAAGCATTTCAAGAACCCCGTAATAGCCGCTTCCGGTGCTTACGGTTTCGGTGAGGATTACACAGACCTTTATCCACTGTCGGATCTCGGTGGTATTTCCTGCAAGGGTACGACTTTAAACAAGAAGGACGGTAACATTCCTCCGAGAATTGCGGAAACACCCAGTGGAATTTTGAACTCCGTAGGACTTCAGAACCCGGGTGTAGATAAGTTTATAAACTACTATCTGCCCAGGCTCAGAAAGCAGGACACTGTGGTTATCGCAAATATCGCAGGTGCTGTAATTGACGATTATATAGCTGTCGCGGAAAAGCTTGACGCTACCGATGTAGATATGATAGAGCTCAACATTTCCTGCCCCAATGTAAAGCAGGGCGGCGCTACATGGGGCGTTACCTGCGAGGGTGCGGCAAGCGTAACAAGAGCGGTGAGAAAGGCTACAAAGAAGCCCGTAATAGTAAAGCTGACTCCTAATGTAACGAATATCACAGAAATTGCAAAGGCAGTCGAGGCTGAGGGTGCAGACAGCGTTTCGCTGATAAATACTCTGCTCGGTATGAGAATTGATATAAGAACAAGACGGCCTATCCTGCACAACAATGTCGGCGGACTTTCGGGTCCTGCTGTGTTCCCTGTTGCAGTAAGAATGGTATGGCAGGTGGCGAATGCAGTCAAGATACCCGTTATCGGTATGGGAGGTATTGCAACGGCTGAGGACGCTATCGAGATGATGATGGCAGGTGCGTCTGCTGTACAGATGGGTACGGCTATCTTCAACGATCCTTATGCGCCGATAAAGGTATGCGAGGGAATGGAAAAGTTCCTCGCCGAACAGAAAATAGAGAAGATAAGCGATATTGTAGGCACGGTAAAGCCGTGGTGAGTTTAAGTTGACATAGATTTTGTTTTGCCCGATGGGTAAAATTTGCGGCATTTGCCGCTATGTGCCTTGACGGCACATTAAAATCGTGTTATAACAACCTCGGACTAAAAATCGCCTGTAGTCGATTTTACCGCATAAGAATGCGGTGTTGCTCACGCAACAGTCCGAGAACGTTTTAACATAAAAACTTTTGCCAATGGGCAAAAGACGGCGTACCGCCGTGTCGGTTGACACCGACTTGATTTTATGTTATAATATAAAAAAAGATGGAAACGACAGACGGTCGCTCCCTAGAAGTTATTGTGAAATAACCGCTACTAGTTTGCAGACTTGGCGGTTATTTCTTTTTATTTATAAAGTTTATAACAAAAGAAATGATACTGAATATCATAACGGTAAATCCCGTTAGGAAGATACCAATCTGAATTAAGTTGTCCAGAGTTATGTACACAGTTTCACCTCCTTTCAAAGCGCAACGCGCTTTCGGGAGATGAATTTGACCGCCTGACGTCCAAGGTTTCCCTCAAAGAAAATTATATCATCTATATATGTCAATGAATGATTGACGTGAGAGCTTTGAGCCTAAACGGCATTCATTTTAAGGTGTTCACTTGACTTTTCGGTTAAAAGTGGTATAATATAAATAAAGAGGGAAACGACAGACGGTCGCTCCCTATGTGTTATTGTTAAATAACCGCTCACAGTTTGCGACAGGGGCGGTTATTTCTTTTTATTTATAAAGTTTATAACAAAAGAAATGATACTGAATATCATAACGGTAAATCCCGTAAGGAATATACCGATCTGAATCAAGTTGTTCAGAGTTATGTACACAGCTTCACCTCCTTTCTAAGTGCAAACGCACTTTCGGGAGATGAATTGACCGCCTGACGTCCAAGGTTTCCCTCGGTAAGAATTATAGCATATATTGTATTTGTGTGTCAATAACAGAATATATATGAGAGCTTTGAATTAAATCAAAGCTCTTTTCTTTTTAATCAAGCAGTTTCTTATACGTTAAATCTATAAGGAATGCGCCCAGCGGAGCGGTGATTATTATCGACAGCACGGCAACAGTCAGTACGATATTTCCGCAGGAAAGCCCCATTGCAAGCGGAACTCCGCCGATTGCCGCCTGAACTGTGGCTTTAGGCAGATATGCAAGACAGCAGAATAATCTCTGCTTGAACGGAATTTTCGTTTTGATAAGGCAAACCGCAACGCCTGCCATTCGAAACAGCAGAACGGCAATAATCAGTATCACTGCGGATATTCCTGCGCTGACGGCATAGTTAATATCCACTGCCGCACCGACAAGCACGAACAGTACGATCTCTGCGGCTACCCAGATACGTCCGAAACGGGCTGAAAGACGCTCGGCGGCTTCGGGGCGTATCTTGTTAATTGTTATTCCGCTTGTCATTACGGCTACAAGTGACGAGAACGGCACTACCGCATCGAATGTATCCTCGACGGTGCAGAGCAGGAACGAAACGCTCACAAGTATAAGCAGCTTTGCGGTGTCACGGATATGTATCCTTTTCATCAGCTTGCCGAGAACAAATCCGACAAGTATTCCTGCGGCGATACCGAGTATCAGCGACACGGGAATTTTTGCAAAGTCAAGAGCGTTTACCGTACCGCTCTGCGCAAGACCTGTGAACACGGAGAACATCACTATTACAAATACATCGTCAACGGACGCTCCGGCTAAGATAAGCTGTGGTATGCTGTATTTCTGACCACGGTTTTCTTCCATCAGCTTCAGCATTTTGGGGACGATTACGGCGGGCGATACCGCACCGACGACCGAGCCCATTACAAGTGCATCGGTAAGCGATATCCCGAGCAGGGCAGGGGCAAGCAGAGCCATTCCGAGTATCTCAAAGCAGGCAGGCACAAAGCACATCAGCACGGCAGGTCTGCCGACTTTTTTCAGGTCGGTTAGGTTCAGCGAAAGTCCTGCTCGCATAAGGATAATCACGAGGGCGATTTTTCGCAGTTGTGCCGAAATATCAAGCACGGAGCTGTCTATCAGCGAGAAGACGTGAGGACCGAGCAATATTCCGACACCGAGCATACCGATAAGTGCAGGCAGGTGCAGTTTTTTGCACAGTTCCCCTGCAAGAAAGCCGAGCAGGAAAATAAGGGCGAGTGAAAATAACATAGAAATTTCTCCTTTTGCAGTAGGTGCAAAATAAAAAAGCCGACAGCTACTGCGTAAAATGCAGAAGTCATCAGCTTAAAATTCTTTAATTCAAAGCGGTTCGGGCAAAAGCCTCAGGGAGAACATCATTCCCTTTATTATGGGTTTATTATAGCATTGTGAGGGTGAGGTTGTCAAGAGGGATTTGATACTACCGTTAATATCCGCCGTTAACGTAAGTGCAGCAAAACTCAAATTGTCAGAACGGCGAATTTGAGGCGGTTCACAGCCGCAACGGTGAATTTGAAGCGGCTCACAGCCGCAACGGTGAATTTGAGGCGGTTCACAGCCGCAACGGTGAATTTGAAGTGGCTCACAGCCGCAACGGTGAATTTGAGGCGGTTCACAGCCGCTTATTCAATATTCTGTATCTGCTCTCTTATCTTCTCGATCTCGCTCTTCATATCCACAACAAGTCTTGTTATGCGGATATCTGCCGCCTTTGAGCCGATAGTGTTTGTTTCTCTGTTGATCTCCTGCACCAGGAAATCGAGCTTTCTGCCTATCTCCTTGTCGCTGTCGAGCATTGAACGGAGCTGTGAAATGTGGGAATGCAGACGTACCGTTTCTTCGTCAACGGCTGTCTTTTCGGAGAATATAGCCGCCTCTGTGAGTATTCTCTGCTCGTCAATATCCGATGAGCCGAGTATCTCTTTGAGTTTGTCTTCAAGCTTCTTGCGGTATGCGGCGGTGCTTTCGGGTGAGTATACCTCAACCTTGTTCACCATATCTTCGATTACCTCTGCCTTTTCGAGCACGTCAGCCTTGAGTGCCGCACCCTCTGTTTCACGCATTGTAATGAACTTGTCGAGTGCCGAGCTTACGACCGATGAAATATCAGCCCAGAGCTGTTCCTCGTCTGTTTCTTCCTTTATCACCGTGAATACATCGGGTATTCTGAAAAGGTCGGAGGCGGAGAGGTCGTCCGTTATACCGAGGTCTGGGGCGATAGTGCGGATAGCTTCTATGTACTGTGAGGCTACCTGCTCGTTTACCTTTACCGAGGTGTCCTTAACATCTATATTGTAAACTAGGAGCGACAGCTCGACCTTACCTCTTGTTATCTTTTCCTTGAGCATGGTTTTGAGCTTAGGTTCAAGATACTGGTAGTTGCGGGGGAGCTTTGACGAAAATTCAAAGAACTTGTGATTGACACTTCTGATTTCGGCGATGATCTCTCTGCCGTTGATTATAGCCTGTTCTCTGCCGAAACCCGTCATACTTCTTATCATGGTGGGTATCCTTTCTGTTTTTATATTTCCCTGTTGGGGCTACGCCCCAACCCCATTTATGGATATATTATATTTTCAGCTCGCCGCTTTCGAGCATTGACTGTGCGGCAAGTAATATTCCTGTTTTGCCGGACGGATAGGTGATACCGCCCTGTAGCCATACGGCATACGGTTCTCTCAGCGGTGCGTCTGCGGAAAGCTCAATGCTTGCTCCCATTGTAAACGCGCCTGCCGCCATTATGACCTTGCTGTCATATCCGGGCATATCCCACGGTTCGGGGGTTGCCATTGAGTCAACGGGCGAACCGCTCTGTATACCCTTGCAGAATGCACAGAGAGCGTCGGGAGTGCCGAGCTTTATTGCTGCGATTATATCCGTTCTGTCGTGGTCGTACTTCGGGAATGTTTCGTATCCGAGCAGTGAAAAGAATGTGCAGGCGAAAACCGATGTCTTTACCGCGCTCTCAACTATCTGCGGAGCTAAGAAGAAACCGAGGTACATACCCCTGTTTTCATCGAGCGAACAGCCGACCTCTTTACCTGTTCCGACAGTAGTCAGACGGTAACTGCAAAGCTCGACAAGATCCTTTCTGCCTGCTATGTATCCGCCTGTTCGGGCAATTGCACCGCCGGGATTCTTGATAAGACTGCCGATAATAAGGTCTGCGCCGACCTCGGTAGGCTCACGCTTTTCAACAAACTCGCCGTAGCAGTTGTCGACCATTATTATTGCGTTATTGTTAACGCTCCTGATAGCGCTGATTATCTCGCCTATCTTGTCTATTGACAGAGATTCACGGAGCGAATAACCTCTTGAACGCTGGATATATGCTACCTTACAGTCCTTTGCGACTGCCGTCTTTATTCCCTCAAGGTCGGGTGTGCCGTCGGGGAGCAGATCCACCTGTGCGTACTTTACACTGAACTCCTTGAGTGAGCCGCCGTGTTCGCCGTTAATGACCTCTGATAATGTATCATAAGGTGCGCCTGTTACACAAAGCAGTGTGTCACCGGGACGGAGTACGCCGAACAGGGCAGTGGAGAGCGCATGTGTACCGTTCACAAAGCTGTGGCGGACAAGCGCATCTTCTGCATGGAAAACCTCGGCGTATACCGTGTCGAGCTTATCCCTGCCGTCGTCGTTGTAGCCGTATCCGATAGTGCCCTTAAGGTGCATTTCGCTGACACGGTTGTTTATGAATGCCGAGAGTACCTTGTTTCCGTTGTACTCTGCAGTTTCGCTGATTTTAGCAAACTGCGCGGACGCAAGCTCTTCGGCTTTCTTTGCCGTTTCAAGCAGTCTGCTGTCAATATTGAAAAAGTCCATTTTTATCCTCTTTTTATTTCGTACACTGTGCCTGTTTGCGTAAAGCCGCAGTTTATATAGAACTGCCGGACGTTTTTCTTGCAGGCAAGCGTTATTTTTCTGTTATCAAGTAACTGCGCCGTGCTGTAAAGCAGAGCTTTTCCGATACCGTTTTTCTGTATATCCTGTCTTACCGCAATGTGGGACAGAAAACATTCTTTATCATCGCTGAAAAGAATTGTCGCAGTCGCAACGGGAATATCACCGCTGTACATTACTATAAGCCGTGAAACACCGTGACGGACTCGGTGACAGGTGTCTGCGTACCAGTCTTCAAACTGATCGTCGCTGAGGGAAAATCCGCTTTTCAGTATCCCGAATACTTTGCGGTAGTCCTCGGTAAATTCTGCTTTCAGCCGATCATTGCCGTGGGCAGTAGGCATTTTGTCCGATGTCATTATATAAAGCTGTTCGGATTTTTCCGACAGCTTAATATCCGACATTACAGCCCTTGCGCCGAGCATTTCGGAAAACGCAAGCAGGCTTTCTGTATCGGTATTTTCGTCACAGTGAACATAAAGTTCACCGCCGTAATAAAGGGCAAGCATATTATCGCCATCATAGAATGTGCAGAAGTCATACCCTGTGCCGTAAGCCCTGTAATACGCATTTATCCGCCCGGCTATCACATTTTCAGACGGATAACCGGGCGGCAGTGCGCCGTATATTCTTTTTATCATTTTTCCGCAAGTGCAAGGTACATTGCATAAGCGAGCCTTGCGGTGCTCGTCACGTCGCTCTTCTTTATCATGCATGACGGTGAGTGCAGATATCTGCAAGGAACGGACAGTGCGACCGTCCTTATACCGCCGACAGATGTATGAATTGCACCGCTGTCGTTACCGCCAGCAACAAGCGTCTTTGTCTGACAGGGAGCGCCTATCTCCTTTGCCTTTTCAAAGCCGAGGTGATACAGCTCACGGTCATATATAGTACCCCTGTCCATATAGCTTACAACACAGCCCTTGCCAAGCTCGCATACACGCTTTTCGCCGTCATTGCCCGCAAAGTCGCAGGCAGTGGTGGTTTCAAGGACGATAGCGTAATCCGGCTTTACCGTGTAAGCGGCAACCTTTGCGCCCCTTGTGCCTATCTCTTCCTGTACGGTGAACACGCAGGTCACGTCATAGGGAAGCTCTGAGTTCAGCATATCGATCATTATGGCACAGCCTATCCTGTCGTCAAGCGCTTTTTCACGCAGATAGCCGTTGCCAAGCTCTGTATAATCACTTCTGAAATATGCGCAGTCGCCGAGTGAAACGTATTTTTCCGCTTCTGCCTTTGACGAAGCACCGATGTCTATTGTCAGCGTGTCAAGCTTTACGGGGTTGTCACGCTCTTTGGGTGACTGCTGATGTATCGCCTTTCCGCCGACTATTCCGACAGTGCCGTTTTTAAAATGCAGTTGTCTGCCTATCACAACTTCGGGATTTATACCGCCTACAGTCGTGAATTTCAGATTTCCGTCATCTGTGATGTAGGTCATGATAAAACCGACCTCGTCCTGATGAGCGGCAAGCATTACCTTGTTTTTTGGCGTTTTTGCACCCTTTTTGTTTACTATGATATTGCCGAGAGGGTCGATCTTAGTATCGCAGTCCGAGGGAAGCATTGAAAGTATCAGCTTTGTTACGTCGCCTTCGTCACCGCTTGTACCGTCGGCATTGCACAGTTTCTTTATAATATCAAACAACTCAGCCATTAGCGGCACCGCCTTTCTTGGCAAAAGCCGCAATCAGCTTTGCTGTGGATATAACGTCTTCGGTATCGATTATCTCCGCCGGTGTATGCATGAATTTAAGCGGAATTGACAGCGTGCAGGCTTTCGCACCCGACTTGTTCACGCTCATAGTATCGGCATTTGTACCTGTTTCTCCGCCCATAACTTCAAGCTGATACGGTATCTTCTCCGTCTTTGCAAGAGATATAAGACTGTTAGACAGTTCTCTTGACAGTGACGGTGCAATGCCTATCATAACGCCCTTTGACATATCGGCACATTTTGCCCTGTCGCTGTCGGGAGTTTTCGCAAAGCTTACGTCCATTTCAAGAAGATAGTCGGGATCAAGGTCGTATACCGCTATCTTTGCGCCGCGTTCGCCCGTTTCTTCCTGGGTGGTGAACGATACGTCAAGATCAAACGCAAGTTCCTTGCCCTTCAGTATTTCAAGAGCAACAAGTATTGAAGCCACTCCGCACCTGTCGTCAAGCGCACCTGCACAGTATCTTGTGCCGAGCATAGCTGTCGGCTCGCAGTCGAATGTTATCCTGTCGCCAAGCTCAATACGGCTTTCAAGTTCCTGCTTTGTGTAGCCTGTGTCGATAACAAGCTCTTCTATCTTCGGCACTCCGTCACCGCTCTTTACATGAGGAGGGAGTACGGACACAACGCCCTTTATCTTTTCCTTGCCGTGAATAGTAACGCTCTGCGCCGCAAGCACACGTCTGTCGGGACCGCCGACTGCACCGACCTTTATAAAGCCGTTGTCGTCTATAAATGATACGATAAGTCCGACCCTGTCAATATGCGCGTCAAGTAGGAGTTTTGGCTTATTACCTGTGTTTACGATATGCCCGGTTACGTTACCGAAATCGTCAATACTGCAATCGTCCGTGTAGTTTTTAAGCATTGACAGTGCGACTTCGGACGCACTTCTTTCATCGCCCGAAACACCGTCAACACTGCACAGACTGTACAGCATACTGTTTATATCCATTGTCATCTTTCTTTCATGGCTTAATACAAGCCGTCCATTTTGATTTTTTCCTTGACCCTCTCAAGCTCGGCTATAAACTGCTCGTCAAGCTTGCTTAAGCTGTAGCCTTTGGGGAAAATAAGCACATCCTTGTTTACCTTGTAGGGAACGTCGCATTTAAGCTGTGCCATTCCGTGCTGTTCAAGACAGCTTTTTGGAACGGGAGAAACCCACATATATGTGTTGTGCAGATTTCCGAGCAGATCGAACTGACTTCCTCTTTCGTAAACATAGATACGCTTTTTTCTGTGTTCGGAAACGTTCGACCGAGATACCTTGGAGAATGACAGAGAGGGTACGGACAAGTCGCCGTGAACTATCTCAATGTAATCCTCAAGATCGGAATATTTTACTATTCCGTCCGGATTTTCCTTTGCAAGTGGGCTTTCCTTGTTTACAAGAAGTCTGTATTCAAATTCCCATAAAGGACGGTATTTCAGATTTTTTCCGTCAAGCATCGCAAAATACTGCTTTTCGTGAATGTTCTGATACCTTATTATGCCCAGCTTGAAGTCGAAATTCAGGATGTTGTTGATGGCATCCATCGAATTCGTTTCCTTGAAGTTTATAGATATCTCCTTGTCTGTGTCGAGCAGGCTCACAAAGTTTGAAAATGCCTTTGTGATATAGGTGGCTCTCGGTACCGAGATGCTGAAACGCACGCAGTCGTCCACCTTGGGCTTGTACAGCGATACCATCTCGTCAAACTGGTCGAGTACCGCCTTTGCATAGCCTAAGAATTCGCCGCCCTTTTCCGTAGGAGCAACCCCCTTTGTCGTCCTGCGGAATATCGTGATACCTATTTCGTTTTCCAGCTCCTTTATAGCCTTGCTGAGATTAGGCTGTCCCATGAATAAGTTGTTTGCCGCCTTTGTAATCGAACCGGTTTTTTCGATCTCAACCGCATATTTCAGATGAAGCAGGTTCATTTAAAACCATATCCTTTCATCACAGAGGGAAAAACCTCTGTTAAATTATAACCCTTATATATTACAGTCTGCAAAAAAGACTCTTTTTTATAAAAATGGAGCAACTTCTTAAACCCTATCCCCAAACCCCTTTCCCACGGTGAAAGGTTGTGTATGCTTGGTTGGCTCTGCATCGTGCAGAGCCTTTGGGCATACACGTCCGGCATCCGTGCCGGGCTGAGTGTGGGGCTGTCGCCCTCACCCCGCTTGGGGCTACGCCCCAAACCCCGTTATAAATACATTTTTTTGACAGTCTGTATATATTTATTTTACTTTTTAGGTTCAACGTTTGTAAAAGACTGTATTGCCTCTGTAATAGTCTTTTCATGTGCAAGCTTACCGTACTTGTCGACCTCTGCCTTGTTCTTTTCGCCGTGTGTCAGGCAACCTGCTCCCCCGATGCAACCGCCGACACAAGCCATACCTTCAATGAAGTTATTGGGCAGGAGATTTTTAGATGCACGCATAAGCGCACGCTTACATTCTTCAATACCGTCGCAGGAAAGGCCGTTAAGCTTGAAGTCCTCGTTACCCTGTTCCTTGAGAGCTTCCGCAACTGCGTCTGCAAGACCTCCGCAACGTGCAAATATTCTTCCGTAATAAGAAGCGTTGTCAAGCTCTGTTCCATCAAGCTCGGATACCTCTATATCCTTGCTGTCGAAGATAGCCTGTAACTCTTCAAACGTCATTGCATAGTCTACATAAGGCTTTACCTTGTCCCACTGTACTTCCATCTTCTTTGCGGTGCAAGGACCGATGAATACTACCTTGGCTGTGGGATCGCTGTCCTTGATGTACTTTGCTATTTCAGCCATAGGTGACAGGTTGTGCGAAATCCTGTCTGTCATAGTCGGGAATGCCTTCTCGATGTACATTACGAATGCAGGACAGCACGAGCTTGTAAGGAAGCCCTTTTCGGCAAGCTCCTTTGACTCCTTGTACGCTACCATATCCGCACCGAGCGCCGCCTCAACTACGCTGTGGAAGCCAAGCTGCTTGATAGCCGTAACCACCTGATCGAGCTTCGCATAGCTGAACTGGCTTGCAATCGAGGGCGCTACTACAGCATAAACCTTGTAGTTCTGATTGTTGTTGCTGCCCTTTAACGTTTCTATAATGTCAACTATGTATGACTTGTCGCTTATCGCACCGAAGGGACAGGTGTAAACGCACGCACCGCATGAGATGCACTTGTCGTTGTCGATATGAGCCGCAGCCGAGCTTGTGTCTGTCGCTCTTGAGATAGCGCCTATCTTGCAGGCTCTTTCACAAGGACGCTTGAATTCAAGGATAGCACCATAGGGACAAACCTTTGCGCACTGACCGCAGTTTACGCACTTTGACTTGTCAATGTGCGCTTTCTGATGTTCGTCAAATGTGATAGCACCCATACGGCACACGTCCTCGCAGCGGTGGGCGATACAGCCTCTGCACGCCTCTGTTACGTCATAACCGCCGACAGGACATTCGTCACAGGCAATGTCGATGACTTCAATTACGTTGGGGTTTGTGGGATCGCCGCCCATAGCTATCTTTATACGCTCTGAAACGATCGCTCTTTCCTTATATATACAGCATCTCATTGTAGGCTTGTCCTTGACGATGTTCTTTGCAACGTCATTGAAGAAGCTGAACGAATCTGCAGGCTTTTCTGTGCCCTCTGTCGTCCATGCGTGTCTTGCGACCTCTCTTAAAACCTTGTACTTAAGGTACTGTACCTTGGTGTCAAACTTTCTTAACTTCTTGTCCATTTTTCTTACTGCGGAATTTCCCCGCCGACCGCTGTGCGGTCTCTCCTTTCGCATTGTTTTTCTTCTTGTTCTACTTTTTATTTCAAGCTTTTTCTTTAGAAATAGCTTACTTTTATTTTTTTGCCCATCTGCCTAAGGCATTTGCTCAGCTCGTCAACGAGCTGCATTTTTATGTTGAACGTGATAGGCAGATTTGGGTTCTGGTGCGCCGCATTGACCGCTCTTCCGACATAGAAATTTATATCGGTAGCGTCCTCAAAGAGCATTCTCGCTATGCACGATGCACCGTCCTGCAAAATAGTCCAGTCATCGTACAGCTTGTTTTCTCCGAGGTAGTCCTTTGCATAGTCAAGCACCTTGCTTATCGTGATAACGCCCTCGGTAACTATGTCAACGCCCTCAATTGTCGCCATAGGCGGAATATCGGGGCTGATGTAGTCAAGGCAGGGTATTACGGGCTTTCCTAAGAACTGTCCCGTAAGCGTAGATGTCGTACCGCCGCAGACGATATGTTTTCCTTCTTTTGAGAAGAACAGCGTCATCATCTTGTTGAGATCCTTGGGGTCTGACGGCGGACCTATCATCAGGTTCACCTGTTCACGCTCACGGATCTTTATAACGCCGACAGTCGTATCATCGCCCGGCGAGCCGCCGTACAGCCGTACACATTCGTCAAGGAGCAGTGTAGCGAGAGCCTTTGCGGAGAACTCCCTGTCATAGATGCCCTCCATGAATTCTATTATATTATCCCTCTGCCAACCGAAATTCAGTGACGAGCCGACGCCTGCATAGATAGCGCCGTCGCTTGTCGTGATGAATGTATCATCAAGCTTCAGCTGTACCTTTGATATATATATCGTCTTGCCGTCTATCTGATTTATGGTTTTCGGATAGTCGAAATTTTTGCCGTCACGCAGCATTATGACCTGCGGATTGTCGTACTGGATTATCTCAGCCTCTTTGTTGTTTACCACCCGTATTATGGTAAAGGTCGAATATGCGACCTTGCGCACCTCGCATACCGGCAGGGTAGCCGCCATAGTTGCAACGCAGTCCTCAACGCTCATGTTGTTCGCCATCATGGTGGATATTATCTTGGATGTCAGCGTTGAAAGAATTGACGCTTTTACACCGCTTCCCAGTCCGTCTGCCAGCACGAACACTATTGAGTTTTCGTCCTGTTCGACCAGCTCCACATGGTCGCCGCAAAGCTGTTCGTCGTGCTTGTTGACACTGAGATAACCTATATCGGTGCAGAAGCTGAACGCTTTACTGTTCATCATTTGACAGGTTCTCCTTGAGCTTTGTAAGTGCGACCTTTGTTTCGGCGGTAGTTTCGCCGAGAAGTGACGCTATTTCCTGAACGACACGCATCTGCTTTTCAATTACCTTGTCGGTGACTGCGATAGTTTCGGCGGCGTTCTTTTCACGCTTCGCTCTTGCTATCTCTTCACCGGTAATATCACGCATTATCGACATTATGATATGATAGCTCTTATCATAGATTATCGTTTCTTCGACATACTTTCCGTATTCGGCAAGATAAGTGCGCTTGTTGTGGATATTCTCCCCTGTGTTCATAACCTCAAGATACGATACGGGATCAAGTATTCTTACAACGGGACAGCCCATAACATCGGACAGACTCTTGATGTTCATTATCTCACGCGCCGCCTTGTTTATCTGCTGTACTTCCAGGTCCTCGCTCAGCACCATAATGCCGTTGGGGGTATTGGTGATAATGTTGTCCGAGAAGCTCTCTGCCTTCTCCTTGAGATACGGCAGACACATGGTAAGATCAGCCTTGCCCTGAAGTATAGCTACCGCTTTTTCACGGCAGGTATCATATCCGCAGCTTCCGCAGTTGAGCTCCTGCGACGGATCGCTCTTGTTCATCTTGCGGAGTATCTCTTCTATAGCCTTACTTCCGGGCATGGTTTTCTGAACGCCGATGAACGGAAGTGATTTTGTCATATCTGAAAGCTCCGGCGTATCGAATTTACCGCTTCCGGCAAACTCATCGACCGCTCTTCTTTCGTGGATAACGCCCTCGTGCTTTTTGTCCATTGCAGGACCGCCTATACAGCTGTTTACACAGGCGGACATTTCTATAAAGCACTTTCCGACATTGCCGTCGATTATATCACGCAGAGCGTTACGGCAGTTTTCAACACCATCTATCGCCATATAGAGATATTCGGGATTGTCCTTGTTCATCGAGCGCAGAATGCCCGATGTGGTGGGATAAAGCCTTGTTTTCGCTCTGTCGCTCCTTTCGGCATTGTCGGCGGTGGGACAGACTTCAATGTTCTCTTCCTTGAGCCAGCCGGTAAGCTCCTCAAAGGTAAGAACACAATCAATCGCACCTGCGTATGCGTCAGCCTCCGCCTTTTTTGAAAGGCACGGACCGATGAATACGGTGTGACAGCCGGGATATTTCTTTTTAAGTATCTCTCCGTGGGCAAGCATAGGTGATTTCACCTGTGCAAGGTAGGGGAGAGCCTGTGGGTAATATTTCTGTATAAGGGTGTTTACCGTGTGACAGCAGGAGCTTATAATTATTTTATGCTCGCCGTCCGCTACCAGCTTTTCATACTGCTCGGTAACAAGCTGTGCGCCCTCTGCGGTTTCTTCCGCACCCGCAAAGCCGAGCTTTTTTAACGCCTCGTTCATTGAGTTTATGCCAACGCCGTCATAGTTTGCGACAAATGACGGAGCAATGCTGACATAAACGGGAGCGCCCGATGAAATAAGCTCTTTTGCCTTGCCTACATCGTTTCTTATCTGTTTTGCGTTCTGGGGACAGGCTACAAAGCACATACCGCACAGAATACATTCGTCCTCAACGATATTCGCCTGACCGTCCGAAAAGCGGATAGACTTTACCGGGCAGTGCCTTATACATTTATAACAGTTTTTGCAGTTGGATTTCTTCAGCCGTAAATAGCTCATAAATTACACCTTGCCATAAGTCTTGGCGGTGAATTTTTCTGCGTTCACAATAAAGCGTTCGTGCGTACCCTTGCCGATAACGTCCTTTTCGTCCTTTGCGACAACTTCAAACACAAGTCTGCGGTTGTCGATCTCGGTCAGGGTAGCCTCTGCGGTAACAGTCATACCGACAGGGGTTGCGGCAACGTGCGCAACGTCAAGCTTTGTGCCGACTGTTGTCATACCGTCCTCAAGCTGACCGTCAAGCGCCGAGCAAGCCGCTTTTTCTATAAGTGCGATCATAGCGGGAGTAGCGAATACTTTCAGCGAGCCGCTGCCCATTGTAACAGCCGTGTTTGTATCGTCAACCTTTACTTCTGCTTTTCCCTTTGATCCTGTTGTGAGCATTATCAATTCACCGATCCTGTTCTTTCGTTTTCCGTATTGCCGTCAGCCAAGACAGGCAAGTACTTTTTCGTCAAATATCTGCTGGAAGTTGTTTTCGTTTACTCCGCAGATTATCTCATCATCTATTTTTATTGTAACGCCGTCTGTGCATCTTCCGAGACAGAAAGCGGCGCCGAGGTTTACCTTATCCCCGATGTTGTGGTTTGCTATGTAGTCCTTTGCAAGCTCGATTATTTTGTACGAGCCTTTTAAATGGCATGAGCTTCCCACGCAGATGCTGATGTTCTTCATAATATCCGTTTCCTTTCAAATAAAGCGGAGTATATCAGAAAATGTGACCGTCCCTGATTTCAAACTCCAGATTTTGTGAAAGCACCGCAAGAGAAGCCGCCAGGTTTTCATACTGGACGAGTACGCCGGATGGCACGGACAGATGTACGGAGGTAAAGTTCCATATCGCAAGTATTCCGCACGCCACCATTTCATCGCAGACCTGTTGTGCGCATTCGGGCGGAACGCAGATAATACCGATATGAATTTTAAGTCTTGAGCACAGATCCGACATCTTTTCAGCCGGAAGTACACGCTTACCGTCAACAACGCTCTCGTCCGTATCGAATGCCGCTACTATATCAAGACCGTAGCGTTCAAATTCCTTATACGCAAGGAGCGCCTGTCCAAGCTTTCCCGCACCTGCGATTACTGCCTCTTTCGTGTTGTCATATCCTAGAAAACTCTCAAGGTCGCGGATAAGTTCTGTGGCAACATAGCCCGTTTTCGGCTTGCCGCCCGTAAGACTTACCGCCGCTAAGTCCTTGCGGACCTGCACCTCGTTCAGCTTAAGGTCGTTTGCAACAGTCGTTGCCGAAATGTTGCGGACGCCCTCGGTCTGCTTTTTCTTCAGATATTCAAGGTAGAATGGCAATCTCCTCAGTGCTTGCTTAGAAATTGTACCGTTCATTTGTTCTGCCTTTCTGTGCGGAAGATACTATTCTTCCGTCTGTCTATACATATATTATTATATTAAAAAATGTAAGCGGTGTCAACCGATTTCGGCAAAATCGTTAAAAATTTATCGAATTGACAGCATAGGAGAATTACAGAAGAAAGAGTGCGCCTGAAATGCCGCCGGAAAGAACATCTGTCGTCAATCTGCACAACAACATTGAAAGGAAGTGACAGTATGCACGAGGACAACGAAACAAGACAGAAGTTGATCGACAGCGCAAAGACAGAGTTTTTTGAAAACGGCTTTGCAAAAGCGTCCCTCAGAAAGATCTGCACAAACGCAGGCGTTACGACCGGTGCGCTCTACTTCTTTTTCAAAAATAAGGACGACTTATTCAGTGCGATCGTCGCACCTCCGCTTTTAAAGCTGAAAGAAATGCTGATCGAGCATAACCGTGAAGACGAGGAATATATGGGCTCGACCGACGAACAGACAAGGAGCGTTGAAAACCAGATAGCGACACACAAAGAGGCTGTCACTATGGTGGGCTATCTTTATGACAACTATGACGCATTCCTGCTGCTTCTTACAAAGGCGCAGGGTTCGGTTTACGAAAACTGCGTTGATGAGTTTGTTGCACTTATGGAAGAGGGATTCCGTACAAGTGCCGAAGCTCTTCTTAAAAATATGCCGGGCTATCACGTTGACGAATATATGCTCCACTGGCTCGCTCATATGGATATAGAGATGTTCATACATCTGCTTACCCACGTCCCCGAAAAAGAAAAGGGTCTTGTGTACGCAGAGCGCATGATGGGTGCAATGGTCAAGATGTGGTTTGACTTATTGCCTGTCAGAGATGAATAAGAAAATCTGACCGCCGCATGGCGGTCATTAAAAAGCGCTGCAGGATAACGCTGTTATGTTAGCTCGTGCTAATACGGTTAGATATAACTAATAATGATACGGGAGGACAAAGGAATGTATCTTGAAGAAAAGACGTAAAAAAGAGCTACGGCTCTGACGCAGGCTACACACAGGTATTGAAGGGTGTGACCACAAGCGTTGAAAAGGGCGAAATGTGCGTAATACAGGGCACGAGCGGTTTGGGTAAATCGACACCGCTTAACTGCATAGGCGGTCTTGACATTATGGACAGCGGCTCGGTAAAGGTTGACGGCACGGAAATATTCGGGCTTAAGGCAGACGCACTGGCAAAGTACAGAAAGGCAAACCTCGGCTTTATATTCCAGTTCTACAACCTTGTGCCTAATCTCACAGTTGAGGAAAACATTCAGGTATGCGAGTGCCTTACCGACAAGCCGCTTGATATGAACGAACTGCTTGACATCCTCGGACTTACCGAGCACAGAAAGAAATTTCCCTCACAGCTCTCCGGCGGTCAGCAACAGAGATGTGCCATAGCAAGAGCGCTTATCAAGAACCCGAAGCTTCTGCTGTGTGACGAGCCCACAGGTGCACTTGATTCAAAAACTTCAAGGGATATACTTGTACTTCTTGAACAGGTAAATAAGAAATACGGCACAACGATGCTGATAGTTACGCATAACAACGCGATAAAGAATATGGTGCATAAGGTAATAATCCTAAAGGACGGACTTATCAAAAAGGATTATTACAACGAAACGCTGATACCTGCCGCCGAGCTGGAGGATCTGTAATATGAACAAGGTACTTTCAAAAAGAATACCGAGGGAGTTCAAGTCAAATCTTCCGAAGTACATAGCACTGCTGTTGCTGATCGCCCTTTGTATGTATCTTGTAACGGCGATAGTGGCAAGCTCGGATACGATTATTATCAGAACAGATGAGCATAGCGCCGCAAACCACGTTGAGGACGGACAGTTTACAACATTCTTACCCCTGACAGACGATCAGGAAAAAGAAATCACCGACAAGGGCGTTACTCTTGAACATATGTACAGCCTTGATATAAAGGCGGAGGACGGCTCAACGGTCAGAGTGATGAAAAACCGTAAGAATATCGACCTTGTTGAGCTTGTAAGCGGCGAATATCCGGCAAACAGCAACGAAGCGGTCGTTGAACGCAGATATGCCGAGGAACACAGTCTTAATGTCGGCGATAAGCTGACAGTCGGCGGCACGGAGTACACCGTATGCGGCATAGGCGCATCTCCAGATTATGATGCGCCGTATCAGAATATGTCCGATATGGCTGTATCAAGTAAGAATTTCGGCTTGATATTTGTTACCGACAGCGAGTATGAAAGAGTTTCCGACAGTTCAAAGTCGGCACAGACCTTTACATACGGTTATCTTCTCGGAAACGATATGACCGATGACAAGCTGAAAGAGCTTATAGAGGATTTTGATTTTGACTATACGAAAGTCACCGACAAATATTATCTTGAAACGGTAAACGAAGCGCTTGAAAAACGCATCGAGATTGAAAACGGTATCAACGATCTGGCTGACGGAGCAGACAAACTTCATGACGGACTTAAAGATCTGTCGGCCGGAGCAGACAAGCTGTACGACGGACTTAAAACTTTATCTGACGGCACGGTACAGCTCCACAGTGGTATGACCGCAATATACGACGGTGCATCGGCTCTTGACAAGGGTCTGGGCGAATTATCGAGCGGTGCTTCATCTCTTAACGGCGCAATAGTCGGAGCAGATTCCGCAGGACTTATCCCGCCTACTATGAATGCTCTTGTAAGCGGTGCGGACAGCCTTGCAACAGGACTTAAAAGCGCAAAGAGCGGCTCTTCCGAACTCGTATCGGGTGTAAGCAGTGCAGTCCGTGGAACTGAGCAGTTATCAACCGGTGCAAACGATGCAGTAAACGGAGCAAAGGAACTCGCTGACGGTGCAAAGGACGCAAAAGACGGTGCTAATGAGCTTGCCGACGGTGCGAAAGACGCAAAGGACGGCGTAGGCAAACTTGCGGACGGAATACACGAGCTTAATAGCAATATCGGAAAACTGCTTGACGCGGCATTCGACCTTGACCTTACCAACCTCACATCGTTTGTTGAAAGAGCGGATAACGTCCGTATCGCAGGTGCGGCAGGTGACGTTATAATGAACAAATACGGTGGACTTGCGGCTTGCGTAATACTTATGGCACTGTTTGCCTATGTAATCTCGGTATTCGTTGTTCATCAGATAAACAGAGAGAGCAGTGTAATAGGTGCATTGTATGCTCTCGGCGTAACAAATGGTGCGCTTATAAGACGCTACATAACGCTCCCCACATAATAGCATTTATCGGCGGTGTTCTCGGCTCGGCAATAGGCTTTTCGCCCATGTCGATACAGTCACAGCTTGAGGACAGCTACGCGTATTTCTCACTGCCCGACTTTGCAACGGTCATACCGCTTTACCTTGTGATATACGCCGTTGTCATTCCTCCCGTAATAGCGGCAATAGTAAATGCGCTTGTTATCAACAAACGGCTTTCCGCTCCCGCTTTGTCGCTTATGAGAAACGAACAGAACGTGAAGAATATCAGCCGTATGGAGATAAAGAGCGGCGGATTTGTAAGAAAATTCAGAATACGTCAGCTTCTGCGTGAGACGAGAGCGAACATCACGGTTGCGGCTTGTATGTTCGTTTCAATGCTTATCCTTATGCTCGGACTTGACTGCTATTCAATCTGCACTAACGTAACCACAGACACGCTTGCAGGCACGACATACGAGTATATGTATATGCTGAAATACCCGACAGCCGAAGTTCCCGAAGGCGGCGAAGCGTGCTATGCCGAATCGCTCGCAAAGGAAAATGACGGATATACTCTTGACGTTACGGTGATAGGCATAGACAGCGGCAATCCGTATTATAACGTTGATGTGAAAAAGTGCAAAAGCGTTGTAACAGCGTCATTATCGGTAGCACAGAGATACGGAGTAGCCGAGGGCGATAAGTTCATTCTTACCGATGAAGCGGCTGATATAGACTATGCTTTCACAGTTGACAGTATAAGTGATTATTCCGCAGGACTTGCCGTGTTTATGGACATAGACAGCATGAGAGAGCTTTTCAGGCAGGACGATGATTACTACAATATGGTGTTGTCCGACAAAGCACTTGATATAGACGAGGGCAGAATTTACTCGGTAACGACAAAGTCGGATATTGAACGCTCGTCAAAGGTGTTCACCGAGCTTATGAGCGGAATGGTTATAACGCTTGTCGGCACATCGGCTGTAATTTTTGTAGTGGTAATGTATCTTATGATGGGCGTGATGATAGACAGAAGCTCGTTCGGTATTTCACTGCTGAAAACCTTCGGCTACAGCAAAAAAGACGTGAAGAAGCTGTACCTTGACGGCAATGCGATCACTATAGCAATATCGGCAATGATCTGCCTGCCTTTGTCAAAGCTCGTTATGGATAGAATATTCCCTGCATTCGTTCCTAACATTGCGTGCGGAATAAACCTTAATTTCGAGTGGTACTTCTATCCTGTACTATTTATTGCGGTTATGCTGATCTATCTTCTCACAAGCACGCTTCTTGTAAGAAAGCTTAACAGGATAACACCTGCCGAAGTGCTTAAAAACAGAGAGTAAAAGAATAAAAATGAATACAAAAACGCTCCCGACTATATCAGCCGGGAGCGTTTTTCAGTATTCGATTTACTTTGCCAATTCTTCTGCCAGCTCATCGACCTGAGTCTTGCTTGCATCATTCAGTGCGCAAGTGATCTTGACCGTCTTGTCAAGGATATTGATTTCCTTTGACTTTTCAAACATACCTGTCATTACCTTAGCCGCCATAGGTGCCCATGCACCGTTTTCGATAAAAGCAACCGTTCTCTTCTGATAGTTTCTTTCGGTAAGTCCTTCGATGAACGTTCTCATAAACGGGAATACATCCGCATTATAGGTAGGCGTTGCAAGTACAAGCTTGCTGTAAGCGAATGCATCCGAAATTGCCTTAGACATATCACATCTTGCAAGGTCGGTGATTATTACATCGACGCCCTTAGCCTTCAGCTTGTCATATAAAAGCTCTGCGGCTTTCTTTGTGTTGCCGTAGATCGAAGCGTAGGCTATCATTACGCCGTCCTTTTCGGGAGTGTATGACGACCATTTGTTATATAAGTCAAGATAATATCCGAGGTTTTCACTCAGTACAGGACCGTGTAAAGAACAGATTTTCTCAATATCAAGCGAAGCGGCTTTCTTGAGAAGCGCCTGAACCTGTGCGCCGTACTTTCCGACAATGCCGATATAATATCTGCGTGCCTCGTCTGCCCACGGCTCGTCTGTGTCGGGTGTGCCGAATTTGCCGAATCCGTCAGCGGCAAACAGTATCTTGTCCTTTGAATCGTATGTCACCATGACCTCAGGCCAGTGCACCATAGGAGCAAATACAAATGTCAGAACGTGACTGCCGAGCGCCAGTGTATCGCCTTCTTTTACTGTGAGCGTATTTGTGAGAGCAAGATCGGGGAAAAAGCCCTTGATCATTACAAATGTCTTTGCGTTGCCGACTACCGTTGTATCGGGGTAAAGCTTTAAAAACTCTGCAATGCTTGCGGAGTGGTCGGGCTCCATATGCTGAACTACAAGATAATCGGGCTTTCTGTCACCGAGCACCGATTTGATCTTTTCAAGCCATATAGCCGAGAAGTTTATATCGACGGTATCCATTACCGCCGTCTTTTCGTCAAGGATAACATAAGAGTTGTATGAAATGCCGTTCGGCACCTTGTACTGACCTTCAAACAGGTCTATTGTGCTGTCGTTCACACCGACATATTTTACATCTTCTGAGATAAACATTAAGAATTTCTCCCTTCATTAGCTAAAAATCTATTGATATTTTAGCACATCTTAATTAAAAAATCAATATCTGAAATCAAATAAATTCACATTTTAAAAAGAAATCAGTATTAATTATCATTATTTTTCCGCTTTTCTTCAATATTCCGTATCCGCTCATCGATATGTTCTTTAAACATCTCGTTTCTTTCGTTTGCCTTGTCGGACAGCTCATCGTATTTATCGACCACGTTGTCGCTTATCCTTACAAAGTTTTCAGTGAGCTTTTCCTTTACAGCGTCAATTTTTGACGTGTCATTGCCGTTGTCGGTCGTTATGGGTATGCTCTGCGTTTCGTCGGTATGACGCAGAAGCATTGCAACGCCCATTACAAGCGTTGTGATATATACTATCACTCCGGAACATATACTGACGATCAGTTTCTGATCTTCGGTAAGCCACGTTATATAAACCGACAGCGAACGGATAAGCGTTACCGCAGAAACGCCCGCATCGGCAAGAGAAATATTCCTTATCGCACTGAGAAGAGGCGAGCGGTGCTTCTGCACCTTGACAAGGTTCACGATAGCACGGACAAGCTTTATCACTGTGTACACAGCGATACTTGCGATAACCAGCTTTGCGTACTGCCGTGTGGTATTATGGATCATACTGTACAGTTCGATAAGCATAAGCACCACGCTCATAACAATGAACATCATACCCGTAAAGCGCATTACATACACTTCCGATACGACCCTGATGCCCTTGTCCTGCTTTTTCTCATATGATACCGTCATATACCGCATTACGGCAAGGAGCGCATAGTATACGCACAGTATCATAAACCATACCGAGCCGTAGAACAGTCCGAGAACGCCGTTATATGCGGCATACGCAACGTTCAGCGTCAGCGAGCCCGCGGTATATACCACTATGCGGAAACGCTTGCTTTGCATAAAAAGGCGGATAAATTCTTTCAGCCTGTGTCTGTGATTTTTCAGTTTATCCGCCCCCTTGCCTTTAAATTTAATGCCGTCACAATTTATAACCGTGACGGCATAGCTTGCTATTATATTTTACCTTATCTGCACTGAAAATGCAACCGTGTCATATCATTCGCTGTCATTCACTGTCATTCAATCATAGCTGTCAAGGAAGTGATGCTTCTCTCCGCCCTTTTTCCACGCTATGACCGTATCGATGTTTACATTCTCAACGCTCTTGAATATGTGCTTTTCAACCTCAGGATTTGTTTCTTTCAGCTTTGCGATAAGCTGTTTTATCTCGACGCGCTTTGAGCGTGTTTCCTCGTTGTTACAGGTCGTGCAGGTATCGGTGAACTTGCAGGCACACTGGATAAAGTGCAGTCCGTTGTAATCTCTCCACGCCTTTATATCGTCCTCACGCACAAGATACAGCGGACGTATAAGCTCCATTCCCTCAAAGTTGGTGCTATGGAGCTTCGGCATCATAGTCTGTATCTGAGCGCCGTACAGCATACCCATAAGTATCGTTTCGATCACATCGTCATAGTGGTGACCGAGTGCTATCTTGTTACAGCCGAGGCTCTTTGCATAGTTGTAAAGGTGACCTCTTCTCATTCTGGCACAAAGATAACAGGGCGATTTTTCAACGTTGTAGACTGAATCAAAAATATCAGACTCGAATATCTCTATCGGTATTTTAAGTTTCCGTGCATTCTCCTCGATAACGTTCCTGTTCGCTATGCTGTAGCCGGGGTCCATTACGATGAACTTTACCTCAAACGGGAAGTCGCTGTGGCGGTGAAGCTCCTGGAACAGCTTAGCCATCAGCATAGAATCCTTACCGCCCGAAATACATACGGCGATACGGTCGTTTTCCTTTACAAGCTCATACTGTTTTACAGCCTTTGTGAATGCCGCCCATATCTTTTTGCGGAACTTCTTCTGAAGGCTCTGCTCGACACGTCTTGAAACCTCGTCTGCCTGCTCTTTCTGCATAAGTGCCAGAAGCCATGCTGCATATCCGCCTGAAAGCGAACAGGCGTCATAGCCCATTTCGGATAATCTTTCGGCAGTGTCAACGCTGAACTGTCCTCTTGCACAGCATACGACAAGCTTCTTCGACTTGTCTTCGGGAGGTGCGGATAAGAGTTCGTCTGCCGAAACCGATACAGCGCCTTCCATAATTCCGTACATTTTTTCTGTTTCACTGCGGGTATCGTATAAAATATAGCTGTCGGGTGAGAGCTTTTCAAGCTCGCTTACGGTAATTTCCAAAGCCTGTTTCCTTTCTTTACGCTACTGTTTATGCTATAGTCAGCACATGGCTGAATAAGTACAGCAGTCCCATATATGACAGCGTACCCGCCGCCATGCTTACAAAAGTGTTATGCCACAGCTTATAGCTTCCGCCTGTGATAAGTACAGCAAGAAGCCTGGGTATTCCGACACCGAACATATTGTCGCCGATGTCCTTAAGACAGTAGATTATAAGTATCGCCATTATCATAGCCGGGAGCGACTTTTCTATACGTTCAAGCCACTTTGGCATTTTCCTGTTGCCGTGGAAAATAACAAACGGCAACGCACGCAGTGAGAATGTGATAACCGCACTTACGACTATCGCAATTACCATCTGCAAAGGAGTCATTGGGGTAGCTGTCATATCTTATGTTCCTCCTTTGCGCCTGTATCGGTATCGTTAATAATATCTTCCGGAGAAGTAACAACTTCTATCTTCTTGTCATCGGTTTTGTTTTCTGTATTTTCGTCTTCTGCGTCCTTATCCTTTTTGCCGAAATTCGTATTTGTTATAAGAAGTAAAAGCGCTGTGGATAAGAGCAGGGCAGGAAGCATGAAGCTGTTCTGACCGAATATCAGCAGGCACAGCACGCCGACACCAAGACCGATAAGAGCGGGAGAGTGCTTGTCCGTCTGTTCCCACTTGTCGATGAAGATAATTACGAACAGCGCCGTCATACAGAAGTCAACGCCTTCAAGCTGGAACGGTAACAGCTGACCGATAACGCTTCCGAGTACCGAGAAGAAAGTCCAGTAAAAATGACTGAAAAGCGCAACACCGAACATGGTGCTGTGCTTGTCGTCCTCCGGCATATAGTCGAGCGTTGTATTTACCGCATAGGTTTCATCGGTCATCGAATGTATCATATACAGCTTACGCTTTCCCATGGCGTTAAAATCTTTCAGGAATGTAAGACTGTAGAAACTCTGCCTGCTGTTGACAAGCAGAACAGTGAGCGCCACTGTAAGTAGTGACGCTCCGCTACTGAAAAATGTTATGAGTAAGAACTGGCACGTTCCCGAATAGAGGAACAGACAGGAGAACAATGAGTAGTACCACTGGTACCCTGCCTCTGCCATCATCATGCCGTACGCCATACCCAAGAACAGATAACTGCACAGTACAGGCAGACTCTTGATGAAAGAGTGTCTGATAAGTTGCTTTTTAGTCATTTGGTTTATGAAGCCGCCCTTCCGTAAATACTGAGTATTTTGTCCTCGACTGCACGGGCAAGCGCATTGTGTCCGTTTTCGTCAAGGTGTTCGCAGTCTATCCTGCTGGGTTTTGCATGGTCGGAAGCGGCAAGAAGCTCTGTACCGTGTTTTCTTGCGACCTTTGCAAAAGAGGATTTAAGACCGCGGGAAATGGCGGGTGAATCTGCGTCAAACTGCGGATCGTATCTTTCCTGCCATACGTCGTCGCCGAGTTCGATAGGTGAAATGAGAAGGATACGGCAGTCGCCCGCATACTTTCTTACCTGCTCGATAAGACGTTCCGCGCCGTGTGCTATCGTTTCTGCGTCCGCATTGTAAACGGGTTTGCAGTCATTCGTGCCAAGCATTATCACAACCATATCGAGCGGAGCGTGACTTTCAAGGAATACGGGGAGCAGTTTGTCGCCCGCTCTGCCTATCCTGTCGGGGTCTTCAAAGATCGTTGTTCTTCCGCAAAGCCCCTCTTCGATTATCTCATAACCGCTTTGCTCAAGGTCATTTCTTAAAATGCTTGTCCAGCGCACACCGTCGGCAAATCTTCTGTTAGTACCGGGGATAAGTCCCCATGTATTCGAGTCGCCGAAGCAAAGTATCCTTTTCATTGTTCTCACCTGCACTTGTTTATTCAGATAGTTATTATGAGGAGCTGAAGAGCTCCTCATAAACTGTATTTATATATCTTTAATCTCTCAGCTCTTCTTTACTTCGCCGCCCTCAACTACGAGTGTTTCCTTGTAGTCTGCGCCGTATGTGCTTGCGAGAGTTGCGTCATAGTCAGCGTGGAAGAAGTTTTCCTTGCCGAGAGTCTTGATTTCGTCGTTGATCCAGTTAAGGAGTGTTTCGTTACCCTTTGAAACTGCGGGAGCGATCGTATCCTGGCTGCCGAGTGAGTCGATACCTACTGTGTAACCGGGGTTCTGCTTAGCGAATGCGAGAACTTCTGTGTTGTCGTTAGCCCATGCAACACCGTTGCCGTTTTCGATAGCGCTCTTTGCTGTAGCGTATGAATCATACTTCTGAAGCTTGATGTCGGGGTAGTTCTTTGTGAGGTAAAGCTCAGCAGTTGTACCTGAGATAACTATCATCTTGTCCTCAGCCTTCCAGTTGTCGAGTGACTTGATAACGTTGCTGTCGGGTGAAACAACACCGAGTGCCACGTTCATGTAAGGCAGTGCAAAGTCAACCTTTTCAGCTCTCTCGTCTGTTACTGTGAAGTTGGCGAGGATAATATCTACCTTGCCTGTTTCGAGGTATTCAACACGGTTAGCGGCTTCTGTAGAAACGTAGTTTATCTCAACGCCGAGATCCTTGCCGAGTCTGTTTGCAAAATAAATGTCATAGCCCTGATATTCGCCGTTCTCGTCTACATAACCGAAGGGGTTCTTGTCTGAGAATACGCCGATGTTTATCTTACCGCTTGCCTTTATCTCGTCAAGTGTACGGTAAACCTTTGAGCCTGTGTTGCCGTCACTGCCGCCGCTTGTTGCGTTTGTGCCGCACGCTGTGAATGAAGCTACTGCCGCAGCTGCCGTAAGACCGAGTGCTATCAGTTTCTTGAAGTTTAACTTTTTCATTGTGATTATCTCCTTTAAATATCTCTCTTTATTCTGCGAGTTCTTTCTTTGCTCTTACCGAGTCGAACTCAAATGTGTTAAGGAATTGTTTTGCCCTTTCTGTCTTAGGGTTATCAAAGAACTCATCGGGCGTTGCTTCTTCCACGATTTTTCCGTTGTCGAGGAAGATTATTCTGTCTGCTATCGCTCTTGCGAACTGCATCTCGTGAGTTACTATCAGCATTGTGCGTCCCTGCTTTGCAAGGTCGAGCATAACGTCAAGTACTTCACGGACCATTTCGGGATCGAGTGCCGCAGTTACTTCGTCAAAGAGCAGTATTTCGGGGTGCATACAAAGCGCACGGACAATAGCCACACGCTGTTTCTGACCGCCTGAAAGCTCTCTGGGGTAGCTTTTAGCCTTTTCTTTAAGTCCCACTCTTTCAAGCAGTGACATTGCTTCCTGCTTTACCTCTTCCTTATCCCTTTTCTGTACCTTGCACGGTGCAAGAAGAATGTTGTCAAGTACCGTCAGGTGAGGGAACAGGTCGTAGCTCTGGAATACCATTCCTATACGCTGTCTTAAAAGAGGAAGCGTCTTGCTGTTTCTTTCGATCACTTCACCGTCAAGCGTTATCTTGCCGTCCTGTATCGGCTCAAGTGCGTTTATACAACGCAGAAGAGTTGATTTTCCGCATCCGCTCGGTCCTACTATTACTATGACCTCGCTCTTTTTAACGGAAAAGCTGATACCGTCAAGTATCGTATTGTCACCGAAACGCTTTACGATGTTGTCTATTGTCAATAATGCATCTGCCATACGCTTTAGCTCCATTTCTTCTCAAGGTATTTTGCAAGCATACTTATCGGCCAGCAGGCGATGAAGTAGAGCAGGAATACCGTCAGATACACACCGAACGCACCGTTCGGACTTGTCATTCTGTTAGCTTCTATTATCTGCTGTGCAACCTTAAGGACTTCAACAACGCCTATCATAAGTATAAGGCTGGTTGTCTTTATCATTCGTGTTATCAGGTTGATCGAAAGAGGAATAAGTCTTCTTATCGTCTGCGGTATGATAACATAAAGATAGGTCTGCGTGTTTGTAAGTCCTAGCGCCTCACTGCTTTCATACTGATGTTTCGGTATTGAGATCAGCGCACCTCTCACAAGGTCTCCCATTTCGGCAGTGCCCCATAATACGAATACTATTATGGAAGCCGCTTCACCCGAAAGGTCCCAGCCGAAAGCTCTTGTCGTTCCGAAGAACATTATGAAAAGAAGTACGAGCTGTGGCATTATTCTTATAAATTCAAGATACACACGAAGAACGGCTTTTAAAATCCTGTTCTTCTTTGTCATGAGTACGCCCATTCCGATACCGAGCGGTATGCTTATCGCAACCGATACAAGGCTTATCCAGAGAGCCGTCCAGAGTCCTCCGAGAAGTCTTATGAAGTTCGTACCCTTGAACAGAACGTCTATTCCGAGATTAACTGCCAAATCCTGCACGACGTACCCTCCTTTCAACTATCGTTCCGACAATCGATATCGGAAGAAGTATGATAAGATAGAAGCCGACCAGCAGGCACAGCGCCTCAACTGTATCGTTGTACATTCCCATGAGGTCCTTTGCCATAAACATAAGGTCGAGCAGGCTTATCGCACTGAATACGCTCGTTTCTTTCATAAGGAATATCACGTTTGCGACAAATGCGGGGATACTTACCGATATTGCTTGCGGAAGTATTACATATCGCATTGTCTGCATTTTGTTCATGCCGAGTGAATAGGCACTTTCTGTCTGTATCTTGTCTACGGATTCAAGTCCGCTTCTGAACGCCTCTGCCATGTAGCTTCCTCCGAGGAAAGCAAGTCCTGCGATACCGCAGGTCTCTGCATCGGTCGGTATGCCGACTTTAGGCAGTCCGTAATAGATGAAGAAAAGCTGTACTAAAAGCGGTGTATTGCGGCTTATTTCAATGTAGACGGAAACTATACGGCGGATAACCGGTACTTTGTAGTACTGAACCACTGCACATATAAGCCCGATGATGATCGAGAATATTATTCCAAGAATACCGAGCTTCACAGTAAGCAGTGCGGCTTCCCCGAACAGCGGCAGGTACTCAGCGATAGCGTTAAGATCCATACCGTCACATCCTTTCAATTTACTGAGCCGACGGCAAAATAAAAGCCGGGGCTATTACGCTCCCGGACAAATGGCAGTCGCCGCAGTGCTTTTACGGCTGTATAACAACAATGCCGCTGCACCCAAATGCCATTCTACTTGTCCGGGAGCTGATACAGCAACACATTATTCTGTTGTGCGTTGATGAAATAGTAGCGTACATTGCATTTCCTCCGATTTTCAATATAGCAAATAATGCTCATCGGTTTTGTTCCGATGATGCTATTATACTACCTAAAACCTACTTTGTCAATAGGTTAAGGGTATTTTATTGAAAATTTTTTTGGAGGTGTAATTCAGTGTATGCGGTTTTCGGGATAATGGTGCGGGATAAGGAGTTGAGAATGTGACCATAAATAACTTGCTTTAAGTTCAAATAAAGAGCAATTTTAATATCCCATCCCCCTGCCCCCTTCCCCAGGAAGGGGGAGAAGTCAGGGCTGCCGCCCTTGTTAAGCAAGGAGGCTTAAGGTCAACCGCACTAAGTCGTTGCACGACGCAACGGCACTAACGGTTGACGACCTGCATGGGGGCTTCGCCCCTCAACCCCGTTTGGGATTGTTGTGCGGGATTAACGGGCGCTACCGTCCCAAGTCCAAGCAAGGATGCTTGCAGTCAGCCACACAAAGCCGTTATGCAAGGATGCATAAAGACAGCCACACAAAGCCGTTGCACGATGCAACGGCACAAATGGCTGTCATTGCACAGATGCAACGGCACAAATGGCTGTCAATGCACAGACGCAACGACACTAACGGCTGACGACCTGCATGGGGGCTTCGCCTCTCAACCCCGATTGGTTTCAACAGTGTGCTTAACACACAAAATTAATTATAGTATAATACGGGGAAAAATGCAAGTAAAATTTTTGGGGTGAAATCACGGTTTTTTGTGGCAGAATGTAAAGCGGGGGTAAAGCTTTACATCCGGTCATAAAAATGTTAAAATAAGTATGACCCTATTACGAATACGAAAGGAATTACGTTTATGAAAGAAATATCTGTTGAAGAACTGAAATTGAATCCCTCCACGCTTATCGGCAAAGAGTGGGCACTGCTGACGGCAGGAAACAAGGACGGCTATAATACAATGACAGTAAGCTGGGGACAGATGGGCGAGCTGTGGAACAAGCCCACAACGGTAGTCTATATCCGCCCTCAGAGATACACAAAGGAATTTGTTGACAAGAGCGATTATTACACATTATCATTCTTGCCCGACGGACACAGGGAGGCGCTCAGCTACCTCGGCTCACATTCGGGCAGAGATGAGTATAAGCTTGCAAAGACCGACCTTACAGGCACTGCAACGGACGATTATGCTTATATTGAGCAGGCAAAACTCGTGCTTGTCTGCAAGAAGCTGTACAGACAGCCCATGACGCCCGATTCTTTTATAGACAAGTCGCTTATTGAAAAGTGCTATGCCGCAGGCGATTTTCATGAGATGTATGTCGGCGAGATAGTTAAAGTGCTTGTTAGTGAATAACCGATGAAAAGGACAGTGGTAATAGGCTGTTCGGGTTCGGGTAAAAGCGTGTTTTCGAGAAAGCTCCGTGACGCCACAGGATTATCGCTGTACTATCTTGATATGATATGGCATAAGCCCGACGGCACGAACATTTCACGGGAAGAATTTGACAAACAGCTCGACAGCATAATATCCCGTGACAGCTGGATAATAGACGGTAACTATCAGCGCACTCTTGAAACAAGGATAAAGGCTTGTGACACAGTGTTTCTGTTTGACTTGCCGACTGAAATCTGCATTGAGGGCGCATTGTCACGCATAGGCAAAAAGCGTGAGGATATGCCGTGGTTTGAAAATGAGCTTGACCCTGAGTTCAGACAATGGATAGAAAGCTTCAGGGCAAATCAGCTCCCCGAAGTATACAGACTGCTTGAGAAATACAAAAACAACAGGGAGATAGTTGTTTTCCGTACAAGAGAGCAGGCGGATAAGTTTATTGAAAAACTCGTATAACAGCATAAAAGAAAGCTACCGTAAAGTTAATTGCGGTAGCTTTTTGTATTTTGATTTACATTTTATACTTCCCAGCTGCCAAGATACTTTTCCTGTTCCTCAGTCAGCTTATCAATGGTAATTCCCCAGTATCTGAGCTTTCTCTCGGCAACCTCCTTGTCAACCTCGGCAGGGACGTTTACCGTCATCTTTTCGCCGGCTTTCAGCTTGTCCTTGTTCTTCACAAGATATGCGGCTGACAGCGCCTGTATAGCAAAGCTCATATCCATTATTTCTGCCGGGTGACCGTCGCCGGCGGCAAGGTTTACAAGTCTGCCCTCGGCAATAACATTTATTCTGTTGCCGTTTGCCAGCTTGTAATACTGAATGTTGTTTCTTGCAACGCCCGTTTCAACAGCCATTTCCTTAAGCTTTGCAACATTTACTTCAACGTCAAAGTGACCTGCATTTGAAAGAATAGCGCCGTCCTTCATATTAAGGAATGCCTTTTCGCCGATTACATCGTTACAGCCCGTTACCGTTACGAAGAAGTCGCCTATCTTAGCCGCTTCAACCATCGGCATAACTTTAAATCCGTCCATAACGGCTTCCATTGCCTTTATAGGATTGATCTCGGTTACTATTACAGATGCACCCAGTCCCTTTGCTCTCATCGCAACGCCCTTGCCGCACCAGCCGTAACCGGCTACTACAACGTTCTTTCCGGCAACAATAAGGTTTGTTGTGCGGTTGATACCGTCCCATACCGACTGACCCGTGCCATAGCGGTTATCAAACAGATGCTTGCAGTCTGCGTCATTTACAAGCATCATCGGGAATTTGAGCTGTTTAGCCTTATCCATAGCCACAAGGCGGATAATGCCTGTTGTTGTTTCCTCACAGCCGCCTATAACATTCGGGATAAGGTCGGGATATTCGTTGTGGATAAGGTTTACAAGGTCGCCGCCGTCATCTATGATCACGTTAGGAGCAACTTTGATAACCTCTGCGGTATGTGCATGATATTCCTCGGCTGTCGCACCGTGCCATGCGAATACGTTAAGTCCGCTGTGTACAAGCGCCGCCGCAACATCGTCCTGAGTTGACAGAGGGTTACTGCCCGTGATATACATTTCAGCGCCGCCTGCTGCCATTACACGGCAAAGGTAAGCGGTCTTTGCTTCAAGGTGTACCGACAGTGCAACCTTAAGTCCTGCAAACGGCTTTGATACCGCAAATTCTTCTTCGATTCCACGCAGCAACGGCATATTTGCCTTTACCCAGTTTATCTTGGTTTCGCCGCTTTCCCACAGGCTTTCATCTCTTATAATGCTCATGTTGTTTTCCTTTCCGTTAACCGTCTATTCTCTTCATCGCTTTATTGCATTCAAAGTAAATGCGTTCCTCGTCCATGCCGTTTATCACACGGTTCTCCATAAGGAACTCACCGTCAACCATAACGCTTTCAACCTCATATCCGCTTGCACTGTAGCACATAGCGGCAACAGGGTCGTTTACAGGCTGGAGCGAGGGATATTTCATATCCATTATGGTAAGGTCAGCCGCATAGCCTTCCTTTAATACGCCCGTGTTGTCAAAGCCTAAAGCCTTTGCGCCCGTTTCGGTAGCCATTTTAAGCGCCTGACGTGCCGAAACCGCTGTGGCACTGCGGTGATTGCCCTTGTGCGCAAGACATATGAAGTTCATATCGCTGAACATATTCAGCGTGTTGTTGCTTCCTGCACTGTCAGTGCCGATACACAGCTTTACGCCCTTTTCAAGCATATCGGGTATTCTTGCAAAACCGTTTCCGAGCTTTGCGTTGCTGATAGGATTTGTAGCGGCGTAAACTCCGCGCTGTGCCAGTATGTCTATATCTTCATCGGATAACTGTACGCAGTGTGCGGCAACAGTATGGAATCTGAACATTCCCATATCGTCAAGATACTTGACGGGCGAACAGCCTCTTAGCGCCATGCAGTCCTCAATTTCCTTTACCGATTCCGACAGATGAATATTGATACTGAGGTTGTATTCTGCGGCTTTCTCCATTACAAGCTCAAGATAGCCCCTGTCGGTAGTATAGATAGCGTGAGGACCCATCATGAATTTAAGACGCTTGTTGTCGCCGTAGGTACGCATATCGTACAGCGTATCCTCAATTCTTGTCTTTCCGCCCTCGTCATCTCTGCCGTTTCCTACAAGACCTCTTGATATTGTTGCTTTCAGTCCGCTTTCGCTTATCGCTCTTGTGATACAGTCGCGGGCAATATTCATATCAAGAAATGCCGTTGTACCCGTCTTTATCATTTCAAGGCAGGCAAGCTGTGTACCGTAGTACATATCATCGGCGGTGAGCTTGTCCTCCATCGGCATTATCCTGTCAAACAGCCATGTGTGGAACATAAGGTCGTCCGCACTGTTCCTGAACAGTGACATATAGCTGTGCGTGTGGCTGTTTACAAGCCCTGCTGTAATGAGCTTGTCCCTGCCGTCAATAGTCCTGTCCGGAACAAAGCCGTTTTTTACTGCATCGTCACCGATATAGGAGATAACGCTGTCGCTTACCGCAATATCGCATACCTTTGCGGAAAATCCGCTTTCTTCATCGGGGAGGATCGCGGTTATCCCTTTAAATAATGTATTCATATTAAGTCCTTTCGTCCGTTTTTCTCAACACCTTATTATAGCATTTATGCAGTCGGATTGCAACCGCACAGGGTTGCTTTACGGCAGAAAGTGTGTTAGAATACTACAAAAACGAGGTGATGTTATGAGCAAAGAATATACGATACACGACCTGTACGATATCTACTGTGAAGCTATGCCGCGCTATCCGCTGACATACGAGCGTTTCAAGGGTTTACTGCACAGCGATAACTCGCAGATCTTAACTGCGGAGAACGACAAAACGATCATCGGATTTTGTGTAGTAAGCGGTAATTCGGTAGTTGTTCTGTGTGTTAAAAAAGAGTACAGACACAGCGGTTACGGAAAACATCTGCTTATAATGGCAGAGGGATTTATCTCCGCAGATCACGATGAAGTTGTTCTCGGTGGCGGCGGATTGTTCCAGGGCGTACCGTGCGACAATGACGAAGAGAGCAGTGTTCCGTTCTTTGAAAAAAGAGGTTACACCGCAGAGTGGACATCGGTCAATATGGGGCTTGAACTTGATGAAAAATCATCCGCAATACTGAAAGCAACACCCCGTCCCGACGGCATAACTTACCGCTTTGCGACCGACAGCGACAGGGAAAAGCTCCTCGTCGCCGTAAAAGACGCTCAGTCTGACTGGCTTCCGATATTCGAGGAGAACAAGGACGCTCCCGTTCTGCTTTCCGTCTTCGGCGATGAAATTGCAGGCTTTGAAATGGTAGAAGAGGACGGCGGAATGTTCTTTGCGGATAATGAAAAGCACGGAATGATAGGCTGTGTCGGCGTTACGCACAAATACCGCCGCCGCGGCATAGGACTTGCTATGACGGCTGAGGGAAGCCTTTCGCTTTACGAAAAGAACTGCAAGGATATTCAGCTGCTATATGTCGAGCGTATCGCGTGGTATAACAAGCTCGGCTATGAAGTGACAAGCAGACAGTGGATGGGCAGAAAGAAAATACAGAATATTATTTTCTGAAATATGAACAGCTTGATATGATTTGTCAGCCGTGATGCGCTTCTTTATGCGGTTTCCGCTGTTATCCCAATGGCGCTCGGATTGGAAAATGATTGAAATAAGTGCGAATGTATGGTATACTGGACTTACAATGGCGGTTGATCTGCCCGATAAATCGGAATTTGTGGAGGGGAAATGTTAACAGATAATTGTGTCGGTAAAAAAATCAAAAGAATAACTGCGTTGCTGATTACGGCGGTGATTCTTTACAGCCTGACGGGCTGTGCCAAAGAACCGGTGGAAAACAGCAATATAAGTTCTGACATCGTTTCCGACAGTCAAGGCACAACAGGCTTTGATATTGATACTGTCCGTAAAAGTATCATTGTAAAGGGTGTGACACTTGAACTCCCGAAAAAAATCGGAGACTTGGAAGATAAATGGACATACAAAAAACGTGAAACTCATTATGTCGACGACACGGGACTTGCTGATTTTTACTATAATGGAAATGAAATGTTTGTTGCAGGAATCGGTAACTTTAAAGAAGGAAAGGAAGATGACGGTTATATTTATGACGTTGCTCTTGAAACAGACGACTGCTCAATTGGCGGTATAACACCGAACGTTTCAACTAAAGACGATGTGCTGAAAAAATACGGGGAACCCTCAAAAATCAACGTTTTTGAGGAGCGTGGATTATACAGGTATATTTATGGCATTCAGGAGAGTAATCAAAAGCCATTCGTGATAGAGCATAGTCAAATGTTTACCGTGGTGTTTTATTCTGAAAATGATATTGTTCAAGGCGTAAGGGTAGTCTATAATACCTTGAACGATTAAAGGATAATTTTATATAAAAAATCCGCTTATTGGCTGATTCCCGTCAAATCCTTTTGTCTGTAGACAAAAGGAGGCGTACCGCCGTGCCGGTTGACACCGACTTATTTTTATGTTATAATACAAATAAAGAGGGAAACGACAGACGGTCGCTCCCAATGGTAGTTAAAGAATAACCGCCTCAGTTTGGTAGCGAGGGCGGTTATTTCTTTTTATTAAAAGAAATGATTGTGAATATCATAACTGTGAAAGCAGTAAGAAATATTCCTATCTGTGTTAAATCACTTAGCGTTATGTACATAGCTTCACCTCCTTTCAAAGTGCTTTGGCACTTACGGGAGATGAATTGACCGCCTGACGTCCAAGGTTTCCCTCAAAATAAATTATATCATGCAAGGTTTGTGTTTGTCAAATAAGCTTCGAGAACGTTCTAACATTATTTTAATCCGCCGTTTTGCCTTGACGGCGGATTAAAATAATGTTATAATCTACTATGGTATACTATCTTTGAATAAAGAACGGAGAAACAGCTTGACTAAAGAGATAAACAAGGAAGAACTGCTTGTTCAGCAGGAATATATAGAAAAAGTAAAAGCGATAAATGCAAAGCGTGAGCAGATGCCGCTGGCGCACGTTCACAGCTTCGGCTGTCAGCAGAATGTAAGCGACGGAGAAAAAATAAAGGGTATGCTTGCACAGATGGGTTATGGCTTTACGCCCGAAACCGCATTTGCGGATCTTATCCTTTTCAACACCTGCGCTGTAAGAGAAAATGCCGAGGACAGAGTTTTCGGCAATATCGGCGCGCTCAAAAAGCTTAAAGAGAAAAACAGGAATCTGATAATAGCTGTCGGCGGCTGTATGGTACAGCAGGAACATATTGCTCAGAGAATGAGAAAATCGTTCCCTCAGGTCGATATCATTTTCGGTACGCACGTTATGCACACATTACCGCAGATGATATATGAAAAGCTCAGCGAGAACCGCAGGACGCTTTCGATCCCCGAAAGTGACGGTGTTATAGCCGAGGGACTTCCCGTAATAAGAGAAAGCAAGGTCAAGGCAAGCGTGCCGATAATGTACGGTTGCAACAACTTCTGCACATACTGCATAGTTCCGTTTGTAAGAGGCAGGGAGCGTTCACGCAGACCGGAAGAAGTCATAGCCGAGGTCAGAGGTCTTATAAACGACGGATATAAGGAAATACTACTTCTCGGACAGAACGTAAATTCATACGGCAAGGAATATGATTTCGGCTTTGCAAAGTTACTTGCCGAGCTTGATAAGATACCCGGAAAATATAAGCTCAGCTTTATGACTTCACACCCAAAAGACTGCACACACGAGCTTATAGACACGATAGCGGACAGCAGGCATATATCATATCATCTGCACCTGCCCGTGCAGTGCGGAAGCGACAGAATACTGAAAGAAATGAACCGTCACTATGATACGGCGCATTATCTGGAGCTTATAGAATATGCAAAAAAGCGCATACCGAAAGTAGCGCTTACTACAGATATAATAGTCGGTTTCCCCGGAGAAACTTATGAGGATTTTCTCGGCACGGTCGAGCTTATGAAGAAGGTGCGCTATGACTCTGCGTATACATTCATCTATAGCAAGCGTGAGGGAACAAAGGCGGCGGCTATGCCCGATCCCATAAGCGACGAGGAAAAGGGCAAGTGGTTCAGGGAGCTTCTTGAGGTACAGAATTCTATCGGCGAAAAGGCTTATGAACGTTTTGTCGGAGATGAGGTCGAGGTTCTGTGCGAGGGTATCGGCAGAACGGCTGACGGACTTATGACAGGTCATTCACGCCACGGCGTGATAGTTGATTTCAACGGCACCAAGGATATGGTCGGAAAGTACGTCACGGTAAAGATCAGAAAGGCTCTGCCCTGGGCAGTCACAGGCGAGCTTGTAAGTGTTAATGACTGAAATTTCTGCAATCGGTCGGGATAACCCGTCAGATATATATTTTAACAGCCGCAAAAAGCGGAAAGAAAGGAAAAAAACAATGGACGCAATCAAAGCAGCAAGAGAGCTCGGCAAGGCTATACAGGCAGATGAGCGTTATGTACGTTATAACGAGGCGATGAAGGCAAATGACGCTGATATGGAGCTTCAGGAGCTTATCGGTGAATTCAACCTTGCACGTCAGAACGTTGCACTCGAAATGAGCAAGTCAAAGGAAGAGCAGAACAAGGAAAAGCTCGACACACAGAACAAGGAAATGCAGAGATTATACACTCTCGTAATGCAGAACGAGCATATGGCTGATTTCACTATCGCAAAGGCTGATATGGACAAGCTTTTACAGGAAGTAAACGGCATTATCGCACTTTGCTGTGACGGCGAAGATCCCGATACCTGCGAGGTACAGACAGGCGGTTGCTCAGGTTCATGCTCAACCTGCGGCGGATGCCACTAATAGTACGGCGCTGTAAAATCAATCAATAGACCCGAAAGGAATGAAACTCTTGAAAGCTGAAAAAAGCGGTGAAAAGCTCACGCCTATGATGCAGCAGTACGTTGAGATCAAGGCAAATTACAAGGATTATATATTATTCTACCGTCTGGGCGATTTCTATGAAATGTTCAACGAGGACGCAATGGTAGCGTCAAAGGAGCTTGAACTGACGCTTACATCAAGAGCAGGTACGCCTATGTGCGGCGTACCGCATCATTCCGCCGAGGGTTACATAAAGAAACTGATAGATAAAGGCTTCAAGGTGGCTATCTGTGAGCAGACCACTGATCCCGCATTATCAAAGGGACTTGTAGAACGTGATATAGTAAGGCTTGTAAGCGCAGGTACTGTAATAGAAGCGTCAATGCTTGAGGACGGCGCGAATAATTATATTTCCTGTATCTATGTCGGAGAAAACGGCACAGGTATGGTATTTGCCGATATATCAACGGGTGAAGTACACGCAGTTGAAAAAGCGCGATCAAACAAGACCGACGAGGATATAATAGCACAGTTTTCACAGTACACCCCGGTTGAACTTCTGTTCAATGCGGAGTTTTTAAACCGCAAGCAGGCATATACTTTTATAAGAAACCGTTACGGAAAATGCTCGGCTGAACAGCTTGACGACGAGGATTTTTCGATAGACGACGTATCTGAAATTATCGCACAGTTCGGCGGTACGGCAGACGAAATAGGCCTTGCCGGAAAGGACAACGCATTAAGAGCTTTATGCGCTTTGCTGCGCTATTTGTATAAGGCACAAAGAAGCGGAGCAAAACGTTTCGTAAAGCTGAATGTACACAGCAGCGGCGAGTTTATGCAACTGGGACTTGCCACAAGAAGAAACCTCGAACTGACTTCAACCATGAGGAGCGGAGAAAAGAAAGGCTCACTGCTGTGGGTACTTGACAAGACAGACACCTCAATGGGAAGAAGAAAGTTAAGGCAGTGCATAGAACAGCCGCTTACAGACACGGCGGCTATCATACGCAGACATGACGCTGTTGAAGCGCTCATCAACAATTCCGCGGCGCTGTACGATATAAAGACCGACCTTGCAAAAGTCTATGACCTTGAACGTCTTATGACAAGAATTATCTACAAGGCGGCAAACGCAAAGGATGTTAAGGCACTGGGCGCTACTTGCAAGATACTCCCACAGCTGAAAAGCGACCTGTCGCAGATAAGCACACAGCTGACAAAGAGCCTTGACAGGAAGATAAGTCCGCTTGACGATATCGCAGATTTAGTAGAAAGAGCGATCGCGGACGAACCGCCCGCACTTATGAAAGACGGCGGATATATAAAGAGCGGGTTCAACGAAGAGCTTGACCGTCTGAGAAATATCACGGGCGGCGGCAAGGACTTGCTTTCACAGATAGAACAGCAGGAAAAAGAAGCCACAGGCATAAAGAACCTGCGTGTCGGCTATAACCGTGTGTTCGGTTATTATATCGAGGTATCAAAGGGCAATGTGTCAATGGTACCCGACAGATATGTAAGAAAACAGACGCTCACAAACGGCGAGAGATATATCACCGATGAGCTTAAGAAGATAGAAAACGAGATACTCGGCGCAAACGACAAGATACTTGCGCTTGAAGCGGCAATATTTGCCGAAGTGCGTGAGTTTATCGCACAGCGGCTCGACCTTATACAGCAGACAGCCGAATCTGTTGCGGCGCTTGACGTACTGTGCAGTTATGCCGTGGTATCAATAGAAAACAACTATTGCCGTCCTATGATGGCAAACGACAGCGTAATAGAGATCAAGGACGGAAGACACCCCGTTGTCGAGAAGATGGTGAATGAGATATTGTTCACCCCGAACGACGTTTATCTTGATGTAAAGAATAACCGCCTGATGATAATCACAGGACCGAATATGTCGGGTAAGTCGACATTTATGCGGCAGGTAGCCATGATCGTCCTTATGGCGCAGATAGGCTGTTTTGTCCCAGCAAGCTATGCAAGGCTCGGCGTTGTTGACAGGATATTCACCCGTGTCGGCGCAAGCGATGACTTATCCGCCGGACAGTCGACCTTTATGGTTGAAATGACCGAGGTAGCGACTATCCTTAACGAAGCAACTAAAAATTCACTCGTTATCCTTGACGAGATAGGCAGAGGTACATCGACCTATGACGGCGTATCGATAGCAAAGGCGGTAGCCGAGTACATAAGCTCAAAGGCTATCGGTTGTAAAACGCTTTTCGCAACGCATTATCACGAGCTTATTTCGCTTGAAAACGAGCTTGAGGGCGTGCGTAACTACAGCGTAAAGGTAAAGCGTAGCGGCGAGGATATAAAGTTCCTGCACAAGATAGTCGAGGGCGGAACGGACGACAGTTACGGTATAGAGGTCGCACGTCTTGCGGGACTTCCGAAAAAAGTCACCGACAGAGCAAAGCAGCTTTTAGCCGAGCTTGAAAAAGCACCGAAAATACAGCGTGAGCTTGAACTGAGAGCCGAGGAAGAATCCGAAAGCCAGATAGACTTTGAGGCTACAGGCAGACAGAATGTTATCACCGAGATAAAAAATCTCGACCTTGACGATATGACGCCGAGAGAGGCTTACGCAAAGCTCGAAGAACTCAAAGCAATGTTATAATGTTATAAAGAAAAGGAAAATCAATGCCCGAGATAAGACTGCTTGATAAAAGCGTAGCGGAACTTATTGCGGCAGGCGAGGTCATCGAACGCCCATCCTCCGTAATAAAGGAACTTGTGGAAAATTCAATAGACGCAGGCGCACGGCATATCACCGTTGAGATAAAACACGGCGGTATCAGCTATATGCGTATAACGGATGACGGTTGCGGCATAGCATATGAGCAGATGCCGACAGCCTTTCTGCGCCATGCCACAAGCAAGATACGCACAGGCGACGACCTTACGGGCATAATGACAATGGGCTTCCGCGGTGAAGCGTTGGCGTCCGTTGCGGCAGTAGCTAAAATAGAGATGATGTCGCGCAGAGCGGAGGACGAACTCGGCGGACGTTATGTTATAGAGGGCAGTGAGGAAAAAGAACACGAATCCTGCGGTTGCCCTGTGGGAACAACGATCGTTATAAAGGACCTTTTCTACAACACGCCCGCACGACTGAAATTCCTCAAAAAAGACATATCCGAGGGTAATTTCATTTCGGCAACGGTAGACAGGCTTGCACTGTCCCACCCCGATATTTCTTTCAGATTTATAAGAGATAACAAGAGCGTGAGAATGACAGCGGGCGACGGTTCGCTCTTGTCGGCGGCAAAGGCGGTATTCGGCAGACAGTTTGCCGACAGCCTTATCCCGGTCGACTTTTCACTGAACGGAATCGATGTCAGCGGCTACGCTTCATCGCCGCTTTTCTGCCGTAACAGCAGAAGTATGCAGACATTTTTTGTCAACACAAGATACATTAAAAGCACCACCTGTATGGCGGCGCTCGAAGAAGCTTATCGAAACAGTATGATGGTCGGAAAATTTCCTGCCTGCATACTGGATATAACGCTTTCTCCCGATTCTGTCGATGTAAACGTACACCCTGCAAAGACCGAGATACGCTTTGCGTATGAAAAGCCGGTATTCGACGCGGTGTATTTTGCGGTGAAGAACTCACTGGTAAACGCGTCGGACGACAGACGGCAGATAGAGCTTGAAAAGCCGAAAAAATACGACAACGCAAACGATTATTTCAAGCGTAATCCCGAAATAATAAAGCGTGAACAGCAGACGCTCGAACATATCCCCGTAACGCTTCCGCTGGTGAACAACGAGTACCCGGTGGAAACGGCAAAACTCGAAGAAATGCAGGAGCCTGTAAAGGCTGAAAAGATATACGGTGAAAACCCGATAAAGCCGGTTTCACTGCACAGCAGTCATTCGGAATATATCACAAAACCCGCAGAAATGAGTACGGACAAGTCCGATGATATACCGCTTCCTGAAGAGCCGCCGACAGCTCCTGCGTTCACGGCTTTAAGCGGCAAGGTCGTAGTGGCGGTGGACGATGATGATATAGGCAGTATCCATGCGGAAAATACCGATGATATGCCATTGCCCGAAGTTCCTCCCATAAAGGATGACGGCTTCAGATTTATAAACGCAAAGCCGGTGACGGTTGAGAAAATAGCTCAGCCCGAACCCGAAAGAATAAACGTCCGTGTAATAGGCGAATTTTTAAAGACCTATATACTGTGCGAGGTAGGCGAAGAGCTTATTATAATCGACAAGCACGCCGCACACGAGCGCATAAGGTTTGAAAAGCTGAAAGAGGAGTTTATCACCACTTCACAGCTTCTTATCGACAAGACAGAGCTTAAGCTTTCGCCTGCCGAATATGAGGCTCTGCACGAGTATTACGAATACGTTGAGAAAAGCGGTATCGAGCTTGTCTTCTGTGACGACTGCACGGTGCAGATAACCGCAATGCCGTCCGTTGTGAAATGCTCACCGCAGGAAATTGTAGCCGATGTTGCACAAAGACTTATGAATACAGCCACCGACCAAAAGGGCGCGCTGTTTGACGATATGCTTCATACGATGGCTTGCAAATCGGCGATAAAGGCGCATGACGACACGGATATTCTTGAATTGCAGGCGCTTGCGCAGAGAGTGCTGAACGATAAGACTATCCGCTTCTGTCCGCACGGCAGACCGGTTATGACATCGCTTTCAAAATACAAGATAGAACACTTCTTCAACAGGAGTTGAGTTATGGATAAACAGTTTATCGTAGTGGTATGCGGACCTACCGCTTCCGGCAAGACAGCCCTTTCGGTTGAGCTTGCAAAGCGGCTTTCCGGAGAGATAATATCAGCCGATTCCATGCAGATATACAAGGGCATGGATATAGCCACCGCAAAGCCTACCGAAGAGGAAAAGCAGGGCATACCGCACTACCTTATGGATTTTCTCGACCCGCACGACAGCTTTTCGGTTGCCGATTATGTCAAAATGGCGCATGACAGGATAGCCGAGATAGCGGCAAGAGGAAAGCTCCCGATAATAACCGGCGGTACGGGGCTGTATATAAATTCGCTTATCGATAACCTGAACTTTGAGGAAACCGAGAGCGATTATGAATATCGTGATGAACTGCGCACACTGGCGCAGGAAAAGGGCAACGGATATCTGCTCGGAATGCTCCGTGAAATTGATCCGGAAACAGCGGCAAAACTTCACGAAAACAATCTCAACAGGATAATAAGGGCGCTTGAAGTCTACAAGACCACGGGTAAGACAATGAGCGAACAACAGCGGCTTTCAAAGCTTTCGCCGTCGCCGTACATTCCGTGTATGATACAGCTTGACTATGACAGGGAAACATTGTACGACCGCATAAACAGACGTGTTGACATAATGCTTGCCGAAGGGCTTATAGACGAGGCAAGGCAGTTTATGAAACAGTCTGATTATCCCACTGCGGCACAGGCGATAGGCTATAAGGAGCTTATGCCGTATCTTAAAGGCGAAAGCTCTCTTTCACCTTGCGTCGAGCGGCTGAAGCAGGAAACCAGAAAATATGCAAAGCGTCAGCTTACATGGTTCCGCCGTGACGAAAGAATCCATTATATCAAGGCTGACGGAGAAAAGAACTTTTCGCAGATAGTTGATGAAGCGGTTGATTATGTGTGCTTTGTAAGAAATCAGAGCAAGTGACCCATCCTCCTGTCGAAAAAATCTTATCAAACTATCATAAAGCTATGGAATTTTCCATCAATATGTGATACAATATAAGTTAAGCTATCTGTAGCTGTGATTTATCACAAAAACAGTTATGATTTTATTTTATTTTATGTTCCGCCGCGGCGGAGAAAAGAAAGGACGTAATCAAAATGGCAAAGGAACTCAATTTACAGGACGTATTTTTAAATCAGGCAAGAAAAGAGAAGATACCTGTAACTATCTACATCACAAACGGCTTTCAGTTCAAGGGACTTGTAAGAGGTTTTGACAACTACACGGTTATCCTTGATACAGACGGAAAGCAGAACCTGATATATAAGCACGCTATCTCCACAATAACACCTCTCAGAGCCGTATCGATCCTTGACGCGTTTGACAAGGCAGACGGCGACGAAGTAAAAGAATAAGGTCATATGGACAGGACGTTAACGACTAAGCTCATAACGATCGTTCTTGCGATCTTTCTGCTTGTAACGGTTGTGAGCCAGTTCTTTGTCGGCACTGAGCATTCATACAGGACAGAAGTGGCTCTGAGGTACGATTCTCAGGATACCATAGAGTTCTATGGAGTGTTTGCCCGTAACGAGCATACGGTAAGCCGCAGTACAAACGGTATCATTCAGTATGCGCACGAGGACGGTTCCAGGGTCGGAAAGAACAGCGTGATCGCAAATACCTACAGCTCGGCATCGGATATCACGCTTACTGCGGATATCAAAAATCTGCAGAAAAGGATAGATACCCTTACGGACGCACAGAGCCTTGCAGGTACGGATAACTCACAGATAGAAGCGTTTGACAAGCTGATAACCGAAAAGCACAGCCAGCTTATCAAGGCGATAAACAGCGGAGAATATTCTGCCGTTGCCGATATAAAGTACGAACTGCTCAATCTTCAGAGCAAGCGCGATATGGTCAAGGGCAAGGTAACAGATTATTCTTCTGTGATCTCGTCGCTCAACTCAAGGATAAAGACGCTTGGATCAAGAATATCAGCCGAACCGGTAAGCATATTGTCAGAAGAAACAGGCTATTTTGTAAGCAGTATCGACGGATACGAAAGCAAGATAACCTATGACAATATTGACACGATCACTCCTGCCGAAATCGCCGAAACGGTAAAGGATCCGAAGACGGCATCTGCATCGGGCAATATTATCGGCAAGATGATCGAGGACTATAAGTGGAAGCTTGCGGCAACATTCACCGAAGGACAAGCCGCCGTTCTTACAGAGAACACAAACGTGCAGATAATTGTCGGTGCCGATCAGTCGGAGATAACCGCCAAGGTTGAAAACATCGAAAAGCACGGAGATGATTATGTAGCGGTATTTTCGGCAGACGACTTAAACTCGACTATTGCATCGTCGCGCGTGGGACGTTTCAAACTGCTTGTCGACAGCTATAACGGCATACGCATAGCTTCATCCGCGATACACTTTGATAAAGACAACAATATCGGCGTCTATATCAAGAGTGGTACACAGGCACAGTTTGTGAAGATCGAACGCATCTATTCGAGCGAGGATTATGTAATTGTCCGTGATACCACAGGTAAGAGCGGCTATCTGTCGCTTTATGACAACGTTATAGTTGAAGGGAAGGATCTTTATGACGGAAAGAATCTCTAAATCCGCCGAAGAAACCACACTTGAAGATATAAAGCTGAACTACGAGGCTGTAAGACAGAACGTGGCAGAGGCTATGTATAAGGCGAACCGCCGTGATAAGGTACATATCATGGCAGTTACAAAGACAGTACCCTGTGAAAAGATAAACTATGCCGAAAGTCTTGGCATAGACTTGCTTGGTGAGAACCGTGTGCAGGAATTTCTCGGAAAATACGAAAATTATTCGGAAAAATCCGAAATTCATTTCATTGGGGGCTTGCAAAAAAACAAAGTAAAGTATATAATTGATAAGGTGAGTATGATCCATTCGGTAGACAGCGCAGACCTTGCGGCTGAGATAAACCGCAGGGCAGGTCAGCACGGATTGAATACAGACATACTGATTGAAGTCAATATAGGCGGTGAGCTGTCAAAAGGCGGAGTATCGCCAACAGAGCTTATCGAAACGGCAAAGGTCGTATCAGGGCTTGAAAACGTCCGCATAAGGGGGCTTATGACCATTCCGCCCGCAGGGGGCAATGAAAAGTATTTTGCGGCTATGCAGGAGCTTTTTGAAAACGCAAAACAGAAATATTCTTTCCTTTCCGGCATCGATACGCTGTCGATGGGTATGTCGGGGGATTATGTATCAGCCGTAAAGTACGGCTCAACGATAGTCAGGATAGGCAGCGGTCTTTTTGGCTACAGGAATTATTCTATATAAACAAAAAACGGAGGTAAAGACCAATGAGCGCATTCGAGTCATTCAAGAATTCTTTTAAGAAGTGGGGCGGTCCCGACGAAGAGGACGATTACACAGCAGAGCCCGAAAAGCAGGAAGCACCCGAGATGCCCGCACGCAGTGCAGGACAGTCCTCAAACTCAAGCAAGATCTATACTTACAACGCAAGCACAACACTGCACCTTGTTGTAAACAGACCCAAGAAGTTCAGCGACGCAGGTGAGATAGCAGAGCTTTACAAGAACAAGACAACAGTTATCCTTATGTTCAACAACACAAACAAGGATACGGCAAACCGTCTTATCGACTTCCTAGGCGGCGTAAGCTACATTACAGGCGGCGAAATAAGAAGAATAGGCGAAACTACATATGTACTCGCTCCCTATAACGTTGATATTTCAGGCGAGTTCATAGACGAGATAAGCAACATTTCAGGAGAGGACATCTTTGACGAAATAGGCTGAGATGACTGAAACCGGTTTGAAAAAAGACCTAATGAATGCGGCGAGGGATTGCATAAGCAATTCCCGGCCGTATTTCACGCGTTTTTTGTCTGAAAGCGGGTTTGCTCAGGCACAGGGGATAAGTTTTCCGAAAGATGTGACCGCAGTGTTCTGCGGCGGTGCGGAAAACCGTGATCCGCTCAGGTGTTGCCTTGGGCTTTTTCCCTCGTTTTATTTTGAAAACGATGACATTTGCGGATATGACGCTACAGTGGCGGAGATGTTCCCGATAAAGGCAGTTACGCTTTATTATCGCCGTGAGGATACGATAACTCACCGTGATGTGCTGGGTTCGCTTATGGCGCTCGGCATAGAGCGTGATACGGTAGGCGATATTTTTGTTACGGAAGGCAAGGCGGCGGTATTCGTATATGAGAAGATAGCTCCGCTGATCCCGGACAACCTTACGAAAATCGGCAGGGTCGGAGTAACAACCGAAACAGACGTAAAAGCAGGTTTTACATTACCTGAAAGAAAATATGAAGAGCTTTCACTGTCGGTGGCATCACTGCGCCTAGACAACATTGTCAGGAGCGTTACAGGCACATCACGGACGGTGGCAGTAGAAAAGTATATTATGCCCCAGCTTGTACAGCTTGGCGGCACAGTCTGTACCGATGTGTCAAAACAGCTTTGCGAGGGCGATATCTTTTCCGTCAGAGGAAAAGGTAAGTTTCGTCTTGAAAGCATCGGCGGAACAGGCAGAAAAGGCAATATACATATTACAGTGAAAAAATACATTTAGGAGGATTTTTCCCGTGAATGCTAAAGATATAGTATCAAAGGAATTTGACACAGTAAAGCGCGGCGGTTACGATGCCGCAGAGGTAGACACTTTCTTAAAGGACGTTTCTATCGAATACAAGAAGATGCAGAACGAGAACGAGGAGCTTGAGAAAAAGCTTGAGGTTCTGGCAGAAAAGATAAGAGAGTACCGCAAGGATGAAGACGCACTGAGAGATGCTCTTCTCATTGCAAAGAAGCAGGGTATCGCAGTAGTAAATGAGGCTAAGGAAGATGCCGAGAAGATAAGAAAAGAAGCCAAGGAAAAGGCTGACAAGACTATCAAGGACGCTGACGCACTTGCCGCAAAGAAGAAGGAAATTTCAGAAAAGAACCTCGCAGAAGCAAACGCCAAGGCTAAGCAGATCGTTGACGAAGCAAACGCAAAGGCTGACGAGATCCACACAATAATGATGCAGCAGACAGAAAGAGAACAGATAGTTCTCCAGCGCACAAGAAAAGAAGTTCAGGACTATACGAACAAGATCCTTGCCGCATACAGCGCTCATATTGAGAACATTAAGAATATGCCCAAGGCTTGCGAAAACGAGTTCGTAATAAATACGGCAAAAGAGGTTGAGGCAAGAAAGCCTGAGGACAGCGCTTTTGCAAAGAAGCCTGCACCGGCTCCCGCAGCTCCCGCACCTGCTCCTGCAAAGCCCGAAGCAAAAAAGCCTGAGGAAAAACCGGCAGTCAAGGCAGAAGAAAAGCCCGCAGAAGCCAAAGCTGAAACAAACAAGCCCGAAGACGACAAAGCCAAGAGCGATTCTGTGCTTTTCAGTCTGAAGAACGAAAAAGAAGAAAAGAAGGTTCCCACAGCAGAGCTTGAGTTCGGCAAGAACAAGTAAAATACATAGGAATACACGTCTGACAACGAAAGGAACTAAGAATAAATGCTATATATCGCTCTTGCGGTGGCCGCAGGACTTATAGGGCTCGACCAGCTCACCAAGATACTGATTGACAGCAATATGGAGCTTCATCAGTCAATACCGATAATATCATTCGGCGATACAAATGTGCTGAATATCACATATGAGAGAAATCCCGGCGCGGCTTTCAGTATACTCGAGGGCAAGCAGATATTTCTTGTGATATTCACTGCGATAATTATTGTCGCTATGCTCTATCTGATGATATCGAAAAGAGTCAAGCGCCCTACTTACGTCTGGTCGATGGCACTCATCGTTGCCGGCGGACTGGGAAATCTTATAGACAGGGTTATAAGGGGCGAAGTAATCGACTTTATCGATGTAAGGATAATCAACTTTGCTGTATTCAATGTAGCCGATATATGCGCGGTACTCGGCGCTATAGGGCTTCTCCTATTCGTTGTAATTGATGAGATAAAAGAACAGAAAAACAAGAGATCGGCAAAGAAGAACGAAAATGCCGATGACAAGGAACAGAACACTGCCGAAATGAAAGCAGAAACGGTCAGTGAGGAAAAATAACACCGCTACGGAGGGTAATATTGCATTACGAATTTACCTGTGAAACAGGCGGCGAAAGAACAGACAAATTTCTTGCTTTGCAGGATACAGGAATAACACGATCAGCAGCCGCCGCTCTTATTGAGCAGGGCTGCTGTCTTGTAAACGGGAAAAATGCCGCCAAGAATCAGAAAATGAAAGCGGGAGATGTTGTAACGCTTGATGTGCCGGAGGCACAGCCTGCTGACATTCTCCCTGAAAATATTCCGCTTGATATAGTCTATGAGGACAGTGACCTGCTTGTGGTGAACAAGCCAAAAGGTATGGTGGTGCATCCCGCACCGGGACATTACAGCGGAACGCTTGTCAATGCTTTGATGTATCACTGCGGCGACAGCCTTTCGGGAATAAACGGAGTTATCCGTCCCGGAATAGTGCACAGGATAGACAGGGACACGAGCGGACTTCTGATAGTCGCCAAGAATGACACGGCGCACAATGTGCTTGCCGGGCAGATAAAGGTGCACAGCTTCACGAGAGAATATATGGCTGTGGTACAGGGTGTTATCAGAGAGGACGGAACTGTAAATGCTCCGATAGGCAGACATAAGATCGACCGCAAGAAGATGTGCGTCACGACCGAAAACTCCAGGGAAGCGGTAACGCATTACTTTGTAGAGCAGACGTACAGAAACAATACGCTTGTAAGACTGCGTCTTGAAACGGGAAGGACGCATCAGATAAGGGTCCATATGGCGTATATAGGACACCCGGTCACCGGTGACGAAGTGTACGGAAACGGCAGTCCGAAGTGGCTTTGTGGTCAGTGCCTACACGCAAAGAAGATAGGATTTGTCCACCCTAACGGGCAGTATATGGAGTTTGACAGCGAGCTTCCCGACTATTTTCAGAAGCTGCTGAAAAACCTTGAAACACAGAAGACAGAGAAATAAACGGCACGAACAAAGGAAAGAAACAATGGATTTCAGAAATGTGATAATCATGAGCGACCTTGACGGCACGCTCCTGGACGATAAGAAAGAGATTTCGCCGCGTGATATGGAGTCGATAAACGACTTCTGCGACAAGGGCGGAATGTTCACTATAGCGACGGGCAGAGGTTACTCTATGGCAAAGCCCATCGCTGAAAAACTTAAGCTCAGGATACCTGCCGTAATCTTCAACGGCTCGGCAGTGTACGACTTTGACAAGGAAGAGTTCCTGTGGCAGTGCGAGGTCACGCAGAAGGCAAGGGATTACATAAAACTGGTAATGGATAAGTTCCCCGATGTGGGAATTGAGGTGCTTCACAAGCACACAGTCTATGTTCCTGCGCTTAACGATGTTGAGCGGGCGCATATGGCGCTTGAGAACGTACACGGCGATGTGTGCAGTCTTGACGACATTCCGCACGAGGGCTGGCTTAAGGTGCTGTTTGCTTACCCTGAGGACAAAATGCCTGAGCTTGCACGGTTTATAAACGAACATTGCGCGGAGGGGACAAACAGGGTGCTGTCAGCGCCGTTCTTCTATGAGCTGTTGCCGGAAGGAGTGAGTAAGGCTTACGGTTATAAGCAGTTACTCAGAGTAACAAACAGCGAGGATAGATTCACGGTTGCGGCGGGCGACTATCCGAATGACGCTGAAATGGTTCGCAGTGCGGATCTTGGCGTTGCTGTAAGCAATGCGCATGATGATGTAAAGGCGGCGGCTGACATCATTATCGGCTCAAATAACGATGACCCGATGACGCATATAATTGATTTAATCAGGAAAAAGTGATAATGTATTATCGCTTTTTTACATAAGATATGAACGTGAATTGCTCAAAATGCGGTATTTCGGTATTTCGGAGATTGGATTTATGGATAATAATCAACTTGAACTGAAAACAGAACTGGAAAAATTTTTCGTATATTCATATCTGAACGTTGGAATGGTCAGTGATATGGTTGAAGGGCATGCAAATAATTTGCTATTAATGGCAATAAACAAAGCTTATGGTGATGCAACACAACAAAATGCGTTCAATGGCTTATTTAAGAAAAATATCATTAACATCGGCAAGTTAAAAGAAAGCTCAGAAACAAATAAAGTGACGAGTTCAGAATATTTGTATGATAAAATTTCTAAATATGGTAAATCAATCAACTTTGCTACTTGGCACAAAGAAGTATGCGAAAGATTAGTGAACGATTACAACAAAATTCATGATGAAAACAATAAAAATTTTTTTACATACGGTAATGCCCAAAAGTGGCTTAACATGACTTTGAAATATCTGTGGCTTTTAAATAGATTACCGAATGATATGGATGAGAAAGCATTGCATGCCCCGATTGACAGTTATATATTGCAAAAACTCAAAAAATTAGAAATAGAAGGCGTTACCGGCTCAGGAGAAACGTTTTACTATAAGAAAAAGTGCTGGAGTAACATTGATAAATACAATGAATATATGGAGTTACAAGAAAAAATAAGAAAGTTTGCAAAGGCAGACGGCAAATCGGTCATTGAGTGGGAAAATGAAGCATGGATTGAAATGTCGGTTGCAAGGAAAACGCCTAACATTAAAAGCAAAAGGAGTAACGTATGAAACAGGAACCTGATTACAAACTGAAAAAACGTATGGAACGACTTGAGCACGAAAAGAAAGTGAGCAGGACATATAACCGTAACTGGATAATATGTATCGGTTCACTGGCAATTATTATACTTGCGGTTTTTGTGTTCGGGGGAAAATGATAATAATTTTGTCATAGAATTTGCTTTATTGTGTCAGTTAATTATTGACAATAGGAAATTGTAGTGATATAATTATGATAGTATATGGCGTAGATATTGCAATCGATCGGTGAGAGAAGTGCGTTGATATCAAGGGCATTATATATGATATTTAAGGCATAGCTTGCTGTGAGGCACTGTGCCTTTTTTGTTTAATATATCAAAGGAGGAAATAATATGAAACTAAGAAAAATAACTTCAGGAATAATGTCGGCGATTATGGCTTTTTCTGTGGTCGGCACGCCGGTAGGCGATATAATTCCCGAAGTAAGTAAAAAAGTCAGTGCGTCGGCGACACCCGAAGAAACTGCGCTTGCCAAGGCGAGTGCGACAGGGTACAGCTATACGATAACTCCGCTTCTTGCTCCGTTTAATGAATATTTCTTTGTAAAGACGGACAATCCCGATCCTACATCGTTCAGATTTGCAGATAAGACCAGTGTGTATATTGAAGATGAACCGAGCGTTATAAGTGCCGCATGGGATTCCTGGGACGATAAGCCATACCTTTATCAGGACATAAGATATCAGAACAAGAATAACGGCAGAGTGGACGGCGGTTATATTTTCTGCGGTTCGTATACTGACGGCGGAGAAATAGTTTTACAGACAAAGAGCGGTTCGGACAGTTATAATGTTACCTGGAACGATACCAAGATAAAGCTTAAACTTCCCGCTCTTAAAGATGATGTTGATTATCTGATTGACAGATATGCGACAAAATCATCTTTCTTTGACAATATGGATGCGGTGCAGGAAGGATTTTCATCTATATGCCTTTACAGCGGCTCGTACATCAAAGGAAAGCTGAAACGTGCTACCAATTACTGGGGAATGTCAACATCGCCACATAAGGATCAGCTTTTCTATATCCAGTCGCCTTATACACGCGAGGACAGCAGATCGCTTTTTGCCAGCGCAATATATCCCTACCGTTATGATTCACTCGGTTTCCCGAGTGTTATGTCAATTGTTGCAAAGCGGCTTGACAGCTCGGCTCAGATTTCGTGGGACGATGATTATCATTATATGGTGAATGTTACTTATAAGGGCAATACACGTTCATACGGAGGTCAGGGAAACGGCGAAGGACAGGGCATCAGCGAAGACAAGATAAAGCAATATTACACCTTCGGAAACGGTGGCACAAAAATCACTCTTGAAGGTACAAAGAAACTGCTCAACGAATACTCGCAGGTTGAAATGAAAGACGATATTCCCCGTGCAGGTTCAATAACGTGGAAGAGCATATATAATACCGTAGGAAATGGTTCGTGGGTGCGCCTGATAGAAATCACAGGTATATTCGGCGGCACGCAGACAGGATACAGCTATCTTTACAGAAACGGCGACGGAAGTAATTTCTACACTGACAGCGCAGGCGACAGCGGATCTGAAATATACTGGGGCGGCGATCTCGGATACGCTTCGGACGTATGGGTCGATGGAAGATATGTTGACGCATGGGAATGCTATGTTCCCGGCGAAAAGTTTGAGGATCATCCTCAAAGTGATATTCTGCTGAAAATGTCTGTTCCTCAGATAAAATACGAATACGAGAATATATATAACGAAGAAACTGGTCTTTATGATACTGATTTAACTGTTATTTCGGTAAAGGAAGTTCAGAAAAGCGTTCTGTTCAGCTATCAGTCAGATGAAAATCTTTGGCGTTGTATTGATGTAGATAAATTATACGATGATGACTGTGCAAGTTATTATGATGTTGAGTATTTAGTGCGTGAAGGACTGCTTGACAAGAAATATCTTAGGGATTATGTGCTTACGTCTGATGATGTGGCAAAGCTGAAGGTTGACAGAAATACAAATAAAATTCCCGATGATTATTACATTTACGATCAGACGGTAAAACCCGGAACAAGTCTTAAAAATCACACGCACGACTATGTTACCGATTCTGTTGTAAAGCCTACATACACGGCACAGGGTTACACGCTTCAGAAGTGTAAGATATGCGGTGCGGGAAAAAAGATCAATTACACCGCAAAGCTCACGCTTTCAAAGGTGACAGGCTTCAAGGTTAAGTCAATATCAAGTACTAATGTGACCTTGCAGTGGAATAAGAACAGTGCAGCAAGCGGTTATGAGATAGAGCAGTACAAGAGTGGCAAGTGGACAAATGTTGCCAAGGTGACAAGCAATGCAACGACATCATATACCGTCAAGGGATTAGTGGCAGGAACAGCGGGTTATCAGTTCAGGATAAGAGCATACAGAAATGAGAACAGCGGCAAGGTTTACAGCGGTTATTCATCTACCGTAAAGGTCAACACAAACCCTTACGGTGTAGGCGGATTCAAGTGCTCGTCAAAGACAAGCACCTCAGTGACATTAAAGTGGAACAAGGGTACGACCGCAAGCGGTTATCAGCTACAGCAGTACAAGGATGGCAAGTGGGTAACTATCTACACCGGCACTAAGGCTACCAACACAAGCTACACAGTAAAGAAGCTCAAGGCAGGTACAGCGGGCTACAGATTCAGGATAAGAGCGTACAAGACTTACGGAAATACAAAACAGTACGGCTCATGGAGCAGTGAACTTAAAGTCAATACAAATCCCTACGGCGTGGGAGGATTCAAGGCTAAATCAACAGCCAAAACTTCAATAACGCTCGGCTGGAACAAGGGAACGACCGCAAGCGGCTACCAGTTACAGCAGTACAAGGGCGGTAAATGGGTGACTGTTTACACCGGCACTAAGGCTACTTCTACAAGCTATACGGTGAAGAGCTTAAAGGCA
>JAGBHT010000002.1 GCA_017935365.1 Ruminiclostridium sp. | reverse complement strand
TCAATTCTGGGCTGGTGGTGCGGATAACGCTAACTGTCTGACCTATGAACAGCTTGATATTATCGAGAATATTCTCACGGATATCTACCCCGAGGGAATAGACGAAACGCAGCTGAACGACCTTATGTGGTTTGATGAGGATACTATAGCGGAGTGGCTTGGTTATACGGATTTTGAGGAGCTGAGAAATGAGGCTGTACCATGGAACTGAAAAAATTGTGCAACGGCAAATAACAAGTTGTCTTTTTGCACAAAAAATAAATCTACTCATAAACGAGCAGATTTATTTTTGCGGTTGTTCAACAAGCACAAAAGATGTCTGCGTTTTTTGTTTGTAGCACACAAAACGATTTAGCAGGCTAAAATTTAAGGTTATGGAGTTTGCGAATAGACGTGACGAAATTTGTATGTTAAAATCAAAATAATTTAATTCAAAAATAAGGAAGTGATATTTATGAAAGCCGTAATTTACGCACGATATTCAAGCGACAATCAACGTGAGGAATCTATCGAGGGACAGCTCAGAGAATGTATGGCTTTTGCAGAGCGCAAGGGATATACCGTTATAAAGTCATACGCCGATAGAGCGATTTCGGGAAAGCGTGCCGACAACCGCCCCGAGTTTCAGCAGATGATTTCTGACAGTGCAAGGGGAGAGTTTGATGTAATAATCGTATGGAAAATTGACCGTTTCTCACGTGATAAGTATGACAGTGTAATATATAAATCCAAACTGAACAAAAACGGCGTAAGCGTTATTTCAGCAACCGAGCCTATCGACAATTCGCCTGAGGGTAAGCTGATGGAATCTATCTTTGAGGGATTTTCGGAATACTATGTAAAAGACCTTGAACTTAAAACAAGCAGGGGTATGACCGAGAACGCAATCAAGGGTACTTTCAATGGCGGTAATGTAACTTTCGGATACGCAATTGATAACGATAAGCGTTTTAAGAAAGACCCTGTAACTGCACCTATCGTAACGGATATTTTCGAGCGTTACGCTGACGGCGAGCCGATACGCAGTATCGTTGACGAGCTTAACGGCAAGGGCATTACAAATAACGGTAAGAAATTTACATATCATTTTATCAATTGGCTTCTGAAAACCGCCGTTATCTTGGAGAATATACATTCAGAGAGGTGGTTAATACCGAAGCTATACCGCCCCTTGTATCTGCTGAAATCTTTGAAAAGTGTCAGAAAAGATTAAGTGCAAACAAGCACAAATCCGCTTCTTTCCGCAAAGTTGCGGAAAAGTATTTGCTGACGGGTAAGGTATTTTGTGGGCATTGTGGCGATACAATGTCGGGTATCAGCGGACGAGGGAGGACTAACAATACATACCGCTATTATCAATGTATGAACTCTAAGCGTAAGCGTTGCGCAAAGAAAACTATCACAAAGGACGTGCTTGAAAATGCCGTGCTTATGCTCACTATGCAGATGTTCAATAACAAGGCGCTTATCAAGCGCATCTGTGATACTTGCTACGAAATGCAGAGTACGGAGAGCACACAGCTTCCTGCACTGAAAAAGCAACTCAAACAGAACAAGAAAGAAATCGACAACATTATGAAAGCCGTCAAGGCTGGGCTTGTGACGAAATCCACAAAGGCAGAGCTTGAACGGCTTGAAGAGGAACAGGAACGTATTGAAATCGAAATTGCAAAGGAACAGATAGTCCGTCCGATTATCCCGAGGGAACATATCGAAGCGTGGATTATGAATTTTGCGAAAACCGACCTTAAAAGTCAGGAGCAAAAGCAACGGATTATTGATATATTCGTCAACAGCGTGCACGTTTATGACGATAAAATCGTGGTGCTTTTCAATTACAAGGACGGCGAAAAATGTATTCATCTTGACGATGTAAAACTGAATATAAAAAAAGAGAACACCCAGATTTCTGAGTGTTCTACTTTGTTTAAGCTTGGTGACCCGTACGGGAGTCGAACCCATGATTGCGCCGTGAAAGGGCGCCGTCTTGACC
>JAGBHT010000046.1 GCA_017935365.1 Ruminiclostridium sp. | reverse complement strand
TGTATCTGATATAACAGATATGCCGACAAAACTGCCTGCAAACGGCGGCAACGCTGATACAGTGGACGGTAAACACGCAAGTGATTTTGCGACGGCAAGGCATACGCATACGGCAACAGAAGTCGGTGCGACCACAGCGGCAGATATTACTGCGGCGGTGAACGCTGTTGAAATTGGCGGCAGAAATCTATTGTACCATAGCCGTTTTGACAAAAAATATCCTACCGGGTGGGCTTATTCGGAAGAGGTTACTTACACCTTTGATGACGAAGTGACAACGCTTACTAAAGCTGAAACTGCTTCACGACATTTTACTACACAGGCGTCGGTATCAAACGGAGTTGTTGCGGCAAACCCGAATCTGGTACCCGAAAACGGCTGTACATATACGATCTCTTGTGAGGTAATGAAAGCGGAAGGGTACGATGTCGGGGAAGGAACAAAAGTCACAGCCAGATATAACTATACAGACGGCACGGTGAGGGACTTTGATGTTGATGTTTCGGGAGCTTCGGAAACGGCGTGGACAAAGTACAGCAGTACTTATACTTACGCTTCAGACAAGACTGTGCGTTACACGCAGTTCATAGTTGCGCTCGGTGCGCAAGCTTGCGGCATCAAAATAAGAAACGTTAAGTTCGAGAAAGGAAACAAGCCGACCGACTGGACACCCTCACCTGAGGACGTTGAGCGGAGAATAGCGAGCTTAGAAGCAAGGGTAGCGGCGCTTGAGGCGGCGGCAGTATCGGGAGGTGAGGTATAATGTTGGATTTTGGCAGATGGATAGTCGAGGTTGCTGTGAACGGCGTTAAGAGCGGTAGCTTCGACAGAGCGTGGGCGGCTATGCAGCTCGGTAATCATTACAGCCGTGACAGGATAACGGCGGAGGATATTGCGAGGTTTGATACAGCGATTGATGAGTATGAGGCAGAGATGAAGGCAGAGAAGGAAGAATACAACATGGAGGAAATATGAGCAAAGAAAAGAACGTCAATAAAAGTACGTCTGCACCTGTATATAAAAGTCGCTATTCGGACGCGGTGAAGAATAATCTGACAAACGTTCTTGACGGTAAAAAGTTCAGTTACGATGTAAACAATGATAAGCTTTTTGCACAGTACAAGGATAGTTATACCAAAGCCGGCAAAACGGCTATGGAAGATACGGTCGGAAATGCCTCGGCGCTTACAGGCGGATATGCAAACAGTTACGCGGTGACAGCAGGTCAGCAGGCATATGACAGTTATATGGAAAAGCTGAATGATAAGATACCGGAGCTTGAACAAAGGGCATATGAACGTTACCGCGATGATGAGGAAAGCGCCTATAAAAGGCTGAATACCCTGATAGGACTTGAAAATACGGATTATAACAGGTATCGTGACAGTATGTCCGATTACAACACAAACAGGGAATTTGAATATAATAAGAGTAAGGATGCACAGACACAAAGAAACTGGCAGGCTCAGTTCGACAGGGATAAGTATGAGAACGATCGTGACTATAACCGCAATGTGTACGAAAATGACAGAAGGTATAACCGTGATGTGCTTGAAAATGATCGTGACTATAACCGCAATGTTTATGAAAATGACAGAGACTATGCGCAGAACGTTATTGACAGCGACCGCTATTACCGGATCAAACTGAATTCTTCGCTCCGTAGCGCCGTAAAGGACGAGAAAGATAAGGAGGAGGACAGCAAATTTTCTCCCGCTGACGCGTATGATTTCATCAAAAAGTACAATGAGAAAATATACACCGATGAAGAGTTTGCGGAAGCACTTTTTCAGTTGTACGGCGACAAGGAGGGCTTCTATGACTGGATCGAACAGATGAAGATACCGGGAGACATTGAAGACAGGACTTATCTTGAACTGCTGTATAAAATGCATCCTGAGCTCAAGCCTGAAAGCTGGAAGAAGATGGGCATGACGGAAGATGAGCAGATAATGAAAAACGCGACAAACGGCGGAGCAACACCACCGCATTCCCAGAGCTTCTGGTGGATCAACCAGGGTCAGAGCAAAAGCAGATAAAGGTGAAATCAAAGGAGGGGAAAATATGAGCAGAATGCAGATAATTATTGACAGCGTGGCAGGAACGATCGGAGCTGTTCTGGGGTTTATGTACGGAGAGGTCACCGGATTGTTCTGGGCGCTTGTCGCATTTATGGTACTGGATTATATCAGCGGAATACTTGCGGCAATATCGGTCAGGAAGCTTTCAAGTAAGGTGGGCTTCAAGGGAATAGCAAAAAAACTGCTGATACTTGTGTTTGTCTCGGTGGGACATATAACGGACACTTATGTGCTTGGCGGTGTACCTGTGGCAATGACGGCTGTGATACTTTTTTATATTGCTAATGAAGGGATCAGCATTGTGGAGAATGCATCTGAACTGGGGCTTCCGGTGCCGCAGAAAATAAAGAATGTATTGGAGCAGATCAAAAACAAGAGCGGGGAGGACGACAGTGAGAATAAAGGGCATTGATATAAGCAGAGCGCAGGAAAAATTCGACTTCACGGCGGCTATGTCGGCGGGTGTGAAATTTGTCATTATCCGTGCGGGAATCGGCAGGGACGAGGACACTTATTTCAGGCGCAATACCGAGCAGTGCAGAAAACTCGGAATAGACTTCGGGTATTACTGGTATGTTACGGCAACAGACAGTGAGGAATTTGACAAGCAGATAAAAGCGTGCATAAAGACGATAGGCAATGTAAAGCCATGCTATCCCGTATTCTGCGATATGGAGGAGCAGCGCCAGATCGACAACCTTACAAGCAAGGTAAGAACAGATATGGCACTTGAATTCTGTGAAAGACTGAACAAGGCAGGGCTTCCGTCCGGCGTGTATGCAAATCCTGCGTGGCTTGAAAACTACTATCAGAAAGAACGTATTGTGGGAAAGCGCGATATATGGCTGGCACACTGGACCGAAAGCCCGGATTATGCAAGCAGATATGATTACGGGCAGAAAATGTGGCAGTGGGGTATAGACAGTATCGGAAACACAGACGTTGACGGGGATATATGCTTTGTAGACTATCCTGCGGTGACGGCAAAGTGGTACAGGGAAAACTGCGGCGACAAGCCCCCAAAACCCGAAAAACCCGTGAATGTATTTAAAAAGGGCGACAGCGTGAGAGTAAAGCGTGGCGCAAAGTTTACAAACGGGGTAGAGCCGTATTCTTATGTGTATGATACGGTGTACACGGTTCAGCAGGTATCGGCAAGCAGCAAGGAAACGCTTATCGGTATCGGCTCGGTGCCTACGGGTTGGCTTTACACCGAGGATCTGTACAAGGCGGAAAGTGCGGAAAGTAATGATGTAACGCAGAAATTCGCTGTTGGTGATAAGGTCAAAGTAAATTATGGGGCTAAGACGTATAACGGCGGCTCGCTTGCTTTGTTTGTTTATACTAATGTGTACGAGGTAATGCAGGTCGGCTCGGGTGACAGAGAGGATTATATCGTTATCGGACAGAACGGTGAGATCACTGCGGCGGTAAGAGCGGAAGATTTAAAGAAGATATAAGCATAAAAATAACGCACGGAGCGAATGTTCCGTGCGTCAGTCTGTCGAAAAACCTCATTAAAATTTTAAAACAGGGTCGCAGGGGCGAAGCCCCCGACAGGGACTAGGGGCGGTAGCCCCAGCAAAATAGCCCCTTTCCGGGGGAAAGGGGCTTGGGGATAGGGATCGAGATTAAGCTACATTTCTCAAAAATAGACTTTTTTACAAGCTGACGCACGGGGCGAATGTTCCGTGCGTTATTGCTGTTATCAGTATGTGGTGAATTCCTGCACCCAGTAGTATTTATAACTGTCGTTGTAAATGCCGAATGCTACCGCAAGATTGTCAAAATCGGGGTCAAGGATATTTTTCCTGTGAAGCTCGGAGTTCATCCAGCTGTTCAGAACGTCCTGTGCTGTACTCTGTCCAGAAGCTATATTCTCACCGTAGTTGTAAAGTCGTTCCTGCATTATCTCACTGTAAACAGTGTAGAAACGCTGACCGCCGTTTCGTTTGTGTGAGAAGTTTGTTGTGATTTCATCGCAGCGTATCTTTGCGGCTTTGTAAGCATTCTGATCCCATTTGACGGGTGCAATGCCGTATTGTGCTCTGTATTCGTTTACCAGTCTGAATACCTCTGCCTCTTCTGCGGTGCAGTTGACAGGCTGATCTGTTATGTTCGATGATGTATCGGTGTTATTATTCTGTGTGGGAGTACTTACCGGTTTTGCAGTGGTCGTAACTGTTGTTGTTTCAGCCGGTTTTGTTTTTGAAAGATAGTCGCTGTGGACGTAAGAGCCGTCGTCGAGCTTATAGTAGCCTGTGTCGGTGATGGCGGTGACTTTTACCGCATCGCCGTAATATTTATAGGAAACGACTTCTGAGCCCTGTAAGCCTTCTTTTCTTGCCGAACAACTTGAAATGTTTATGTACATTGTGCCGCTGCACTTCTGCTCTGTCCATGCGGGCTTCGGTGCGGCTGTGGTTGCCGGGGTCGTTTTTGATGTTGCTTTCGTTGTCTTTGATGTAGCTGTTGTGGTGGCTTTTGGTGTAGTTGTAGACTTTGGCGTTGTGGTTGTTTCAACATCGGTAGTAACAGAAGTAGTTGCGGCGGTTGTTTCGGAAGTTATGTCAGGTTTATTTGCCTTGGTAGGGACTTTTTCACTCCCGGCTGGCGTTGTTGACGAATATGACGAAACCGATTCGCTGTAGCTTATACCCTCATTGTCTGCCTGTACTCCGAACCATGAGAAACGGCTTGACAGAATGCAAAGAGCGACTACTGCGATAAATCCGCCTGACGCACAGGCAATTTTAAGCACTTTGCCGTGTGTTTTTTTATTTTCAACAGAATCTTTATCTTTAAGTTCGTCCGTCTTTATTTCTTCGGTCTGTAAGCTCATGGTTATCACCTGCCTTCAATCAGCTAAAAAACATATTTTCACAGTTACATTTTAACACAAATGCAACCTGTATGTCAACTGATTAAGTAAATTGATAATGATTTTCGGTAGGGTTGCACAAAATATTGTGTAATGTTTAGGCTAAATCACAAGAAAACCGATTTATATATAAGCAATGCCGAAATGCACTATTTTTAAGATAAAAATAGTTATATTTTTATACAAAAGAGCGAAATGGTTACAAAACGGTAACAAAACGGTTACAATTTGTTGCTAAATTGTAACCGCTTATGTTATAATAACAGCGACGGAAAAGAATTGCTGTCTTTCATGGCGGAAGGAAAAGCAACCTTAAAGGTATGGAACGGGTATCGCCCGTTCCGACTTTTAACGGAATAAGCGTTAATTTATCACTTGTCGTTCACAACGGTAGGCTATTATATTATATATAAGTATGATTATAGGCGGGCGTAAGTCCTGTTTTGTTTTTTGAAATTCAGGAAAAGGAAAGAGTATGGGAAATCTTAAGATACCCGATTATCGTGACGATATCGAGGAAACGATAATTCCCGATAACGACGGAAAAAAGGCGGAAAGCGTTCAAGACACCGTAACTGCCGATTCCGGTAACGATACGGATAAGACGGAAGATAATAATGATGAAGAAAGCAAAAAACCGGTTGTTGCGGTTGTAGCAGACAGAATTTTTGAACTGCTTGTAATAGCGGGACAGTATTTCTGTCACATAATTGCCGATGTGTTTTCAAAGCCTGCGATTTACGTTGCACACGGTGCAAAATTTTTGTGGAAGCATACGGCACTGTTCAGGGACGCCGTAAAGAGAACATTCTGTGAGATAGGCAGTTTCTTCTTTGCACCGCTGATAAAATCAAAACGTGTACTTCAGCGTACAAACAAGCAGATCAAGGCTGCCAAGGAGCAGGGCGACAACAAGAAAGCCGCAAAGCTGTACGGAAGTATAGCTAAGAATGCGGTATTTGGTAAGCAGGGACTTGCGGTAACGCTGTTCAACTATGCGGCGCCGATCATTGCTATCGTATTCCTTATGAGCGTTGTAGGATATGCAACGGGTACGAACTATGCGATAAAACTGACGGTAGACGGCAAATTTGTCGGATATGTAGAGAGCGAACAGGTGTTCAATGACGCGGAGCGTATAATGCAGGAGCGTATAACCTACATCGGCAATGAGAAGAAGATAACGATGGAACCGAGCTATTCACTTGAAATGCTTGGCGACCAGGAGTATCTCACTAAATATCAGCTTGCGAACAAGCTCCTTGAAATGAGCGATACGCCGATCGAATACGCTTACGGAATGTACATAGGCGGTAAGTTCTACGGAGCGCTTATTGACAATACGGAAGTTGAAGCCGAGCTTCAGAAGATACTTGACAGCTACCGTACAAACGCAAAGGACGAGGACGTAGCATTTGAAAAGGATGTTGAATATGTTCCAGGACTGTATCTGTCAGACAGTATCGTGTCAAGCGATGATATAATAAAGCTTATAAACTCCAAGAAGGAAGAAGCGTCATATTACACTGTGGTAGAAGGCGACAGCCATTCGGGAATATGCGATAAGCTCAGAATAAGCATGGATGAGCTTGAAGCGCTGAACCCCGGTATTATGGATGACGACTATGTGCTGAGAGCAGGAGAAAAACTGCTCAAGACTCAGGAAGTCCCTTTCATGTCGGTATGTATATCAAGAACCGAAACATATAACGTTGATGTTCCTTATGATACAGAATATCAGGACGACGATACCCGCTATGAAGGCGTTGAGACCGTATCGCAGGAAGGCGAAAAGGGAACTAACAAGATAACCGCAAAGGTCTATTATGTAAACGGTGAAGAAGTAAAGCGTACCATACAGAAAACTGAGAGAACAAAGGATCCCGTTACAGAGATAATTCTCCAGGGTACTCTTCCTCCGCAGTCATCTCATTATTCTGACGCATCTGCCGATGCAGGTAAGAAGTATATCTGGCCCGTTGACGGAGGTACATTCTGGGAATGGGGCTGGTGGGACGGCGGCTATGCCGGACACCGCGGTGTTGATATAGGTGCACCATACGGAACCGACGTATATGCGGCGGCTACCGGAACGGTTATCTTTGCGGGCTGGGACAACGGCGGACTCGGAAATGCCGTTATGATCCTTCACCCGGACGGATATACGACTGTATATGCACACAACAGTGAAATTTTTGTAAGTGCGGGACAGGAAGTAAATCAGGGCGAATGTATAGCTGCAGTCGGCGAAACAGGTCTTGCCTACGGCTGTCACTGCCACTTTGAGGTAAGGTACGGTTCGGAAAGACTTAACCCGAGATATTATCTCAGCGGTCTGCCGGATTTAGGATATTGATCTGAAATTTAACGGATAACAGGAAACAACCGCTGTGCTGAGGCATGGCGGTTGTTTGGCTATCGGAATGCACCTTGACAATTTATTGAAAGTGTGATAGAATACAAATAAAGAGGGAACGACAGACGACCGCTCCCGTGTTGGCTAAGAAATAACCGTCGTAGTTGGAAGCTGTGGGCGGTTATTTCTTTTTATTTGAAGAACTGATAGTAAATATCATAACTGTGAACGCAGTAAGAAAAATACCTATCTGTGTTAAATCGCTCAAGGTTATGTACATCAGCTACACCCCCTTTCAGATGTTTTTGCATCTTGGGAGATGTATTGACCGCCTGTCGTCCGAGGAACCCTCTTCGCTATTATATCATATATTTCATCTGAAATCAACCGCTGTGCAGAGGCATGGCGGTTTTTGCGTGACAGCGGTTATTGAATATCATTTAATTGTTTTGCTTTACATTTATGTAACGATATGTTATAATATATGTAACAATTTATTTCAAGAAAGGTTTGATTAAAATGGATAATAATGATGTTTCTAAGTTGCTTTCCGATCTTGACTTTTCATGGCATATGGTACTCGGTCCTTGCGGGAATTACTATTTAGGATATGCTGAGCGTGGTATTATTTTGTCTTTGCTCACATACAAAAGAATATGCGATATTATAGAGGGCGATATACGCAAATGTGATCCGGATTTCAATGAAATATATGGTGACAGTGCTTACGATATTGCGTTTGAGGAAGGAATTATTGCGTACAAATACAGGAAAGAAGCATGGTGGAAGTATTTTGAAGAAAGTGAAGACAAGGTAGATGCACTTGAACGTGCAATCAATTATATCAATATGGACAATTTTCATATTATTACTCGCAACGATAAGCTTCTTATACCCAATTTTATAACAAACTCTGAGGACAGAAAACCGCTGAATAATGTATTGCAGAAATGGATGGATATTCTGCCCGGATATAATTTAAGCCGTGAATCTGTAAGCGATGAGCTGTGGCTGTATGCATTGAAAAAGATGAGAAAACGTCGCAGTTGATATGAAAAAGTTGGTATGAAAAAGCCGAGCAAACGTAAGGGTTTTGCACGGCTTTTATTTTTGTGTCTGAGAAAGGCTTTATATTCGGTCATAAATTTTCTTCTCATTTCATAGATTTACTGTAGAGTACCCGAAAAGAAAGGACGTGCAGTATGAACGAGCTTATGTCAAGGAAAGAATTTTTAAATGAGCGCAATGCGGTGTATGAGCCTGACGCTGTTGCGGAAAATACGGACGAAAAGGAGAAAAACAGCGGTCCAAGGATAGTTATATCGGGGACGGATCACAGCGACGAAGGCACAGAGAAAATCGCGGACAGGATAACCGTATCGGAAATAGTGATAAAGAATAAGCAACAGGGAAAGTACGCGGGTCTTGTCCTGTTCCTGACGGCGGTTATCGGTGCGGTTGCCGGGGCGGTGTTTTACGGGGATATAACGGTGACCGTGCCGGATGAACTGCTTGAAAGCTTTCTTACGGCAAGAATACACGGAGGATTTTTCGGCAATGCGGCATCGTCATTTATTACGGCGCTGATATGGTGTATAGTGCCGTTTATATCGGGGCTGTGCGCTGTCGGACAACCTGCAGGCGCGCTTATTCCTGCGTTCAGAGGCATAGGTATAGGCATGACGTTTACCGCGCTTATGAATACATACGGGGCGAACGGTATACCTGCATTTGCAGTATTTGTGTTGCCGTCCGCATTTATGGGTACGGTGATGTGCTGTTATCAGTGCCGTCTTTCTCTGTCGTGCTCAAACAGCGTATTGGCGGTGCTGAGAGGCAGACGTGAAACCGCTCCGCATTATTATAAAATATATCTTGAGCGGTTTGCGGTGTGCTGTATAGGGTGTTTTCTGCTCGGTATAGCCGATGCGGCGCTGTCATTTCTGCTAGGTTCGATATTCGTTATATGAACCCCTTGAAATTTTTGTTTTATGGGTGTATAATGTTATCAGTAAAAATTGCCTTTGGCATGAAGGAAGGATAACATTATGGAAAAAATGGAAGTATTACTGGAAACCTCCGCACGTCATATCCACGTTACACAGGAGGCTCTCGAAGCATTATTCGGCAAGGGTCATGAGCTGACAAAGAAGAAGGATCTTTCACAGCCCGGTCAGTTTGCCTGCGAGGAAAGAGTTACTATCACAGGCCCCAAGAGATCGCTTGCAAACGTATCTATTTTAGGTCCTGTACGTCCTGCTACACAGGTTGAACTTTCAGCTACAGACGCACGTTCTATCGGATGTCCCATATTCGTAAGAGAATCAGGCGATATCGCAGGCACACCCGGTTGCAAGATCACAGGTCCTGAGGGCGAGATCGAGATCAGCGAGGGCGTTATCGTTGCTAAGCGTCATATCCACCTTGTTCCCGAAACTGCTGAAAAGTGGGGCGTCAAGAATAAGGATGTTGTAAGCGTTAAGGTAAACTCTGACGGCAGAAGCGCAGTTCTCGGCGATGTTGTTATCAGAGTAAGCGAGAAGTTCGCTGACGCTATGCACATTGATACCGACGAATCAAACGCTGTTATGGCTACTCCCGGTATGATGGTTGAAGTTATCAAGTAAGATACATAAACTATATGAAAAGATTCCCGTATCCGTAAAAAAATACGGGATTTTTTTTGTAAAACGGGTTGGCTTTTTCTTTTGTTTGTGGTAAAATATAAGCAGTAAGCATAGGCTAACTTGTAAAGAGGTGAGAACTTTGAATATATTTATAATACTTATGATACCGTTTGCGGGAACGACGCTCGGCTCGCTGATGGTTTTCCTTATGCGTGACAAGGTGAGCGTAAAGACGGAAAAACTGTTGCTCGGTTTTGCGTCGGGAGTTATGATAGCGGCATCGGTATGGTCGCTTCTGATACCGTCAATGGAAATGTCCGAACAGGCTTACGGCAAAATGAACTGGGTGCCTGCGGTAATCGGCTTTGCGGTGGGAATACTGTTCCTGCTCGGAATTGACAGTCTTGTTCCGCACCTGCACCTTGACAGCGACAAACCTGAGGGTGTGCATTCCGGACTTGCCAAAACCACTATGATGTTACTTGCGGTGACTATCCATAATGTGCCTGAGGGTATGGCGGTAGGTGCGGCTGTTGCAGGGGCAATGGGTACAGGTAACGACAGCGTTACTCTTGCAAGTACATTTGCACTGGCGCTGGGCATAGCAATACAGAACTTCCCTGAGGGGGCGGTAATATCAATGCCGCTTAAAAGCGAGGGAATGAAAAAGGGTAAGGCTTTTCTGATTGGCGTGCTGTCGGGTGTGGTAGAGCCGATAGGTGCGGTAGTGATGATACTGCTTGCGTCTGTTATATCACCGCTTCTGCCGTATATGCTGTCGTTTGCGGCAGGCGCTATGATGTATGTTGTAATTGAAGAGCTGATACCTGAGGCGCAGGGCGGAGAACACAGTAACATAGGTACGATCGGTGCGGCGGCAGGGTTTGTTGTTATGATGGTGCTTGACTGTACGTTGGGGTGATAAAAATGTTGCTGTGACAAAATTTTTGCATTTTGTCACAGCTTTTTTATGCTTGCAAATGTCAAGTTGTCATTTAAAAGTTAGGTAATTTGTTACCGAAGTTTAAAATGACGTTCTTATGCATCGCACATCATTTTTCGGCGGTTTATTCTCTGTTATGTAAGAAAGGGGCTGTGGTACAGCCCCTCAGTTTGTAGGAAAAGCCTGTTTTTTATTAAATAGCGTAAGTTCTCAATCCCTATCCCCTTTAGAACACTCTGATGGCTTTGCATCTCTGCAATCATGGTCGTTTGCGGTCGGTGCGTCCTTGCACCGACTCTGTGCGACCATTAATAAGCATCCATGCTTATAGCCTTTGGGCATACACGCCCGACATCCGTGCCGGAGCTATTTTGCTGGGGCTACGCCCCTCAACCCCATTTTTTAATAACGCAGAGGTTTTTCGATAGACTGAGGGGCTGTGGTACAGCCCCTTTCAGCGTATATAGCCTATTTTCTCTCGATTATCTTAAGATATATTCCCGATGTTATCTTGTAAGCAAAGATGTAGAACAGGGCGAATACCGCAAAGCAGATAAGATTTGCAACAAGCAACAGCGTACTGTCGGCAAAACCGAGCATTTTGACGGCTTTCAGAATTATCGGGAAAGCGAATGAAAGATGTATTCCGGCAAAGATAAGAGGAGCAAAGAACACGGTCAGCACCTGTGAGTTTATGCTCTTCTTTATTTCCTTTTCGGTCATTCCGACGCTTCTCATCGTGGCATAGCGTTCTCTGTCCTCATATCCCTCCGATACCTGCTTGTAGTAAATTATTAGCACGGTGGCAAAGACAAAGACAAGTCCTAAGAATATGCCGAGGAACAGCAGTCCGCCGTAGGTTGCGACAAGCATATCAAGGTTTTCGTTTCTGCCCTCAGCCGAGGGGAGTATGTTCTCGGAATACCGGCATTTTACCGCAAGGGTATTTGAAATATCTTCACACAGCGTCTGCTCATCGGCGGCGTTTCCGTCAACGTCAAAGCCGTAGTAACGGTTCAGCCATGACGCATTTTTGCCGTAGACCTGTTTGTTCAGCAGAAACATATCGTACAGAGCGTCATTGTCGGGGAGAATTACGAAAAATACGCTGTATATTGTTTCACCGTAGGAAATGTTTTTTGGCATAGGAACGCTTTTCGCCTTATATTTCTTATCGTTTATTGATATTTCACTGCCTGTCTTGTCGGAAGTGGCTATCAGTATTTCACCGTCGGAGAGCGTTTCGTTCATATCGGTCGTTTTGTTGTAATCGTCAAGAGTGATGAAGTAGAAATCCCTTATATCCGCTGAGCTGTTATTCCCGTTTTCGGAATGGGGCGCTAAGTGTATGGCATTGTCGGAATAATAACCGCCGAGCTCAAGATAATCATAAGACATTGGGTTTACGGGGTTGTAATTCTTGGCTTTTGCCGTTTCAAAAGCTGTGTCGCAATAGTCCGACAGTGTGCGGCTTATGCTTTCGCTGTTACTGTCGTATTTCAGTATTACCGAGATGTCACGGCTGCGTACAAGCGTGCTTGTCTGTATGCCCGAAAAAAGGCTTATCGTTGACGAGAGCATGACCAGCACCATAGTTGACAGTATGCAGATAGAAGCCAGTCCCGCGCCGTTTCTTTTCATACGGTAAGTCATACCCGAAACGGATACAAAATGATTTGCCTTGTAGTAGTACTTCCTGTTTTTCATAAGCAGTCTGCAAAGTGCCACCGAGCCGCTGACAAACAGCATATATGTTCCGATTATGACAAGCAGTACCGCTATGAAGAACATTGAGATAACCTCAAGTCCGGACGGGGTGGTAACAGCTATATAGTATGCAAGTGCAAGCAGTAACACGCCGATTATGGCAAATACGAAATTTGCACGGGGAGGTTTTTCACCCTCTTTTTCGCTGTGCAACAGTTTTATTGCGCTGAGCCTGCCGATGCGGACAAACGAGTAGAGCAGAAGTATTACCGTAATTACAGCGAAAACAGCGGCTGTTATTGCTATTGCGGCAGGGTCAACTAAAAGTCCGCCGACAGGTTCTATGCCGAGCAGTCTGAACATACAAAGTTCCGCAAGCCGTGACAGGAGTATACCTGATGTCAGCCCACCGAGAAGTGATATGATCAGCGTAAAAGCGCTTTCAAGAGTGAGTATGCGTGCTATATTGCGCTTGTTCATGCCGAGAATATTATAGATACCGAACTCTTTGCCGCGGTTTTTGATCAGCACTGAATAACTGTAGAAAAGAAAGATCAGCGAGAAAATGCTCATCACGATTATTCCGAGCCATAAGCACCACTGTGCGTAAACGCCGCGGCTTGTATTTGCTATGCTTTCGCTCCTTGCAAGGTAGGTCGTGATATACATCATCATAACCATTGCAATACAGGTGACGGTGTACGGCAGATATAGCCGTTTGTTTTTCTTTATGCCGTTCATGGCAAGTCTTGGGTAGAACAGTGTTTTCATCTGCGGTCACCTCCTGCCACAAGCACCGTAAGGGTGTCGTTTATCTTGGCATAAAATTCTTCCGTGGTGGAAACGCCCTTATATATCTGGTGGTAAACCTCGCCGTCCTTTATGAAAAGCACACGGGATGCACTGCTAGCCGCCTTTACGGAATGCGTTACCATGAGTATTGTCTGACCGTCACGGTTGATCTCTCCGAACAGCTTTAACAGCTCTTCCGACGCTTTTGAATCAAGCGCACCTGTAGGCTCGTCTGCAAGCAGGATATCGGGGTTTGTGATAAGCGCACGGGCGACTGCAACACGCTGTTTCTGACCGCCCGATATTTCGTAGGGGTATCTGTCGAGCAGATCGCTTATGCCGAGCTTTGCGGCGATAGGGAGCAGTCTTGAGTTCATCTCATCGTATTCTTTACCCATAAGCACAAGCGGCAAAAATATGTTGTCGCGGACTGAAAATGTGTCGAGCAGGTTGAAATCCTGAAATACAAATCCGAGGTGTTCACGTCTGAAGCGTGCCGCGTCGGAGTCTTTGATTTTAGTTATATCCGTGCCCGAGAGCATTACAACGCCTGCGGTAGGCTTATCGAGCGCTGCAAGTATATTGAGCAGTGTTGTCTTGCCCGAGCCGCTTTCGCCCATAATGGCGATATATTCGCCCTTAGCGGCGGAGAAATTGACGTTGCGCAGTGCAACATTGGGTTTTGCGCCCAGCCGCTGTGTGTAGACCTTTTTAAGTCCCGTTACTTCAAGTATATTCATATTGTTCCTCCTTTAAGTTCTGACAATATAATAGCTGAAATAACGGAACACCGCCATTTATCCGCCTTACAAACCGAAAGCTTATCTTACATTTTTGTAAGGCCATCTACTCATGCCTTACATTGCTTTCCGTTAGATCAAGCATAAAAACCGACCCCTTACCAGGCTCAGACTTTGCGGTAAGCGTAATACCGAGCATATCCGCTGTACAGCGGCAAATATACAATCCTATCCCGCTTGCCTTCATATCGTATCTGCCGTTAAGCCCGGTGTAGCCGTTGTCGAAAATTCTCGGCAGGTCCGCAGGGTCTATGCCTATTCCCGTGTCGGCAATACAGAGTATCTTCCTGTCGGTGTCGTGTTTCATATAGACCGACACTGAGCCCTTATCGGTGTATTTTATCGCATTAGAAAGCAGTTGACCTATAATGAACGACAGCCATTTTTCATCGGTGAGGACATCGGTATCAAGCTCTTTGTAATCAAGGCTTAGCTTCTTTCCTATAAACTGCGAGGAGAACCTGCGTACCGACTTTTTTACTATATCGTCAAGGCTGTGATGCTTTAGTACAAGGTCATTGCTATCGCTCTCAAGTCTTACATAGCACAGAGCCATATCAACGTATTGTTCTATCTTCATAAGCTCGTCAGACAACCTGCGGTTGCTTTCGCTGTCCGACGACTGTAATATAAGGCGCATTGCTGAGATCGGCGTTTTTATCTGGTGTACCCACATGGTGTAGTATTCGTTTGTCGCCCGCAGACTCTCCGCCGACTTTTCCTTTAAGGATATACAGTGATCGCTTAGTATGGTTATAAGCCTGCTGTAGTCCTTGTCGTCCGTTGATACCGCTTTCGGGAGATTGTCCGCTGTAACAGTTATCTCATTTACAAGACGGACGAGGATATTGTGCTTTCTGTATGCCTTTATAAATGAGAACACACCGATAGCCACGATAGCGGCAACCGACAGCAGAAGGGCGTACAGCACTGGTTCTGTCGGCAGATCATAAAGCGATAATATCACCGTGAAAATTACAGCCGCAGTAATAACGCAGACAAGCGTTACTATGCGGCTTCTGATAAAGTCAAAAAAGAATTTCATTTGATCATATACCCCATTCCGACTTTGGTCATAATGTAGTTTTCAAGCCCTATGTTTTCAAGCTTTTTGCGCAGTCTGCTGACGTTTACGGTAAGGGTGTTCTCGTCAACAAAGCAGTCGGTTTCCCAAAGCCTTTGCATAAGCGTGTCGCGGGAAATTATCCTGCCTGCGTTTTCCATAAGAGTGCGGAGTATGCGAAGCTCGTTCTTTGTAAGCTCTGCCTTTTTATCGCCGTTTGTAACGACCGCCGATGAAATATCAAGTATAACACTGCCGTGGGATATAAGGTCGCTGTTGCCCGAAAAGGAGTAGGCACGGCGAAGCACTGCGTTTATCTTTGCAGTCAGCACCGAAAGATCGAACGGCTTTGCTATAAAATCATCTCCGCCCATATTCATAGCCATAACTACATTCATATTGTCGGAGGCTGAGGAGAGGAATATCACAGGCACTTTAGACAGCTTTCTTATCTCACCGCACCAGTAATAGCCGTCATAAAACGGAAGCTTTATATCTAGCAGTACAAGCTGAGGATCAAAAGCGGCAAATTCCGCAGTTATATTGCGGAAATCCTTTACACATTTTACCTTGTAGTCCCAGCCCTCAAGGTGCTTTTTCAGCGTCTGTGCTATCGTGGGATCGTCTTCTATGATGAAAATTCTGTACATATTCAGATTTCCGCCATTCTTATAAGAAGTTCGTTGAATTTCTTTGCAAACATCGGAGGAATATTATGGGCGGCTTTGTCCCAGATCTCATATCTGCAATTTTTGTTTATATCGGCAAGCCCTTTTACGCTGTCATGAACCTCCGCCTGTTCTTTACTGCCTGCAAGGGCAATCATCGGGAAGTCCGCATTTTCAAAGCCGCTTATTGTATCAAGTGTTATGCCGTTATCAACTGAGCTTCTTACGGTTTCGATACGCACATTCTGCATCTGTGCGACAAATTCTTTTCTTTGCTCTTTGGGCAGTCCGTTCATAAATCCGATGAAACCGCATAATCGTTTGTTCTTGAATGATGCAAACTGCTTTTCGTTCATAGCCATGACCTTTGAGAGCATAGGCTCTTTCTTGATAAGCCACGGACTTACTATTATCGCAGAAGTAAAATACTGCGGATATTCCGCACACAGCTTAACTGCAAGCTGGGCACCAAGCGAAAAGCCGACAAGCGTTACCTTTTTGCCGATATCGGCTATGAAATCGGCAAGCTGTTTTACTGCCGCGTCGGTATCAAAAATCTCGTCTGCGGCATCTCCGTAGCCCATGATATGCGGGATAAGAAGATGATATTTTTCGGCAAGCGGATATTGCCTGCCAAAGCTGTGGACAAAGTTTGCCCCGTGAAGAAAGACGATCGTCTTATCGTTTTCTTTGCCGTATTCGTAGTAATTCATATATTTCCCTCCGTGATTTTTCTTGTTGCTGTAATTATAGCACGGGTGAGGGGGATAGTCAAACAAAAAGCCGTGCAACCTCTGCACGGCTCACATTATATCAAATTATCCTATAACCTTCTTCGCAATATCTACCGTTTCCTTAGCATCCTTTGCGTAGAAGTCTGCGCCTATCTTTTCGGCATATTCCGGTGTCAGTACCGCACCGCCGACAACCACTTTACAGGTAAGTCCGTTGTCGTGGATAAGCTTTATCGTTTCTTCCATGGATTTCAGCGTAGTAGTCATAAGTGCGCTCAGTCCAACGAGTTTTACCTCGTGTTTCTTTGCGGCATCGACTACCGCCTGATACTCAACGTCCTTGCCGAGGTCGATTACGGTGTAACCGTAGTTTTCAAGCAGGACCTTGACTATATTTTTGCCTATGTCGTGTACATCGCCCTTTACCGTTGCAAGAACTATCTTGCCCTTGCTTACCGTTTCGGAATTGTTCTTTGCGAGATGTGCCTTGATAACGTCAAAACAACTCTGTGCAACGCCTGCCGATAAGATCAGCTGAGGTAAGAATATCTTTCCCTGCTCAAACAGCGTACCTGTCTTGTCAAGTGCAGGAATAAGACGTTCGTTTATTATTACCATCGGGTCGGTGTCTATAAGCAACTGTTCGGTTATCTTCGCCGCATCCGCTTTAAGTCCGTTGTCGATAGCGTATTCAAGCGTTACATCCGAAGATTTCGGCTTTGCGACTGCCGTTGGGGTGTCACTGCCGTAAGCGGCAATGTATTCGACTGAGTTAACGTCGATAGCTTTCAACAGTTTGAATGCTCTTACAGCGCCTGTCATTGCGGCAACATTGGGGTTTATGATCGGCAGATCAAGCCCGTTTTCAAGCGCCATCGTAAGAAAAATGTGGTTTAAAAGCTCACGGTTTGGCAGACCGAATGATATATTCGATACACCGAGTACCGTTCTCACTCCGAACCTTTCCTTTACCGCACGCACAGCCTTAAGCGTTTCGTTTACCGCAAGCTGTTCTGCGGATGCGGTAAGCGTGAGGCAGTCTATCGCTATATCCTCTTTCGGAATACCGATTTCCTCACAACGCTTTATTATCTTCTCGGCGATGGCAACACGCTGTTCAGCTTTAGGCGGTATGCCGTCCTTGTCAAGCGTCAGTCCGACAACTGCCGCGCCGTATTTCTTTACAAGCGGGAGAACGTTTTTAAGGCTCTCTTCTTCGCCGTTTACCGAGTTTACCATAGGCTTGCCGTTGTATACGCGCAGTGCCGCTTCAAGTACCTCTGGGATAGTGCTGTCTATCTGGAGAGGTACATTAGTTACGCCCTGAATGCTCTTGACAGCCTTTATCATCATTGCCTTTTCATCAATGTCGGGAAGTCCTACATTTACGTCCAGTATATCCGCACCTGCATTTACCTGTTCTATAGCCTGTCCTAAGATATAGTCTATATCATCGTTGATCAGAGCCTGCTTGAACAGCTTTTTACCGGTAGGGTTGATACGCTCACCGATTATTCTCGGCTGACTTACCTCTACAACATTTGTGCCGCTGCATATCGTGCAGACACGCTCGATGCTTTTAGGTTCGTACTTTCTGCCCTTTACCTTATCTGCCGTGCGGCGGATAAATTCGGGTGTTGTACCGCAACAGCCGCCGATTATTCCTGCACCGAGCTTTGCAATCTCAACTGCATACTCGCTGAACTCTTCAGCGTCTATCGAATATTCGCCTGTCGCAGGGTCGGGAAGTCCTGCGTTCGGCATTACGATAACGGGTATCTTCGACTTTTCGCACAGCGTTGTGATTATAGGCATAAGCTCCTTCGGACCCAGAGAGCAGTTCACGCCGACTGCACTGACACCAAGTCCCTCGCAAAGCAGTATTTCCGCTTCTGCGGGACATCCCGTAAATGTACGTCCGTTTTCCTCAAAGGTCATACTGCATATGATCGGCAGATCGCTGTTTTCCTTTGCGGCAAGTATAGCGGCTTTAAGCTCGTATAAGTCGGTCATTGTTTCAAACAGTACAACGTCTGCACCCGCCTTATAGCCTGCAACTATCTCTTCTTTGAATATGTCATAAGCCTCTTCAAATTTAAGGCTTCCCGTAGGCTCAAGGAGCTGTCCTATAGGACCTATATCAAGCGCACAGAGAACGTCCTTATCGCTTTCTTTTATTGCTTCCTTACAGTTTACAATTCCTGCGGTGATTATCTCGTCAACGCTCTTGCCGCTGTGGCTGAGCTTGTATGAGTTCGCACCGAATGTATTTGCGGAAATTATATCCGCGCCTGCGTCTATATAACTGCGGTGTATCTCTTTGAGCAGATCCTTTGCAGTGAGGTTCAGAAGTTCGGGAGTTTCGCCCGTCTTAAGACCCTTTGCCTGCAACTGAGTACCCATAGCACCGTCGAAAATGAGCAGTCCTCTTTGTTCAAGTAATGTTTTAATTTCCACAGTGTCCTCCGCTTTTTCTGAATTTGCATCTGTCTTTCATATTACAGCTTTCACAGCCTCTTGTACTTCTGTCAACCTCGCCCTCGGACAGTCCGATAAATGCGGTTACGGATTTTGTCGGCACCATCATATTACTGTTCATAACAGTAAGACCTATCCTTTTCTGAGCCTGTAAAAGCGTCAGTAAATCAAACTGTATATCAAGCGGCAAATCACCGTAACCGGGAGAATATCTCCAGGTTCGGCTGTTTGAGTGTACTTTTTCAAATATCTCTGTTTCCGCTCTGTTGCAGATTTGCTCTATCGCCGCACCCGCAAGGCTGTCAACGATAACTGCGCTTGCCATATCCGACACCTGCAAACGCCGTAATAATACATCTACACCCTGCCCGAGCGTAGCGCACATAAGTACTATCCTGTCGCAGTTTTTCAAATGAGCGGCGGCGGAACTGCCTTTAAGTATTATATTGCTGTCAGCGATTTTTACACCGTCATCGGTAAAGCTTATCGGGTATACGGCATAGAGATATTTCGGACTTGCGGCTTTTAAAAGCTCTTTTTCGCATGAATCCAGCATTGCAAGCATCTGCTCGTTATCCGTGCCGTCCTTACAGCCGAGATAACGCAGAGCCTCGTTCTTGTCAATCGGTTCAAGTATCATAACAGATCCTTGATGCCGTTGTAGATGCGTGTTGCAACGGCGGGGTTATTCATAGCATAGAGGTGGATACCCTGTACATCGTTTGAAATAAGGTCTACTATCTGGTCTATAGCATATGCTATTCCTGCACTCTTCAGCGCTTCGGGATCGTTCTCGTACTTCTGCATCATCTTTACGAACTTTGAGGGCAGACTTGCGCCGCACATTGTTACCATACGCTCGATCTGCTTTTTGTTCGTAACAGGCATAATGCCTGCGGCGATAGGTACGTCTATACCTGCCGCTCTTGCACGCTTCTCAAAGTCGTAATAGCAGGAGTTATCAAAGAACAGCTGTGAAACAAGGTGAGAAGCACCTGCTTCAACCTTTATTTTAAGGTTCTTTATGTCGTCCTCGGCGCTCTCTGCGTCAACGTGAGTTTCGGGATAGCACGCACCAGCAATATCAAAATTGCCCTTTGCGGCAATGTATGCTGCAAGGTCGCTTGCGTGGGGAAAGTCAAACTTAGGCTCTTCATCGGGCTTGTTGTCGCCTCTTAAAGCGAGGATATTCTCAATGCCGTTTGATGAAAAATCGTCAAGCATAAAATCAACATCGTCACGGGTGCTGTTTATGCATGTGAGGTGAGCCATTGACTCGATGCCGTATTCTTTCTTTATATGCGATGCTATCTCGCAGGTGGAGCGGTTTGCACGATTTCCGCCTGCACCGTATGTTACGCTGATATAGGCGGGATCAGTTGCGACCAGTCCTTCAACTGCCTTGTAGACTGTTTCGATAGGGAAGTTCTTGTTGGGAGGAAACACCTCAAGCGAGAATACCGTCTTGCCGGGTGTGTATAAGTCTTTTATTTTCATTCCGTCGTTCTTTTCCTTTATATTATGTCGTTATCTTACTGTACTGCCGTTGGGTGTATCCTTATCAAGGAATACGACCTGTACCTTGTCACCTGCGTCACAGGCAAGGAGCATACCGTTGCTTTCTTCGCCGCAGAGCTTTGCGGGTGAGAGGTTTGCAACGAATATTATCTTCTTTCCGATAAGCTCTTCGGGAGTATAGTATTCCGCAATGCCGGAAACTATCTGTCTGCCGCCTCTTGCGTCGTCAACCTGTATTTTAAGCAGCTTCTTTGACTTCTTTATCTTCTCGCAGGCTGTGATCTCACCTGTTCTGAGCTTTACCTTTGCAAAGTCGTCTATGGTGATTATTCCTGCCTTGTCAAGATCCTCGTCTTCCTTGATGACAGCCTTGGGCTTCATAAGGCTTTCAAGCTCTGCGATCTCGCTCTTGATGTCGATTCTGGGGAAGAGAACTCTGCCTTTCTTTACTGTAACGTCTGCACGCAGAACGCCGAATGTACCGAGCTTATCGTAAGCTGTATCCTCTGCGCTTGCGCCTATCTGCTCCCATACCTCAGGCATAGTAACAGGCATAAAGGGGCTGAGAAGTGCCGAGCAGATACGGATGGTTTCAAGCAGGTTGTAGAGTACGGTCGCAAGACGTGCCTTGTTGCTGTCGTCCTTTGCAAGTACCCAGGGTGCTGTTTCATCGATGTACTTGTTTGCGCGGGAAATTACCTTGAATATTTCTTCAAGAGCCTTTGAGTGCTGAGCCTGCTCGATGAGCGGAGTAACCGTTGCGCACAGCGACTGAGCCATATCAATAAGCTGACTGTCGAGATCATCGGATACTCTGTCGGTGGGCAGTGTGCCACCGAAATATTTGTCTACCATTGCGACTGTTCTTGAAACGAGGTTTCCGAGGTCATTTGCAAGGTCGGCGTTTATTCTTGTCAGCATAAGCTCGTTTGTGAAGTTGCAGTCACTGCCGTAGGGCATATCACGGAGTATCTGATAACGTACAGCGTCAACGCCGTAACGCTCGCAAAGTACGAAAGGATCTACTACATTGCCCTTCGACTTGCTCATCTTGTCGCCGTTGAAGTTTATCCAGCCGTGACCGTAGAGGTGCTTCGGCAGGGGCAGATCAAGCATCATAAGGATTATAGGCCATACGATAGAGTGGAAACGTACTATTTCCTTTGCTGTCATGTGCATATCTGCGGGCCAGTACTTTTCAAAGTCGTTGTATTTCTCGTTTTCGTAACCCAGTGCACTGATATAGTTTGAAAGAGCATCGACCCACACATATACAACGTGCTTGCTGTCAAAGTCAACTGGTATGCCCCATGTAAAGCTTGTTCTTGATACGCACAGATCCTCAAGACCGGGCTTTATGAAGTTGTTTACCATTTCGTTTACACGGCTCTTAGGCTGTAAATAGTCGGTTTCGGTAAGGAACTTTTCGATCTTGTCGGCAAAGTCCGAAAGGCGCAGGAAGTACGCTTCTTCATTGGCCTCTATTACCTCACGCCCGCAGTCGGGGCACTTGCCGTCAACAAGCTGGCTTTCTGTCCAGAAGCTCTCGCAGGGTGTGCAGTACTTGCCCTTGTATGTGCCCTTGTAGATGTAGCCTTTTTCATACAGCTTCTTGAAAATCTTCTGTACTGTTTCAACATGGTAGTCGTCCGTTGTTCTGATGAAACGGTCGTAGCTTATGTGCATTGTTTCCCACAGACGCTTGAAGTTGCCTACTATCTCGTCAACGTATTCCTTCGGTGTTACGCCCTTGTCTGCGGCTTTGAGCTCGATTTTCTGACCGTGCTCGTCCGTACCTGTAAGGAACATTACGTCATAGCCCTGCATTCTCTTGAAACGTGCTATCGTATCGCAGGCTACTGTCGTGTAACAGTGTCCGATGTGGGGATTGCCCGAAGGATAATATATCGGGGTAGTTATATAGTATGTCTTGCTCATTTTATTTTTCTCCTTGTTTTTAAGTGATAATTTATTCAGTCCGTATTTTTACATTCGTGCCAAACTGCACATTCGTGCATACACGCCGTTCTTTGCGTTTCTAATTTTCAGGATCATAAAAAACCAGTCCTTCCGAATGTAATTTATTATGGTACAGGGCATAGTTGCCCACTATCCATACATAAATTTTAGTATACCACTTATTAACGTATTTTGCAACATTGCAAAAAATTTTAAAGCAATTTTTACATTTTGTCTAAAAAAGTCTTGATTTTTTTCGGTTTTTCTAGTAAAATATATTTGGTGTATTATTTTCAGCCGTTTTATGCCCTTTTTCAGGGGTTTACGCATAATGATCATAATACAGACTGTATAGAGAAATATCCGCATTACAAGGCGCTATTTGGGTTATTGCCTTCGGCGGACACGCGAGCAAACCATTTTTAAGATAAAAGAGGTAAGAAAATGTCAAACAGATTATTTCAGGGCGTAGTTCATCAGATGAGAGATACTATCGGTCGTGTTATCGGTGTTATCGATGAAAACAGTACGATAGTCGCTTGCAGTGAGCTTTCCAGGATAGGAACGAACAGCGACTTCTTTTCTATTGAGCTTGGTGACTCTCACGATGTATTCATTCGTGACGGCTATACATACAAGCCTTTCGGCGTACATGTAAAGCCCGACTATGCAGTATTCATCGAAGGCACGGATGATCAGGCGGCAAAGTATGCGTCGATACTCGCTATTTCGCTGTCGAGCATAAAGCAGTACTATGACGAGAAATATGACAGAAATAATTTCGTTAAGAATATCATTCTTGATAACGTTCTCCCCGGCGATATCACGCTTAAGGCAAGAGAACTGCACTTCAACGCAGATATCAGCCGCGTTGTATTCCTTATAAGCATTGTTTCGGCTAACGAGGTTTCGGCGTACGATGTCATTCAGAACCTCTTCCCCGATAAGAACAAGGATTTCGTATTCAACATCACCGAGTCCGAGATCGTCCTTGTAAAGGAGATCAAGGCAGGCATAGACAACAAGGATCTTGAAAAGCTTGCACGTTCGATTTCCGATACGCTGTCGGGCGAGTTCTTCACAAAGGTAAATGTAGGTATCGGCACTCCCGTTACCGGTATAAAGGATCTTGCACGTTCGTTCAAGGAAGCACAGATCGCTATTGAAGTAGGTAAGGTATTCGATACGGACAAGACTATCGTAAGCTACGACAATCTCGGTATCGCACGTCTTATCTATCATCTCCCCACGACCCTCTGTGAAACGTTCCTGAAGGAAGTTTTCAAGAAGGGTTCTATCGAGTCGCTTGACCACGAAACGTTATTCACGATCCAGAGATTCTTCGAGAATAACCTCAACGTTTCAGAAACGTCAAGAAAGCTCTTCGTACACAGAAATACACTGGTTTACAGACTGGACAAGATAAAGAAACTCACAGGTCTTGACTTAAGAGAGTTCGATCACGCAATCATCTTCAAGATCGCTCTTATGGTCAAGAAATACCTTGCCGCAGATCCCGTCAAATTCTAATGCGGCGGCGGGTCGCCGCTGACTGTTCCGACCTTTTGAAATGTTGCATTTATGTGTGACACGGCGAAACGGTCGGGTGTAAACGGCGGTGCGAAGTATAAAGCAAGTCGGCAGTGCCGCTGACTGTTCCGACCTTTTGAAATGTTGCATTTATGTGTGACACGGCAAAACGGTCGGGTGTAAACGGCGGTGCGAAGTATAAAGCAAGTCGGCAGTGCCGCAGACAATTCCGACCTTTTGAAATGTTGCATTTATGTGTAACACGGTGAAACGGTCGGGTGTAAACGGCGGTGCAAAGTATAAAGCCGGTCGGCAGCGCCGCAGACAATTCCGATCTTAAAAAAGTTTGCGTGCAAGCGTTACTTACGCTGACGGTTGGTCTGTCGAAAAAGTGCGGCGATTTGTACTGTCCATGCACAGCAGACTGTGAATTTGCGGACGGATATTTGGTGTTATGCGGCTAAATCAGAGGAGAGAGAAATTAAGTTACGCCACCGTACTTTGAAGTATATGGAACAAGTATTTGAAAAGTATTGTGGGTGCAGAAGGGGATAGTTATGTAGTTCCCCCGGTTACGCCATAAACCGGACTGCATCGCTGTGTGCCGTTTTTCGTCACGGCAGGTATTCAGGAAGGAATGGTAAAATGGTAGAATTAAAGAACGTCGACGTTCATTTCAAGGACGGCGGCGGAGTTGACGCTTTAAACGGCGTCAATTTGCGTATAGAGGACGGAGAATTTGTCTTTATAGTAGGTGACAGCGGCGCAGGTAAATCTACGCTTCTGAAGCTTCTTACAAGAGAGATAGCGCCGACCTCCGGCAGAGTATTCGTCAACGGATACAATCTTGCCAAGATAAAAAACAAGAAGATTCCGTACTTCAGACGTTCTATAGGAATGATATTCCAGGATTTCCGTCTGATACCGGACCTCAATGTTTATGACAACGTAGCATTTGTTCTGCGTGTCACAAACAAATCAAAAAAGACAATAAGACACAGAGTGCCGTATGTTCTGAACCTCGTAAAACTTGTCGAGAGAGCAAAAGCATATCCCGATACGCTTTCCGGCGGTGAAAAGCAGAGAGTTGCAATAGCAAGAGCCTTTGCAAGCGACCCCAAGCTTATCATAGCGGACGAGCCCACAGCGAACATAGACCCGGCGCTGTCGTATGACATAGTAAAACTGCTCAAGGAGATAAACAAGTGCGGAACTACCGTAATAATGGTTACTCATGAGCACAGCCTTGTCGAATATTTCGGCGGAAGAATCGTCAGCCTGAAAAACGGCGAAGTTATTTTCGACGAATATGTAGAAGGTGAGGCGCAGGATGAATAACTTTACTTATCTTATAAAACAGGGTATAAGGTCGGTCTGGAAAAACCGCTTCATGTCCTTTGCCAGCCTTTGTATTATGACAGTCAGCCTTATTCTGGTCGGAATGTCGGCTATAGTAATGCTCGACTGCGGAATCATTCTTGACAACGTTTCGGACAAGAATGAGATTAGTGTTTATCTCAACGATGACGCGGATATAAAACATATAGGCGAGGTACTCAAAAGCAATACGCTTACCGAAAAGGTGGATTTCATCTCCTCGGAAGAGGGACTTAAGAAAATGATAGAGCAGTACAGCGAGCAGAAGGAACTGTTTGAAAATCTGCCCTATAACCCGGTCCCCGCGACCTATATGGTTACGATAAACGACATTGACAAGATGAGCACGGCGGTACAGCAGTTCAAGGCGATAGACGGCGTTTACAAGGTAAATGCACCTATGGACTTTGCAAGCTTTATCAAGGATCTGAGAACAACATTTACTATAATCGGAATAGTACTCATTGCGGCGCTCGGTACGGTAAGTATAATAATAATATCAAATACCACAAGGCTCAGTGTTTTCGCAAGACGCAAGGAAATTGCCATAATGAGAATAGTAGGTGCCACAAACTCGTTTATAAAGACGCCTTTTTTTGTCGAAGGACTTTTTATAGGACTTCTTTCGGGTATTCTGTCGTGGTTCGTTACTAAACTTATTTACGAAAATCTGTTCAATCTGTTCACACAGAACCTCGGAATGTGGAATGCGCTCGGAATGGGTGATATACTTCAGTTCTCACAGATAGAATGGTATGTACTGGCGGCTTGTTGCGCTGCGGGTGCAATCCTCGGAGCAATCGGCACAGTGCTGAGTACGGGCAAATACCTTAAGGTATAACGGCGAAAGGAATAAAGATGAAGCTGAAAAAACTTCTGCACTCTCTGACTTCATTCGTCACAATATTTGCATTGACATCGGGTATAATCGTAACGTATGCTCCCGCAGGCGCGGAAGATCTTACGGTTGACGATATAAAGAGCAGAATAGAGCAGATAAAACAGGATAACGAGCAAAGACGTGAAGAGATCGACCGCATTCAGGGCGATATAACCGATAAGCAGGAAGATCTTGATAATACGGCAAAGCTCCTTGCCGAACAGAAAGAACTTGTCGATTATTACTACAATCTTGTTTATTACAAGAATCAGGATATAGATTCTTTGCAGGGCGATATTGATACCCTTACCGATGAGATAGCGAAGAAAGACGAGGCTATCGCAACTGCGGAAAAAAATATAGATAAGCTTGATAAAGAAAACAAGGCAAATCTTGAAAAGTTTGCGCAGATAGTAAGAACAATGTACACATCGGGCACGGGCGATATGTTCGGCGTGCTTGCGGGCTCCACAGATTTCTATGACCTGATGATAAACAGCGAGGTCGTAGGAAAGATAAGCGAGCAGAATCTGCAGTTCATGAACGACCTAACGGCAGACATGAAAAAGCTGAGTTCCGACAAGAAACTTCTTGAAACCGACAAGGCTGACCTTGAGCAGTCCAAGAAACAGCTTGACAGTCAGATGACAAAGCTTCTCAGTGAAAAGCAGGAACTTGACGGTCTTGTATCGGACGCAGAAAGTGCGAAAAGCACATATGAATCCGATTACAACAAGTACTCTGCGGCTGTAAGCGACCTTGAAGACCAGAAGAGCAATTTACAGTACGAGATAAGCGTCAGCGAGGCTGATATCGAAGCGTATGAAGAGCAGATAAAAGAGCTTATAAAACAGCAGACGAATCCCGACAAGGTATACCAGGAGGGCGAGTGGTACTGGCCCGTTCCCGGACGTTCATATATCTCATGTAACTTCGGCTGGGACGCTGATTTCGGCAGATGGCACAAGGGCGTTGACATCGGTGACGGTGGAATATACGGCGACAGCATTCTTGCGTCAAAAGCAGGAACGGTCATCGTTGCGGAAACAAGCTACATACCCGGTTACAGTTACGGAATGTACGTTGTTGTTGACCACGGCGGCGGATATACAACGACTTATGCCCACATGAGTGCGGTATATGTTTCTGTCGGTCAGGAAGTGGCACAGGGCGAGGCTCTGGGCGCTGTAGGAAGCACAGGATATTCGACAGGTCCCCATCTTCATTTTGAGATAAGACTGAACGGCGAGCCTGAAAATCCGTTCAATTATGTTACTATGGCATAAGGAACTTAAAGTCAGAAACAAAGTTACAGATAAACGAACAAGGAAAGGGTGAATCCCGTATGAATAAAAAAGTATCGCTCGGCGTTACAATAAGCCTTATAGCGGTAGCGTGTGCCATAACCTTCGTACTTACGATGACCGTGTCGCTCAATATGTACAATTCAATGGTTGCCGGCATACAGGAACGGGAAACCATAAACGCAAAGATAAAAGAAGTAGATACATTCGTCCGCAGTTCATCGATATACAAACTCGATGAGAATGAGCTTATCACAGGTATAGCAAACGGCTATATCAGCGGAACCGAAGACAAATACGCAAAATACTACACCGCCGATGAATATTACAAGCTTCAGCAGATACAGAGCGGAGTTATTATCGGAACAGGTGTCGAAACAGTCGTAAACGGCGACTATCTTGAGGTTACAAATGTCTATGAAGGTTCTTCGGCAGACGTTGAAGAGATAACAAAGGGCTGTATGATAACCGCAATAGACGGCAAGAATATTCTCGAAACAGGCGCTGAGGCGGCACAGGAAAAACTTGACGGCGAAGAAGGCACAAAGCTTACGGTAACTTTCAGCACACCTGACGGCACAGAGAAGACCGTTACACTGGTAAGACAGAGCATAAAGCTTACATCAGTAAAAAGCAAGCTGATCGACGGTTATGCCTATATCAAGATATATACCTTCAACGACACGACTGACGACAGCTTTATACAGCTTATCGATGAGTACGAGGCACAGTCTGTCCTGGGTTATATTTTCGATGTCCGTGATGTTACGGACGGCATTACAGAACCGCTTAAAGCTATGCTGAACCGTGTGCTCCCCAAAGCCACAGTCGCAACGCAGATAGACGCCAACGGTAAGGATACGACGTTTATCGAAACCGACGGGCTGTCATCGCTCGGCAAACCGATAACAGTGCTTACAAACGGCAACACAGCCTGCCTTGCGGAAGTATTTGCCGTAGGTATGCGCGACTTTGCAAAAGCTTCTGTTATAGGTTCGGTTACAGCCGGAAAGTCACAGCTTCAGACGACCCAGAGCTTCAAGGACGGCAGTGCGGTTTCAATATCGACCGCAACGATAATCCCTACCGAATCCGACGATTTCTCCGATACGGGAATAAAGCCCGACTATACGGTTGACATTACCGCACAGCAGGCAGAACAGATAAAGTTCGCCGATAAGAAAAGCGACGCTCAGCTACAGAAGGCGCTTGAAATCGTAGCGACCGAATAAAATGATATCTATGGCGGTAAACTCCGCCCGCATATAAATAAATTTATGGAGGTCATTTATAATGGCAACACAGACAACTTTAACATCGAAAGGTCTTAAGGATCTCGAAGAAAGACTTGAACACTTAAAATCAGTCACAAGAAAAGAAATAGCAGAAAAAATCAAGGTAGCTCTTTCATTCGGTGACTTATCCGAGAACTCAGAGTACGATGAAGCTAAAAACGAACAGGGTATCGTTGAGGCTGAGATCGCAGAGATTGAAGCTACACTGAAAAACGCAAAGGTAGTTGACGAGGACGAACTTTCAACGGAGCACGTTAATATCGGTAACACTGTAGTTATAGAGGACGAGAGCGGAAAGAAAATCAAGTTCTTCTTAGTAGGTTCAAAGGAAGTTGATATGAAGGCTATGAAGATTTCCGACGAATCGCCTATCGGCAAGGCTTGCATAGGCAAGAAGCTCGGCGAAGAGGTAGAGGTTGAAGCTCCCGCAGGAGTAAAGAAGTACAAGATAGTAGAAATAGACAAGTAAACTGAGAGGAAACAAAAAATAATGGAAAACAACAACGCAGAGCAGGTTGAGCTTACCGAAGAAGAGCTTCTGGCTCAGCTCGACGAACAGCACCGCATAAGAATAGAAAAGCTGAATGACTTAAAGGCAAACGGCAAGAACCCTTATGAAATCACGAAGTTCGATTTCACACACAAGGCTCAGCAGATAAGAGATAACTTTGAAGAGCTTGAAGAAAAGGACGTAATGATCGCAGGACGTATCACAAGCTGGCGTGATATGGGCAAGGCAAACTTTATCGATATCCGTGACGACAGCGGAAGAATGCAGGTTTATGTCCGCATTGACGATATAGGCGAGGATAACTTCAAGGAATTCAAGAAGTGGGATCTCGGCGATATTGTAGGTGTGAGCGGTTTTGTATTCAAGACAAGACGAGGAGAGATAAGCGTACACGCAAAGTCAATAAAGCTTCTTTCAAAGTCGCTTCTGCCCCTGCCTGAAAAGTGGCACGGACTTAAGGACAAGGAAGAGCGTTACAGAAAGCGTTACCTAGACCTTATCGCAAACCCCGAGATAAAGGATACCTTCGTCAAGCGTTCAATGATCCTGCGTGAGATACGCAGTTTCCTTGACAGCAAGGGATATATCGAGGTTGACACACCCGTACTTCACACGCTTGAGATCGGCGCGGCAGCAAGACCTTTCGTAACACACCACAACGCTCTTGACATTGATATGTATCTGCGTATCGAAACGGAGCTTTACTTAAAGCGCCTTATCGTAGGCGGATTTGACAGGGTATATGAAGTAGGACGTATCTTCAGAAACGAGGGTATGGACGCAACTCACAACCCCGAATTTACATCTATCGAAATGTATCAGGCATACACAGACTACTACGGTATGATGGATCTGATAGAAGAAATGTACCGTACAGTAGCGCTCAAGGTATGCGGCACGGATACAGTTCCTTATCAGGGTAAGAAAATCGAAATCGGCAAGCCCTGGAAGCGTATGACTATGAAGGAAGCCGTAAAGGAATACACAGGTCTTGACTATGACAGCTGGACAAGTGACGCCGATGCAGTGGCTCAGGCTAAGACAAAGCACGCAGAGATTGCTGACACAGCCACAAAGGGCGAGGTGCTTATCGAGCTGTTCGAGGAATTTGTAGAGGACAAGCTGATTCAGCCTACTATCATCTATGATTATCCTGTAGAAAATTCGCCTCTTGCAAAGAGAAAGCCCACCGACCCCGCATTCACGGAGCGTTTTGAATACTTTATCAATGCGTGCGAATTCGGTAACGCATTCTCGGAGCTTAACGACCCCATCGACCAGCGTGAACGTTTCACAAAGCAGGTTATGGAGAAGAGAAAGCAGGGCGCAAACGCTCAGATAGACGAGGACTTCATCACAGCCCTCGAATACGGCTTACCCCCCACGGGCGGTCTTGGTATGGGACTTGACAGATTTGTAATGTTGCTTACAGACAGTGCAAGCATAAGAGATGTACTGTTGTTCCCGACGATGAAGCCCCTCGCAGACTAAAAACCCACAAAAATCAGGTTTTGACAGCGTTTGCGGCGTTTTGTTAATCCAAAAATGAAACACGTCAGAGGGTTTACGACAAATTTACGACAAATGACTTTTTGAGCATCACTCGTCTTTTACGACAAATGCGTGTCGTAAATCACTGGAATCGTGAATTGTTAATCCGGTGGCTTCATTGTAACGGCTGCATTGAAAATTGAACAAAAAAGCCTTGTAAACTCGGCATCTAACGATGTTTACGACAGAACCTCGGACTGTATAGTTCGGGGTTCTTTTTTTGCATATTTGAAGCCGGCAACAATTATGGATATACTGTCATCGAATGGAGGGACTACAAATGAAGAAGTATTATATCAATCTGACCGAGCAGGAACGCTCTCAAATCATACATTCGCTTATAGATAAGAATAACGCATTTACACAGTTTATTTTTAAGAACCGAAACTTTTTTATAATCAGTTGTCTGCAGAATTATTTTATTATTATCCGTCAAAATCTGGTTCTTCACGGTATAATAACCTCGGACTAAAAATCCGCCTCATGCGGATTTTGCCGTGCCTTGCACGGCACGCGGTTACCCGCGCGTCCGAGAACATTTTACCACTAATTTGTTTTGCTGACACAAAACTGCGGCGTTACCGCCGCAATACCTTACGGCATTAAAAATCACGGTATAACATCACACAGCAGACAAACATATTGTCTTTTTCGTAAAAATCCGCGCTGCCGTTATATTTCTCCGCTATTTGCTTTATTGTTTTTATACCGTATCCGTGACCTTGTAATCGTGATTTTGAGGTTTTTAACGAATGATTTTCCGAAAGCACGGATTTTTCAATAGTGTTGCTTACATAAATCATAATCTTATACTCATCGCCGGAAAAATTGCAGATTATACTTTTATGAGCATCGGGCGAGGCAGAGCAGTTTTCGATAGCGTTGTCCAGGATATTTCCAAGTAAATTGCACATATCTATATCCGCTACGCCGTCAAGCTGTTTTGAACCTGTGAAGACAAAATTAATGTCATGGTTTCGAGCGATTGATATTTTAGTGTTAAGTATAGCGTTGATAAAGACGTTTCCCACATCGATGCACACATCAATATTGCTTATCTCGTTTTTGCATTGCTTTAAAAACACACCGATTTCATCGTACTTCTTTTCGTCGGACAGCATCGTCAGTACTTCAAAGTTCTGCTTCATATCGTGTCTGAGTCGAGCTGTTTCCTCGTACTGGTTCTTTATCGTTTCGGCGTATTTAATTCTATATTCCTGCTGCTGCTTTTCAAGCTTCAGTAGGGTGGCCTGACGGTTGCTCTTGCTCATGGCTACGGTCATATAAAAGCATATCAGATTTATGATTACCAATCCCAGTTCAGCTATCAATAAAATACGCGTTTGATTTTCGTTATAATCGGAATATAGCTGTGACATATGAATGAATGTTATTGAAACAAACGAAACCACAAACACCGACAAAATAAGCAGCCATTCGCTCGATCTAAGCGCAACATCTTTATCAGCCGTTATTTTCAGAATGATGCCGAAAATATATATAAGCAAAATTTGAACCGAGAGTACGGCAATAACTCTTTCCAAAGTATGAGTGCCCAATATCTCCGCAACCGCGTTACCTGAGGCGGCTGAAATTGTGCTTGTAACAAGAGCGTTTGTGCAGACTATTACGATATTGGCAAGTATAGCGGCAAATGCCTTTTTTATTACCGACCCCGGCAAAAACAGGCTGTAAGCAAAGAACATAACAGTATAAATCAGACCGTATACTCCTTCGTACAAAGTAAAGTTGTTTATAACAGTGACAATCACCGAAAATGATACACAGCCGATAAGGTACAGAATTATTCCTTTTCTGCTTTTTAAGTCAAGCTTTAAAAACCTGCATATAAAATGGCATACGGTAAGGTTTTCAAAAAAAGTAATGAAAAGCTCAAATGCCGCCCACAAAAAATCAGTCATATTTACTCCTGTTAGGTTGTTTCCCTGATAAACATTTTGTACTTTTCTGCAAGTGAATTTTTATATCGTCGGCTTATTTCCGCCTGGTTGCTGTCAGTTAAGTATACTATATGATTCGGATAATCAATACGCTGAATGTGATTAAGGTTAACAATTATCCTGTTATGCGTTCTTGCAAAATGTTGTTCGGGTAGCATACCGCAGATATTATCTATCGTGCTTCTGATTTTTAGCTTCACGTTCGATTTGCAGATAATGTCTATGTAATTCGATCTGCTACAGATATATATTATATCACCGACAGTCACTTTCCCGATTTCTCCGTATGGCAGGTCAAAGCACAAGGTCTTTGAAGTCTGAAGAAAAAACATCAGCTTTCCGATAACCGACCGTAGCTTTTGGTCAAAAATATCAAGGTCCTTCGGAATAAAGTTGAACGGTCTGTAGTCAAAGCTTTCGTATACAAGATGATTTTCGGTGGTGATAAATATGATTATTGTTTTTTCGGATAAATTTCTTATCCTGTTTGCAACATCAAGACCGTTCATTTCCGGCATAAGTATATCAAGAAAAACTACATCGTACGGATTTTGATTATGCTGCTCGAGAAAAGACACGGCATTTAAGTATTTATCCAAGGAAATCTCAATTTCAAATTCTTTAAAGCAAGCTTCTATCTTCCTGCTCAAGCAATCAAGATATACCTTTTCATCATCACATACTGCTATTTGCATATGTTCAGCAACTCCTAATTAAAATTCATAAATTCTGAATTATATTTGATAAAAATATAAAAAACACATAAATTCTGTATAAATCAACAATTGTCATTTGACTCGGTGTAAAATAAAAATAAGGAGTGAAAATCATGGAATTTTCCGAAAGGCTAAGACAATTACGAGAAAAACACGGTTATACACAAAAACAACTTGCTGATGCGGTTCATCTATCCAAAAACGCAATTTGCAACTATGAAAAGAATGTTAATTACCTAATATTGAAACTCTTATGTCACTTGCAGATATTTTTAATGTTCCTGTTGATTATTTGTTGGGAAGGTCAGCTATAAGTTTTAAATTTGATAAGTTAAATAAAAGCTTCTTTGGAAAATTTACAATAGCAGAAGCAATTGATATTCTATCTTCTCTTGATAAAAAAAGCCGTGAAGTGATAATAAATGTAATATTATATGATAAAAATTATAACGACAATTGTGTAAATAGCAAAAAACTAAGTAAATAAGATTTTTAGTTTGATTACGAAATAAATACGGACATAATAAAACAAGAAAATTATATAAATCGGGCAAAGGATTTCCTTTGTCCTCAACTTGTAGAAAAAGTCTATTTTTTATGAAATCGAGCAAATTCTCTATCCCCATCCCCAAACCCCTTACCCTCGGGAAGGGGCTATTTATCGGGGACTATCGCCCCTCGCCCCTATTGGGGGCTGACGCCCCTCAACCCCATTTTGAGGAACACATAGGTTTATCGACAGTCTGCGGGCAAAGGATTTCCTTTGTCCTTTTTTGTAGTATACATCAAATTAATTCGCTTTGTCAAGAAGTTTAGCTATTAGTATACTTTTTGATTTAAACTATATCGACTAAACTTCACTAAATTATGCCAAACTTCACAGTTTTATTGACATAGCAATTTTTTTATTATATAATTCAAAAAAATGCAGACTAAATTGGCAATTCCCATTCAAAGAATAACTAGTGATAATACAATAAAAATCAGAGCTAAGTCATGTATAGGAGAAAAAATGAAACTTGAAATCAATCAACTCACAAAATCCTACTCAAAAGGCAAAAAAGCCCTCGACAGCTTTACCCTCACCCTTGAAAAAGGCGTGTACGGCATCTTAGGTCCCAACGGCGCGGGCAAATCCACGTTGATAAACTGCGTAACCGGCATAATAAAGCCCGACAGCGGCAGTATTGCTTTTACCGATGGTGACAGTCACGACTATATGTCGCACCTCGGCTTTTTACCGCAGAATCAGGACTTTTATCCTAATTTTACGGCAAGAGAGCTTATCCTCTACTCTATGGCACTGAAAAATGTAAAGGTCGATAATCCCAAAGCCTATGCCGACGGGATTTTAAAGCGTGTAAATCTGTATGACGACCGCAACAAAAAGGTCGGCGCACATTCGGGCGGTATGAAGCAAAGGCTCGGAATAGCGCAGGCACTTGTAGGCGAGCCAAAGGTCGTTATATTTGACGAGCCGACAGCAGGACTTGACCCCAAGGAGCGTATACGCTTCAGAAATGTAATCTCATCGCTTGCGAATGATAAGATAGTAATTTTAGCAACTCATATCGTTACCGATATTGCTTTTATTGCCAAGAATGTTGTACTTATCGATGGCGGAAAGATGATAAGCTGTGCCTCACAAAGTGAGCTTTGCAATGAGATTTACGGCAAGGTCTGGGAGGTACTCACCGACTACGAAACAGGTATGGAGCTTATGCGGACAAAGCGCGTCAGCAATGTTATAAGCAAGGACGACAGGTTCAATGTCCGTGTTGTAAGTGACGAAAAGCCGCACCCCGACGCCGTCAATGTTCAGCCTGCACTTGAAGATGTGTGCATATACCACTTCGGAGAGATAGGTGAATGATATGCTGAAATACGAGCTTAAAAAGTACATACTGAAGCCGTCACTCCTTATCTGCATTATCGTGCTTATTCTTTTAAACTTTGTTAAGGTATTTGAGCTGTATTACTACACGGGTGGGGGCAGAGCCGTTCTTTCGGGAAATGCCGTACAAGGCACGAATATACTGTACGATAAATACAGCGGAAAGATAACCGATGAAAAGATAAACGGACTAAAAACCGAGCTTGCTAATGCGGAGCAGATGCTAAAAGAGTACGGTATAATTGAAGAGCCGATTGAGGGTACATATTGCGGCTACCCCTACGGTGATGTAAATTTATTCAAAGACCTTATTTCGTCCTACGAATACGCTATTCTATACTCAAATAAAAGTGCGGAGATAACCGAAAATGCAAGGGCAAACGCCGAGTTCTACAGCGATAAGAGCCGGTACGAATACCGCCTTTCAAAGCTGTATGAGGATTGCTATAAAGGCAGGACGCTCGACGGCTATTATCAGTCCGAGGGACACAAGGCTATCTTTGACTATAAGTTTTCCGCTTTGCTGTCAATGTTTATTATAGTGCTTGCAATATCTCCGATAGTATCAAAGGAGTATGTTATAGGCTACAATAAGCTTATATCCTCGTCAGGAAAAAGAGGGTCGGTTATGCTTGCAAAGCTGACAGCGGCGGCGATATTTACATTTGCGGTTACACTTATACTGTATGCTTCGGATATGGTTTATTTTCAACTTATCTACGGCTTTGACGGATTTTCCGCACCGATATACGCCTTGCAGGAATTTGAAATGTGCCCGTTTAATATTACGCTTTTCGGCGCTCTTGTGATAACGTTCGTATTAAGACTTGTGTTTCTGCTTATGTTCACATTCCTTGTGACGGCAGTATCGTCCTTTTGCAAAAATGATATAATTTCAATGGTTGTAAGCGTAGCGGCGGGATTTCTGCTTGTAATCGGCTCGGAGCTGCTCCCCGGCGTGCTTAACCCCACAACGCTTATCGGTACGACAGAGCTTTTCACAAATATGAATGTCTGCAATATCCTTGATTTCCCCGTATTAAATGTTGTTGTAACTTTATCCGAAGTAATACTTCTCGCTGTCGTCTTTGCTGTCGTGTCTGTACGGAGGGGTATGAAATGCTGTTAAAAAATGAACTGAAAAAACTGTACATAAAGCAGTACGGGCTTATTGTACTGCTGATAGTCTTTATAGTAAAACTTCTCACAAGTTCGGATTTGTACAAGGCAAGCTACAGCGATATGTCGTACGAACAGCAGAAATATTATCTCGAATATATGCAGGAGTACGGCGGACAGCTTACCGATGAAAAGGAAACCGCTATACTCTCGCTATACAGCGAGGCAGAAGCCGCAAAGCAGCAGCAAAGCGAGATACTTGAAAAAAACAGAGCGGGCGAATATTCCACTCCCGAAGAATTTACAAACGCGATGCGGGAGATACCCGACATAATCGAAAAGTATGACGCTATAAAGCTGCTTTATTCAAACTATGAGAGAGTAAGCGCAGACCATGAAAATCTGCTTATGCTCCCGTCCGGCTCAAACGCCATGACAAGCGGAATAGAGTATCTGTTTATTATGGCAATATGCTATATCTCTGCGGCTATGTGCTATTACGAAAGAAAGATGAAGCCGCTTATCGTTACCGCCGCAAACAGCAGACGCTCGGGCGGGTACAGGCTTATATCCTTGTTTTCGCTCATTTTTACCGGCTGGCTCGGACTGTTTATTATAGAGCTTACTTCATTATTTGCCGTTATCGGAGCGGAAAACCTCGGCTGTGGCGTACAGTCGCTCGAAGCCTTTGAGCACACCCCGTTTGGCAGTCTGTCTATAATCGCAATGTTTATTGTTATCCACCTGACAAAGCTGCTCGGGTACCTGCTTATTTCGGCTGTATGCGTACTGCTTTGTACGCTGACAAAAAATCTGCCGCTGTCGCTGTTTGTGCCTATGGCGGTTACTTGCGTGTGGGTTTATCTTTTCGGCCAGAATAATGCCGTGTATTATTCGCCGTTTTCACTTGTGCTCGGCTCGCCGTATTACACGGGAGATTGCTATGTGACCGAGGGCAGACTTGAAATTCTGCTGTATTCATGCGTTCCTACCGAACTTCTGGTTATGCTGATAACGATAGCTGTTATTGTGATAGCGTTTACTGCGGCAGTATATATCGGCAGCATAAAGCGCTGTCGTCCGGGAAAAAAGGCAGTGATTTCGGCAGTTGCCGCTTCGCTGATACTGCTGTTGTCAGGCTGTTCTCAGAGCACCGCCGATAACACGGCGGCGGACGGAAGATACGGTTTTGCTTATGACGGTGAAGGATATTACTTACTCAGTACCGAGACCGACGATGAATACAATATAATTTCTCAAAGGATAATCAGATATGACGATAAGCTGAATCTTTCAGAGGACGATATACTGCGAAATATAACCTGTGACGGCAGGGTTGATTATATGCTTGCAAGCAACGGGTATCTTTATTATACCGAAAGCTTTCAGAATGGCGGCACATATACCGATAATGTGTGCAGAATACGGCTTAGCGATTATTATAAAGAAACCGTTCTTGCCGCGCCTGATGCCCAGCGGCTCAGCCGCTATCTTGACCTGCTGACAATATGTTCGGGTGACAGCGATGATTGCAGCTACAACGGTATGTGTAAGTATCAGAATAATCTGTATCTGCAGACTAATAACTACAAGGTGTTTGTACTCGACTTGAATACCGGTGCACGCCGTCTACTGTTCAGCGAGAATTATATAAACGGGGATATTTCCGTTATTGACGGCAAGGTGTTCTATCTTAATTCCGACGGCAATCCGGTCTGCTTTGACAATGAAAAGAAGATTATCAGCGAAAGAATGTTCTATGCGATTGCGTCTGACAGAGAATATATTTACTGCTCGAACAATTCTGTCACTTATCGGTATAAGGTGAGTGATTTATCGGAAGAAAAGTTTGCCGATAAGGGCGAGGCGTATATGGCGGACAGGAGCTGTGTGTATTTCGGCGACGGAACATATATGGACGCTTACGGAAAACAGGTGGAAATACCTCAGGCGGAGGACGGAAGTATTTTTCTTGCAAACGGCAGAGTAATAGTCAAAAACAGTGACGGAACATTAGAATTTTCAGACAAATAACTGAGGAAACGTAAATGAAAAAACTAATTATTGCATCATTACTCGCTTTATCAATCACTCTCTCGCTCTGCTCCTGTGCGGGAACAAGTGAAAGTGACACACAGAGCCTTGTTTCAAATCCATTTGAAACATCTGAAAATGAAAACAGCGAAACTCATACCGAGGACGAGCGCTATGAGCTTTATGACAAGTACCAGAGCGGCGCTCTGCAATTTGACTTTTCAGAAATGAACGACGCGCAGAATATCGAATATAACGGTGAAAAAATAAATATAACTTTTTCGGCAAATGCCGCAAATAACCGGGAAGACATAACGATAGGATATATGGCGTTTATCGGAGGAATACCGCAGGTTATATCCGTAAACGGGAGTGAAGAAGCCGAAACTGTAAGCGTAAACTTTCCTAAAGATGAAATTACAAACGTATCTATCAACATAAAACCTCGCATTACAAAGGAGCTTGAAGATAAGAAAGAACTGAATTTGCAGATTGTTTCAATTTTCAATATCGGTTATGTGCCGCAGGGTAAATATGTGGGCTTTGGATTTGGCAATATAAACGCCGGCTCTACCGTATACACAGCTTGTCTTACAATGAACGAAAAGGCTGAAACTGTTGAGCTTAGCGGAAATGCAGAGTTTGAAAATATACCCGCGTCCGACAGCTCATTAAAGTCATATACGCTTAAAAAAGCGGGTAAAATGAGCAGCGGCGCAATATTAAAAATGTTCAGTGTGAATAATGAAACCGAGCACCTTATTCTTGACAAAAGCACCCAGACTTGTGATGTGCTGTTTGACGGCGCGGATTTTGATACTTATAATGTTTTCTTTTATGTAAATCATAAGAGAGTACAAGTAAACGGTAAGGACTATGCTGCGGTATCGGCAAAGGCGGGGTATGTTCCGAAACTCACGGCTACTCTTGAAAATGTCAATAACCATGATATTGTCTATGCAATAGCTGTGCCTTTAACTGATGATTATACAAAGGCAAGAATACTTAAAACAACAAGCCAGCTCAGCTTTTCACCAGATGATGAGATAATAACAAATCCCGCAACACAGCCGCCCGCCGACACAAGTGCAGATGTACCCGAAAGTGAGCCCGGCATAACGGATATTGACCGGCTTTCCGACCCGCTTTTTGCATACACTCCGATGGGATATATAGATAACGATATGCGTTATTTACTGCTTTACAGGGAGAAAAATCCTGATGCCGCTGACGGATATTGCTACATTGTTTACAACAGCACAGACAAGACAATCTCCGATGAGCTTTATACCATTGACAATCGATGCCTGCGGACAAGCTATGGTGACGGTTATTTTGTAATTCTTGATAAAGCCCTTGATGATAACGGCAAAATAAAAGAACAATATGTATTAACCTACAACGAAAATCTTGAAGAAATAAACCGTATTGCTTTCTCCGATACAAAGCTTTTCAGCGCTGCTTATATTGCGGCGACCGATCAGTATTGTATATGTACCGAAAAGGACGGCGTATATACAATGGCATTGTACACCAAAGACGGTGAACAGGAAAAAGTACTGACAAGCGGCGAATGGTACGCACAGAATATTTTATCTACCGGAGACAGACTCGCTGTCCTTGAACGTGATATGAATAGTCACGAAAAGCTTGAAATAATTGATTTAAGTGGTAATGTCATCTGCTCGGCGGCACCCGTAAAGGATTATAACGCAATACGCATTGAAAGAGCCGGAAAGCTGATTTATATGCCGCCAAACCTCGGGTATTCGCCTCTGCCTGACGAAGCCCCAAACGACTGTGTAATAGTATATGATACCGAAAGCAGAGAATTATCGGAGTTCAGACCTGAAACGGCGCAGGAGGCAGGAACGCTCAGATTTACACCCGACGGCAAAACCGCGGTGTGCATAACTGAGACAGATATTACAAACGAGGATAAAACAGATCTTATCGGGGTAATAGACAAGCTTTATATGTACGATACGGAAAGCGGCACCAAAATAAAGGAAATCGAGATTGATACAAAATCTCCGCTTTATATGCACAGAGTCTATGAGGATAAAGTGATGTTCTATGAGCTGTTAATAGATGAAGCAACCGATGAAACAAGGCAGAATGTGCAATGTTTTTATATGATAGATTTATAATTAATGCTGTAGCGGCGAATGCGGCATTATTATAATAAAAAATTAAATTAGGATGTGTAATTATGAAAAGAATAATTAAAATGATTACTGCATTTACAGCAGCAATATGCCTTACTGTTAATGCTTTTGCCGCCAATCCCGTGACTGGCGGCGATTATGTTGGTACTTTAAAATCAACTGCCTATTCGCAATATTCAAAGAGATTCTCTGCTAGAACTCAAAATACAAATGAAAGCGTTGACGAGATTTTTGCTGGATTGAGTGTTAATGACTACTATACAGGTGGCCAGTATGATTATAACGATGATAAGAACTATAATTCAGATGATGTTCGTACATACTGCTATGTATCTTATGGTAGTGGTGCAAAAAAAGTAACTTCTTTTGGCGCTCATTCAGCATATAACAACGGAAAACAAACTTGCATGTTGTATTCATCACATAATTTTACAATATAATTTAAGCCGGATATTTAATCGCCGTTGAATATCAATTATTATCCAAAAGGAACTGCAATATTATGGCAGTCGATGAGGGCAACTGAGTGACTTAAAAATAGATGCTCAGTTGTTTCCTTATATATATTATTGCACAAAGTGGTATACAGAAAACAGTAACAAAGGTATTTTGCAAAGTAACGGAGGAACGCAAATGAAAAAACTTATCATTGCATCATTGCTTGCAATAGCTCTTGTTTTTTTGCTCTGCTCCTGTGCGGGAACAAGTGAAAATGACACACAGAGCCTTGTGTTAAATCCATTTGAAACATCTGAGAACGAAAACAGCGAAACTCATACCGAGGACGAGCGCTATGAACTTTATGACAAGTACCAGAGCGGCGCTCTGCAATTTGACTTTTCAGAAATGAACGACGCGCAGAATATCGAATATAACGGTGAAAAAATTAATATAACTTTTTCGGCAAATGCCGCAAATAACCGGGAAAGCATAACGATAGGATATATGGCGTTTATCGGAGGAATACCGCAGGTTATATCCGTAAACGGGAGTGAAGAAGCCGAAACTGTAAGCGTAAACTTTCCTAAAGATAAAATTACAAACGTATCTATCAACATAAAACCTCGCATTACAAAGGAGCTTGAAGATAAAAAAGAACTGAATTTGCAGATTGTTTCAATTTTCAATATCGGTTATGTGCCGCAGGGTAAATATGCGGGCTTTGGCTTTGGCAATATAAATGCAGGCTCTACCGTATACACAGCTTGTCTTACAATGAACGAAAAGGCTGAAACTGTTGAGCTTAGCGGAAATGCAGAGTTTGAAAATATACCCGCATCCGACAGCTCATTAAAGTCATATACGCTTAAAAAAGCGGGTAAAATGAGTAGCGGAGCGATGCTAAAGCTTTACAGCAAGGACAATGAGACAGAGCACCTTATTCTTGACAAAAGCACCCAGACTTGTGATGTGCTGTTTGACGGCACGGACTTTGATACATACAATGTTTTCTTTTATGTAAATCATAAGAGAGTACAAGTAAACGGCAAGAACTATGCTACGGTATCGGCAAAGGCAGGGTATGTGCCGAAGCTCACGGCTATTCTCGAAAATGTCAATAACCATGATATTGTCTATGCTATAGCCGTGCCTTTAACTAATGATTATACAAAGGCAAGAATACTTAAAACAACAAGCCAGCTCAGCTTTTCACCAGATGATGAGATAATAACAAATCCCGCAACACAGCCGCCCGCCGACACAAGTGCAGATGTACCCGAAAGTGAGCCTGAAAACAGCAATATGGCTGCATCAGACAGCGTATTGTATAAATATAACGTTGTAGGATATATTGATAATGATTTGAACTATCTTCTGTTATATAAAAGAGCATCAGATGAACCCGAAGACGGTCTTGACTATACTTACTCTGTATATGATAAATCAACAGGCGAGATAACCGAAAGCTTAAGAAGCCAAAAATCACCTTGGGATATTTCCTGCTGTAACGGACAGTTTACCTATATAGATGAGAACTTGACCGAAGACCAAAGCGCTACGTCAGAGATATTCGCCGTAACATATAATGAAAAGTTTGAAGAAATAAGCAGACTCAGCGGTCTTACGGTAAGCAATAGTATTCATTATATATCCGCCGTATACTCAAAGCAGCTTGATAAATACTTCGTATGCTATAGAAAAGACGGCAGAGACGAATACATAATAAGCAGATTCAGCAAGGATGGAAAAGAAGAAAAGGAGCTTTTCAGCGACAGTGATTACTATTATAGTAGTACAATGCTGCTTGCGGATAACAGAATTATCCTTTGTAAGTATCGCGCAGTACCCGACGGTTGCTCAATCCAGGTTATAGACTTTGACGGAAACGAAATAACCGCCGATATGCCACAGAGTACCGATTATTATGCGCTGATGGGGCAAAAATCGGGTAAATACTACTGCCTTTTATCTAATCGAACCGGTTACGCATCCAAAATCGAAGAGTTCCCCGAGGATACATTGTATCTTTATGACGGCGAAAAGGACAAAATAGTTGAATTCACACCCGAAGAAGCTATTGAAATGGGTTGCGTGAGAATAACTCCGGACGGTACAAAAGCGGTAACTATAACCGAACATGAGTTTTTGAATGAGGAGCAGACAAATCGTCTGTACACCGATCTTGTAATAAAAATATATGACCTTGATACCGGAGAAAAGATAAATGAGATAAAAAACGACAAGGGCAGCGGTGTAAAGGGGCGCAACATTCAGGCGTTTGATGACAGAATTGTCGTATATGACGGTAGCATTACAGATTGCATTTTATATCAGTTCAGATATGATGAGCAGGCGGGATAAGTAAAAAGTGTTGTTAATCGGCGGCGGACGATTTACATAAATTATTTAGATTAAACGGAGGACATTTAAAATGATTAAAAAACTTTTACGAGCATCAGCAGCATCACAATTCGCTATAGCTTTGGTCCTCTCACTCTGCTCCTGTGCGGGAACAAGTGAAAGTGACACACAGAGCCTTGTGTCAAATCCATTTGAAACATCGGAGAACCTAAACAGCGAAACACAAGTGAGCAACCCGTTTGACACAACAGCTTCCGTAACAAATATCTCCGTAGATTCAGCGGTTATAGAAACATTGCCTCCGTTTAGTAAACCTCAGGAATCCGAACCGGAAAATGATGATTTCAGCAAATATCAGGAAGCCGAAATTGCATTCAGCGACTACAGCATTGAAGGCAAGTCAACTGTAAAGTACAGCGGCGGCGATGTAAACTTTAGCTTTGTGTCCGATTCTGCAAATAATAAATATGATGTGGAAATTGGCTATATGGCATTTATAAACGGTGTGCCTCAAAAGCTGTCGCTGAACGGCTCTGAAAAATCCGAGCTTGTAAGCATATCTCAAAAGCCCGACACAAAGCAGACGGTTACTCTAACCTTTATTCCGGAGATAACAAAAGAATATGAACAGGAAAAAATACTGAAAGTAAAGCTGATGACCGTTTTGCACCCGTCTTACAGACCCAAAGACGGCTTTTTAGGCTTCGGAAACGCACATTCTGGACAGTCGTTCTTTGAATTTGAGCTTGAAGCAGACACAGAACCACAGATTATCGACGATTTTACATATTCGTCAGATTGTGAAAGCATTTTAGCAACCGCAAAAGTAAAAGAGGAGTATAATCTGACTGACGCAAAAATATCCGGCGCAAATATGATAAGTTTGTTTGATGCAAAGCGTCAGGAACACAGCTTATCTATTGATAAAAGCTCAGATAAATTGGGCGTTACTCTGCTTTTATATGGCGGCGATCCCGATGAATATGCTGTATATTTTTATAAGAACCATGAGCGAATAAAGCTTGGAGAGAACGGCGGTATGAGATTTGCTTCAAAAACCGGTTATATAAATGAGTACAAGGTGACGCTTGACGATGTAAAAGCGGGAGATATAATTTATGCTGTTGAAGTACCGCTAAACGCCGAGGTTGGCTCAATGAATATCCGTAAAAGTATTAGTATTGTGGTTACGGAAAACGAATAAGATGACAAAATATATTTCATAAATATCGGAGGAGCACAAATGAAAAAACGCATTATCACATCTGCACTTGCTTTGGCACTTGCTTTCTCACTTTGTGCTTGTATAGACAATACATCGACAACGGAAAGCTATTCCGATAGTACAAGCGGAACAGTCGTATCATCAGAGACAGCCTCTTTTGCACAAAGCGATGAAAGCGTTCTTTTACCGGAGAGTTTGCCCGAAACGAGTAAATCAAATCAGGCTGACGAAGACGTAGAAATAATAAACATTTATGACTATATCCCTGTCGGATATGTTGATGAAGAGCAGAGGTATTTGCTGCTGAAAGCAAACGCAGATAACTCCTTAAACGATTATACTTGTGATTATGTAGTTTATGACGATAGAGAAAAGAAGGCTGTATATTGCTTTACAGTCGGAGGTTACTATGATCCGGTATCTGAATCACAGCCTTTTGATTCGGATGTAAAATATAGTGAAGGAATGTTCTCTTTTTCTGCGTGGAACTATTATGTCGATACCGATGAATGTGAAAGATGGTACGAGGTTACCGATGTGTACGGAAATCTGATATATAAAAGTACAACAAGCAAAACGCAGATAAGTCATTGTACTTATGTTCCTTCCGATGACAAGGTATATTACAATGCTTCTGTAAACGATGAATGCTGCTTTTATAAAATGAATTCAGACGGAAGCAATAAAGATAAATTATTCGATGAAAATTTTGCGGATTTCTATGTGCTTGATAATGAAATAGTGGGTTATTACTGCGAGGGTGAGGCGTTTACCGATGAATTTGACGCTTGCTATTTTTGCGTTATGGATAAAAACGGAAAGATGATACAGCAGATAAACATAGGCCCTTTCAGCAACTGCAATCGCAGGCTTGTAAAGGCGGGAGATTTTATCTGTTTTATGTCGCCGTTTGACCCGGAGATAAATCCGGAGTTTTCCGAACGCTCAAACGGAGTTATTTTCTACAATTACAAAACGAACGAGCTGAGAGTACAGTATTTTGATAACGAGATAGAAAACAGTTATTGCGGGATTACTCCAAACGGTGAATATCTGATAACCTGTGTGCCCGATGATGTTGAAATCGAAGATTCTGCATTATACGGCTATGAGCGAGGTGATACAACCGTAAATATATATGATACAGCAACCGGTGAGAAGCTAAAATATGAAAAGCTCGGAAAAGAAAATCTCCGACCGTCATATATGAATGTATTCAATGACAGAGTGGTTTTCATGGACGGATGGAACAAGTCTGTTTATATGATAGATAGCATATAAACCGGCGATCGACGGTTTATAATTAATTAATCTCAGGCGGAACATAAAAATGCAATTTAGAAAGAAAATTCTTGGAGGAATTGCTGCTATATTAGCAGCATCAACACTTACGATATTTGCATCAGCTATATCTGCAAGTGATTTCACATACAATACGACCGTTAAGACATATCAAATGTATCGGTCGTATACTGCAATCACTGAATACAAATATAGTTCGCCACTTGATGTGATAACTGCAGGTGTATCTTGCTGCCGTATTGATACAGGGGCTAATGTAGGTGACGGGTGGCTCACAGAAAACAAAAACAGTAGAAAGGCAACGGCGTCTGAAGCAATATCATATAATCCGTATTCAATGTCAGTCAGAGGATTCGGCTCACATTCTGCTTATGAAAACGGACAGACGGTCCTTTACAAGTTCACTCAATCATCAGCTGCATAATATAAATATGCATTAATACCAAGCGATCGATTGGTATTGTTTATATATTACCAGATTGCTTGCATATAGTTTATGTGCTTAAAAGCAATCTGGTAATGATAAACAAGTGCTTATAAAAGTAAACACAACATAACAAAATATAAATTTGTAGCAACTCAGCGAATAACAGTAATGCTATTCCTCGGGTGTTTTGTTTTAATAATTTCTTTCTGCTTTGCAGAAGTAACATGGGTATATATCTGCGTTGTAGTTATAGAACTATGCCCTAGTAATTTCTGAATATATCTGATATCAACATCCTGTTCCAACAAGAGCGTTGCAAAAGAGTGCCTGAACATATGCGGGGTTATATGCAAAGATATATCGCACGCTTGACAATAAGAATTAATCATACAGCGGACGGATTGCTCTGTCAGTCTTTTGCCATATTTGTTTACAAAAAAATATCCGCAGTCCGAGATTTTTTCCTCATAGATAAAGTAATAATCGGAAAGAATAGTGAGTACTGATGTGTTTTCAATAGGTATTATACGTTCTTTTGAGCCTTTTCCGTAAAGCTTAACCGATTTGCCTATAAAATCAACATCTTGAGAGTGTAAATTGCAGATTTCAGCCACTCTCGCT
>JAGBHT010000045.1 GCA_017935365.1 Ruminiclostridium sp. | reverse complement strand
CCGTTGCAGTATCTTAGCAATGCACTGTCGTTTTTTAAGGCGGAATTGTCAGCGGCGACACGCAATATAAAATGCTTCCTATGCACTCATCGTTTATTCCCGCCGTTGCACTATCCTTAGCTAATTACCATCATTTCCAAAGGCGGAATTTGCCGCGCCCCACGGGCGCTTGATTTTTGCGGTATTTATGGTATACTTATAGTAGAGAATAACACAATAAACATATGAAACAGTACATTCCGCCAGAAAGGACTACTATGGGATTTCTTGTAATAGACGGCAACAGTATACTTAACCGTGCATTCTATGGCATACGCGTACTTACCAACTCCAGAGGTGTCGCAACAAATGCCGTAACGGGCTTTATGAATACACTGCTTATGCTTGAAAAGGACGTTCAGCCCGATATGATAGCTGTAGCGTTCGACCTTAAAGCGCCTACATTCCGCCATAAGATGTATGACGGCTATAAGGCAAACCGTAAGGGTATGCCTGAGGATCTTGCTCAACAGCTCCCTTATATGAAAAAGATAATAAAGGCGATGGGTATCGCCATTATTGAAAAAGAAGGCTATGAAGCCGATGACATTATCGGTACTATTTCAGCCGCCTGTACAGATAAAAAGATCCCCTGCACCGTTTCAACGGGCGACCGCGATTCGTTCCAGCTTGTCAACGACTATGTAACGGTAAGACTTGCCAAAACTAAAGGCGATGTTTACTATACTCCCGACGTAATAATGGAAGAATACGGCGTGACCCCTAAACAGATGATAGAAGTCAAGGCGCTTATGGGCGATACAAGCGACAATATCCCCGGCGTTCCGGGTGTCGGCGAAAAAACCGCACTGTCGCTTATAAAAGAATTTGCAAGCGTTGACGGAGTGTATGAAAATATTGGCTCGACGCTTATAACAAAGGGCGTCCGTACAAAGCTTGAAAACGGCAAGGACAGCTGTTATATGAGCAGAAAGCTTGCCGAAATATGCCTTACAGCACCTATAGACACCGAGCTTTCACACTATATCCCCGGTGAACGTGACGAGGCGGTACTTGCAAGCCTGCTTTCAGAGCTTGAAATGTACAAGATGCTCCAGAAATTACAGCTACACCCGACATCTGCACCGGCAGGCTCGAAAGAGGCAAGCGAGGAAAGCCACGCAAAGCAGATCCCGGCTATGCCGAAGGGCGATATAATCATTACCGATGACGGGAAAGTCTATGCAGGCAGTGTAGGCGCAATGAACGGGCTGTCAGCCGATGAACTCAGGACATACGCCGACAGCGACAGTATAAAGTACACCTTTGATATAAAGGATACGCTTACTGTTTCGGGACTAGAAAAGCTCAATAACAATAAGTTCGATACAACTCTTGCGGCTTACCTTGCCGACCCCGATTCAAACGACTACAGTATGTCAAGGCTGTGTGCGCAGTACGGTGTACCCGAGGGAAACAGCGTACAGGAAAAATCGATCACAGCGGCGGTGCTGAACGATATACTCAGCGACAAGATAAGCGAAACAGGCTCAGCCACCGTACTTACCGATATCGAAATACCGCTTGCCACAGTCCTTGTCGCAATGGAACGTGAAGGCGTTAAGATCGACATTGACGGTATCAAGGCTTTCGGTGAAGAGGTTTCGGCAAAGGCTGATAAGATAAGTCATGAGATTTACGAGTATGCAGGTCACGAGTTCAACATCGGTTCTCCAAAACAGCTCGGAAGCGTACTTTTTGAAAAGCTTGCTCTGCCAAGCGCAAAGAAAACAAAAACGGGCTACTCGACAAATGCCGATGTCCTTGAAAGCCTTATGGACAAGCACCCGATAATTCCGCTTATAACCGAGTACCGTGCACTTACGAAGCTCCAGAATACCTATGTCACAGGACTTCTGAAAGTGGTCGGTGAGGACGGCAGGGTGCATTCCACATTCAAGCAGACCGAAACCAGGACAGGCAGAATTTCAAGTGCCGAGCCTAACATTCAGAACATACCCGTAAGAACTCCGCTCGGCAGGGAGATGAGAAGATTTTTCACCGCAAAGGACGGCTACCTGCTCGTTGACGCGGACTATTCACAGATAGAACTGCGTGTGCTTGCACATATTTCCGGCGATGAGATAATGAAAAAGGCGTTCCTTGACGGTGTTGATATCCACACCGTTACCGCGTCGCAGGTGTTCAATCAGCCGATAGAATGGGTAACGCCCGATCTCAGAAGCAAGGCAAAGGCGGTAAACTTCGGTATAGTCTACGGTATAGGCGCATTCTCGCTGTCAAAGGATATCGGCGTTTCAGTGCCGAAAGCAAGCGAATATATAAAATCTTATCTGTCAAAGTATTCGGGCATTGCTCACTATATGGAGCAGACTGTTGCAAAGGCAAAACATGACGGCTATGTAGAAACAATGTTCGGCAGAAGAAGATATATAAAGGAACTTGCCGCAAAGAACAAGAATCTGCAGGCTTTCGGCGAACGTGTAGCCAAGAATACGCCGATACAGGGCACAGCCGCCGATATCATAAAGATCGCAATGATAAAGGTTTACAACAGACTTAAGGACAGCGGACTTGACGCAAAGCTGATACTTCAGGTCCACGATGAACTTATAGTAGAAGCTAAAGAAGACTGTGCCGATAAGGTAGCCGCACTTTTAAAGGAAGAAATGGAGAACGCCGTAAAGCTTACAGTACCTATGACGGTAGATGTAAATGTCGGCAAAACGTGGTATGATACTCATTGAGAAAGATAGCAACAGCACGGATTTATGCCGTGATATCGGGGTGATCGAAAAAGAATGCTTTTCCGTACCGTGGACAAGCCGCAGTATCGAATCGCAGGTACTCACCGAAGGTTCGGTCTGTGCGCTTATCCGTGATAAAACCGATAACCGACCGATAGGATATATATGCGGTCAGAGCGTATCGGACGAATGCGAACTTTACCGCATAGCCGTCCTGCCGGGATACAGAAAGCAGGGAGCGGCAGACCGCCTTATGAACTATTTTCTTAATAAATGCCGTGAAAACGGAATTAAAAACGTATTTCTTGAAGTTCGCTGTCATAACGAACCCGCAAAACATCTTTACGAAAAGCACGGATTCGTCAAAGTCGGGCGGCGCAAAAACTATTATACCGAGCCTGTCTGCGACGCACTGATATATAAGGCAGAACTGTAACAATTGAAAATTACAAAGCGGCAGTAGCATTTAGTTTGTGACTGCCGCTTTTATTGTCCCGTAATCGCTGTATTGAGATTGACAGGTATTGAATATAGTAGTATAATTTAACTGTTAACGGAAAAGTGAAACTTATTAAAATTCAAGGATGGTGTTACATGGGCGCAGTTATGACACTCGGTTGCGATATGATACCGAAAATCAATTTCGCAATGCAACAAAATTTCATACCTTTCATAAGAAATCTTACCGTCAGCAATGAGGGCGATGAAGATATAAACGATGTAAAGCTGAATATCACGTTTGATCCCGGCTTTGCAAAGACATTTACATACGACATAAATGCTGTCCCCGCAGGGCAGTCGGTCGAGATATCGCCGCTGAGAATAATTCTCAGCACGGAAATGCTTTTCTCTCTGACAGAAGCCATATCGGGAACGGTAAGCTTTTCACTTACAAAAGACGACAGCGAGCTTTATCACAAGGATATCCCAGTTCAGTTGCTTTCATTCAACGAATGGAGCGGACTTGCGTTTGATCCTGAGCTTATCGCCGCTTTTGTAACGCCTAATCACCCCGAAATCGCAAAGGTTATTTCCGAAGCCTCCGTCTGGCTCAAAAAGTGGGCGGACATGACTGCGTTCAGTGCATATCAGCGCCAGAACCCGAACTTTGTAAAACAGCAGGCAGCGGCAATTTACACGGCACTTTGCGCAAGAAAGATCGCATACAATATGCCGCCTGCAAGCTTTGAGTATATAGGTCAGAAGGTTCGCCTTGCGAATACGGTTTTGGAACAGAAGCAGGGCACCTGCCTTGATTTAGCTGTGCTGTATGCGTCCTGCCTTGAAGCTGTCGGATTGAATCCGCTTATAATATTCATAAACGGTCACGCTTTCTGCGGTTGTCATTTAGAAGAAGAAACCTTTGCCGACTGCGCTACCGATGATGTATCTGCAATCGAAAAGCGTATCGCAACAGGTGCAGAAGAACTACTGCTTGTCGAATGTACCGACATCACAAAGGACAATATCGATTTTGACGTTGCACTTAAACACGGCAAGGATCATTTCAATAAACCCGGCGAATTTATCTGCGCTGTCGATATCGCACGCACAAGGGGAAGCGGAATACGTCCGATACCGCTTAAACTCGAGCAGGCTATTGCTTCTGAAAACGTCGAGAGCGAAAACACAAAGCGTATCAGAATGAGCGCACCGAGCGAGCTTGATACATCGCTGTACGGAAAAGTAGCACAGGGCAGTAACGAGCCTATGACAAAGCAGAAACTTTGGGAAAGAAAACTGCTCGACTTTTCGCTCAGAAACTCACTTCTCAATTTCAGAATGAACAAAAGCACCATAGAAATTATGGTGTCGGATCTGTCCATGCTTGAAGATAAGCTGTCTGACGGAACGGATTTCCGCATACTTGAAGCTCCATCCGAGTGGACGGTTTCAATGCGTGATATCAAAACATTCGAGATAGAAACAAACAAGGATATGGTCAAGAATATCGCCGAGCAGGAGCTTAAAAACAAGAGAATAAGAACATTTATGGACGCCGCAGAGCTTGAAGAAAGCCTTAAAAAGCTATACCGCGCGGCTAAGGTCAGTATGGAGGAAAACGGCTCGAACACCCTGTTTTTATCACTCGGACTGCTCAGATGGTTTGAAAGCGATATATCCGAAAAGCCGAGATATGCACCGCTTGTCCTTATTCCTATCGATATAGTGAGAAATGTCCGTGACAAGGGATATATAATAAGAAGCCGTCAGGAAGACACTCAGATAAACGTAACTATGATCGAGTATTTAAGGCAGGATCACGGTATAAATATAGACGGGCTTGATCCTCTTCCCGAGGACGAACACGGCATAGATCTGCCGCTTGTGTTCAATACGGTAAGACAGGCGATAATGGGAAAGAAAACGTGGAATATACTTGAGTACAGCTTTATCGGCCTGTTCAGTTTCGGACAGTTCGTAATGTGGAACGACATAAGAAACCGCAGTGACGAGCTTAAAAACAACAAGGTCGTTTCATGCCTTATGAACGGTGCAACGAGTGAAGCATTGACAGGCGAGTTTATAGCCGATACGGAAATAGACAGCAAAATTTCACTTGCCGATATCGCAGTGCCCGTTGATGCGGATTCTTCACAGCTCAGCGCAGTTGTAGCGGCGTCGGCAGGCAGAAGCTTTGTACTCCACGGACCTCCCGGAACAGGTAAATCGCAGACTATCACCAATATGATAGCGAATGCGCTGTACCACGGCAAGAGCGTACTTTTCGTTGCCGAGAAAATGGCGGCTCTCAGCGTTGTACAAAAACGTCTTGCGAACATCGGGCTCGATCCGTTCTGCCTTGAACTTCATTCCAACAAGACAAATAAATCCGCCGTACTGGGTGAACTCAACAAGGCACTTGAAACCGCGCAGGTGAAATCTCCCGAACAACACGCCGCAACGGCTGAAAAGCTGGCGCAGCAGAAAGCAAAGCTTAATTACATAATAGAAGCCCTGCACGAAAAAAGACCTTTCGGACAGTCGCTGTATACAGCTATAGAGCGGTACGAACAGTGCCTTGGCGACAAGGGTAAAATAAAAATAGACAGGGAAACTTTGCGTAATGCCGATGAAAACACCCTTGCACGTTATGAGGACATTATTTCACGCTATGTAGTTGCAATATCCCAGATAGGACTGTATGCACAGCACCCGCTGTTAAGATACGGCGGACGTGAGTATTCAATCGAACTGCGTGACGATCTCAAAAACAGACTTGACAGACTTATTGACGAATACGGCAAGGCGGACGATGCACTGAATTTTGTCGCATCTGCCGTAAAACTGGACGGAAATATAAGCCGTGACAAGCTCGATGCGGTATCGGCGCTTATTGATGCCTGCTGTACGGAAGCACCGGTAATATCGGATATAATAGGCACGGCGGACTTTGAGGGAACTGTTTCAAAACTCAGCGCCCTTTGTGAAACGGGAAAAGCTTATAACACACTCAGCGCCGAAATAGAAAACAATTTTGATAAGGCTGTATTCTCATACCCTGCCGAAAGCGCAAGGGTACAGTGGAAACAGGCGGAGGCAAAGTGGTTTTTGCCGAAACTGCTCGGTCAGAATAAGCTTTATAAAGAGCTTAAAGTCTACAGCAAAAACCCTGCCGCATTCACAAAAAACGATGTTTGTGCAGTATACGACAGACTTACAGAGCTGTCCGAAAAATCGGCGCAGATAGAACAGATTTCTTCAACGCTGAATATTCCGGGCGGAATACTGAGCGGCGTTGCAACAGACTGGGAACAACTGTCGAAAGCTTTGCAGAAAACCGTAACAGTAAATAATATAGCCTGCTCAGATAAGTTCAGCGACAGCGAAAAACAGCATATCATAAGCGATTTTGTGAAGTGTTCACCGCAGGAAATATCGGAATGTGCAAAGAATCTTGCGGTTGTCAGAAGCTATACCGAAAATGCCGACAGACTGACTGCCGACTATTCGATAAATGCCGTATTTGACGATAATGCAGACTGGTTTACAAATATAAATTCAGTGCTCAAAGCAATTGCGGACAATATTTCTCTTGTAAAGGATAAGGCGGCTTTCAACGCCGTTGACAAGGAGCTTTGCGAGGCGGGATTATCCGCTGTAAGTAAGGCATACAAGAACGGCATTGTGTCTGCAGACAACATAAGATCCGCTTATATCTGCGAGCTTTATTATCAGCTTGCACTTATGACTATTGCGGAAGATGAGCGCCTTTCGGGCTTCAACGGTAAGCAGTATGACGCACTTGCAGAGGAATACAGAAAGACGGTAAAGGAATATCAGCGTCTTACCGTACAGGAGCTTGTTGCAAGATTATCAGCAAATGTTCCTGCGTCAAACGGCACAAGCGCCGCATCGTCCGAAATGGGCATACTGAAAAAGGCTATCAAGAACAACGGCAGGATGATGCCGCTGAGAAAACTGTTCGATCAGATATCGACACTGCTCAGAAAACTCTGCCCGTGTATGCTTATGAGCCCGATATCGGTAGCACAGTATATCGATCCGTCATTCCCGAAGTTCGATCTTGTAATATTCGATGAGGCGTCACAGCTCCCGACAAGCGAAGCAGTAGGCACAATAGCAAGAGGAGAAAATGTCGTGATAGTCGGCGACCCCAAGCAGTTACCGCCCACATCGTTCTTTACAAGCAACCGCATAGACGAGGATAACAGCGAGATAGAAGACCTTGAAAGCCTGCTTGACGATTGCCTTGCAATATCAATGCCGCAGATGTATCTCAAGTGGCACTACCGCTCACGTCACGAGAGCCTTATTGCATACAGCAATATGAAGTATTACGACAACAAGCTGTACACGTTCCCCTCACCGAACGACCTTGTATCACAGGTAAAGCTTATCCGTCCCGAAGGCTTCTATGACAAGGGTAAATCAAAGCAGAACAAGGCAGAGGCTGAAGCTATCGTAAACGAAATTATCCGCAGACTGAGCGATGAAAAAACACGTCATGAAAGCATAGGCGTTGTAACATTCAGCTCGGTACAGCAGAATTTAATAGACGATATGCTGGTTGACGCATTCGCCGAACACCCCGATATTGCAGACTTTGACGCTAAGTGCGAAGAACCCGTATTCATAAAGAATCTTGAAAATGTGCAAGGTGACGAGCGTGACGTAATACTGTTCTCGGTAGGTTACGGTCCCGATGAAAACGGCAAGGTGTCGATGAATTTCGGACCGCTTAACCGTGACGGCGGCTGGAGAAGACTTAACGTTGCGATTTCAAGAGCCAGAAAGGAAATGGTTGTTTATTCCGTTCTCCGCCCCGAACAGATAGACCTTGCAAGGACACATTCAGAGGGCGTTGCGGGACTTAAGGGCTTCCTTGAATTTGCCGAGCGCGGCTCAAATGTAATTGCACGCCGTACCGACATTGCGGCAGGCGCGAGCGACAGCCTTGTAAGCGAGATAGCTAATGGCATAGAAACTCTGGGCTTTAGGACAAAGTGCAATATAGGCTGTTCGCAGTTCAGAATGGATATAGGAATAATAGATCCGGACAACCCCGAAACGTACATTCTCGGCATTATGCTTGACGGTGAGAACTGCCGCAGAAGTGCTACCGCAAGGGATAGATTTGTGGTACAGCCGGGAGTGCTAAAAGGGCTCGGCTGGAGCGTTATGCGGGTATGGACTCTTGACTGGCTTGACGACAGTACAAAGGTATTGCAGGATATAAAGCAGGCAGTTGAAAACGCACAGCACCCAACAGAACAGCCTGTAGAAGAAGTAAAAACAAAGCAAGCCCCCGTATTTGAAACGGTGGAAAAAGCACAAGTGCAGAGTAAGTCTGCGGTTTACGAAACAGCCGTACTGCCTGTTATGGGTGCGTCCGATGAATTCTATCTGCCACAGAATGCGGGAAAGATACAGTCGCTTGCATTGCGTATAATGAACGCCGAAGCCCCGATAAGCCGTAACGCTCTTGTGCATAAACTGCTCGGAGCGTGGGGTATAACAAGAAGCGGCGACAGGACGGACACTGTGCTTGCAGGCGTGTTCAAGACGCTCGATAAGCGTATCACCGTTGACAGCGACAATGCGTTCTTCTGGCTCGGTACGCAAGACCCCGATACTTATGACATTTACCGTCCCGCCGATATTCAGGGCAACAGAAGAGAGCTTACCGAAATTCCGTCTGAAGAAATAATCTCCGCTATGACGGAGGTGCTTTCCGAGCAGATAGGACTTTCAAGAGCCGACCTTATTCGTGAAACAGCAAAGAAATTCGGCTACACAAGGCTCGGTACGGTGATGACCTCTACAGTCGAGTTCGCAGTCGATAAGGCGGTATCAGGCGGCAAAATCAAGAATAACGGTGATAAATACACGCTCTGATCTATGGCACGTCTGCCGGCGATTTGCAAAACGATGTATGATAAATAAAAAGCACCCCGCTGTGTCGGGGTGTTTTTTACTATGTATGTTTACTGCATACTGTAATAGTCAAGATCTATCTTGTCATATCTCTTTACCGCAGTTTCGACGGAAGTTACTTCTTCGTCTATTTTTACAATCTTGCCATCCTTATAAAGATACAGCGTTCCGCCGCAAAAATCGTCTTTATTCTTCATACCGCATATCATCGTTATATTATCCTTATCAAGCACGCAGTAACGGCTGACATCATCTTTTATCGCCGTTTCCTTGCCGTCTTGATTTATCGTGAGAACACTTGTCGGTTCTTCTTCGTCCGTGCCATAGGTGTTTTTGATATAGTAAAAACTGCCGTCAAGATATGTTATATTATCGCTGTCGGCGTTTTCCGAAATCAGCTTGCCGTCAACGTAAATGTTACGCATCGGTGATCCGTACTCTGTTTTTGAATATACGACCTTTTTGTCGCCGGTAAGCGTTATCCGTGTTACATCTGTATCATCATCGATCGCCACAGGAGTTTTATCAGAGCCGTCCGAAAGGTCAAGTCTGTATATCTTTGAATCACCGTCCCCGCTTGCGGTAAAGATAAGCGTGTTTCCGTCAGCACTGATCTCACGCATAGTAATCAAAACACAGCTTGCGTTAAGATTGAATTTTATCTTTTCTGTTTTATCCTTTTTGGTAACTAAAAAGCCTTTTCCGCCGCTTGTAACAAGCACGGGTTCGTCTGAGGCGGATATTCCCGAACTGTCGTTATCCCTTATCTTTACGCTCTTGCCGTTTTCGTAGTAGTATAGATCGTTGCGAAAATCGGTGTAGTACATTATGTTCTTTTCGGGATATGCACTGAAAATTCTGCATTCCCCGAATACTTCTTTATTTTCCCCGAAGTTACTGTATACTATAACTTTTTGTCCGGGGTAATCGGTTGAATAATCGGTTTTCCCGTACATTACCGTTGACAGATTTTCCGAACATCTTATGGTATAGCTGTTTACATAATCAACAAAAATTACTTTTCCGTTTGTACCATCGCAGTATTTCAACTGCTCGTTTTTTGTTATATACATAACCTTATCGGCATTATCGCTCATATACAGCGACATATATTCGGTGGTGCAGTTTGTACCGATCTTTTTGGCTTCGCTGCCCTTTGAGTATACGAAAACATCGCCGTTTTTGGCGGAATACATCGCCTTGCTGCCATCGGAGTTGATGGTATAAAAGGCAACCTCATCGGCTATTTTCTCGGTTTTGATTTCTTCGTTTTCAATATTACCGCACCATAGGCTGTTGTCGGAAAGATAAAATAATTTGTTGCCGTCATTTGTCAGTGTATAATCTTCTGCCGGAAGCTCGCTTATACATTTCGCCGTGCCATCGTCATAGATATACAGCACATTGTTCTTTGAGTAAATAAAGCGAGGCTTAGCAGGCATAATATAACCGGATGAACCTGCGGTATCACCGCCGTTTGTGAACAGCAAAAGAATAATTGTCACGACTGCGACAGCGATAACGGATAATGTAATGATAATCGGTAAAGTTTTAATGCGTTTTTCGGATGATTTCATAATAATGCTCCTTTCGTAAAGACAAAACGGAATGGTGGATACTCTTATTATATAATACACTATAGAAACCCGTTTTGTCCATAAAAAAGTAAAAAATTTGTTATTTGATGTTTTAACTATGATAGCAGGATTCCGATACTGCTTTTTGCAGGATAGCACTTCTCGGGTTCGCTATTCTGTGCGATAACGTTGCTACTATGTGTGAGGGGAAGAACCAAAGGGAACAGGTCGAGGGACTTGCAGCCCCTATCCCTGTCCCTTAGGTTCTCCCCCTCACGCTCCCTCTTTCCTTACCCTCACCCTTACCCTTACCCCGCTAGGGTGTTGGCTGAACTCGGATAACCACCTGAATATCGTATATCCTGTCAATTCAGGAACGCTTAACGCTACGCGTCCGCAGTTTTAGTACATATATCTTAGGTTAGTAGCGTTTTTTGAAAGGTTAATATTAGTGCAGTTGCACTGATACACTCACGAAATTATTAACACCATATTGGTATGGAAACTGTTTTCATCGGTGTTAGTTATTTATTGCTTTTACTGCGTTATTGACAAAAATATTGAGCTTTTATTTAATAAGTTCTTGGATGAAAAATACGGACTGCTTTCACAGTCCGTACCGCATATTCAAATACAGCTTATCTTATAGCGTCTTTCATGCTCTTTACATACTCGCTGACATACTTAGGAGCGTCCTTGCCGTACTGCTCGATTATCTTGATAATAGCCGAGCCGACAATTGCGCCGTCTGCGATATCTGCCATCTTCTTAGCCTGTTCGGGCGTTGAAATGCCGAAGCCTATAGCACAGGGAACGGAAGTGTTCTGTCTTATCACATCTACGATAGACTTAAGGTCGGTGCTTATCTCGCTTCTTGTACCCGTAACGCCGAGGCTCGATACAAGATAGATAAATCCGTCCGCTTCCTTTGCAATCATAGCAATGCGGTTTTCCGAGGTGGGAGCGATAAGCGAGATAAGATCAACGCCGTACTTCTTGCACAGCGGTAAGAACTCGTCCTTTTCCTCATACGGCAGGTCGGGGAGAATAAGTCCGTTTATGCCGATTTCCTTGCAGGTCGAAATGAACTTGTCCGCACCGTATGAGAATACAACGTTTGCATAAGTCATAAATACCATAGGAACTGTAACGTCTTTTCTTAGCTCTCTTACAAGGTCAAAAACCTTATCGGTTGTAACTCCGCCCTTTAACGCACGGATATTAGCGCCCTGTATAACAGGTCCTTCTGCTGTCGGATCGGAGAACGGAATACCGAGCTCTATCAGATCCGCACCGTTTGCGACAGCTTCTCTTACTACCTTTGCGGTGGTTTCAAGGTTGGGATCGCCGCAGGTTATAAAGGGAATGAATGCTTTTCCGTTTTCAAATGCTTTTGCTATCTCAGTCATGTATATCCTCTCCTCTGTAACGTGCTATTGCGGCACAGTCCTTGTCGCCTCTGCCCGAAATCGTTATAACTATTATCTTGTCCTTGTCCATTGTCGGAGCAAGCTTTATAGCGTGAGCTACCGCATGGGCGGATTCTATTGCAGGGATAATACCCTCTGTCTTTGACAGATACTCAAAAGCGTTTACCGCCTCATCGTCAGTAACCGGCACATATTCCGCTCTGCCTATATCGTGCAGATATGCGTGCTCGGGACCTACACCGGGATAGTCAAGACCTGCCGAGATAGAGTAAACGGGAGCGATCTGACCATACTTGTCCTGGCAGAAATATGACTTCATACCGTGGAATATACCAACCGAGCCCGTGTTTACCGTTGCCGCAGTTTCAAAGGTATCTATACCTCTTCCTGCCGCCTCACAGCCGATAAGTCTTACGCCCTTGTCCTCTATGAAGTGATAGAACGTACCGATCGAGTTCGAGCCGCCGCCTACGCAGGCAAGCACAGCGTCGGGAAGTCTGCCCTCTTTTTCCATAAGCTGCTGTTTTATCTCTCTTGAAATTACCGCCTGGAAGTCACGCACGATAGTAGGGAAGGGGTGCGGTCCCATTACCGAGCCTAAGCAGTAATGCGTGTCGTCAATTCTCTTCGTCCACTCACGCATAGCCTCCGATACAGCGTCCTTGAGTGTAGCCGTGCCCGTCTTTACGGGAATGACTTCAGCACCCAGCAGACGCATACGGTATACGTTCAGTGCCTGTCTTATCGTGTCCTCCTCACCCATGAATACTACACATTCCATACCCATGAGTGCGGCGGCTGTAGCGGTCGCAACACCGTGCTGACCTGCGCCCGTTTCAGCGATAAGTCTTGTCTTGCCCATCTTCTTTGCGAGAAGCGCCTGACCTAAAACATTGTTTATCTTGTGCGAACCCGTGTGGTTTAAGTCCTCACGCTTTAAATATATCTTTGCGCCGCCGAGATCCTTTGTCATCTTCTCCGCATAGTAAAGTCTTGACGGTCTGCCCGCATAGTCGTTTAAAAGCTCTGTCAGCTCCTTGTTGAACTTAGGATCGTCCTTGTAGTGATTATAAGCCTGTTCAAGCTCTATTACGGCATTCATCAGCGTTTCGGGTATGTACTGACCGCCGTGTATGCCAAAGCGTCCTTTTGGATTAGTCATTGTTTGTTTCCTTTCTTACGGCTTTTACAAACGCCGTCATTTTATTTCTGTCCTTAAAATTATCTGTTTCAATTCCACTGCTTACATCTACCGCAAACGGCGAAAGCTTATCTATCGCATTTGCAACATTCTCGGGGTAAAGACCGCCTGCAAGAAAATACGGTCTGTCGATATTTTCGAGCAGGTTCCAATTAAAGCTCCTGCCTGTTCCTGCGCCCGAATCGAGAAGAATGAAATCCGCTTTGCTGTTTATGGCACTTATAATATCGTTTTCGTTTTTTATGCGGAATGCCTTTATAACAGGCTTATCTGTAAGTGCTTTCAGCCTTGCGATATATTCCTCGTCTTCACTGCCGTGAAGCTGTGCAAGGTCGATTATGTTGTCGCTCAGCAGTTTTACAATGTTTTCAATCGGTTCGTCTACAAAGACGCCGACCGCCTTTATATCGGGCGAAAGCAGGAATTTAAGCTCCCGTGCCTTTTCAGGCGATACGTTACGCTTGCTTTTGCTCCAGAAGATAAACCCGATGTAATCGGGCTTCAGCTCGTTTGCCCACTCGATATCGCACTGCCGTGACAGCCCGCATAGCTTTATCTTTGTCATACTGCCTTGCCTTTCAGTTCGGCGAGCTTTGCGGTCTTGTCATCTGCACGCATAAGCGTTTCTCCGATAAGCACGGCATCTGCGCCGATCTCACGCAGAGCGTTTATATCATCGGCATTTCGTATTCCGCTTTCAGAAACGAATACCGCGCTCTGAGGGATTATGCTTCTCAGCTTTTTACTGTTTTCGGTATCGACCGAGAAGTCTTTCAGGTTACGGTTGTTTACGCCGATGACCCTTGCACAGGCTCTGACAGCCATTCTTACCTCGTCCTCGTTATGCGTTTCCACAAGTGCGGAAAGTCCGAGTGTGTCGCATATTCCGATATATTCCTTTATCGTATCTTCGGGAAGTATCGAGCAGATAAGCAGTACAGCCGACGCACCGAGCAGTTTTGCTTCATATATCATATACTCGTCAACGGTGAAGTCTTTCCTTATGCAGGGGATATTAACCGACTTTGCGATTTTGCTGAGATAGGCGTCACTGCCTAAAAACCACTTCGGCTCTGTCAGCACCGATATGCAGTCAGCGCCTGCCTTTTCGTACTGCCTTGCTATTTCAAGATAAGGAAAATCCTCGGCTATAATGCCCTTTGACGGTGAAGCCTTCTTGCACTCGCAGATAAAAGCGATATCGTCCTTTTTAAGCGCCTTTTCAAAAGCAAAATTGCCTTTCGGAAGTGCCAGAGCGGCAGTTTTTACCTCTTCGGCGGATTTTACGGCTTTCGCTTTTTCAACTCTTATTCTTGCATAGTTCGCAAGCTCGTCAAGTATTGTTGCCATTATTCCTCCTCGGGACGGTTGCTGACTTCGATCAGCTTGTCGAGAGTTTCAAGCGCCTTGCCCGAATCGATTATTTCAGCCGCAAGAGCGATACCGTCCTTTAACGTTTCAGCCTTTCCGCCTATATAAAGTGCCGCACCTGCGTTCATAAGAACTGCGTTTCTCTTGTGTCCCTTTGCACCGCCGAGAATTTCACGGGTGATCTTTGCATTTTCTTCGGGTGTACCGCCCTTTATGTCTTCCTTTGTGCAACGCTCAAAGCCGAAATCTTCGGGAGCGATCGTGTACGACTTGAACCAGCCGTCCTTGAACTCGCATACCGCTGTAGGAGCGCTCATTGATATTTCGTCAAGCTTGTCCTTGCCGTATACGACCATACCGCGCTTTACGCCGAGGCTTATAAGTACCTGTGCCAGAGGCTCAACAAGATATTCGTCATATACGCCGAGTAACTGCATTTTGGGACTGCCGGGGTTTGTGAGCGGTCCTAAGATGTTGAATACAGTGCGGAAACCGAGTTCCTTTCTTATAGGACCTACATATTTCATTGATGTGTGATACTTCTGAGCAAAGAAGAAGCACATTCCCGCTTCCTTTAAAAGCTCAACACAGCGCTTGGGGCTCTGCTGAATGTTTACGCCGAGCGCTTCAAGACAATCGGCAGTACCGCACAATGAAGAAGCGGCTCTGTTTCCGTGCTTTGCGACCTTCATTCCTCCTGCCGCCGCAACAAGAGCGGAAGTAGTTGAAATGTTGAAGCTCTGCGCATTGTCACCGCCTGTTCCGACTATCTCGAATATATCCATTCCTGTGTCGACCTTTGTTGCATTGTCGCGCATAGCGGCGGCACAGCCGGCAATTTCATCGGTAGTTTCAGCCTTTGCACTCTTTGTCGAAAGTGCGGCTAAGAAAGCGGCGTTCTGTGTGGGTGTTGTTTCACCGCTCATTATTTCGTTCATTACGGTATAAGCCTCATCATAAGTAAGGTCTTCCTTGTTTACTATCTTTACAATTGCTTCCTTTATCATTGTCTTAGTTCTCCTTTATAAAATTTCTCAACATCTGCTTTCCGTCAGGTGTCATTATTGATTCGGGGTGGAACTGCACTCCGTAAACGTCATATTCCTTATGCTGTACCGCCATTATATCGCCGTCGTCGGTCACTGCGGTAACCTTTAAGCAGTCGGGCATTGTCGCAGGATCGGCGGCAAGCGAATGATACCGTGCAACGGGTGCTCTGTCTGGACAACCTTTGAAAAGCAGTGAGCTTTTATCAAACGTCACGTCCGACTGCTTTCCGTGCATAAGCTCCTTTGCATAAGTGATCGTCGCACCGTATGCCGAGCAGATAGCCTGATGACCGAGGCACACGCCGAGGATTTTAAAATCCTTGCCGAGCTGTTTTATTACATCGATTATCACACCGGCGTTTTCGGGTCTGCCGGGACCGGGTGATAATATAATTCTGTCGGGGTTTAGCTGTCTTATCTCATCAACCGTCATTTCATCGTTTCTGATAACCTTTATATCGGGATCGATCTCGCCGACCAGCTGATAAAGGTTATATGAAAAACTGTCGTAGTTATCTATAAGAAGTATCATACATCTGCCTCCTCAGCCTTTTTCAGTGCGTTTACTACCGCCTGTGCCTTGTTTATACATTCCTGATATTCCTTTTCGGGAACGGAATCTGCAACGATTCCTGCTCCGCTTCGTATGAACACCTTGCCGTTTTTCTTGTAGGCAATTCTGATAGCTATGCAGGTATCCATATTGCCCGTGAAATCAATATAGCCTATCGCACCGCCGTAGATACCGCGCTTGTTGTTTTCAAGCTCTCCGATAAGCTGACACGCTCTTATCTTCGGTGCGCCCGAAAGCGTTCCTGCGGGAAGTACCGCCGAGATTGCGTCAAGTGCGTCAAGGTCGTCCCTTATCTCGCCTCTTACCGTTGAGCCTATGTGCATAACGTGTGAGTAACGCTCTATTGAGTGGAGTTTTTCGACCTGTACCGTGCCGAACTTGCTTACTCTGCCTAGATCGTTTCTACCGAGATCAACCAGCATATTGTGTTCGGCAAGCTCTTTTTTATCCTGTAAAAGCCCCTCTTCAAGCGCCTTGTCCTCTTCGTCCGTCTTTCCTCTGGGGCGTGTTCCCGCAAGAGGGAATGTGTGGAGTACGCCGTTTTCGAGCTTTACAAGCGTTTCGGGAGAAGCACCTGCGACTTCAACATCCGTACCTGAGAAATAGAACATATAGGGTGACGGATTTATTGTTCTGAGCTGTCTGTAGGTATTCAGCAGACTGCCCTCAAACTCGGCTGAAAGCCTGTTTGAAAGCACTATCTGGAATATATCTCCTTCTTTTATATAATGCTTTGCCTTTTCGACCATACCGCAGTAATGCTCCTTGTCAAAAAGGGGAGTGACCTCGCTTAAAAGTCTGCCTGCGGACTCGATCTTCTTTTCGCCGTGACTCAGAAGCTCTGCCATAGTCTTAAGCTCGATTATCGCTTTACTATAGCCGACCTCTACATCTGCAAGCGGGATATTTACTATAAGCACTATCTTCTGCTTTACGTTATCGAATGCAATGACCTTGTCGAAAAGCATAAGATCTATATCCTTGAACTTTTCGGTATCTACTGTCTTCATTCTGACGGTAGGTTCGCTGTAACCCAGAAAGTCGTATGCGAAATATCCGACCAGTCCGCCTGTAAATGACGGGAGATAATCGAACTTCGGGCTTTCGTGCTCGGCAAGTATCTGTCTTAAGTATGCCGATGGGTTATCGGTGTGTACCGTTATGTTTCCGGCTTTCAGCTCGCCGTCAATGCAGGTGATCTCCATTTTCGGGTCGTATCCCATAAAGGTGTAACGACCCCATTTTTCGTTTGCCTGAGCCGATTCAAGCATATAGCAGTGGGTCGATACATTTTTCAGTATCTTCATTGCCTCTATCGGCGTGCATATATCGGCAAGAATCTCACAGCTTACAGGCATGACCTTGTATCTGTTTTCTGCCGCTATTTCCTTTGCTTTTTCAAGGGTGGGTAAAAACTCCATTTTCTTTGCCTCCGTTTTTTGTCTGCCAAAAACAAAAAAGTCCTTGACAGAAAAATAGCTTTTCTGTCAAGGACGAATAATCTATTATCCGCGGTGCCACCTTGATTTCACGATTTGAGGTCGTGCGCTTTGCAGGATACCTACATATCCCCGGCAACTGACGTATGCCCTACGTTGCAGAATACTGGGCAATATTAAACATATTGCTTTTGACTGCACCCTCAGCGGTCCATTTGACAACCCGTGTCTTGCCCCTTCTCAGCTATCGGGGTTCTCTGTAAAGTCGTAACTGCCGTTATCTCCGCTTCAACGGTTTAAAATGTTTTGTTTGCGATTATTATAGCACTGTGCTAAAGTGTTGTCAATAGGAAATCTGAAATTTTTATTTAGCTCCGCATATTTGCGGTATAAGAAAAATGTGCTGGTTGACAAATTCTTTTGGCAATGCTATAATATTATTAAGGAAAGACGTTCATCAGGCGTACTAAGTACAAGGAGGATTTTTTATGGCAACATCAAGTATCAACAGAAATTTCGTTATAACAGATAAAAATCAGATAAAAGCCTTTGCAGATGCTGTAGAAAAATCTTCTGCAAATAGGTATACACATAGTGTCAATGTCAAAGCGACAAAAGTTAACAGTGCAGACGCTTTGAAAAAAATAATGGATAAAAGGAAAAGACATGGCTGCTGATTTTTCGATTATAAATCTGAATGAATTTAATGAATCAGAATACGGAGATGATATTGAAAGTATTATCTCCGATTTTACTTGTCCTAAAAACTCAGATGTAGAGAAATTTCTTCATAAAAGCGCCATGGAATTTACAAAGAAAAAGCAATCGGTTACATATCTTGTCCTATCATCAGATAACGGCAGTTTACTTGGGTATTTTTCACTTGCCGTAAAACCGATAACGATTGAAATAGGAAACAATGCTACAGATATCAGTAAAACTATGAGAAGAAAAATAGAAAGAGTAAGCAAGTTCGATGAAATGCGTAACTGTTATGTACTTTCAGCTTATCTTATAGCGCAGTTAGGCAAAAATTTTTCCGATAATGCCAATCAAAAAATTACCGGCAGTCAGCTGTTGCAGTTAGCGGTGAATCAGATTAAAGAGGTACAGGGACTTATCGGCGGAATGGTAATTTTTCTTGAAGCAGAGAGAACAGATAAGTTATTGAAGTTTTATATATCGGATAACGGTTTTGCTGAATTTGGGTCACGATATACTGAAAATAAAGATGATCCGCATGAATTGGTCCAGATGTTGAAAGTAATCTAAAACAGTAAAAGAGCCCTACCTTCCGGCAGGGTTCTTTTTGATTGTTACCTTGAATACTATATGCAATTAATGCAACTATTCGCATTATAATCAGGAATATAGAAAAATGTACGAAACTCCTCTGAATAGCCTGACGAAAACCCGAACCGATTAGTATTGCTGATAAACTTAGCGCTCGTTTCTCTTGGCAAAGCACTCGCTACAGTAAACAGGTCTGTCATCGCGGGGCTGGAAAGGAACCTTAGCCTCGCCGCCGCAGCCTGCGCATACAGCTGTGAACATTTCGCGCTTAGCTCCGCCGTTCTTCTTAGCGTCACGGCAAGCCTTGCATCTCTTAGGCTCGTTTGTGAAGCCGTTCTGAGCATAGAATTCCTGTTCGCCTGCTGTGAATACGAAATCTGCACCGCAGTCCTTGCACTTGAGAGTCTTGTCTTCGTACATAGTAAAATACCTCTAAAATTTCTCACGCTTTTTGCGTGTAATAATATGAAAAAGACCGGTAAGTCTTATTTCCCCATTGCTTTTCTTATCTTCGATTTTGCACGCTGAAGCGCATTATCTACAGATTTTTCGTTCATTGAGAGTTCGTTTGCTATCTGCTCGTATGAGCAGTGCTTGAGATACATATCAAGGACGTCCATTTCTTTTTGCGAAAGTACACCCGACAGACGTTTCATGAACTGAATACCTCCGACCTTGTCGACAACTGCGTCCTCAGTGGAAAGCGAGTCATCCCGTATCAGGTCAAAATCAAAGTCCTCGTCTTTAAAAACAGGGTTATCCTTAATAGCTTTTGATATGCAGGTTTTCATAGCCGAGTCGGCACACAGATTTGCAAACGTTGCAAACGACGCTCCCTTTTCTCCGTTATATAGCCGCACTGCCTTAAGCAGTCCCATAAGCCCCTCCGAAAAGAGATCGTCCTTATCGGCTGACGGACAGCGCATCGCCATTTTAGCCGCTTTGACGCGCACGATCGGTATGTAGCGCTTTATAAGCTCGTTGGCGTATCGTTCGCCGTGCTCCTGTACTATCAGATCGACGAGCTGTTCGTCGGTCATATCAGAAATATTAAGCTCTTCCGTCATCTGACCTCCGAAAATCGTCCTAATAGTTTCACTGTATATCTATAGATGATTCTATCATAATATACGAATTTTGTCAATAGGAAATGCTTCAAATTGTTTACATTTTTCACTGTTTTCGTAATAATGTGTATTTCTTTAGCGGATCATGTAATATCCTGTTCCGACCGCATCGGCAATAAACCAGCCGATAGGTATAGCGATCCATATTCCCATAACTCCGAATGCGGGCAGAGGCGACAGGGTATATGCAAGAAGAACTCTTGTGCCGAGGGAGAAAACCGTCAGAATGACCGACATCAAGGGTTTATTGACCGCTCTGTAATAGCCGTAGAGCATAAATAATATACCGATACCTACATAGCACAGTCCCTCTGTCCTGAGGTACTGCGTGCCGACCGCCACAGTTTCACTGTCGGAGCTGAACAAGCTCATAAGAGGCTCGGACAGGAAAAATACAGCTGTGCTTACGGCAAAACAGAACAGCACAACGCTTATAAGCGACTGCTTTATTCCGCTTTTTATCCTGTCGTGCTTTCCTGCGCCGAAGTTCTGCGCGGTGAAAACCGAAAAGGCGTTTCCGAAGTCCTGCACCGGCATATATGCTATGGTATCTATCTTTACCGCAACGGCAAACGCCGCCATAACGGTACTGCCGAAGCTGTTTACAAGTCCCTGTATCATCAGTATACCGAAGTTCATTACCGATTGCTGAAGACAGGTAAAACCCGAAAGCGACAGAATGTCCCTGATATTGCCGCGGTCGAATTTCATATCGCACTTGTGCGGAATGTAATACCTTCCTGCAATGAAAAAATACAGCAGTATACCGATACCTGCGGCGTACTGCGATATCACGGTAGCGATCGCGGCTCCCGCTATGCCCATTTCAAGCGGGATTATAAACAGCATATCAAGCCCTATATTCATCATAACCGATATGCCGAGAAAGATAAGCGGTACTGCCGAGTTGCCCATTCCGCGGAGAATGTTTGAAAAGAAGTTATAGATAAACGTTGCGAAAAATCCGATAAATACAAACGCCAGATAAGTCTTTGTATCGGTTGTAAGCTCTGCCGGTATCTGTAGCAGTGAAATTATCGGGTCGAGGAAAATGTAGAAAAGGGCAGTGATGACAAGCGTTATCACCGCTGTCAGCACACCTGACGTGAATACTCCGTTCCTGATAGTATCGTCACGTTTTTTGCCGAACGCTATGGATATGAATGTGCCTGTTCCGAGCGACAGTCCGATAATTACAGATGTAAGAAAGGTTATAAGCGTGTATGATGAGCCGACGGCGGCAAGCGCATTGTCGCCTACAAATCTGCCGACTATCCAGGTATCGGCAAGGTTATACAGCTGTTGCATTATGTTTCCGAGCATAAGCGGCACGGCAAATGCCCACAGTCCGCCGGTTATACTGCCGGCGGTCAGATCACGGTTTTTCATGGCACTGTCCTTTATATGAGCGGTGCGACAAATCCCCACGCCGCCGCAATAATTATCGACGGCAGTAGATTTGCCACTCTTATCTGCTTTTCACGAATGAGGTTAAGTCCGACACACAATATAAGCACATTGCCGACATATGAGAGATTGCTTAACGCCGCATCTGTCATAAATCCGCCGGCAAACACTGCGATTATAGTTATAACCCCCTGGAAGATCGCTACCGGTACGGCGGAGAAGATACAGCCCTTGCCCTGAGATGCGGTCATAACGCAGATTATCACCGCGTCAAGGATAGCTTTTGCCAGAAGCACCGATATATCGCCGCTTACTCCGTCGTTTATAGAACCTATAACCGCCATTGCGCCTATGCAGACAGTGCAGGAGGCATTTACAAATGCGGATACAAAAGAGTTGTCGCCTGTGCTGTGACTTTTTACCTTGAGCCATTCTCCGAACCTGTCGACCAGTGCGTTTATATTTAGTATTTCACCGATAAGACCGCCTACGGTAAGGCTTGCTATCATCATTATCGTGCCGCCTGCCGACAGCTTTCCGCCGGACAGTGACAGCATATTCTGCATTACGCCGCCTATTGCCAGCATCATTATTGCCACTGCATTTATTGAGAGCAGTGTGTCTCTTATTCTTTCGTTGAGCCTTTTCCCGAACAGAAGACCGCACAGCCCTCCGAGCATAAGCAAAGCTACATTTATTACAGTTCCGATACCGCGCATTTTACCCCTCTTGAATCATTAAGTTATCAACGCTACATATTATACAGCCGCCGGGACGGTATGTCAAGGAAACTCTTGACATACCGGCGCGGTTGAGTTATAATATATTAGATTTCTAACAGTTTAAATGCAAATCTGATACGCTGAGAGGTACAAATGGAAAATTCACTTCATCATTTGCTGATGACCGACCACACCGCTTTTCATAAGCGGATTTTTTCTGCTCTGAAAAAAGAGGGATTGACTTCCGGACAGCCGAAAGTGCTTGAATATCTTTCGGAACACGACGGGGCTATGCAGAAAGATATTGCCGCCGCCTGCCGCATTGAGCCTGCTACTATGACGTCACTGCTCGGTGGTATGGAGAAAAAAGGACTTATAACACGGTGCGCGCCTGACAGACGTTCGCTCAGCGTATGTCTTACCGATAAGGGCAAGGCGCTTGTCCCGCTTATAGAGCAGGAATTTGCAAAGATAGAGAGCGTGGCTACAAACGGATTTTCAGATGATGAACGTGAACTGCTTATTTCGCTGTTGTCAAGACTGCGTGAAAATCTCGACTGAATACAAGAACAAAGGAAAGATGAAAATGTCAAAGAAAGAAACCGCAAAGAGATATGTTTTATTTGTAATAAGCCTGTTTTTCTCCGCACTCGGAGTGGCTTTCACAAAGCACGGGGAGCTTGGCGTGTCGCCGATCTCATCTGTTGCGAATGTAATGAGTTATAAGCTTGATTTCTTCACACTCGGTGTATGGCTTATAATCTGGAACTGCGTGCTGATACTCGGACAGATACTGATACTTCGTAAGAAGTTTCGGCTGATACAGCTTTTGCAGATCCCGCTGTCATTCCTGTTCGGATATTTTACCGATTTTGGGCTGTGGCTTGTGGGCTTTATCCCTGCGGAAAATTACATAGTGCGCCTTATTATGGTAGTTGTCGGAATTGTTATACTTGGTTTCGGCGTGTCACTGTCGGTTTCTGCAAATGTTATAATGAACTCCGGAGAAGCTTTTGTTAAGGCGATTTCAGATACGACAAACAAGAACTTCGGAAATGTAAAGATAGCTTTTGATGTGAGCTGTGTGGTGCTGGCGCTGATACTTTCGCTGTTGTTCTTTGATTTTACGATCGTGGGTACAAGAGAGGGAACTGTTATTTCGGCACTGTGCACAGGACTTACGGTAAAGCTGTTCCAGAAGCTGACTGATGAGCCGGTGAACAGACTGGTGAGCGATTGAAAGTAGTATATATATGAATTGAATATGCAAAAAACAGACGTGGGAGCGAGAGGCTTTCACGTCTGTTTTGATTATGCTTACAAGGTGATGAGGAATTTACATATAATGCAAATATGTCTGTGAAAGGCTAATTGAATATTATGAGCGGCTCGCAAGTAATTTAATTGACAGTGCTCCTATCAATTTCAATCCCCACCGTCTTGACGGCAGACAGATTTTATGACTTCAAAAGCGGGATGTATCGTACAAAAACGCTGTAAACTAAAGCTTGCGCCTTGCCGTCAATCCACTTTCCCTTTTTCGAGGGGAGGCAAGAGGGATAGCAATTTGCTTCACTTTTAGCACAGCTTAATTACATTTCAGTATGTCGAATTTGCCGGCAATGAAATTTGTGTTATGTGATTTATAAGAATGATTGTATAATCTTAGCCAAGAATTAGCGCTTGGCGGTTGGTTGGCAGACGAGTGTGATGGTAGGTTGTTATAAAACTGAAAGAATATCATAAATAGAAAACAGACGTGGGAGCGAGGTGCTTTCACGTCTGTTTTAATTATGCTGTTTTATCTGCCGTTAGCACTACCGATTGTTCTCACCGTTTCACTATCCTTTAAAGACATACAACGTTATCAAAGGCGGAATTGACCGTGGCGGCACGCCACTAGCCTTCGTATTCGGAGAATTTGGGAGCGTTGGCTATTACGTCAGCTTCAAGAGCCTGTGGTAATTGCTCGTAATGGTCGAACTCGGCTGTGAAATGTCCTAAACCTCTGGTTATCTGACGGATAACGGTCGCAAGGTCGGTGATCTCGGACTGCGGCATCTGAGCGTCAAGCTCGGTCATACCCTGTTCCTCTTCGCTCGGATTCATACCGAGAACAGTACCTCTGCGCTTGTTTATGACTGTCATTATATCGCCTGTGCTTGCATCGTCAAGAGTGACCTTTACAAGGCAGATAGGCTCAAGTATGCAGGGCTGAGCTTCTGCAAGTCCCTGCTTGTATGCGATATGAGCCGCCATCTTGAACGCCTGCTCGGAGCTGTCTACAGGGTGGTATGAACCGTCAAGCAGAGTAGCCTTTAAGTTTACAACAGGATAGCCTGCAAGTACGCCGTGCGCGGTAGATTCCGCAAGTCCCTTTTCAACGGCAGGGAAGTAGTTCTTCGGTACGCTTCCGCCGAATACCTTTTCTTCAAATACAAGCGTATCGCTGTCGCAGGGTTCAAACTCGATCTTTACATGACCGTACTGACCGTGACCGCCCGACTGCTTCTTGTGCTTGCCCTCAGCCTGAACTTTCTTACAGATAGATTCACGATATGCGATTATCGGATCGGATACTATTACGTCAACGCCGAACTTTGCTTTCATCTTCGAGATCGCCGCATCAAGATGCTGTTCTCCGAGACCGCCTAATATACGCTGATGCGTTTCGTGGTTGTGGTCGTAACTTAATGTCTTGTCTTCCTCGACCATACGCTTTATAGCGTTGCTTATCTTGCCCTCGTCGTTCTTATCCTTTGCCGAAATAGCCTTGAAGTAACACGGAGCGGGATATTTCTCTGCGGCGAATACCGTTTCATCGCCCGATGCTGTGAGCGTATCTCCCGTGTTTGCGCTGAGCTTTGTTGCGGCTACAATGTCGCCTGCGTATGCTTCGATCATATCCTCGGTCTTCTTGCCCTGCATACTGAGGAGCTTACCGGGCTTTTCAAGATTGCCTGTCGTGCGGTTTACTACCTCTGTTCCTGCGGCAAGAGTACCGTTTACTATCTTTATATAGCTGAGCTTTCCGACAAACGGGTCGGCTACCGTCTTGAATACCTTAGCTTCAAGTGTGTCACGGCTTGCATATTCGACCTTTGAGCCGTCCTCACAAAGCTCACCGCTTGTTTCGTCGGGGCTGGGGAGCATATAGATTATTGTGTTGAGCATCATGTCGATACCCGCAAGAGTATCGCCCGAACAGCAAACAACAGGCGTGATATAGCCCTTGTGTATGCCGTCGTGAAGTCCCTTTACAAGCTCGGCTTCCGTGAAGTCCTCGCCCTCGTTTTCAAAGTAGCGCATCATCAGCTCTTCGTCTGTTTCGGCTACAGCCTCAGCCATTGCGGCACGCAGACCTTTCAGACGATTTTCCGATGCGGGCATGGGTACTTCGGTGGGTACGCCGTTGTCATATGTATATGCTTTCATTTCAAGCAGATTTATATAGCTTTCTACTGTGCCGTATTTGTCAAAAGGAACGACTATCGGGCATATCGACGGACCAAACTGCGTTTTCAGCTCTTCAAGGCACTTGTAGAAGTTGCTGTTTTCTTCTTCCATACGGGTCACAACGAACATTGTCGTTTTGCCGTGCTTTACAGCTTCTCTGTACGCCTTTATAGTGCCGACCTGTACGCCGTCCTTTGCTGGAAGAGCGATTACAACGCTCTCTGCGGCGCTGATGCCCTCGTAAAGTCCTGCGGCAAAGTCGAACTGACCGGGTGTGTCGAGGATATTTATCTTAACGTCCTTCCACTGGCAGTAAGCAAGCGATGTGCCGAGCGAGATCTTTCTTTTGATTTCTTCGGGGTCATAGTCGCAGACGCTGTTTCCGTCCGATACTTTACCCATTCTCTCAATCTCACCGCACTTGTAGAGCAGACCTTCAACTACAGAGGTTTTACCGCTTCCGCCGTGTCCGGCAAGGGCTATGTTTCGTATGTTTTTGCAAGTGTAAGTTTTCATGGTTTTATCCTTTTTATCCTTTCGTTAAAATTTCGGATAAGTACATTATATACGGATTTTGGAAAAAATACAAGGGATTTTTCGTGAAAACTGAAATACAGGTGTAGAAATATGTTGTTTGTTTTTGTGCAGAATGTATAAAACGCTTCCGCTGTATTTCGGTATTTCTTTACAACCGTGTAATGCGGCGGTATAATTATTGTTATCAAAAGAAAAGAGGACTAATATGAATATTACGGTAAGAAAATATGAAAGCAGTGACGCACATATTGCGGCAGAAATATGGAACGAGGTAGTGCGTGACGGAGTTGCATTTCCGCAGGAAAATGAAATGAGCGATGCCGAGGCAGACGAGTTCTTCTGCTCACAGAGTTACACGGGAATTGCCTGCGATGAAAACGGCAAGGTGTATGGTCTGTACATACTTCACCCGAACAATGTCGGCAGATGCGGTCATATAAGCAATGCAAGCTATGCGGTAAGTTCTTCCGCACGCGGAAAGGGTGTAGGCAGAGCAGTAGTGACCGATTGTATAAAAAAGGCTAAGGAACTCGGCTTCGGAATTTTACAGTTCAATGCGGTGGTGGCAAGCAATGTACCTGCACTGGCACTTTACAAATCACTCGGATTTATACAGCTTGGCGTTATTCCTGAGGGATTCAGACTGAAAAGCGGAGAGTATGAGGATATAATTCCGCATTTTATCAAGCTTTGATAGAGAACACTGTTGCGATGTGATTTGTAGGCAAAACCGCCGTTATCTTACTTGGATAACGGCGGTTTTTAATGCAAATGGAGTACATAAACGGATGTTTGATATTACAAAAAAGAACCGCATACTATGCGGTTCTTACTGGCTGGGGTGGAAGGATTTGAAAATAACGTTTTGTGTTGTTCTGATAGTTACTGCCTATGCCTTGCTGATACCGCATTATCACTGGTTTTGCTGTTGATTTAATTGTGTTATCGCTCGATTGGCAAATTTCAAAAATTTCGTGTATTCGTGTAGAATTCGTGTAGAAATCCGCTTGCATTCACAAGAAAGATGTGGTATAATTATAAATGTAACCGGGTGGGTTTTGTCCGTTTTTAAGTTTCATATATTTGATTCCTGATTCTTTTGTGGGAAAAAGTCGTACAGCAATGTACGGCTTTTTTCTTTATATAAAAAAACAAGACACACATTTCTGTGTGCCTTGCATTCAATCCAAACGTAGCCAATCTTTGAGGAAGTGATCCGGCTACGTTTTTATTATAGCTTATTATTCTTCGGAAGTCAACCATTTTGCTATCTGTTTTGATGTATAACCGAATTTTTTGATGATTTTCTTCCTCATTTCGTTAAACTTTTTCTTGTCGGTTTTGTACAACTCACGCATTAAAGGTTTAAGCACTTTTGTAATTGCCGACTTTATTGAGCTTTCAGCCTTTTCTTCTGCTTCGTCAGCAGTAAGCTCCTTGTTATCAGCTTCTGCCTGCATTATCAGCGATACAGCTTTTGCAGACACCATATCGTCATATGCTGTGTTGTAGTCGGATTCATTGCCGTTCTGCAGAGCCTTGACTAAATCATCGGCTGTGTAGAGCGATTCGGTATTGGTATCCTCGTTTAAGTCGCTTGCCGTAGATGTGTCTGCTTCGGTTTCGTAACTCTTAAGAGCCTCGTTCACTTCAGTGTCACTCATATTGTCAACCGTCAGTTTGGATATGCCTGCTTCGATAAGCTGCGTTCTGTTCTCCTGTGCCTTGCTGATTTTGTTTACTCTCGCATTCACGCAAGCCATCCAGAAGTCCTTCGACAGAGCCGTTGTATCTGCAAGGTTTCTCACAATTTCTACAGCCGTTTTAACATCTCCGCTTATTCTTGCTTTAGCCGCCTTGTCGACATCCTCATTAAACATCTTGTTACCCTTGCTGTCATCAATTATTTTCGACTTTAACCGTTGTTCAATTTCTTTCTGTGTCTTGCCGAGCCTGTCATACTCGTTCTGCATTTCTGCTTCATCGTTTTTCATCACAGCATTGTACAGAGCTTCGTATCTTTCCGTATCGGGCGTTGCCTGTGATGCTCGGAAGATAGGCTCTCCGAAGATGTCAATGATAGTGTCAACCTCTCTGAGAACATTGTACACTGGAATGCCCGTAAGCTGTGAAAGATACCTTGTCAGCTTATAAATGTTTTGTAAACTGAGCGATGTATCAAGATCTCCCTTCTGTGCCAATGCGACCGTCTGCAGTATGAACTTGACAAGTCCTGATGTGGCTGACATATCCGTACGCTCAACATCGTAACCATCAAGCATCGTGAGAATGTCCTTGACAAACGGAATGATGCTGACAGGATTAAGTGAGGAAAGCAAATCTCCCACGAATGACTCAAGCCACTTTTCACGCCACTTGTCATCTCCTGTATCACGGAAAGCCATAACAATAGCTTTCGCCGCCGCCGCTAAAACGCTTGCCATTACGCAGGATGCGTATACTCGGATTAACCTTTTTGTAGCGTTAGGCTTTTTGTTTTTTACATCAACGATAGCGTTTCTTAGCAGATTTGCCGACTTAAGAGGCTCTGCCATAAAGGACATATCCATCTTGACTAAAGCGTTCTTGCTTCGCAATATCATCGGTCTATGCAGTACACTGTCTACAACCTGAGTCTGATCGACAACATCATCAAACTTTTCTTTCGTGATGCTGAAGAATTCATCCGAACCGACTTCTATTTCGGGATGGAACTTCTTTGTCCACTGCTTTGTAGCTTCCCATATTGCTCCCCAAGTCAAATCATCAGCAAAGCCTGCTCCCCACATTGCCAGTCCGACAACCTTGTCTTTTGCTGTGCTTCTGCCTGTGATGATTTCATCCATCGACTTACCCATATTGGTTTCAAAGAAGCCTTGCGACTTCCACCAAGCAATCTCTGAATGTGCTTGAGCTTCCTTTGCTGATTTTACAGGATGCGGAGCAGCGATTGCAATTCCTTTTGCTATTAAGTCGATGTCTAACACCGCACAAGCTCTCATAATCGCTGTAGGCTGCTGTATAACTACAGAGAGATTTCCTGCGATAGCCGCCGCTTTCTGTGCGGATACAAGCAGGCTCGATAACTCACCGCCGTAATTGCCCGTAGGCTTGTTGCGGTTGATATCAAGGATAAGCTCTGTGAAGTATTTCTCGCAATTTGCGCCGAACTTCTGAAGCATCGACTGCTTGATGGTTTCGCCGGTCTTACGATTGTTGTAATTAAGCCATCTCATTCCGTCTGCCACAGCCCCTGCATAAGCACTGTAACTGCTCATTTCCTGTGCGTGTTGGCTGACAACGTTAAAGATATCGTCAATATCTATTGCATTGTTTGCATTCGGAACAAGGCTTTTTGTGAAGCCGTAATTCAGCATCGAGTAAAGTCCTGCTTCACCGCCTGAATTCTGATCGTTTGTTTTAATGCCTGTTTGCGATGACTTTATCGGGAAGTAATGCGGATCACCGAATTTAGCATAACCGTACATAGCCATACTTACTTCGTTACCCCACTTGGCACAGGCTGTAGCCATAAACTTCTGCAGTTTTTCAGCCATTGCAAGCTCTGTGCTGTTAAGATTTTTAAGCAGACTTGTAAGCTCATTGGGAGATATGTGTATCGGTCTTACCTGACGTTTGCCTTTAAGGTCTGTCGGTCTGATACCGCCTCCGAAGATATGCTCAAGTGCCTGATCACGCTTCGATAAGCAGTACAGCGACATAAGCTGTGCCTTCGACATTGTTATCTTACCGTGTGACGTTTCGTAGGTTTCGTATTTTTCGCTCAGTTTTTTAAACTGCTTTTCGCTCAGACCGCTTTCCTCACGAACTTTTGCAAAGTAATCCTGTATTTCGTGTATGTGGCTGATGTATGTGTTTAAACCTGTACGGAATGCTTTATAAATCTCCATAGCCGAATCGCCAAGACCACGATGGTAACTTCTCGCATCGAGCATCTGTGAATTGAGATAGGTGTCTAACGCACCAACGGCTTCCATGCCTTTGTTTTTGTTGAACGGATTTCTCGTCTTGTCTGTTGCCATCTCGGCAATAGAATTCTCTGCAAGCTCGGTTATCCTCTGCTTGATGTTCGCAGAAAAAGCCTTGTCTGCAGTCTTAACTGCGTAGCGAAGAGCCTTAAGCACTTTATACAGAGTTTCCATTTCCTTACGACTCATATCACGGACAGCATTTGTGCCGTTCTGTATGTGGTTGGCATAGTATTCAAAGCATTTTTTGAGTACCTCAATGTTAGATGAAAGATCGGGATCGAAGTTGTATAATTCCTCCGTGTTTATGCCGTTTTCTTTGCTTGCATACATTGAATGCTGAAGAATAAATTCGTTGAGTTTGGTAAGCTGATCGTTGATTTGCTTAGCCGCTTTAGACATCTCGCCTTTTCTTGCCTCTTTGTTTTTGGAGATTTTGCTTATAAGGTCAATGCTTGCAAGTACGTTTGCCACTGATTCCTTGTATATTTCGGGAATGTGGTGTTCCTTGCTATTGGTCATCAAATCTCTATACAGCTTTTTGTAT
>JAGBHT010000044.1 GCA_017935365.1 Ruminiclostridium sp. | reverse complement strand
AGTATCAGTATCCGTGTCTGTGTCTGTATCGGTATCGGTGTCAGTATCTGTATCTGTGTCTGTATCGGTATCTGTATCCGTATCGGTGTCAGTATCGGAATCTGTGTCAGTATCGGTATCAGTGTCAGTATCCGTGTCAGTGTCTGTATCTGAATCGGTATCAGTGTCTGAATCTGTGTCTGTGTCTGTGTCAGTATCTGTATCTGTGTCGGTGTCTATATCTGAATCAGTATCTGTATCTGTGTCGGTATCCGTATCAGTATCAGTATCCGTGTCAGTGTCTAAGTCAGTATCGGTATCCGTATCAGTATCAGTGTCTGTATCGGTATCGGTATCGGTATCGGTGTCTGTATCGGTATCTGTATCCGTATCGGTGTCAGTATCTGTATCTGTATCTGAATCGGTATCAGTGTCTGAATCTGTGTCTGTGTCTGTATCGGTATCTGTGTCTGTATCAGTGTCAGTATCATCATCGCCGTAGTCGAAATCATCATCGGCGAAAGGCGGGTTGAACGGGTTATTACCAAACTCAGTATTACCGGTAAACGACTTACAAACGACATTACCGTCATGGTGCCAGCCGCCGCCGTTGATATCAGAATTTGGTGCGAGCAGTGAACCGTTGAAGCCGTTCATATTTATGGATGCGGCATTGGTTACATTGAAGAGCAGGTTGCCTGTCACCTCATTGTTAGCCAGATGATGTCCGTTTACAACAAGGCTGTGCATAGCAAGGTTGAGGGTTGTGCTGCTGTCACCCTCTCCGCCTGTTATATTGATAAGTACAGTTGAACCTTCGGGAACATTGATATTGAGCGAATAGCCGCCGTTACCTGCCATCCAGTTCCATGTATACATATCTATAGTGAAAATATTTACGCCCTTTTCATAACCGTCAAGCGTAATACTTCCGTATGCTCCGTTATAAACACCGTTTGCCTGAAGGCTTGCAAGATGAGCAGATGATGAACGCAGGTAGCTGAACGCATCTGCAAAGTTGAACTTACATTCATCGCTGTTTACACCGCCGACTACAGTCTTGTTATTTGAGTTGCTGTAATTATCGCCGATGTTGTTTGCCCATACGTTACCGTTGTTGGTGCAGAAGTTGCTTACTGTTCCGCCTACGATAAGAGAAGCGTATCCGTTAGGATCGTTTCTGTTTGAGTCTTTATTATTTATATCATACCAACCGGGACCTGTGAAGTTGCCACCTACTGCAATACGTCCGCCGCTGTCAGCACCGGTAATGTTGCAGTCGCCCTCTGTGAACAGAGTAAAACCAGCCGCATAGCCGAATACGTCATTATAGACATCTCCGACAAGATTGTTATATACAGAAGCCTGGGTACTCGTTACCGAAACATCAAAATCCTCCGCTGATAATATCGAAGGCAAATCGGTGCTGTAAACACTGTCAGTCACATAAGTCTTTGAAGCCGGGCTGTCTGTGAACACTTCAGCCTGTCTGAGCTCTGAACCTGCCGATCCGCCGAAGAATCTGGTAATCAGCATATTGATCGCAAATACAAATGCGATTATTTTTCTGAGTACTTTCAGCTTGGCACTGAGCTGCGGCTGCTGTGTGTAGTTGTCGTAGCTGTTCTGAAGCATCTAAAAGACCTCCTGTTTATTACATCTAATCAAGAATGATTATTAATTATTTTACAAATTCTGTAAGCTTGTGCATATTTCTATGACAAGTATACTTTTATTCACTATTATTATATACCGACCGGTCAGAAATGTCAAGTATTTCCGTTAATTCCTATAATAATTTTTACAAATCAGTTTATAATAATTGGTTTATCTGCTCATAAAAAACGTTCTCTGAATATAATTCCGTCAATTTCTCCTTTAAATTAAGTTAAAATAATTATAAAAATCATTGCATTTACAAATTCACGGTGATATAATTAATATGAAAAACTAGCATCTAAATGACTTGAAATATACTTTACTAGGAAGGATGAATCTTAATGTCAGAAGTAAGAGCTGTTCAGAAAACAGAAATGCCCGAGATAAATGCACAGGCTGCGATAGTTGTTACTCAGCACGAAGGTCGGATACTTCTTGAAAAAAACGCCAAAATGAAGCTGTCACCTGCTTTTCTTATAAAGATAATGGCGTCTATAATTGCCCTTGAAAAATGCAACCCGAACGATACAGTAACAGTTTCCGAAAATGTTATTAAGCAGATATCGAACTGGAAAGGTTCAGCCTCGATCAATCTTGAAACCGGTGAAGAGATATCGGTTCTCAATCTGATATATTCAATGATGCTTGTATCCGCAAACGACTCTTTGTTTGCTCTTGCAGAGTTTATCTGCGGCAGTCTTGACAAGTTTGCGGTGATGATGGAAGAAAAGGCTAAAGAAATAGGTGCTAATGATACCGTCATAACCTCCTCTGACGGAAAATTCACTTCCGAGCAATACTCAAACGCATACGACCTGGCTATTATCTGCCGTTACTGTATGACAAACAGAATGTTCAGAATTATAGCCGCATCCGATAAGTATACAATACCCGCAACCAACCTGAACGGTCCGCGTGAGATCCAGAACACCAACCTTCTTGTCAACAGCCGAAACAGAAGATACAGATATGAAACCGCGATCGGTATTAAAAGTGGTTATACTGCCCGTTCAAAATCCTGCCTTGCCTGCTCTGCTCTTCCTCCCGCAGGAAAATTCGGTGAAGAAATACTGGCTATAATCCTCGGCGCAGAGAACACAAAGCAGATGAAATATGTATTCTATGACGCAATAACACTGCTGGATTTTACATTTGACAATTACGAATCGCTCAGCGGTAAAAAGCCGGGCGAGCAGAACAGCGAAAACGATGATTCAATCACCACTGTAAGCAAACTTTGCGAGGTACTCAACGCAAAGCTTCGTAATGCCGCAGATGTACCTGTTTCATCATTTGCATTCGGAAGACAGAAAATCAAACCGGGCTGTGCTTATTTTGCGGACACAAAGGAAGCCGCAATCGCCGCATTTGAAAAAGGCGCTGCAGTAGTGATCACAAAGGAAGCTGTAGACAAAATACCGAATATAGTCGTAAACGACCTTGATGAAGCACTCAGCAAAACGGCTGTATTTATAAAAGCCACGCTTGGTATGTGGTCGATAGCGGTAATGGACAGCCCTGAAAAAATAGACCCGCTTGATATGATAAACCAGATGCTTTCCAACAAGATGGAAACTGTGCGATCTGTTTCAGTAACAAACAACTATTCGTCTATGCTGAGAGCGATGTTCTCGGCAACGAAAAAGACAGAAGCAGCCGTTATAAATGTTTCCTGCGTAAACGGCGGCAACGTGGAACGTGTTTCCCAAACGGCAAACTTTGATATTGCGGTACTTACAAGTACTGTAGTTTCTAAGAATCCACGTGATCTTACAAAGCCTGAGCTTATAGATGAGAAGCTGAAAGTATGCGGCGGAATGAACGAATCGGGCGCTGTTATCATAAATATCGATGACAAGAATCTTGCGGGAATTTTCACCATACCGCAGGATATAATCACGATCGGTGTCGACAACCGAATGGCTGATTATTATGCAGATAACATTCAGCTGTTACAGGACAAGATAGTATTCGATATAATCCACGGTACTGATAATTATCACATTGAGCTGTACTCTGATGACAAGCACAGCGTATATCAGGCGCTTGCCACATTTGCGCTGGGCGAGATCATGGGTATACCTCCTAAGCAGATCATTCCCGCTATAGAAAAATACCGCCGCACAGGCGGACTGAATACAGTCAGGAACGAACGCGGAATATACGTTATTTCTGATTTTGAAAATGATGCGGTCGAAAGCGTCGGTTCGGCACTGAAAGAGCTGTGTACTCTCCCACTTTCGCCCGATTCACGCAGAATTGCGGTACTGTCGGAAGTCAGTGACGGTGATGAGCACGAACTTGAAATTTTCCGCAAAGTAGGTAACATTATCAATAAAGCGAATGTAAACATTACCGTGTGCTATGGCGACATTTCCGCAAAGCTTATGGAAACCGCCGATCTTAAAAACAAGTTTGTAATAAAGTTAAAATCACGGGAAGCTCTGACCGAGTTTTTAAAACTCAATCTCCGTGACAATGACGCTGTACTGTTCAAAGGCTCGTCAAACACTGATCTTGATGAGATAATGACTGATGTAACCTGAAACTAAGTATATTTATATGTAAAAAACAGAGGCTGTTTTCGTTCAGCCTCTGTTTTTATTTTTAATTATAAAATTAAACCGTTTTCTTCAATGCTTTCACTCAAGCGTTGTCTGCTCTGTCCTGTCAACTCCCAGCATAGGCGCAAGATACTTACCTGTATAGCTTACCGGGCTTGCCGCTACCTCTTCGGGGGTGCCGGTTGCGATCACCGTACCGCCGCCGCTTCCGCCCTCAGGTCCCATATCGATGATATAGTCGGCAGTCTTTATTACATCAAGGTTGTGTTCGATAACAAGCACGGTATTTCCGCCGTCGGTCAGCTTCTGAAGTACATCTATCAGCTTGTGTACATCGGCGGTATGAAGTCCGGTTGTCGGCTCATCAAGAATATATACAGTCTTGCCTGTCGCACGTTTTGAAAGCTCGGATGCAAGCTTTACTCTCTGTGCCTCACCGCCCGAAAGCGTTGTTGCGGGCTGACCTATCTTTACATAGCCAAGTCCTACATCATAAAGCGTCTGTAATTTTCTCTTTATCTTCTCGTGGTTTTCAAAGAAAGCTATACCCTCTTCTACTGTCATTTCAAGCACATCGTAAATATTCTTGCCCTTGTAGTGAACTTCAAGTGTTTCACGGTTGTAACGCTTGCCCTTGCAGACCTCACACGGTACATATATATCGGGCAGGAAGTGCATTTCAATCTTGTTGATACCGTCGCCCTCGCAGGCTTCGCAACGTCCGCCCTTTACGTTGAATGAAAATCTTCCGCTGGTGTAACCTCTCATCTTTGCATCATTTGTCGATGCAAACAGCTCTCTTATATCGTTAAATACGCCTGTGTAGGTTGCAGGGTTGCTTCGTGGTGTTCTGCCTATCGGCGACTGGTCGATAGCTATTACCTTATCAAGATACTCCGTACCCTCGAATGTATCGAACGCACCCGGTTTTATTCTTGCACGGTTCAGCTTTGCTACAAGGTGCTTGTAGATTATCTCGTTTACAAGCGAACTCTTGCCGCTGCCCGACACGCCTGTAATGCAGGTAAAAATTCCGAGCGGAACTTTTACGGTAATATTTTTAAGGTTGTTTTCACGGCAACCTGTTATTTTAAGCCATTTCTTAGTAGGCTTTCTGCGCTTTTCGGGTACTTCTATCTTAAGCTTTCCTGTGAGATACTGTCCCGTTATCGAGCGCTCACACTTCATTATATCGTCAAGCGTACCCGCACAGATAACTTCACCGCCGTGAACGCCTGCGCCCGGTCCTATGTCAACTATGTAGTCTGCCGCTCTCATCGTGTCCTCGTCATGCTCAACGACTATAAGCGTATTGCCGAGGTCACGCAGTCTTTTCAGCGTTGCGATAAGCTTGTCATTATCTCTCTGATGAAGTCCGATACTCGGCTCGTCAAGGATATACAGCACGCCCATAAGACTGCTTCCTATCTGTGTCGCAAGCCTTATACGCTGGCTTTCGCCGCCCGAAAGCGTACCTGCTGTTCTTGATAAAGTAAGATACTCAAGTCCGACACTGTTAAGAAATCCTAAACGTTCCTTGATTTCTTTCAGTATCTGACTTGCTATCATCATATCACGCTCTGACAGCTTTATGCTGTTCACAAATTCGAGCGCTTCTGTGATACTCATATCACAGAATTCATTGATATTCTTACCGCATACCGTAACGCACAGTGCCTCTTTTTTCAGTCGCTGTCCGTGGCAGTCGGGACATACGGCGTCGCCCATATACTGAGCTATATCCTCTCTTGAATATACGCTAGTTGTTTCCTTATAACGTCTTTCGAGGTTGTTTACAACGCCCTCAAATGCCGTCATATATACTCCGCCGCCCTGCTCCTTACTGCGGACGACCTTAATCTTCTTATCGCCGGTACCATAAAGCACAGCGTCGAGCTGTTCCTTTGTAAGTTCCTTTACGGGCTGATCAACGCTGAAACCGTATTCGTTTGCCACAGCGTCAAAATACATCTGCGCTATAGTTCCGTCAGCATACTTCCAACCGCTCGCCTTAATAGCATTCTCACGGATAGTAAGGTCACGGTTAGGCAGTATAAGATCGATATCAATTCTTCTGAACACACCCAGTCCCGTACAGGTGGGACACGCACCGAAAGGATTGTTGAACGAGAACATTCTTGGTACAAGCTCCTCCATACTTACTCCGTGCTCGGGGCAGGCATAGTTCTGAGAAAAGCTGAGTTCTTCACCGTCAATCACGTCAATAATGATAAGTCCGCCGGAAAGATTTCCCGCAACCTCGATACTGTCGGATAAACGCGACTTGATATCCTCTTTCATAACAAGGCGGTCAACTACGACCTCTATATTATGCTTCTTGTTCTTTTCAAGCTTTATCTGCTCTGACAGGTCATAGATTATACCGTCAACACGCACTCTTGCGTAACCCTGCTTTACAAGGTCCTCAAGCTCCTTGCGGTATTCGCCCTTTCTGCCCCTTACTATCGGCGACAGAATCTGAAACTTCGTGCGCTCCGGCAGTTCCATAACTTTATCCACTATCTGGTCTACTGTCTGCTGTTTGATTTCCTTTCCGCAGACAGGACAGTGAGGAATACCAACTCTTGCGTAAAGCAGTCTGAGATAGTCGTATATCTCGGTTACCGTACCGACTGTTGAACGGGGGTTTTTCGATGTTGTCTTCTGATCTATCGATATAGCGGGAGAAAGTCCCTCAATGCTGTCGACATCAGGCTTTTCCATCTGTCCGAGGAACATTCTTGCATATGATGAAAGGCTTTCGATATATCTTCTCTGACCGTCCGCATAGATAGTATCAAATGCAAGCGATGACTTTCCCGAACCCGAAAGTCCCGTCATTACTATCATCTTGTCACGGGGCAGTTCTATATCTATATTCTTGAGGTTATGTTCCCTTGCACCCTTGATGATTATTTTATCTATTCCCATTTTCTTTTGTCATCTCCGTTATAGCTTACTTGCTTTCCTGAAGTTCTTTTATCTTATCACGCAGATATGCGGCGTGTTCAAAGTCAAGCAGTTTAGCTGCATTCTTCATCTCTGCTGTGTACTGCTTGATAAGTGCCTCACGCTCTGCCTTTGTATATTTTCTCTTCTTGCCTTTATCCTTGCCTGTGGATATTTCAAGTACCGCTCTTACGTCCTTTACGATAGTCTTAGGCGTAATGCCGTGTTCTTCATTGTACTTCATCTGGATCTCACGGCGGCGGTTGGTTTCAGTCACTGCCTTTTCCATACTGTCTGTAACAGTATCGGCATACATTATGACCTTGCCCTCTGCGTTTCTTGCCGCTCTGCCTATAGTCTGTATAAGCGATGTTTCACTTCGTAAAAAACCTTCTTTATCCGCGTCAAGTATAGCAACAAGCGATACCTCCGGCAGGTCTAGTCCCTCTCTTAGCAGGTTTATTCCGACAAGTACATCAAAGACGTGCATACGCAGATCCCTGATTATCTCCATACGCTCGATAGAATCAATGTCATGGTGCATATAGCGTATCTTTACGCCGAGCTTTTCATAATATGCAGTCAGATCCTCTGCCATTTTCTTTGTAAGAGTGGTGATAAGCACACATTCACCTTTTTTGGTGCGTTCATTGATCTCGGAATAAAGGTCCTCGATCTGTCCCGCAACGGGCTTGATCTCAATTACAGGATCAAGCAGACCTGTAGGACGTATTACCTGTTCGGCTGTATTTACAGCATGGCTCTTCTCGTATTCTCCGGGTGTTGCCGAAACATAGATGACTTGATTTATCATCGAGGTAAATTCATCAAAATTCATCGGTCGGTTGTCGTATGCAGACGGCAGACGGAAACCGTAATCGACAAGGTTTTTCTTTCGTGCAAAGTCGCCGCCGTACATGCCTCTTACCTGCGGCAATGTAACGTGGCTCTCGTCAATGAACATAAGAAAATCTTTCGGGAAATGGTGCATAAGAGTAATAGGCGAACTGCCCGGTGCTCTGCCCGCAAGAACCCTTGAATAGTTTTCAACGCCCTTGCACGTTCCTATCTCACGGAGCATTTCCATATCATAGCGTGTTCTCTGCTCTATTCTCTGTGCCTCTATAAGTTTGTGATTATCGGTAAAGAACTTAACACGCTCTTCCATTTCACGTTCTATCTCGGTAAGCGAATTTTCAAGCCTTGCCTTGCTGACAATATAGTGTGAAGCAGGGAAAATAGCAACGTGGGAAAAACGGCGCTTTACCTCACCCGTAACTATATCTATCTCGGATATTCTGTCTATCTCATCGCCGAAAAATTCTATTCTTATCGCCTTGTCCGATGTACTTCCGGCAGGGAAAACTTCAAGCACATCGCCCCTTACCCTGAACTTGTTACGGACAAAGTTCATATCGTTGCGCTCGTACTGTATTTCAACAAGCCGTTTGATTATATCGTCACGACTGCGTTCCTGTCCCTCACGGATAGAAAGCATATTTTCACGGTAATCCTCAGGACTACCCAAGCTGTAGATACAGCTTACACTGGCAACGATAATTACGTCCCTGCGCTCCGCAAGTGCCGCCGTTGCCGAGTGGCGCAGGCGATCAATCTCATCATTTATGGCGCTGTCTTTTTCGATATATGCATCGGTTGAGGGAATATACGCCTCAGGCTGATAGTAGTCATAGTAGCTTACAAAATACTCAACCGCATTATCGGGAAAGAACTCCTTGAACTCACTGCAAAGCTGTGCCGCAAGCGTCTTGTTATGCGCAAGGATAAGCGTGGGGCGGTTGACTTTTTCTATGATATTCGCCATAGTAAACGTCTTGCCCGAACCCGTAACGCCGAGCAGAACCTGTTCCTTATCACCGTCAAGCACACCATTTGCAAGGCTGTCTATCGCCTGTGGCTGGTCGCCCATCGGCTTATAATTTGATTTTAATACAAACCTGTCCATTTCCGCTCCTTAAAAATCGTTCCATATATCAGGCAAAATGCCGTTCTCACGCATTGAAAGACTGCCGTGCATACCGACTATAACATGATCCGCAAGATAAATTCCTGCCTTTTCAAGAAGATTGAAAAGGTTTCTTGTCATTATTTTGTCCTCTGTGGACGGCATTTCACTGCCGCGCGGATGATTATGCGCCATAACTACAATCGGGCAACGCTTCTGCACTGCTTTTTCAAGCAACCTCATCATATCGGGACGCACCTGTTCAAGCGCACCCGTGCTTATTATTTCCTGTGATACAAAGCAATACTCACTGTCGAGAAATAACATTCTGAGCTGTTCGGTATCGGCAAAACGGAAAAGTCCCGTGCAGTAGTCCTTGACCGCTCCCGACGCTCCGAGCATTTCGCCTTTCTGAACACTCTCCGACAGCATACGCTCTATATTTGCACGCAGTACAATTATCATCTGTGCGGTAGATTTACCGACGCCCTCAACCTCGCACAGCTCCGACTCACTTGCCGAGAAAACTCCGCTGAGCGTTCCGAATCTGTCAATAAGCCTGTGGGCTATCGGGTTGGTGTCGCACTGTTTAAAAGAGCTGTACAGCATCATCTCCAGCAGTTCGTGCGACTGAAAACTCTCACTGCCCTGTTCTTTAAGGCGGTTTATCATACGTTCTCTGTGTCCTGCGTGCATATTGTCCTTCACTGCGATATCTACCGCCCCTTTCTGTCTGTTAATATCACCACAAGGCTGTGTACCGAAATACACAGCCTTTGATGAACATATTAATCACTTAAAATCAGTCGCTGAATACAGCACCTGTATTTGAGCTTGTAACGAGCTTTGCATAACGCTTAAGATAGCCGTCAAGCTGTCTTACGGGGGGATTTACACCCTTAGCCTTACGCTGTGCGATCGTTTCATCGTCAACGAGAAGTTCAATGCTTCTTGCAGGGATATTGATGTGGATCTTATCACCGTTTTCAACATAAGCTATAAGTCCGCCGTCAGCCGCTTCGGGAGAAACGTGACCTACAGCCGCACCTCTGCTGGCGCCGCTGAAACGACCGTCTGTGATAAGAGCAACGCTACCGTCAAGTCCCTTACCTACAATAGCCGCTGTGGGAGCGAGCATCTCAGGCATACCGGGACCGCCCTTAGGACCTTCATAACGGATAACTACAACGTCACCGGGAATGATCACGTTGTTGAGGATAGCGTCACAAGCCGCCTGCTCACCGTCAAATACCTTTGCCGTACCTGTGAAGTCCATCATTTCGGGCTTAACAGCACCCTGCTTTACAACAGAGCCGTTTTCAGCAAGGTTACCGCTGAGTATTGCAAGACCGCCGTCTTTTCTGATAGGATTCTCACAAGTGTGGATTATTGTACCGTCAGCATCGGGAGCCTTTGCAATTCTGTCTGCCTGTGTACCTGATACTGTAAGTACGCTTGTATCAACGTGACCGCCCTTTGCAAGCTCCTTGATAACCGACTGGATACCGCCTACATCGTTGAGGTCTGTTATGAATATATCGCTTGCAGGATTGAGTTTTGAAAGCTGAGGTGTTGTCTTGCTCTTATTGTCAATATCGTCAAGAGAAATGTCTACTCCTGCCTCATGTGCGATAGCAAGAAGATGAAGGACCGTGTTTGAAGAAGCGCCGATTGCCATATCGGTAGCGAGTGCGTTCATCATATTCTTCTTTGTGATAATATCCTTAGCGCAGATGTTCTGCTTTACAAGCTCGACTATTCTTTCGCCCGTTTCCTTTGCAAGTCTGCGGCGAGCGGCATTTACAGCAGGCTCTGTACCGGACTTGGGCATTGAAAGACCGATTGCTTCTGTAAGGCAGTTCATTGAGTTCGCCGTGTACATACCCGAGCATGAACCGCAGGTAGGACAAGCGTTGTTCTCATAGTCAAGAAGAACATCGTCACCGATCGTACCGTTTGAATACTGACCGATAGCTTCATATATCTCGTTGTAGCCGACTCTCTTACCCTGTACTCTGCCGGGGTTCATAGGACCGCCGCTTACAAAGATCGAGGGAAGATTCATTCTTGCCGCCGCCATTATCATACCGGGAACGATCTTGTCGCAGTTAGGAATGAATACGATACCGTCAAGGGGATGGGCTGTCAGCATAACTTCGATACTGTCGCAGATAAGCTCACGGGAAGCAAGAGAATATCTCATACCTCTGTGGTTCATTGCAAGACCGTCACATACACCGATTGTGAAGAACTCAAAAGGAACGCCGCCTGCGTTTCTGATACCGTCCTTGACCTGTCTTGATATTTCGTGCAGATGTGCATGACCGGGAACATAGTCGCTTGCGGCGCATACAACTGCGATAAAGGGCTTATGCATTTCGCTGTCTGTTACGCCCAGTGCCTTTAATAAAGCCTTGTGCGGTGTTCTGTCTACACCGCTCTTGATAAGATCACTTCTCATTTTTACTTTCCTTTCCTTTGAAAAAGTATTTCTTATTTTCTGCCGAGCATTGCACTACCTATCATGCCTGCCTCATTTGCAAGCGTGCAGATTACTATCTCGGTATTTTTAGCATTGTTCTTTGTATAAATCTGCTTTGCCACCTGTGCTTTGAGCGGTATCAGCAGATTGTCGCCCTCATTGCATACTCCGCCGCCGATACAGAGAATATCGGGCTGGAATACATTTATGACATTTGTAATACCGCAGGCAAGGTACTTGATATACTTATCAACTACTTCTCTTCCCTCGGGATCGCCGAGCTTTGCGGCATTGAATGCTGTCCTTGCGGAGATCTTGCCGTCGTGGTCGACCATTTCGTGCAGTCTTCCGCTCGGATATTTTTCTATCATTTCTCTTGTCATGCGGATAAGTCCTGTTGCCGATGAATAAGCCTCAAAGCAACCGTTTCTTCCGCAGGTGCAAGGTGCGCCGTCAACCTCAATCACGGTATGACCTATCTCGCCGCCCGCATTGTTTGAACCGCTGTATATCTCGCCGTTTATAATGATACCTGCACCGACACCCGTACCGAGCGTCAGCACAACGGCATTCTTAGCCCCCTTTGCCGCACCTGCAAGGTACTCGCCGTATGCCGCAACGTTAGCGTCGTTTTCAAGCAATATCTTCTTGCCGAAATGTGCTTCAAGGTCTTTTGCAAGCGGAACGTTCTCCCAGTGCAGATTGTTTGAATAAAGCACCGTGCCGTTTTCGTTATCCATTGTTCCGGGACAACCGACACCGATAGTCTTTATCTTGTCGATATCCTCACCCGAAAGCTGTACAGCCTGCTCGACAGCGTCGATAATTACGGCAAGGACGCTTTTATATCCGTCTGCCGCATTTGTCTTGAGTGATATTTTTGAAACAAGCTGTGCATTCTCGTCAACCACTCCTGCCTTGATATTTGTACCGCCTATGTCAACGCCGATATAATATTTCATATTTTTCCCTTTGACCTTTCATAACGCAAGGCTTAAACTATATCAGAAAGAATTACCTCAATGTTGCCTGTAAGAGTATACTTGCCGTAGCCTGCGGGAATAAAGAAGCTTTCACCCTTCTTAGCGTTAAGCTCTCCTACCTTACCGTTACCGTCAAGTACAAGTACGGAATGGAATGACTTTTCATCTGCGTCAAGAGTTACCGTGCCGTCAACCTTTATCTTATGAACATCGAAATATTCACAGGTGCGGAGCAGTGTTTCCTCGCCGCCCTCGATCTTTTCGGGCTTACCCTGGGGCTTTGTATCGTATTTCGGGGGGCAAAGCTCTGTAACATCGATAGCCTTTTCAACATGAAGCTCTCTGGGCTTTCCGTCCTTTCCTACTCTGCCGTAGTCATATACTCTGTATGTCGTATTGCTGTTCTGCTGAATCTCGGCAATAAGTATGCCCTTGCCGATAGCGTGGAGCGTACCCGACTCGATGAAGAACACATCTCCCTTATGTACGGGAACATTATTAGTGACCTCAAGTAAGGTGTTGTTCTTTATTCTGTCTGCAAACTCTTCTCTCGAAATTTCCTTATCAAAGCCGTATATCAGCTGTGAGCCTTCCTCACAGTCAACGATATACCACATTTCCGTCTTGCCGTACTCACCCTCGACACGCATAGCGTAATCGTTGTTGGGGTGTACCTGAACAGACAGGTTATCCTTAGCGTCGATAAGCTTTATAAGTATGGGGAAATACTCAAATCTGTCGCAAGCCGTACCGAGAGAGCTCTTGTTCTCTGCAACGTATTCGGAAAGTGTCTTGCCCTTATCCTTGCCGTTTGCAATAACGCTCTGACCGTCTTTATGGCAGGACAGTTCCCAACTCTCGGCTATCTTATCTGCGTCTGATACCTTGCCATATTCCTCTCTTAATCTGTTACCGCCCCAGATATAATCCTTGCAGGGTGCATTAAGCTTTAATATTTCCATATTATGTTCCTTTCTATTTATCGGAATAACACCGTTTTATATCGTATCTTCATAAACAGCAGGTCACAACTCTGCTTACAGTCAATTATAGCACATTAAGTTTTAAATGTCTATCACTATTCTTGACTTTTTTGCGAAATATGTTATATTTATCTTATACAGCGGTCATACCGCACGAAAGGAACGAATGATATGAATGAAAACGTAAAAGCCGCACTCAAAAAGAGAGCGGAAAAGGTAATATCCGCCCTTGAAAAGAACAATATGAAAGGTTATCTTGTCGATACACCCGACGAAGCAAAGGAGATAATCAAGGAGCTTATAAAGGACGACAAGCTGATAGTTTCGGGCGGAACTATGACGCTCAAGGAAACAGGCATTCAGGATTTTCTGAACGAAAACTACAGCGGTATCTACATAGACCGTGAAAAGCTTTCACCCGAAGAGGTAAACGACCTTTACAGAAAGGCATTTTCAGCCGACACCTACTTTGCAAGTACAAACGCGATCACCGAATACGGCGAATTATATAATGTGGACGGCACAGGCAACCGTGTAGCCGCCATGATATTCGGACCGAAGCAGGTAATCATTGTTGCCGGCTTAAACAAGATTGTAACAGACCTCCACTCAGCCGTTGACCGTCTTGAAACGATAGCTTCCCCTGCAAACTGTGTAAGGCTCGGCAGAAACACTCCCTGTGCTAAGACAGGCAGATGTGCGCACTGCTTAAGCCCCGACAGGATTTGCAACGATTATGTCATAATGGCTCATCAGCGTGACAAGGACAGAATAAAAGTAATCCTCATCTCCGACGAATACGGCTACTAAGGCGGCGGGTCGCCGCCGACTGTTCCGACCTTTTTATATGTTGCGGATATATGCAGGATAGTGGAACGGTCGGAGTTTAACGATAACTAATTTTTACATTATTACAACACTAAAAAACGGTGGACTGTAAGGCTCACCGTTTTTATATTGTATGCTTGTCAACGGTTTACCGTTAATAATTATCAGAAATATGTGTTATCATCATTACTGAAAGGAATGATGATAATGGAGTGCAAATCTGTTTCCGAAGCAGTTTCAAGGCGTATATTACAGCTATGCAAGGATAAAAATATAACAGTCAACAAATTAGCTAATCTTTCGGCTGTAACACAATCAACCGTAAACGACATAGTAAATATGAAATCAAAAAACATCGGCATAGTAACGTTGAAAAAGCTCTGTGACGGTCTTCAGATAAGCATTACCGAATTTTTTGACGATGATATGTTCAGAAATCTTGAACAGGAGATATACTGAAAGCCTGCCGGAAATCCGACAGGCTTAAAAAGTATCCGTAAAAAGCAAAAACGCCGTGAATGTTTCCACGACGAATTTTTCTGGAGCGGATTACGAGGCTCGAACTCGCTACCTCCACCTTGGCAAGGTGGCGCTCTACCGGATGAGCTAAATCCGCATATTTAATTGGTGCCTCCGGTCGGAATCGAACCAACGACACGAGGATTTTCAGTCCTCTGCTCTACCGACTGAGCTACAGAGGCAGAAATCCATTAAAAAATGGCGACCTGGATGGGACTCGAACCCACGACCTCCGCCGTGACAGGGCGGCGTTCTAACCAACTGAACTACCAGGCCATTGGTGGAAACTATAGGGCTCGAACCTATGACCCTCTGCTTGTAAGGCAGATGCTCTCCCAGCTGAGCTAAGCTTCCACATAAAAGGTTTTGATTCAAAGCACTCATCTCAAGCACTCAGCATCACCGCTTGTCTTTTGTTTTGTGTTTTATTCTCGCCACCTGACAGTAATATATTTTACACGAAATTCACCCGTTTGTCAACACTTTTTTTCATATTTTTATCGTTTTGTGATATTTTTGATTATTTTTTCTGATTTTACGCTTTTTTTGTGCATTTCAAACAAGTATAATACTCTTTTTTGCGGTAACAATACTAAAAGAGTGCGTATGTGATGCAAAATCACGGGCATTCACGTTTAACGGAAGGACGGTAACGGTAATTATGCTTGACAAGATAGCTCTTTTCATATTGCTTGTAGGCGGGCTCAACTGGGGACTTGTAGGTCTGTTCCAGTTTGACGTAATAGCCTGGGCATTCGGCGGCAGTGCAGGTATTATAAGCAGGATACTGTATATAGTAGTGGCACTTGCGGCTATATGGTGCATATCACTTTTCTTCAGACAGAATGAAGTGATAGACACCGGCAGAGATACAAACGAAATGCACAACTGATAACTATGCACCGTACCTTTGTATATAGGTACGGTGTTATCATATTCACGCTCCTTACAGCATATATTTGAGCAAACGACATGCACGGTTGTCATAAACCGTGCTGTCTTATGAAAGGGGCGATTTTGTGAAAGCCGGAACAAGAACAGTACCGGATACGAAACGTGAAAGATGTATCATACTCGGAGAATATATAATAGATAACAAAGCAACAGTCAGGAGCACCGCAAAAGTGTACGGAATAAGCAAAAGTACGGTTCACCAGGACGTGACCGTCAGACTTGCGAAAGCAGACCCGCATCTTGCAGAAAAAGTCAAGGAAGTATTACAGAAAAACAAGGACGAGCGCCATATCAGAGGAGGACTTGCAACTAAACTGAAATATCAGAGCTGTTCAAAATAATACATAAAAACGCCGTGACTGACCCGATTATGAACTGCCACGGCGTTTTTAGCTGTTATATAGCGAATACTTAAAAATCCGCCGTTATATAACAGCGGATTTTATATTCGACTTATATTATATGTCATTCAAATGAGGTTACGCAAAGCACTGACTTCCATAACGATAAGCTGAAACAACATTGCCACACCGCCGATAACGGAGGTCACACAAAACGCCGACTTTCAGAACGGCGAACAGGGAGCGGCGGCACGCCGCCTTACGCGGTTTCTTCGGCAAAGTTGCCGGTGTAAAGGCTGTAGTACTTGCCCTTCTGAGCGATAAGCTCATCGTGAGTGCCACGCTCAATAATTCTGCCCTGCTCAAGTACCATGATGCAGTCTGAGTTGCGGACTGTTGACAGTCTGTGAGCAATTACGAACGTTGTCCTGCCGTGCATGAGAGCGTCCATACCTGCCTGTACAAGCTTTTCTGTACGGGTATCGATCGACGATGTAGCTTCATCAAGGATCAGTACGGGCGGATCTGCGACAGCGGCTCTTGCTATAGATAACAGCTGACGCTGACCCTGGCTGAGGTTTGCACCGTCACCGGTGAGTTTTGTCTGGTAACCGTCGGGCAATCTTCTTATAAAGCTGTCTGCATTTGCAAGTTTTGCGGCGGCTATACACTCTTCGTCAGTAGCGTCAAGCTTGCCGTAACGGATATTATCCATTACCGTACCCGTAAACAGGTTGGTTTCCTGTAAAACGACACCGAGCGACTTACGCAGTTCGGATTTCTTTATCTTGTTGATGTTGATATCATCGTATCTTATCTTACCGTCCTGTATGTCATAGAAACGGTTGATAAGGTTTGTGATAGTGGTCTTGCCTGCGCCTGTCGAACCTACAAATGCGATCTTCTGACCGGGCTTTGCATAGAGCTTTATGTCGTGCAGTACCATTTTCTCATCTGTATAGCCGAAGTCAACACCATCAAATACGATACCGCCCTCCTGCTTCTTATATGAAACTGTACCGTCTGCCTGATGTGGGTGCTTCCACGCCCACTTGCCTGTACGATGGTCAGTTTCCGTGATGTTGCCGTTGTCATCAATTTCGGCATTGACAAGCTGAACATAACCCTCGTCATGCTCAGGCTTCTGATCCATAAGATCAAATAGACGCTGTGCGCCTGCGAATGCCATAATGATAAACGTCATCTGTTGGCTGAGCTGGGAAATCGGGTTTGTGAAGTTCTTGTTGAGTGTGCAGAATGAAACGATAATACCGAGGGTAAGACCGCCAAAACCGTTTGTTGCAAGAACCGCACCGAGGATGGCACACAAAACATAGCTGATATTGCCTATGTTTGCGTTGATCGGCATCATAATGTTTGCGTACTTATTAGCCTTATATGCACTGTTTCTGAGATTATCGTTGATCTTTACGAAATCGTCAACGGCTTCCTGTTCGTGGCAGAAAACCTTTACGACCTTCTGACCGTCAAGCATTTCTTCAATATAGCCGTCAACCTCGCCGAGATCGTGCTGCTGTTTGCCGAAATATTTACCTGATTTAGCGGCTATCTTCTTTGTTACAACAAGCATTACGACCGCCATACCGACAGCAAGTATCGTCATCGGTATGCTCATAATAAGCATAGAAACAAGCGAGATTATAACTGTAGTACCGCAGTTTATCACCTGAGGTATACTCTGACAGATAAACTGTCTGAATGTATCAATATCATTTGTATAAACCGACATTATATCACCGTGCTGGTGTGTGTCAAAATACTTTATCGGGAGCTTTTCCATATTGGTGAACAGGTCGTTACGGAAGTTTCTGAGCGTACCTTGTCCTACGTTTACCATTATCCTGTTATACGCATAAGATGCCGCAAGACCAACAACGTAAACAATCGCAAGTCTTAGCATTGCAAACGCAAGAGGTGTGAAGTCTGTGCTTTTGGCTGCAATCATAGGCTTGATATAATCGTCGATAAGCGACTGTACAAAAAGCATTCCTGCAAGCGTTGTGACTGCCTGCACAAGTATGCAGACAACAACGCAGATACACGAAAACTTATAATGACCGAATGTATATTTGATAATTCTGCCGAGCAGTTTCATCTGATCCTTTGCGGATATGTCGGGACGCGGTCCCATTTTTCTCTTATCCATTATGTTACGCTCCCTTCCTTAATCCTGAGGACGGTCAAAGTCGCCGCCGTCCTTTGTCTGAGATTCGTAAATATCTCTGTAGATCTCGTTATTGGCAACAAGCTCATCGTGAGTGCCGATACCGTTTATTCTGCCGTCGTCAAGGACAACTATGCGGTCGGCATCCTGTACGCTCGATATACGCTGTGCTATGATTATCTTTGTAGTACCTGGAATGCACTTTGCAAATGCCGCTCTTATCTTTGCGTCTGTTGCCGTATCAACTGCGCTTGTTGAGTCGTCAAGGATAAGTACAGCCGGCTTTTTCAGAAGTGCTCTTGCTATGCAGATACGCTGTTTCTGACCGCCCGATACGTTGGTACCGCCACGCTCGATCTTAGTATTGTACTTATCGGGGAAACGCTCGATGAATTCATCGGCGCAAGCCCACTTGCAAGCTTCGATACATTCTTCCTCGGTCGCATTTTCATTACCCCAACGCAGGTTGTCAAGGATAGTGCCGGAGAACAGAACGTTCTTCTGTAAAGCTACCGATACCTGATCACGCAGGAACTTCATATCGTAGTCCTTTACATCGACACCGCCTACCTTTACACTGCCCTGCTGAACATCGTACAGACGGCTGATGAGATTTACAAGGCTGGTCTTGCCGCAACCCGTACCGCCGATTATACCGATCGTTTCACCGGATTTTATGTGAAGATTAATGTCGGTCAGGACTTCTTCCTCGCTTGTCTTGTGGTATCTGAAATGTACATTGTCAAAGTCGATACTGCCGTTTGCGATGATCTCTACGGGAGCGGCAGGCTCAGCAAGATCAGGCTCTTCACGCAGAACCTCGGATATACGGCGCATACTTGCCGTACTCATGGTTATCATAACAAATATCATAGAAAGCATCATCAGCGACATGAGCGAACCCATAACATAGCTGAACAGTGAGGTAAGCTCGCCTACCTGTAGTGTACCGCCTACTATGAACTGAGCACCGAACCAGCAGATAGCCATGACGCAGGCATAGATAACGAGCATCATCACGGGGTTATTGAAAGCAAGCGTGCTTTCGGCTTTCTTGAACATCTTGTAAAGATTGCCCGATGCCTTCTTGAACTTTTCGTTTTCATAATCCTCACGAACGTATGACTTAACTACTCTGATACCGGAGATATTCTCCTGTACGCTTGCGTTCAGGTCATCATATTTTGTGAACGCTACGTCAAATATCTTCATTGCCCTGAGCATGATTATCGCAAGTATAATCGCAAGGAATATGATAGCGCCGAGGAAGATAAAGCTCATATCTGCATTGACTACAAAGCACATAACCATACTGCTTATCAGCATAAGAGGCGCTCTTACGGCAATTCTTATTATCATCTGATATGCGTTCTGTACGTTTGTTACATCGGTCGTCATACGGGTTACAAGTCCTGCTGTACTGAACTTGTCTATGTTTGAGAATGAGAAGCGCTGTATGTTGCGGTACATAGCTTCGCGCAGATTGCAAGCAAAGCCTGTTGACGCACTGGCGGCATATTTACCTGCCATTATACCTGCAAAAAGGCTTATCATAGCAAGGACTATCATAAGTATGCCATAGAACATAATTTTGTTCATATCGCCTTTTTCTACACCTTCATCGATCAGCAACGCCATTACAAAGGGGATTAGGTAGATTATAATATCAAGTGCAACACTAAAAAATATGGACATCATACTCACTTTCGTGTAAAATGTAATTACCACAAAACAAAAGGCACGGAGGTAGAGTATGAAGTCCTATACACATTTTACACTATCTGAACGAAATT
>JAGBHT010000043.1 GCA_017935365.1 Ruminiclostridium sp. | reverse complement strand
TTCAGATAGTGTAAAATGTGTATAGGACTTCATACTCTACCTCCGTGCCTTTTGTTTTGTGGTAATTACATTTTACACGAAAGTGAGTATGATGTCCATATTTTTTAGTGTTGCACTTGATATTATAATCTACCCAGCCCCTAAGTCCTGCTTGGGGCTTTGCCCCAAACCCCATTATTACTAGGGATAAGGGGATTTTCAGAATGATACAGAAATTCAAAACTGATATGAAATATGGGAATTTAGGTTTGTCACGGGGGTGTTACAAACGACTAACTATTCTGCGTTTTGCACAAATGGGGGGGATAAGTTTTTTGGGGTGGATTGTGCAGGATTTTTACAGATGTTGGTTGCTTTTGAGGTGGGGTGTGGGAGAGGTGGAAAAGGATTATAATAAAAATACGAAAGCGATCGGATAGACGGTCGCTCCCTGAATGGTATGAAGAATAACCGCTTTCAGTTTGCAGGATGGCGGTTATTTTATAGTTCGAGTATATTATCCCTATCCCCAAACCCCTTCCCCGTGGTGAAGGGCTGTGTATGCTTGGTTGGCTTTACGTCCTTGCAAAGCCCTTGGGCATACACGCCCGGCGTCCGTGCCGGGGCTATTTTACTGGGGCTACCGTCCCTAGTCCCTGTTGGGGGGCTACGCCCCTCAACCCCATTTTATAACCATTTAGTTTTTATAATCAAGGCACCCTGTACGCAAGTACAGGGTGCATATTTTATATCATTATGGTGAATATGGCTGTGGATTCGGGCATGTGGACTGTGCCGACAGAGCATTGCATTTTCAGGCAGACACTGTCGTGAAGGATCTGTCCCATGCCTGCGCCGATGTTGATGAATTTCAACACGTCTGCCGGGAATGTGATACATTCGCCGTCATCGGTTGCAGGGATAAAGTTGTCATTGCTTAAGTATTTCAGCATGCGAACCCTGCCGTTCATCTCCTTGCGGGTAATAAAGCTGCGGGCGCTGATATTGAGCGGATGCAGACATATCGTGCCTTTACCGTCCTTTACTGACAAGGTGCATGGGTGCTCAAAGCCTGCGTTCGCCATAGACAAATTTGAGCCGTCATGCACGCTTTCACGGTATATAAGGAACGGGAACCGGTATTCGCCGTCACCGAGGTGCGTACAAAGTTCCGCACCGTCAAAGGTTTCGGTTTTGCGAAGCTCGTATTTAGCTTTATAGCGACGCTCCTGACTGCGGATAAGGCTCATTGTTTCGTCCGAGCTGTAAAGCGCCCACGCGTATGCGTCATGCTCGGCTATCGATATATCAAGCCCTTCATAGAGCAGGTGGTTTAATACAACGTTTGTGCGCTCGCTGTAAAATTCAGCTTTCTGCCTGCCCATTTCGGTAAGGTGCGGTCGGCGTGAATCGGAACGGTCGATAAGCCCGTCCTTTTCCATCGCTATTAACATTCGGCTGATCTTCTGCTTGCCCTCGCCGAGAATTTCGGACAATCCTGTGACTGTGCAGAGCGATTCTTCTTCGTTAAGAAAGCTCAGCAATACCGTAATTTTAGTATCTCCTGTGAATCTATCACCGTAAATTCCTCCATCGCTATACGGTTAGCGCTTATTAACTGTATATATTTTAGCATTGAGAAATTGATTTGTCAAGATGGCAGTTTGTCCGCTTTTGTGATAAGATTGGTTTGCCACAGTGCAAAAAAGCCCTGAGCTTTCGCCCAGGGCTTTGATCATGCCGGTATAATTACTTAACCATTGAAGCAACTTCTGCTGCGAAGTCGTCTTCCTTCTTCTGAATACCTTCGCCCTTTTCAAAACGAACGAATTCAACAACCTTGATGTTCTTGCCAACAGATGCGATGTACTTAGCAACTGTGAGGTTAGGATCTTTAACGTAAGGCTGATCAAGTAAGCAGATCTCTTCTGCAAACTTTCTCATTCTGCCGTCAACGATCTTCTCAAGAACGTTCTGGGGCTTGGGCTTAGCAGACTGCTCATTTTCGTTCTGAACGAGCTTGAGCTGTACTTCCTTCTCAGCTTCGATAACAGAAGCGGGAACGTCAGCCTGTGAAACGAACTGAGGAGCGCTTGCTGTGATCTGGAGAAGAAGATCCTTAGCGCAAGCCTTAACTGCATCGTCGTTTACATCGTCAGCTTCGATCTTGATCATAGAACCGATGATCGAACCGCCGCCGTTGTGTGTGTAAGCAAAGAGGTCGCCTGTCATTCTCTTGAAACGACGGATCTGAATGTTTTCGCCGATTGTAGCGATTCTCTCTGTGAGGATATCGCCGATCTTTTCTGTCTGACCTGCGGGAACAACTTCCTTAAGAGCGTCAACATCAGCAACATCGTTCTCGATTATTGTGTTAGCAACGAGCTCAACGAACTCGATGAATCTGTCTGTCTTAGCGGCGAAGTCTGTTTCAACGTTGATCTCAACTACAACGCCGACCTTCTTAGCTTCGTCGATCTTTGTATATACAAGACCTTCTGCAGCGATTCTGCCTGACTTCTTGGCAGCCTTTGCAAGACCCTTTTCACGAAGATTCTTGATAGCGGCATCTACATCGCCGTTTGTTTCTTCAAGCGCTCTCTTGCAGTCCATCATACCGCAGTTTGTGAGCTCTTTTAACTGCTTTACTGCCTGTGCTGAAATAGCCATTGTAATTCTCCTTTATGTTTATATTCGTATTTTTATTATTCTTCTGTAGCTTCAGCCTCAGCCTCTGCAACTTCTTCAGTTACGTCAGCCTGACCCTGTCTTGCTTCGATGATAGCGTCAGCCATAGCGCCTGCAATGAGCTTAACTGCACGGATAGCGTCATCGTTACCGGGGATTACATAATCGATCTCATCAGGATCGCAGTTTGTATCTACTATAGCTACCACGGGGATACCGAGCTTCTTAGCTTCTGATACTGCGATCTTTTCCTTGCGGGGATCTACAACGAACAGAGCGCTGGGAAGCTTCTTCATGTTCTTGATACCGCCGAGGAACTTTTCAAGCTTTTCGATCTCGAGGTTGAGCTTAACAACTTCCTTCTTGGGGAGAAGATCGAATGTACCGTCGTTTTCCATTGTGTGGAGCTGTTCAAGTCTCTTGATTCTCTTCTCGATGGTCTTGAAGTTTGTCATCATACCGCCGAGCCATCTTGCGTTTACATAGTGATCGTTTGCTCTGAGTGCTTCTTCCTTGATTGAATCAGCAGCCTGCTTCTTTGTACCTACGAACAGAACTTCGCCGCCGTTAGCTGCAACTTCGTGAATGAAGTTGTAAGCTTCGTCAAGCTTCTTTACTGTCTTCTGGAGATCGATAATATAGATACCGTTTCTCTCTGTGAAAATGTAGGGTGCCATTTTGGGGTTCCATCTTCTTGTCTGGTGACCGAAGTGAACGCCTGCTTCTAAGAGCTGCTTCATTGATACTACTGCCATGGTAGTGTCCTCCTTGATTTTTGGTTTTTTCCTCCGCTATGCTGACACGTTCAAGCTCGTGAGCACCGCAGAACGCTATACATAACGTGTGGATTCGCTGTTCAACAGCCTTTTAATTATAACATAAAAATAAGCCGGTGTCAAGACCGACACGGCGGTACGCCGTCTTTTGCCTGTTGGCAAAAGTTTTTTATGTTAAAATGTTCTCGGACAAGCGGTGTGCCGCCAGCCGTGTTTTGACACGGCAAAATCCGCTATCGGCGGATTTTTGTCCGAAGTTATTATATCACAATAAGAGTTTCAAATCAATATTCGGACTGAAAATTTTTATTGTGTTATTTAAACAAATTTTTGAGCAATACGCCTTTTCGTTTTGGCTGATGTGGAAAATCACAGCCGACAAGTATCGTATCTTCACCGATTATCTCGATATCAGTCCAGTTGATGAATATGTCCTCTTCCCTGCCGAACAGACCGAAACAGCGGCTTTTGCCGTAAACTATGATACGGCAGATCTTTGCCGTGCAGGAATCGATCTCGACATCATCGACAAATCCTATACGACAGCCTGATTTTATGCTGATCACTTCTTTACATCTTATATCGCTGAAATGGCACATCATAACGCATCACCGCCTTGTTTCCGGTATGTTTTATGATATGCCGGAAGGTTTATTCATATACCTTTATGATATGCACAAATATAACGCCGGCGGTGCGGCGTTACAGGTTATTCACTTTTCGTTTTTGCGGGAATGTGCTTTTTGATAGCCTCAAAGCTTTCTTCGCTGATGACGTGTTCGATGCGGCAGGCATCTTCAACAGCTATCTTCTCGTCAACTCCGAGTGCTGTCAGCCATTTTGTAATGAGCGTATGGCGCTCGTACATCTTGTTAGCTATTTCACTTCCCTTTTCTGTAAGCTCGATATATCCCTTTGAATCAACGGTAACGTAACCGTTCATACGGAGATTTTTCATAGCTACACTGATGCTGGGTTTTGAATAGTCGAAATAGTTTACTATATCGATCGACCTTACATTTCCAAGCTGATTTTTTAATATAAGTACGGATTCGAGGTAGTCCTCTGCCGATTCGTGTATCTGCATGATTATATCCTTTCTGTCCTTTTTAAGGATTTTGTATATTTTTATAAGTATAGCACGTTTCTGTTGACATTTCAAGTATATTGTGAATAAAAAATCTGCCTGCACCGGAACGATGCAGGCAGTAACTGTTTTTATCAATTTTTATCGTAAAGGGTATCCGTTCTCACATATTTGCCGCGTGAAAAATCGTACAGATTGGAATCGTGCTTGTAAAGCTTTGCCATCTTTGCGGAATAATCGCCTGATGTGTAATCGGCGAATACAGGGATATTACCCTGTCTGAACAGTGCATAATCAGCTACATATGTTTTTGAGAAAGTATATGATTCGGGCGTTCTCCACCAGAAATGGTTCTCGCTGTATTTAAGCCATGAGCTTATCTTTATTTCTTCGGTACTTTCGACATTTCCAAGCGTATATGTATTCATATACCTGCTGCTTCTGCCATTGATATATTTTGAACTTGCCTTACCCTTATAGCCGAATGAACCGCTCACATCATAAGTCTGTCCTTTTTCACAGAAATATGAATCAGGGTAGAATTTGCTCGTGCAGGTGTATCCGCCTTCGAGTTTCGCATCGTTATCTTTGCTGAACACATCTGTAGCAAAATATGTTTGATCATTTATCATATCTCTGTATTCAGACGGAACAGCTCCCGAATTTATAAAGTATTCGCCGAATGTCTCATATGTTGTACGTCCGCTTTCTTTTATGGTGCGTAGCGTTTCTGCATAAGCTGTATGGTATCGCTCTGAACAAGGCAATTCTTATTGCCGCTGTACTTGTCGCCTTCGACTGATTTCATTATCACACGCACTTTATCATTTGTTGCATAAGACCAGTCATAATAGTCATAAATTCTGATATAACCGGAAGGTACGTTTTTGTTCGGATCGCCTGGTGTGTAGACATACCGGCTTGTATCGTGGAGATAGTCCTTTTCGAGCATTTTCATAGCTGTTTCGTACTGTGTAAGTATGGGATTCGACTTTCTGTCATAACCCGGATTGAACCAGATTGCGAATGATGTTACCCTTATCGTGTAGCCTATAAGGAAATTCTGCATATAGAGTATGTTGTCGCCGGCTTCACTCTGGAAATTGTAAAAGCACGAAAGCATAGAGATATAGATGTTCATCGTATTTCCGAGCATAAGGTCATCTTCATTCAGTGCATTCATGAAGTTATTGTAAGCAGTATTTATTTTCTTCGGATCTATCTTGCTCATAGCATAAGCCGATGCCTGCGTTTCAAACGCTGTACGCATCTGTTTGTCCGTGAGCGACAGGTTGTTTTCCTTATTGAACTTTTCGAGTGCCGCCTTGTATTCGGGATCATTCAGTATAAGTGCTATCGGATCGGTATAGCCACCCTTGTTTTCTTCCTTGCAGGCCTGCGTCATATGTCCCGGACTGAATACGAATTTATCCAGCTTTGTTTCGCTGTAATAAAGGGAGAATTTTTCGTTTCCGACGCTCGGCAATTCTACACCTCTGTTATCGGTATGGAGGAAAACATTAAGTGTGCCGTTGTTGACATCACCCGTGTAGCTGTCGGAGTAGCCTGTATTCTTCATGAATGTGACAAGATAATTGTTGTACTCGATCCTGAACTCATCCATTATATTGGTCATTTCCTTCATAGGACCGTTAGTGAACGATTTCCATGCATCACGGTAAGAAATATAGCGTTGTTTATCAAATGCTTCACGCATTCTGATATCGCACTGCCGGATCATATGCTCAACATTGGAAATATCATAGCCGAGCTGTTCGATACTGTCATTGAGATCCTTGATAGCATCCAGTATCTTGTCAACATCATCACAGTCATCGATTATTCCGGCAATCCCCAGACAATTTTCGGCAAGTGAAGTGAGGGTATCAGCCTTATCGGCATATTCGCCGAACATTTCAGAGATTTTGCTTACAGGGCCTGTAGGAAGTCCGAAAAGCTGTGCAGAATCAAGTACAAGCTGTACTTTTTTAAGAACATCACCGAACTCAAAGGGTAAGAGCTCACCGTTGCTTACAACGGCGTACAGTATACACGATGTATCATCGGATTTTGTACCACGGGTATTCATAAGACTGCCATCGGCAAGGCTGAGAATACCATAAATCATTCCGTCGTTCATGACGAGAATACCGTTACTTGTATCAACTCTGATGTTTATTTTATAATATGTATCCGAAACCTTTTCAACCGATGTTATATCATTACCGGAAAAATCTCCGTCTAGGGCAATCTTATCCTTGGTGATTTCTGATGCCGTGCCTTCATTTATATATAGATCGAACGCAATGTCAACATAGTTTCCGTAAAGGTCGGCATTTGTAGCATAAGCTGAGATGTAAGCGTCAATGACATTGATGCTTGCTTCACAGTCCATACCGACAGATACTGCATCCGCAAGAACGGTTACTTTTTTGTCCCTGAACTCTTCAAGAGCGCTATCTATATCTTTTGCCTGTGTGGCGAAAGCCACAGTTGCGTTTTTCTTGTCATCGGACAGTTTTACTATCTCAGCGGACTTAACATCTACTTTTATATTGCCGTCTGCCTTGTCCGTAAATTCGTCATATTCATCGTCAATCAGCACAATGTCGAAATACAGTTTCCCGTCCTCGTATCTGTAGGATTTTCCGTCGACTCTTGCTACGGTTGATAACACGGGTACTGTTATCAATGTGACATCACCGGCATCGGAAATAAAGGTAACAGTACCGTCGCCGTCTGTATTTGCCTTACCGGAAAGGCTCAGCTCAACTTTATTATCCTTGACGGAAACATTATCTATGCCCATACCGTCGAATACACCGCCGAGCATCAGTTTTTCCGCAGTGATTTCGGTTCCGTCCCCGAAGCAATCCTTCGGAATTGTAATTACGAGATTATTCTCAAAGCGGAAATGGCATAGCTCTTGTCAAGCGTTATGTCATACGACTGAACGTTGCTGAAAGTGGTTGCTATCGCTTCGGCGTATTTTCCGTCTGTGATTGCGTCCTTGTGTACGGCTATATAATATGCCGCATTGTCGGAAACCGTATCCGCTGTAAGTACAAGTTCTTTAGTTGATTTTCTTTCAACATCAAGTTTTCTTATACAGTTGCCGGAAGTGTTTTCACTGCCGGAATCTTCTGAAATAATGTCAATTACCGTTGATTCGTCCGAAACGGAAGAAGTGCAGTCATCTGCATTTTTTACGGCATCGGAAGAGTTTTATTCCATAAAATATATATCGTTGGACGCTACATTATCGTCAAAGCATTCGTCCGATGATGTAAGTGTGACTGAAACTTTTCCGTCACTGTACACAGCGGCGGCTGTAAGTTCTTTTACCGAAGAGGTGTCCTCTTCTGATATCTCCCAGTTTTTATCCGGAAGTTCACTGTTACTGCAGGCGGTAAGAAGTAAAACCGGCATCAGCATTGATACCGAAAGCACCGCCGCAATAACGCGTCTGAGAATTCTTTTTTTCATAAGCTTTACTCCTGAAACAAATAAAAATCAAGCGAAAATTGTTTTCGTTGTAATCGATATAATTATATCAATTAGAGTAGTATAAGTCAATCGCAAAATGTGAATATCATCAAATTTTTGTGGGATTATACTACAAAACGGTTACAGATTAAACAGATATAACCATAAACTTTACTAAATGACAACAATAAAGCAAATTTGCAAGTTTATTTTTGTGAATTTTCACCTTGACAAACTTGCAAAACCGTGTTAATATAAGCGAGTAAAGATAAATGTGTATGTTCAAAAGCATACAAATCAGTACAAGGAGAGATTTAAAATGAAGAATTTTAAAAGAGTTCTTGCAATGGCAACTGCCGCAACAATGGCAGTTACAGCATTTGCAGGTTGTTCATCAAACAATGCAACCAGCGGTGAAGTAGGCGGATCTACAAGCGTAGCCGAGGGTGAAAAGACTATCGTTATCGGCGGTAGCGGTCCTCTTACAGGTGATGCTGCACAGTACGGCGTCGGCGTTAAGAACGCTATCCAGCTTGCAGTTGACGAAGTAAACGCTGCAGGCGGTGTAAACGGCAACAAGCTGAAGCTCGTATTTGAAGACGATGAGGCTGACTCGGGCGATAAGGCAGTTAATGCTTACAACACACTGAAGGATCAGGGTATGCAGATATTACTCGGCACAGTTACAACAGGTTCATGCCTTGCTGTAGTTGACAAGTCAAAGCAGGATAACATATTCCAGTTCACACCCTCTGCATCTGCACAGGACGTTATCGCTAACGACAACTGCTTCCAGATCTGCTTTACAGATCCTAACCAGGGTAAAGCATCTGCTGACTATATAGCAGACAACAAGGTTGCTACAAAGATCGGCGTTATCTACGACAGTTCAGACGCTTATTCTTCTGGTATCTACAACGCATTCAAGACTGAGGCCGCTGCAAAGGGTCTTGAGCTTGTTTCCGAACAGTCATTCACAAAGGACAGCAAGACAGACTTCTCTGCTCAGATAGCTGACTGCAAGAACAAGGGCGCAGAGCTTGTGTTCCTTCCCATCTACTATCAGCAGGCTTCACTTATCCTCACACAGAGCAAGAACGCAGGCTTCGCACCCAAGTTCTTCGGTTGTGACGGTCTTGACGGTCTTACATCTATCAAGAACTTCGATACTTCACTTGCAGAAGGCGTTATGCTCCTAACACCTTTCGCAGCAGATTCAAAGGATCAGGCTACACAGGACTTCGTTAAGGCTTATAAGGCAGCTTACAATGACGAAACTCCCAACCAGTTCGCAGCAGACGCTTATGATGGCGTAAAGATTCTTGCCAAGCTCATCGAAAGCCAGAACATCACAGGCGATATGAGCGCATCAGACATCTGCGAAAAGCTCAAGACAGGTATCACAGCAGCTGATTTCAGCTATGACGGTCTTACAGGTACAGGCATGAAGTGGAATGCCAACGGCGAAGTTTCAAAGTCACCTAAGGCTGTTGTTATCAAAGACGGCAACTACGCTGCTCTTGACAACTGATAACCGGTATAAAACATAAATCATTTTAAGACCCGACAGGCTCCGGCTTGTCGGGTTTTGAATTTTATGCAAAAAAATGTTGCAAACGGTTATGCCGTGTGATATAATAAATAGTATTAGAACTTCACTAAGGAAGGATGTTATAAATGGGTTTTCTCAATAACCTCATAAACGGCATAAGCCTTGGCAGCATATATGCCGTAATCGCACTCGGCTATACGCTGGTATACGGTATAGCCAAAATGCTTAACTTTGCTCACGGCGATGTAATCATGGTCGGCGGATATGTAATTTTCTATTCGATGACCTCTTTCAGTATCAATCCGTACCTTTCCGTACTTATTGCGGTTATCGTATGTACCGTACTTGGTATCGTGATTGAAAAGATTGCGTACAAGCCCTTAAGACAGGCGACCTCGCTGTCTGTACTTATCACTGCAATAGGCGTAAGCTATTTCCTTCAGAATTCAGCGTTACTCCTGTTCGGTGAAAAGCCTGTTAACTTCACCTCGGTAGTAAATGTTCCGAGCATATCGCTCTTTGACGGACAGGTGGTCATCACAGGTGAAGCGATAGTCGCTATCGTCGTTTCGATACTTATCGTTATCGGTCTTTCGCTCTTCATAAACAAGACGAAAAGCGGCCGTGCAATGCTTGCGGTATCGGAAGATAAGGATGCGGCACAGCTTATGGGCATAAACATAAACAGAACCATCTCACTTACTTTTGCCATCGGTTCGGGACTTGCAGCGATTGCCGGCGCACTTCTCTGCTCGGCTTATCCGACGCTTCAGAACACAACAGGTGCAATGCCCGGTATCAAGGCTTTCGTTGCGGCGGTATTCGGCGGTATCGGTTCGGTACCAGGAGCTATGATCGGCGGTATCCTGATCGGTGTTATCGAAATACTCGGCAGAGCATACATTTCACCTCAGCTCTCCGACGCTATCGTTTTTGCAGTGCTTATTCTCGTTCTTATCATAAAGCCTACGGGAATACTTGGCAAGAAGGTAAGAGAAAAAGTATAATTACAGAAGGGATTGGTTTTTGTGAATAATAAAACAGCCTTGGCAAAAACGAAAATGCTGAAGCCACAGACGAAAAAGAGCTTCACGACATATATCATGGTTACGGTTGTCTTTGTCATTATGATGATACTTTCATCGACAGGCAACGTTTCAAGTCAGATAGACGGACTTTTAGTTCCGCTTTGCGTATACTCGATACTTGCAGTATCGCTCAACCTCACGGTAGGTATACTCGGTGAACTTAGCTTAGGACAGGCAGGCTTTATGTGCGTAGGTGCCTACGCCAGCGCACTGTTCTCTATAGCTACAAAAGAAACGATACTTGTCGAATGGGTGCGTTTTCCGCTCGCTATACTTGTCGGCGGTATCTTCGCCGCTATATTCGGCATACTGATAGGAATTCCCGTATTAAGACTCAACGGCGACTATCTTGCTATCGTAACGCTTGCATTCGGCGAAATAATCAAGAATGTATTTGCGGCGCTCTATGTAGGTATAGACAGCAAGGGTCTTCATATTGCGCTCAATCAGGCTGATATGAATCTGGAAGCAGACGGCACCGAAATAATAAGAGGAGCGCTCGGTGTAAAGGGCGTGCCGAATGATTCTTCATTCGTTGTAGGCTTCATCCTGCTTCTGATAACGCTCATCATCTCTTATAACTACATCAACTCAAGAACAGGCAGAGCGGTAAAGGCTATCCGTGACAACTCAATAGCCACAGAATCCGTAGGCCTTAACATAACGAAGTACAAGCTGATAACATTTGCACTCACTGCTTTCCTTGCAGGTATAGCCGGTGCTCTGTACTCACACAACTACTCTACATTACAGGCCTCAAAGTTCGACTACAACCTGTCGATACTGATTCTGGTATTCGTTGTTCTCGGCGGTATCGGTAATATCAGAGGCAGTGTAATTGCAGCAATCATCTTAACGCTTATCCCCGAGCTTCTCAGAAGCATCAACAGCTACAGAATGCTCATCTACTCAATCGTTCTTATCGTTATGATGATACTCACATCAAACGAAAAGGCAAGAACATTTATCGTAACGAATTTCGGAAAGCTCAAAGGTATGGTGCTGAAGATTTTCAAACGTAAAGACACGGCTGAAAAGGAGGTCAAGTAATTATGGCACTTCTTGAAGTAAAGAATTTAGGAATATCATTCGGCGGTCTGAGAGCTGTTGACGAATTCAATGTTTCAATCGAAAAGGGCGAGCTTTACGGACTTATCGGTCCTAACGGCGCAGGTAAGACTACCGTGTTCAATATGCTGACAGGAGTATACAAGCCCTCTAAGGGTGTTATCACTCTTGACGGTGAAAACATAACAGGAAAATCTACAAGAGATATAAACCGTGCAGGTATCGCCCGTACATTCCAGAATATAAGACTGTTCAAGGAAATGAGCGTACTTGATAACGTTAAGGTCGGACTTCACAACCACTACAAGTACAGCACTGCAGAGGGTGTGTTCAGACTTCCCCGTTTCTTCTCGACCGAAAAGGAAATGGACAAGAAGGCAATGGAGCTGCTCCACGTTTTTGAGCTTGACGATAAAGCTGATTTCTTAGCGTCAAACCTGCCCTACGGCGACCAGAGAAAGCTTGAGATCGCAAGAGCGCTTGCTACAGAGCCTAAGCTGTTACTGCTTGATGAGCCTGCCGCAGGTATGAACCCCAACGAAACGGTTGAGCTTATGAACACTATCCGTTTTGTAAGAGATAATTTTGATATGACCGTACTTCTTATCGAACACGATATGACGCTTGTATCGGGTATATGCGAGAAGCTGTCGGTGCTTAACTTCGGACAGCTGTTATGTCAGGGTAAGACCTCTGATGTACTCAACAATCCTGAAGTTATCACGGCATATCTCGGAGAATAAGGAGGGGCATCAAAATGGCAATGCTTGAGATCAATGATCTTTATGTAAACTACGGAATGATAGCCGCTCTCAAGGGCATATCATTTGAAGTAAATGAGGGCGAGGTTATTGCTCTTATCGGTGCTAACGGTGCAGGTAAGACAACTACGCTCCACACAATAACGGGACTGCTCCACGCAAAGAGCGGTTCGATAAAATTCAACGGCGTTGAGCTGACAAAAGCACCTGCTCACAAGATAGTTGAAATGGGTATAGCTCATGTTCCTGAGGGCAGACGTATTTTCCAGAACCTCACCGTTCTTGATAACTTAAAGCTCGGTGCATTCACACGCAAGGACAAGGAGAATATAAGCAAGGATATCCAGATGGTATATGAGCGTTTCCCACGTCTTGCCGAAAGAAAAACGCAGATCGCAGGTACTCTTTCGGGCGGTGAACAGCAGATGCTCGCTATGGGCAGAGCGCTTATGTCAAAGCCCAAGATCATCGTAATGGATGAACCCTCAATGGGTCTTTCACCTATCTTTGTAAGCAATATTTTCGATATAATCCAGACTATAAGAGAAACGGGAACTACTGTTCTGCTGGTTGAACAGAACGCAAAGAAAGCGCTTTCAATCGCTGACAGAGCGTATGTTCTCGAAACGGGCAAGATCTCACTTTCAGGCAAGGCGTCCGATCTTATAAACGATGCCTCGGTAAAGAAAGCTTATCTCGGTGAATAAGGAGGAGCTTATGGGACGTATTATTACAATCGCAAGAGGAATGGGCAGCGGCGGTAAGACTATCGGTAAGATGCTTGCCAAAGAGCTTGATATTCCGTACTATGATAAAGAGATAATCAGAATGGCAAGCGATGAAAGCGGTATCAACGAAGAGCTTTTCGGCAGAGTTGATGAGAAGGTAAAGAGCACTATTTTCAATCGTGAAAAAGTGTATGACGGCGAGCTTTTAGAGCCTGACCACAAGGATTTTACTTCCGACCGTAACCTGTTCAATTATACGGCAAAGATAATCACCGATATTGCCGACAGCGGAAAATCTGCGGTTATTGTCGGCAGATGTGCGGACTTTGTGTTAAAAGGACGTAAGGACGTTGTAAAGCTGTTTATCTATGCGGATACCGAAACTGCTATAAAGAATGTTTACGACAGATACGGACTTGACAGCAAGGATGCTGTTAAACTTATCGAGAAGAAAAATAAAGACCGCAGTGAATATTACCGTCATTATACAGGTCGTGACTGGACTGACGCAAGAAATTATAACCTGTGTCTTGATACAAGCAGTATGAGCTATGAGAAGTGCGTTGAGATCGTCAAGGCTTACATGGCTGTACTTGACAAGTAAGCATGGATAATGTACTGCAACTTTTACAGACGGTTATAGTTATCTGCATTGCACTTTCGGCTTTGTTGCTTATTTCTCTCGATATATTCTATAAAGGCAGAAATAAACATATACTGGTGATATTCAAACGGATAACAAAGCACGGAGGACTTAATTCCAACCGTTCAAAATGGACATACAGCAACAATTATACTGTTGACTGCAAATATCCCGACAGTGAAAAGCTGCACACATTCAGATGTGAAAAAACTGTCTTTGATTTATTGAATGAAGGCAAAAGCTACTGTGTGAGAGTAAAACTCAGACAGATAATAAAAATCTATAAGAAGTAAAGCAGGCTGTTGCGTTTTCGCAACAGCCTCATTATTTTTATCTTTTTCTTGCATATCCTCTTTTGCTGTGATACAATAAACATAAGACGAAAGGACAAGGATCATGAGCAATATAACATACGAATATATAAGACGAAACAAGGACATAAGAACATATATAAGCAGTGCAGACGACGCACTGAGCAGTATCGGATATACCGAGCATTCGCTTGCTCACGTTGAGCGTGCGGCAGATACGGCATATATGATACTCAGCACGCTTGGCTACCCCGAAAGGGATTGTGAACTTGCACAGATTGCGGCATATATGCACGATATAGGCAATGTGGTAAACCGCAACGACCACGCACACAGCGGCGCGATAATGGCGTTCAGACTGCTTGACAAGCTCGGTATGCCAGCAAATGAAATTGCACTTATAATTTCTGCAATAGGAAACCACGATGAGAGCACCGCAAGCCCGGTCAACGCAGTAGCGGCGGCGCTGATAATTGCGGACAAGTCCGATGTAAGACGTTCAAGAGTACGTCCTGCCGAACAGGAAAAGCAAAGTCACGGTGAAGCGTTATCCGATATTCACGACAGAGTAAATTATGCCGTTGAAAAGTCTGAAATATATTTTTCAAAAGACAAGAAAAATCTTATACTTGACCTTACTATCGACCTTTCGATAAGCTCGGTGATGGAATATTTCGAGATTTTTCTGACACGAATGGCTCTGTGCCGAAAAGCCGCAGAAGCGCTTGGTGTCAAATTCAGCGTAGTGATAAACAAAAACAGGATTCTTTAAGGAGTAGATATGGCATACGATAATTCAAATGTAAAACCGCCGATAATCGATCTGCTTTATCCGAGCGAGGAACAGCGCAGAGCCTGCCTCAAGCGAAAGGCGCAGATAGAACAGCTGCCGACCGAATTTGAGAAAGATTTAATGTTAGCGCAACTGTCGGAACAGCTGACCCCGCACAATCAGTATAAGATGACAGCGATACTCGGTGAGCTGTGCGACGATATTTCGGTAGCTGAATACAGGCTCGATATAATAGACGATCTGCTTGCGGATTCCGCACTTACCGCCACTTTGCGTAAGGTCGTTGACAAGATGCTCGTAAACGACAGGACAAATATATATAAGCTGACAACACCAGACAGCTTCACAGTACTTGACACGGCGCTTACAGCATTTGAATCATACTGTGAGTGTATGGAAATGCTTCACGATCTGTACAGCAAAAAATCAGGTAATATAAAATCGACCGGTCTTAAAAAGCTTTTTGACTTCTTTGAAGGTCACTACAACAGCAATCACTATAAGAAACTGAAAGCCGAATCGGAAGAGTTGCGCAGTGCAATGACAGGCAAGATACGCAGTGCGACTATCGGCATAAACTTTGACGAAAATCTCGTACCGATTTCAATGGGACTTGTCGGTTTTTCAGACAAGATGTATGAGGGAAACGGCACGGTAATTGACAGGATTTTAAGCTTCGGCTCAAAGAACAACGAGCATAAGGTCATGCGTGACCTGCACGAGCGTTTTGACGATCCTCAATCCGCAAAGCGTGAAGAAATAGTAAATAATCTTGACAAAGCATTGTTTGCCGAGCTTGACAAGGTAACAAAGAAATACGTTAAATCAATTGACGATATTCTGAATGAATACCGTGCGATAGGCTTTGAGGATATGTACGCAATCGAATATCAGCTTGACTTCTACAGCGGTGCCGTTATGATGATAGAGAATGTGCGTTCAAAAGGACTTGAAATGTGCCGCCCTACACTGCTCCCTATGGCTGACAGAAGAGCTGATATAAAAGGACTTTTCGACCCGATATATTTCAAGGAGGCTAACGTCTGGAATTTATCCAACAAGCCGCAGAAACAGGTCATAACAAACGATATAACCTTTGATAACAATGCAGGCTTCTACATACTGACAGGCGCGAACAACGGCGGTAAAACAACGTTTGTGCGTGCGGTGGGAATCTGTCAGGTCATGGCTCAGGCGGGACTGTATGTTCCTGCAAGCAGTTGTGAAATATCGCGTGTCGACTGCGTATACACGCATTTTCCGAAAGAAGAACAGGTCGGAATTGACGCCAGCCGTTTTACTACAGAGGTAAAGGAATTCAAGGCGATAAGCGACTGTATAACAAATCACAGCCTGCTTCTTATGAACGAATCGATACAGAGTACAACGCCGCAGGAATGTACCGATATAGCCGCTCAGCTTATGCGTATTTTCTGCATTATCGGTGCAAGGGGTGTATTTGCAACACACCTGACGCCGCTTGCAAAAATAGCGCTTGACCTTAATTCCGACCCTAAACTGAACACAAAAACCGAAAGCATAATCGTCACGGTCGACGAGGCTACCGGGGAACGCAGATATAAGATAAAGAAAGGTCTTCCCGGCGCTAACAGCTATGCCGCAACGATTTTTGAAAAGTACGGACTTGATATAAAGGCACTCGAAAAGAAAGCCGAAAAAATGAATCACTGACACAAAAATGCGTGTGTGGAGAACCACACACGCATTGATTTTTATATGACTTACACATTAGAGCGTTGATCCGAAATCGCTCACCAGTATCTGACCGTTTATAGGCTTTGCCTCGTCAGATGCCATAAACAAGATAATGCCTGCAACCTGTTCGGCTGTGCATGAGCCTACTCTTAAATCATTGTGCTTTGACATTGCAGTGATCATATCAACGTCAAGGTCATTTGAAGCGTTGGCTGTCATAGGTGTGAGAATATTTCCCGGGCAAACAGCATTGCAACGGATATGTTTGTCTGCATAGCGCATTGCTGTGTGCTTTGTGATGCCGACAATAGCCGCCTTTGACGCAACATAAGCCGCACCGCCGCAGCCCATTACACCCGCAACTGACGCAACGTTTACGATAGATGCCCATTCCTTCATGTATTTCAGAGCGGCACGCATACAGTACATAGTGCCCTTTTCATTTGTATTTACAATTCTGTCAAGATCATCATCATTGAAACGGTCAATAGGCTTCAGTCCGCTTTCAAGAACGCCTGCGTTGTTTACAAGAATATCAATCTTTCCGAAAGCTTCAACAGCCTTGTCCATAAGGTTTTCACAAGCCGCCTTGTCAGAGATATCGGTAGGAACTGCGAGAACCGTACCGCCCTCAGCCTTTATCTTGTCTGCAACCGCATTAAGAGGTTCAATACGTCGTGCAGATATAACTACCGTTGCGCCCTCTTTTGCAAATGCAAGCGCTGTTGCCTCGCCGACACCGGAGTTTGCACCTGTGATAACAGCTACTTTTCCTTTTAAACGATCCATATTCTTATCCTCCTGAGATTTATGTATTTGCTTATTGCAGTAAGTAATTATACTACTATTTCAACAAAAAATCAAGAGTTTTTACAAAACTTTCAGAGATATTACACAACAAAGTATAAATTTGTTACTGCAACGATATAGTCATTTCAAAAATATCAGCGTCTGTCCGTCGTTGGACAGAACAGGCTGAATATAGTCTATTCTCGGCGACCGAAACTCCTTGCGAACCATCTGCTGAAGTACATTTCCATTATTACAGCCGTGCGTCACACGCAGTTCGACACTTCCCTGTGGTGCGTTTCTGATAGTCAGAACAAGCTTGTTTCTTGCTTCGTCCTTTGTCATTCCGTGAAGGTCTACTGTAATTATCCGCATATTTTTTCCTTTCAAAAAAGGCAATGATATTCAATCACTGCCTTTTGTCTTAATTATTCGTCACTGTCGGTTTTGGATTCTGCCATATCCTTTTTCAGCTCATCAAGAATAGATTTATCCGACTTAAGACCGTCTACCGTGTATTCACCGTTTGCCGCAGAAATGAGAGCGTCCTTAACAAGCGGAAATCTCCATTCCAGAGTACGCCTGTCAAACAGTCCGAACAGCTCGCCGCTTCCGGTGAATGCACCGTTGTCCCACCATACACACGGAACACCGATCGTATTCATCTTTGTAACATAATACTTAGCCCACTCTGCACGATATTTGTCATTATCCTTGCTTCTGGCACCGAACTCTCCGATAATGACAGCCTGACCTTTGTCTGTAAACAGTGTTTTCAGAAGGTCTGCGAGATTATCAATGTCGGTTGTAAATCCGCCCTTGCAGGCGATCCACTTGTTTGCTTTCTTTGAATCGGCAAGAGCAAAATTATAAGGTATATAAGCATGAACCGAAACTATCAGCTTATCATCGTTTTCCGGGATTTTAAGCGCCTTAAGTGCAACCTCGCTTGACGATGCGGCATATCCGGGTATCATAAGATGACGGAGCTTGTTGTTGCCGCCAAGACTGCGGATAGTAGATACAAAGTCTGCGTCCAGCTTGTTTACAACTTCTCTTGTAGCGTCACTGCCGCCTGTCCATTCCTCGCCAGAGCCGATAACACGGGGTTCGTTAAGTCCCTCAAAGATAAGATGTTCGTCATAGTTTTCAAAATAGTTGCCTATCTGCGTCCATACTTTTTTAAGCCTGTCGCTTGCCGCCTCATAGTTATCCTCTGTGGGATAGTGCCATGTTTCGTGATGTATGTTGAGGATAACATACATATCGTTTTCCATGCCGTAGTCAACTACTTCCTTTACACGGGCTAGCCACTCATCGCTTATCTTATAATCGGGAGCGTCACCTGTGCTCCAGTCCCACGTTGTGGGAACACGCAAAACATTGAAGCCTGCTTTCTTGATCTCGTCGATCATTTCCTTTGTAGTATCGGGGTTGCCCCACGATTTTTCAATCGCTCCCGGATCTTGTCCCCTGTTGCTTTCGTTTCCTGCGTCAAGCGTGTTGCCAAGGCTCCAGCCTATCTTCATATCCTTTACAAGCTCAACCGAACTTATATCCTTGATTTCTCCCTGATGAGCCGTTGACGAGCCGTTGCTCGTATTGTCTGCGGATTGCGTTCCTGATGTATTGCTGTCGCTGCATCCGCTTATTACAAGTGAACCAAGCAGCATTGTACACGATAATACTCCTGCTACCGCCTTTTTTAATGAAAACATAATAACACTCCTTATGATAACTTGTCAGTTGTATGAAACTGCTTTAAATTGCCTATCTTTTCGTTGCGCTCGCTGAGCACTTCTTCGACCTCAGACCATTCAAGTCCTCTGTCAGCGCAAAGCACCATAACGTGATATAAAAGATCGTTTATTTCGTTTTTAAGCTCGTCATTGTCTGCGTTCTTTGCGGCGATGATTGTTTCTGCGGCTTCCTCGCCTACCTTCTTGCATATCTTGTCTACGCCCTTGTCAAAAAGATAGCAGGTGTATGACTTTTCAGGTGCGTTTCCTGCGTCATACTGTGCCTTTCTTGCCTTTATCAATTCAAAAATTTCTTCATAAACTGTCATTTTCATACCTCATCATTTTTGTATATTTCTTTAAAGAAGCAGGTGTAGCTTCCTGTGTGGCAGGCAGGACCTGCGGGTTTTACTCTTACAAGCAGTGTATCATCGTCGCAGTCTGCGTGAATGTCGATTACCTTCTGCAAATTGCCCGATGTAGCGCCCTTGTTCCAGAGTTCCTGTCTTGAACGGCTCCAGAACCATGTATAGCCGGTTTCAAGCGTCAGCTTAAGGCTCTCCTTGTTCATATATGCGAGCATAAGCACTGCCCCCGTGTCAATGTCGGTGACAATTGCAGGTATAAGCTCGGCTTTCTTGAAGTATTTATCAAGATCCATCTGATTTCTCCTTTGATAGTAATAATCTTATTATAATACCGTTTGCGGTAAAAAGCAATAGTAAACAGAAAAAACGGGAGGTTATAAGCCTCCCGGAATTGCTTTTAATCTACACGGCGGACAGGTATATTGTTTTCTTCAAGATGCTCCTTTACCTGCGATACCGTAAGTTCCTTATAGTGGAACAGCGATGCCGCAAGAGCCGCCGATGCTTTTGTCTTCTGGAATACCTCCGAGAAATGTTCCAGCGTACCGCATCCGCCGCTTGCGATTACCGGTATCTTTACCACATCGCATACGGCGTTCAGAAGTTCTATATCAAATCCTGTTTTCATACCGTCCGTATCCATAGACGTGAGCAGTATCTCTCCGGCTCCCAGTTCTTCAGCTTTCTTAGCCCACTCTACAGCGTCAATGTTCATGTCGATCCTGCCGCCGTTTACAACGACCGTCCAGCTGTCGCCCTTCTTCTTTGCGTCAATTGCAACTACAACGCACTGACTGCCGAATATCTCGGCGGCATCGTGGATAAGCTGAGGGTTCCTTACTGCCGCAGAGTTTACCGAAACCTTATCCGCACCGCTTCTGAGCAGTTCTCTGAAATCGTCAACGCTTGAAATTCCTCCGCCGACCGTCAACGGTACGAATACACGCTGTGCTGTACGGCGCACCACGTCAACCATAGTGCCTCTGCCCTCATGAGTTGCGGTTATATCAAGAAAACATATTTCATCTGCACCCTGGGCGTTGTACTCCTCAGCACATTCAACAGGGTCGCCGACTTCCTTTATTCCTACAAAGTTGATTCCCTTTACCACCTTGCCGTCACGGACATCAAGGCAGGGTATAATTCTTTTTGCGAGCATATATTCTCCTTATTTCCGTGCTTCCTGCAAAGCCTGCTTTAAATCAAGTGTTCCCTGATACAGTGACTTTCCGCATATCGTGCCGTAAAGTCCGAGATTTCTGCATGTGATGATATCATCTATCGTATGTACACCGCCGCTTGCTATGATATTTGCACTGCAAGCCTTGTTTATCTCGTCAAGCTGAACGGCATTCACACCGGACAGCGTTCCGTCCTTCGATATATCAGTAAAGATAATATACTTTACACCATCGTCCGCCATACGCTTTGCAAGCTCGGTAAAGTAAACATCCGAGGTTTCAAGCCAGCCCTCAGTCGCAACATACCCGTTTTTTGCGTCAATTCCTACCGCTATCCTGTCGCCGTATTCCTTTACGGCGTCCTTTACAAGCTGAGGGTTCTTGACAGCCGCAGAGCCAATTATAACTCTTGACACGCCACCCGAAAGATACATTTCAACAGTATCGAGGTTTCTTATTCCGCCGCCGACTTCCACTTTCAGCTTTGTGTTTTTTGCCACGTCAAGGAATATTTCCTTGTTTGCGGTGCTTGCGTCCTTTGCACCGTCAAGGTCAACCATGTGGATCCACTGCGAGCCTGCCTGTTCAAAGCTCCTTGCCGTATCCATATAGCTTTCCGCTACCTTGTGAGCTGTGCCGTAATCGCCCTTTACAAGGCGCACGCAGTTTCCGTCCTTTATATCGATTGCAGGTAAAATTATCATCAGTCGTTGTTTTCCTTTCTGAGCTTTGCGGGATCGCAGACAAGCGTTTTATCCGCATACAGCTCGACCTTTCCGCACTTTGTGCAGACATAAGCCGTAACAGGACTTACCGCAGTACCGAAGCCGTCAAATTCTACCGATACCTGCGCTTGCAATGGCAGAAGCCCGCCGGAGAAAAATCCCTCTTTCAGTTCTCCGCCGCATGAACAGATAAGCTTATCCATATTTATTCCTTTCCCGCTTGCCGCCTAAAGCGACGCAAAAGTTTTCAGTATACCAAGTCCCGTCTTACCGCTCTTTTCGGGGTGGAACTGACAGCCGTATACATTGCCGCTCATTACAAGCGCAGGCACTTTCATACCGTAGTCGCAGTATGCCGCAACATTCCTGCTGTCGGTAACTGCCGCATAAGAGTGTACAAAATATACATAATCGCCGTCATTCACAGTTTCGAGCAGTTTGCACGGCTCGTTCTTTTCAAGCGAGTTCCAGCCGATATGAGGTATTACAAGATCGTTTGCCGGGTGCATAAGCTCCACTGTACCCGGGATAAGCCCAAGCCCCTCGGTTTCACCGAACTCATAACTCTTGTCAAACAGCATCTGCATACCAAGACAGATACCCATAAGCGGCTTTTTCCTTGCCTCGTCCTTTATGACCTCGGTAAGTCCCGCCTCATCAAGCATTCTCATAGCGTCGGGAAATGCTCCAACACCGGGCAGTATCAGCTTATCCGCCGATACGATATCCTCAGCCTTGCTTGATATATTGTTTTCTACGCCGAGAAAGTTCAGCGCGTTCTGCACGCTGAACAGATTTCCCGCGCCGTAGTCGATTATCGTTATCATTATAATGTTCCTTTCGTGGAAACTACAGAACCGTCCGAATTTTTTCTTACGGCAGTTTTAAGTGCATAAGCCACCGCCTTGAACATCGACTCTATCTTGTGGTGATCGTTCTTGCCGTAGACGTTCTTAATATGCAGTGTGATTCCCGCATTGAATGCAAACGCACGGAAAAACTCTTCCGTAAGGCAATTATCGAACATACCCGTTCTGTCATCGGTAAATTCAGCGTCAAACACAAGATAAGGTCTGCCGCTTATGTCAACCGCACAGAATGAAAGTGCCTCGTCCATAGGAACATATGCGCTTCCGAAACGCACAATACCGCTCTTGTCGCCGAGTGCCTCAGCCAGTGCCTTGCCAAGCACTATTCCGCAGTCCTCTACCGTGTGGTGTCCGTCAACGTATAAATCTCCGTCACACTTGAGTTTTAAATCAAATCCGCCGTGAACGGTAAGTGCCGTCAGCATATGGTCGAAAAAGCCTATACCGCTGTCTATCTCGGCTTTTGAACTTCCGTAAACGTTAAGCTCCGCCTTTATATCGGTTTCCTTTGTCTTTCTTTCGATAACGCTCATATTCTTATCCTTTCGGTATTCAGCCGACTATAGCGGCGAGCTTTTCAAATACCTTATCCATATTTTCCTTAGTGCCGATCGTTATTCTGAGGTGATTATCTATCCTCGGCTTGTCCCAGTAACGTACATATATTCCCTGTTCTTTAAGCTTTGTGAAAATTTCCTTTGCAGGCACGCTCTTATGAGAAGCAAATATAAAGTTGCTCATCGAGTCGGGGAAAGTAAATCCAAGCTCGGTAAGCCTTTTCTTGCTGTATTCTCTCGTATCGATTATTTCCTGTGTTGTCTTTTTGAAATACTCCTCGTCCTCGACAGCCGCCGCACCACCGATGATAGACAGCGGATTCATAGTATAGCTGTTTACCGAGAACTTTACATCGCTGAGATACTTGATAAGCTTCTTACTTCCTATAGCAAAGCCTATTCTCATACCCGCCATTGAGCGTGACTTTGAGAATGTCTGCACTACAAGCAGATTTTCATACTTGTTTATAAGCGGCAGACAGCTTGTTCCGCCGAAATCGATATACGCTTCATCTATTACGACTACAGATGTAGGATTTGCCTTTAAAATCTCTTCTATCGTATCAAGGCTTTCAAGCACGCCTGTAGGTGCGTTGGGGTTAGGTATGATTATACCGCCGTTGTCGCACTTGTAGTCGTCAGGATCGATCGTAAAATCGTCCTTTAAAGGCACTGTGCGGTACGGTATTCTGTACAGCTCTGCCCATACGTCATAGAACGAATAAGTAATGTCGGGGAAAAGAATTTCCTTGTCGGAGTTGAAGAATGTAAGGAACGTCTGCGATATTACATCATCAGAACCTACGCCTACAAACACCTGATCGCTGTCAACGCCGTAACGCTTTGCGAGTGCGTCAACAAGCAGTCCTGCCCTTGTATCGGGGTATAATCTCAGTGCGTCCTCGTTATATTCCTTTATGACCTTTTCCACCATAGGTGACGGGGGAAAAGGGTTTTCGTTAGTGTTCAGCTTTATTACATTGTCCGTCTTGGGCTGTTCGCCGGGTGTGTACGGCTCAACCTTGCGGACGCGCTGTTCCCATGTTGTATAGTTCATCTGTCAGTCCTCGAATCTTACCGTGATAGCGTTTGCGTGTGCTGTAAGTCTTTCACGCTTTGCTATTCTTACAATATCCTCTTTAGCGCCGAACAGCTTATCTCTTGTATAGTAGATATAGCTTGACTTCTTGATAAAGCTGTCCACTGAAAGCGGTGAGAAGAATCTTGCCGTACCGCTTGTGGGAAGAACGTGGTTAGGTCCTGCGTAATAGTCGCCGAGAGGCTCCGGAGCATATTCTCCGAGGAACAGCGAACCGCAGTTCGTCAGCTTTCCTATGTATTCGAGAGGATTAGCCGCAAGCACTTCAAGGTGTTCGGGGGCGATCTCGTTTGCTATCTCGCAAGCCTTGTCCATATCGTCACAGATAATGATTGCACCGCAGTTGTCAAGAGAGGTATTGATAATATCCTTTCTTGAAAGGTCTGCTACCTGTCTTTCAATCTCCTTTACCGTTTCATCCGCAACACGCTGACTTGTCGTGATAAGCACTGAACTTGCAAGCTTGTCGTGTTCAGCCTGTGACATAAGATCAGCGGCGGCGTATTTCGGATTTGCCGTATCGTCAGCTACTATAAGAATTTCGCTCGGACCTGCTATCATATCTATATCGACCGTTCCGTAAAGGAGCTTCTTTGCTGTTGCAACGAAGATATTACCGGGTCCTACTATCTTTGAAACCTTGGGTATCTCTTCCGTGCCGAATGCCAGAGCCGCAATAGCCTGCGCACCGCCGCACATGAATATCTTGTCAACGCCGCATAGAGCCGCCGCTACAAGTATATCGTTGTTGGGTGTACCATCCTTCATAGGAGGTGTAACCATAATGATCTCACCTACGCCCGCGATCTTTGCGGGGATAGCGTTCATAAGAACTGATGAAGGATAAGCCGCTGTGCCGCCGGGAACGTATAAGCCTACTCTGTCAAGACCTCTTACACGCTGACCTAAGATACAGCCGCTCTCGTCTGTCATCATATATCCGTTCTGCTTCTGACGTGTGTGGAACGCTGTTATATTCTCCTGAGCGTTAAGCATAGAGTTTACAAAGTCGGGATCTGCGTTTGTGAGTGCGTCCTGTATAACCTCATCGGGTACTCTGTAATACTGCATATCGGGGCAGTCAAACTTTGCGGTGTATTCCTTTACAGCCTCGTCACCTCTTGCAGCAACATCATCTATAATTGCTCTTACTGTCTTTTCAACCTCGGCGTTTACCTCACTGCTGCGCTTTTTCATCCCTGCGAGGAATTCTTTTTCACTGCCGTCGGCTTTTATCATCTTTATCATCTTTTTAGCGTCCTTTCTTATATATTGCTTTCCATTTTATTTACAAGCTCTTCAATGCTGTTCTTTTTAAGCTTCATACTTACGGGGTTTACTATTACACGGGCTGAAATCGGTGAAACATATTCATATACCTCAAGTCCGTTTTCTTTAAGTGTTGTACCTGTTTCGACTATATCAACGATACCGTCCGACAGTTCAAGTAAGGGAGCCAGCTCTACAGAGCCCTCGATCTTTACTATATCAACGTCCATAGCCTTTGACTCGAAAAATCTTCTTGTAATGTTGGGGTACTTTGTAGCGATAGTCTTTACACCGCAGCCCTCATAGAAGTTGTTTCCGACTTTTCCCGCAAGAGCAAATCTGCAACGGCCGAAACCGAGATCGCATACCTCAAAGAATCTACCGCCGTGCTCGTCTATAGTATCCTTGCCTACAACGCCTAAGTCGCATACACCGTGCTCAACATAAGTCAGCACATCTGCGGCTTTTGCAAGCACTACCTCGATATTGCTTCCGGGTATATCTAGTATAAGTCTTCTGCCCTTGTCACGAAGCTGTGAAACATCATATCCTATCTTATCGAAAAGGTTTACCGTATCCTTTTCAAGTCTGCCCTTTGTAAGAGCAATTCTGATCGTCTTTTTATCCATTATGTATACCCCTTCTTACAGCGTCATAGTAACGGGCTGTTCGTTCTTCTCTTTATCTATTATATCTATCTTGCTTATCTTGTTTGCCTTTGCATATTCCATAGCCGCCTCAAGCGTGGGGCAGGTGCTGAACTCAGCGCTTATTCCCTTTGAGATAAGCTTTGTGCAGTGGCTGATACCGTCAATAAGATCATCGTCTGCGGCGAATACCAGTACTTCCGCGTGACGGGCCTTTGTGCTTCTGTTGCTTCTGAGATTAGCCGACGCGATAGCGTTTACGTTAACCGCAAAGCCTACAGCCGGCATATCGTCTGCACCGAAACTTCCGATAAGCGTATCATATCTGCCGCCCGAAAGCACCGCCTGACCGTATTCCTCAATATATCCTCTGAACACGATACCCGTATAATACTCAGCCTTGTTTACAAGACCTAAATCAACCGTTATCTTGTCCTCAGCTTCAAGCTTTCTCAGTGCGTCAAATGTTTCCTTAAGCTCTGTCAGTCTGTCGGAAAGCGCTGTGCCTGCAAACAGCTTTTCAGCTTTGTCGAACACTTCAGCACCGCCGAACAGATCAGGGAGCTGTAAAAGTATCTCTGAATATCTGCGCTTTTCGGGAGCGTTATCCACATTGTCCTTTATAAACTGTGTAAGGTCGGGGGTGTTCTTAGACTCTATAAGGCTTCTTACCGTTTCCTCATCGTCTATATCCAGCTTTTCAAGAAGCAGTTTATAGAACGTGTTATCGCCTATTTCAAGACGGACATCATCGCTTGAGCAGGAGTTAAGCACCTGTGCCGCAAGGCTGAGTGCCTCAAGGTCAGAACGCTTTTCATCGCCGCCGATTATTTCAACACCACTCTGCATGAACTCATCGTCCCTGCCTGCCATCTTAGGATTGCAACGGTAGATATTCTGCGAGCAGAACAGCTTTAACGGGAACACTCCGTCGCGCAGTCTTGTCGCAACTATTCTTGCGATAGGCATTGTACTGTCCGGGCGCATTACCATAAGTCTGCCCTTGCCGTCTGTCAGCTTGTACATATCTTCCTGGCGGAAGCTTCTTGTCTTGTTGTTGAATACATCGTAGAATTCAAGCGCAGGAGTGATTACCTCGCTGTATCCGTGGGCGGTGAACACCGCTCTTAATTTGTCCTCTGCTTCCTTACGGGCTACACACTCGTCAAACAGCAGATCTCTTGTACCCTCAGGTGTAATAAGATCGTAGCTTTTCATCTATGGTTATTTCCTTTCATGCCTGTCGGCTTTGTTTACTGTATTTATATCTGCACTTTAGTGTGCTAATGTGTTATCACGATAATATGATAACACATAAAATCGATTTTGTCAATCCCCACAGTTATATCGGGGAAAATTCGGCGTTTGTTACAAAAAGTCTTTTGTATAGTATCAATTATTTGATACTAGCTAATTATAGTAAAGTTCAATTCTATAAAAATAGCACAAATTCTCTAACCCTATCCCCTTTAGGACACTCTGATGGCTTTGCGTACTGCAAAGCTTAGTGTGTCCTTATTTCGGCATCCTTGCCGAAAACCCCTTTCCCCCGTGAAATGCTGTGTATGCTCGGTTGGCTCTGCGTTTTTGCAATTGTGGTCGTTTGTTGTCGGTGCGTCCTGCACCGACTTTGTTCGACCACTTGTATGCGTCCTTGCATAGAGCCTTGTGGCATACACGCCCGGCATCCGTGCCGGGGCTATATTGCTGGGGCTACCGCCCCTCAACCCCATTTTATGGTTGATCATATCAATTATTTGATGTCACAAGCTCCTTGAAGTGCTTTCCTCTCTCTTCAAAGTTCTTGTAAAAGCCGTAGCTTGCGGCGGCAGGCGATAATATACATCTTACCTTAGTCACCTGTTTTGCAGACTTTACAGCCTGCGCCATATCATCGGCGTAAATCAGATTTATCAGCGGATTTGTGACCTTCTCGGCTACCCTCTTGCCGCTGTCGGGAAGAATTATCAGGTTTCTGACCGAAGTATCAGCGTTCAGCCAATCTGACAGTTCATCATAAGGAATACCTCTGTCCATTCCGCCGATTATCAGCGTATCGGTATCGGGATAGGCTTTCAGTGCGGCTATTGCTGTCTGCGGTGCTGTGCTTATGCTGTCGTTGATATACTCGGCTCCGTTCAGCGTGCAGACATATTCAAGTCTGTGTTCAAGACCGCTGAACTGCGGAAGTACATCAAGACACTGCTTTACTGTACAACCTGCCTTTGTTGCAGCGCAGACCGCAATCGCTATATTGTAAAGATTGTGTTCGCCTTTTAGCTTTGTATCAATCATACCGGCAGGGTAAAATTCATCACCGATGAAGATACCGCCGTTTCGTGTTCCTATATCACCGCAGGAAAAACCGGCTGTTATGACCTTTGCCTTTGTATCGGCATACTGCTTTACCTCTTCGCCGATTATCAGCGTATCGCTTTCGTTCTGATAGCGGAAAATGTTCAATTTTGCAGTTCTGTAAGCCGCAAAGTCGGTATAGTGGTCAAGGTGTTCGGGGTAAACATTAAGAAGTACCGATACATTCGGCGACGCCTTTACATATTCAAGCTGGTGGCAGGACATTTCGCATACGATAACGCAGTCTTTGGTGAACTCCTCACGTCTTTCAAGCGGCGGAACTCCGATGTTACCGATAAGCATAGTATCTCTTCCACTCTTCTCAATAAAGAATTTTATCAGGCTTGAAGTAGTCGACTTGCCCTTAGTTCCCGTGATACCGATTATCATATTGTCGCAAAAACGCAAAAACAGATCGGTCTGCGATGTTATCTTAACCTTTATTTCATCGCTCACAATATTTTTAAGAATAACACCCGGAGCTTTCATTATAACATCGCAGTCGTCAAGGCAGGTAAGATAATCCTCTCCGCAGCAAAGCGTACAGCCCTCCGCTTCCCATTCCGGTACAGGATTCATATCGGCTACCGTAATGCTTTTGCAATTACAGTTTCCAAGCAGTTTCAGTGTAGAACGTCCCTCTCTGCCAAAGCCGAGAATAACAACTTTCTTATTTTCAAAAAACGCTTTCAGTTTTTCGTCTATAGTCATATATCGTCACTTTCTTACTTCAGCAATCCTATAAGGTGCTGAGGTACAAAATTATCATTGTCAAAATAGTTTTCCATGCTCTGCGGTACAGGCGGATCAGTCTTTGCATAACGGCTGAGCAGATACGGTAAATTCTCACCTCTGTGCTTCATCGCCATATACAGCGACAGTCTGACCTCGCTCTTTGTGCCGACGCACTCAAACGGCTTATCCTTGCCGTCAAGCACCAGTCCGTCAAACATATCTTCGTACTTTTCGCAGTCCAGCATATTCTTGCCGAAGATATTAACGAGCGTTTCATCGTCAAGGAATGCCGACAGCAGTATATAAACATACAGACACTTTGCACAGTCCGCACACCATACATTAGTCTTTGAGCCTAAGTTACAGCTCTGGAACACAGGAAAATACTGCGGATAGGTAACGAATTTCCTTGCTATCTGCCATTCGCTCCACGGGCGCAGAAGGCTGAAATACTGTATGCTGTCGTCAAGATAATCCGTAACATAGTTTCTGAAATCACGCTCAAACTCGGTGCTCTTGCTGTACTGGTGATTTACCTGCTTTCCGCTGACGTAAGTTTCATTCGCACTGCTTTCGTTTGAAAGTACAATATACTTCTTGCCGTGAAGATACGCAAACAGATAAGCCGAGAATGCGACCACCGCCGAGAACGGCGTATGACCGTTGAGGTATCCGTCCGCATTGCGTTCAAGCAGTGCCTTATCTATCGTTCTGCGAGGTCCTACAATTCCGCTTTCGTCAAAGCCTGCGACTTTGGCACACTCTACCGTCGCACCTCTCGGATTTATTATATAGCACAGCGTTTCATCGTGATATTTTCTGAGCAGTTCTAGCGATACCACGCTGTCCTTGCCACCGCCGACCGCCACGAGATAGCCGCCGACAGGCTTTTCACTTTTGTATTCATGCTTAGTGTTATCGGCAGGCACTATCTGCATAAAGCTGTCAAAATCAGCGTCTATATTGTTCCTGTAGAAAAATTCTCCCAGTCCGTTGAAGTAGAGCTTTTTCCACCACAGACACTGCTTTTCGTCAAGCGAGCCGCACTCTACCTTAACAACAGGCGGACAGGCGCACTTCCAGTAGCTTACAAGCTCAGCCATGCCGAGGTTGAATATTATGTAATCGAGAAACGGAGTTCTGTTTTCAAGCAGTCCGCTCTCTGTTTTCCATGAGGGGTAAAAATGATAATCGTCTATCGAAAAGTGAAAGAATATTCCGTCGTCGGCAACGTCATAGCCGTGATAGATAAATTCCTTGTGCTTTTCCCTCAGCGCTCTGTACTTATCGGCGTTATCCATATTTCCTCCTTATATAATAACGGGCTTTGAGGTAAACTCTGTGCCGCACGGCTGTTTTTTATCAAGTGCCAGCGCATAGAGGTTTCCTGCCCTTTCTTCAAGCCTTGCAAAATGCTCCGCCTCCGGGCTTGTTTTCGCAAGTGCGGAAAGCGATGTATCAACAGGCAGTTTATGTTCGCCCGCCGCAAGAATTTCCTTACCGCGGCTATTCATTCCGAGTATTCTGACATACGCCGGCGGATTTTTAAGGTCGTTTCCCGTTATGCCGAGGAATGCACACAGCACAAGTCTGCGTATTCTTGCCATTGTGAAATTCTTCGACTTTATCATAAGCAGTAATTGCGGTAATGATACCGCGGTACGTACCGCCTTGTATATTCTGCTGTCCATACCGCCCGTACCGTTGGGTAACCTCTCAAATTCCGACTTGGACATAGTGCGGAGCTTTGCGAGGATCGCCGTTTCGATATTTTCGATATGAGCAAAATTCTCATATTCCGTGTAATCTGTATAGGCGCTGACATCCTCGCCCGCGCCGAGCATTTTTCTGAGCTTTGACGCGCTTATCACCGTGTCACTGCCCTCTTCGCTGTCGTGCGCCGCACCGCTCCGCATTACCGTAACAGGCTTTATCATACCGCCGAGCTTATCAAGCGCACGGATATATTCGACTGCAAGCGTGTTGTTCGGCTCTGTGAGCGTTGCCACGACATCCGGAGTGTAATTCTGCTCCACGACCTGCTTCAGCGCCGCAGGGTATGACGTGCCTTTTCTCATAAGGCTGAAAAATTCATCGGTCTGCACCGCATAGTCAACAGCGCCTGCCGCCTCTTCAAGAACGGAAACATCACCGCATTCACTGCCGAAACTCAGCATATCCACACAGCCAAGCGCATCGGCTATACGGCACGCTCCCATAGCAAAATGCTCTGCACTCGAAAGCGCAAACGGCGTGGGCAGTTCGACCACCAGATCGACACCGCCCATAAGCGCGGCTCTCGCTCTCGCATATTTATCGGCAAGCGCAACATCGCCGCGCTGAGTGAAATTGCCGCTCATAACGCATACAATATGCGTTGCACCGTGCTGTATTCTCGTCTGCTCAATATGATATTTATGCCCGTTGTGAAACGGATTGTATTCGCATATGATTGCCGCTGTTTTCATATTTCGCCCTCAATTATCTTTCAGCTTTGAATAACGATTTTATCAGAATGATACAATAAGCTGCATCTTGAACTTTTCTTCGCCGTAAACAGCGTGAGGAATATCCTTAGGCATGATAAGCGTTTCACCCTGTTCAAGACAGAACACTTCACCGCCTACCGTAAATCTGCCCTTGCCCTCAAGCACAGTTACCATAGCGTCACCGCCTGCGGCATGGGTTGAAATTTCTTCACCCTTATCGAATGAAAAAATCGTCATACTTACACGTTCGTTCTGGACAAGCGTCTTGCTTACCACCTGTCCGTCCTGATATTCAACCAGATCCTTAAGTTCAAGCTTTGTCTGCTTTTCAATATTCTTGTACATAAATTTACTCCTTAATATTACTTCCTACTGTATCTGAAGTCGCACATATCTGCGCCCTCAGCTATAGTTTTGGTTCTTGTAAGCTTCATATTCATGATATCAGCAAGAACATAGTCCATACGGCACAGATACCGGGCTAGTTCGGGACAACCCTCGTCTTTGCAGAGCTTGCAGATACCGCATTCGTGATAATCGTAACCGAGGTCGTATTCACCGTTTGCAGGCAGTATATCGACCACCCAGTCATTTTCGTATTTTCTCTTATGGCTGTCCTCCGACCACGCAAGGCGACCGGGCATCTTCTTTTCGTCAAGATAGCTGTCTACATCGCCTATTGCCTTGTGGAACAGCTTTGACGCGCATAATCCGTCCTTGAATATCTCGTAATTCTCCTCTGCCGTTTTTCCCGTACTGCGATTCATAGCGATAAAATATGCACCCATCATGTATGAACTCAGAAGCTTTGAATTACCGATATCTTTGGCACGGTCAACTATCGCCTTATGTTCATCAAAAATTTTCTTTGCCGTACCTTTCGGAAAATTCCGTCTTTCAAGCTCAGCTTTGACCGCACTGTGATAAAAATGACTGAGAATTTTTGCATTGAACGAATACTTCATTTAGTCTTTGCATCGCCTTTCATTAACACATTTTATATCTTTACTTTTTCAACAACCGCTCCGTGCTCTGTCAAAATCTTTACCAGATCAACAGGTGACAGCCATACTGTAGCGGTGTTTTCATTCGGATGTACGCCTATAATATACGGCTCAGTGAAAAAGTCGCTGTCTATAAACAGCTTTACGCTGTGTTCATTGTCGTTCAGAAGTCCCAGAGGTGTTACCGAACCTGCCTTAAGCCCGAGCATAGCAAACAAATCGTCTTCCGATGCAAGTGTCAGCGGACGTGTGCCGTAACTTTGCCTGAACGACATTAAATCAACCCTCTTGTCACCTTTTACGGTAATGAGATAATAGTTGCGTTTCTTATCATCACGGATAAATAAGTTTTTCGCTATAAACTCAGGATATGGAAACTGAACATCCTCAAGCTCAGCCATATTATATACGGCTTTGTGCTCCGTAACTTCAAATTCTATATTATTCTCTGTGAGATAATCGTATACTTCCTGCTTGTTCATTCGTTTTCATCTCCGCTTATGTAATAACAATGTATCCCTGTTCCCCGACCGTCAGCCGAACCTGAGCCCCGCTCCGATCTTTAAAAAGGTTGGAATTATCTGTAGCACATTGCCGTCCCGCCGTTTTGCTATCCTGCGGATAGCTGAAACCGCTCAAAAGGCGGAACTTGAAGCGGCACATTGCCGCAAGGTCGGAATTGTCAGTGGCGACTCGCCACTTAGAAGAACGATATCTGTGCCGACTGCGGAAGATCGCCGAACACATTCATATCATACAGCTTACCGAGTACGGTGCTGTTGATACCCGACTGTGCCTGGATATCCTCAAGACAGATGAAATCACCCTTGTCGATAACCTCTTTGAGCTTTATTGCGGCGTTTTCACCGCAACCCTCGACCGCCAGGAACGGCAAACGGAGGTTTCCGTCCTCAATAGCATACGTTGTCGCCCTCGACTTCTTATAGTCAACAGGCAGGAACGTTATGCCCCTGAGCATCATTTCATATATCAGCAGGAGTGCGTCAAGCATACCCTTGTCTTTTGCCGTTGCGTCCGGATTTGACTGGATAAGCTGAATTTTGTTTCTTACACTGTCCTTACCGCCGAGAACCGTCTTTACATCTATATTTTCGGTGTGCTTTGTAAGTACCGCAGAGTAAAATTCCGACGGATAATAGACCTTGAACCAGCACAGCTTTACCGCACCGGTTACATAAGCGGCGGCGTGCGCCTTAGGGAACATGTACTTTATCTTCTTACAGCTTTCGATATACCACTGCGGTACATTGTTTTCTTCAAAAGCCTTGTATATATTCTCATCAAACAGCTTCTTTGCGTTACCCTTACGGGTTATCTCCATTATCTTGAACGCAAGCTTCGGTTCAAGTCCCTGGTGCATAAGATATACCATAATATCGTCACGGCATCCGATAACCTCAGAAATCGTACACGTTCCGTTTGAGATAAGCTCCTGTGCGTTTCCGAGCCATACGTCCGTACCGTGCGACAGACCGGATATCTGCAACAGGTCGGAGAACTTCTTGGGCTGTGCGTCTTTCAGCATCTGTAATGTGAACGGAGTACCGAATTCGGGGATACCGTATGTACCGCTTGATACGCCGAGATCCTCTTCCTTTATGCCGAGCGGCTCTGTCGATGTGAACAGCTCCATGACCTTGGGGTCGCTTGTCGGAACGTCCGCTATCTTTATGCCGGTCATATCCTCAAGGTGCTTATACAGCGTCGGAACATCGTGTCCGAGTTCGTCAAGCTTAAGGATAGTATCGTGCAGTGCGTGGAAGTCGAAGTGCGTTGTTATCATGTCGCTCTCCGTCTTGTCTGCCGGGTGCTGAACCGCCGTGAAGTCATAAACTTCATATTCGCTCGGTACAACGACCATTCCGCCGGGATGCTGAGATGTCGTTCTCTTGACGCCAGTACAGCCTGCCGCAAGACGTGATATTTCGGCAGGATTTGCCGTCATACCCTTCTTTTCAAGCCACTTGCGTACAAAGCCCTCTGCTGTCTTTTCCTGAACGGCTGAGATAGTACCCGCCTTGAAAACGTGATCCTTACCGAACAGCTCTTCTGTGTATCTGTGTACCTTGCCCTGTACTTCACCTGAGAAGTTAAGGTCGATATCGGGCGACTTATCGCCGTCAAATCCGAGGAACGTTTCAAACGGTATATCGTGACCGTCACGGATCATTTCTATATCGCAGTTGGGGCACTTTTTGGGCGGCAAGTCAAAACCTGAGCCGTAAGAGCCGTCAAGGATAAATTCATTGTGACGGCACTTCGGACATCTGTAGTGCGGAGGCAAGGGGTTTACCTCTGAAATACCTGCCATTATGGCAACTACCGATGAACCTACCGATCCTCGTGAACCTACCAGATATCCGTTCTTTTCCGAGAACGCAACGAGTTTCTGCGCGATCATATAAAGTACGGCAAATCCGTGTTTTATGATCGAATCAAGCTCTTTTTTCAGTCGCTTTTCAACAGTTTCGGGCAGATCGTCACCGTACCACGCATGTGCTCTGTTCCAGCAAAGCTGCTGTAACTCTTCGTCCGCGCCGTCAATATGAGGAGGATATGTACCTGTCGGGATAGGACGTACAACTTCAACCATATCGGCAATCTTGTTGGTATTTGTGATAACGACTTCCTTTGCCTTTTCCTCACCGAGATAAGCAAATTCTTCAAGCATTTCCTCGGTAGTTCTGAAATAAAGCGGAGGCTGATTTGCAAAGTCCTCATAGCCCTGTCCTGCCTGCAATACCTCACGGAATACAGCGTCCTCCAGATCTTTGAAATGCACGTCACAGGTAGCGACTACCGGCTTTCCGAGCCTGTCGCCAAGCTCTACTATCGCGCGGTTAAGATCTCTCAGATCCTCTTCACTGTTTACCTTGCCGTTTCTCAATAGGAACATATTGTTGCCGATAGGCTGTATTTCAAGATAGTCATAGAATGACGCTATTTCTTCTATCTTCTCCTGTGATTCCTTTTCGAGTATTGCCCTGAAAAGCTCGCCCGCTTCACACGCGCTGCCTATTATCAGTCCCTCTCTGTACTGCGACAGGAGAGATTTCGGTATTCTAGGCTTTTTATAGAAATAATCAAGGTTTGATGCGGAAATAAGTCTGTACAGATTTTTAAGTCCGACCTTGTTCTTTACAAGAATTATCTGGTGATATGTGGGTAACTTCTTTATATCAACGCTTCCAAACGCTGAGTTGAAATCGCCTATATATTCAAGCTTTGCGGTCTTTCTGGTGTCGTTTACTATATGCATATATATCATACACAGCATTTCTGCGTCGGCAACCGCTCTGTGATGGTCAAAGTCACCTAGCTTGAAATATTTTGCTATAGTGTCAAGCTTATAGTTCTTGATACCCTTGAGCGCCGCCTTTGCTATGCTCAGCGTATCAACTACAGGATTATCAAAACTCTTCTCCATTCTTGCGGCGGCGCTTCTGATAAACGAAACGTCAAACTTTGCGTTATGGGCGCATACGGGTGCATTACCGCAGAATAGCATAAAGTCGGTGACCGCAACATCTTCTGTCGGAGCGTCAGCCACCATATCATCCGTTATACCGGTAAGCTCCGTGATATTTGACGGTATCGGCATCATCGGGTTTACAAATGTTGAGAAACGGTCAACTATCTCCATATTGCGCAGTTTTACCGCACCGATTTCGGTTATACGCTCGCTTGCAGGATGAAGTCCCGTTGTTTCTATATCGAATACGACAATATCGTCCTCGATTTTTACATTGTCACACCCGTCAACAACTGCATTTCCGTCATTTACAAAGTACGCTTCAAGTCCGTATATGACCTTGAAGTCGGGATCTTCCTTGTTTATCTTCTCAACGGTGTTCATCGCCTCGGGGTATGCCTGAGCGTTGCCGTGGTCGGTTATAGCTACCGCCTTATGACCCCATGCATGAGCCTGCTTTACAAGCACCGACGGAGCGGTAACAGCGTCCATATCCGACATATTTGTATGCATGTGCAGTTCTACTCTCTTTTCGGGAGCGTTATCCTGCTTTGATTTTACATCAACAAGCATCACCGACTGCGGAGTAAAACAGTTATAGTGCAGGAAGTCATCCATCTTATAACTGCCGTTCGCAAGTATCTTTGTACCGTTCTGAACAAAGCTGTAGCTGTCAAGCTTAGTGTTATATACAAACAGCTTCATTATCATAGATGAAGTTCTGTCGCTGAAAGCGGCTGTGATTATCGTGGACTTGCCGCTCTTGGTTTCTTTCTTTTCAACGTTGAAAATTTCGCCCCATACGGTAACGTTGTCACGCTCCGTCATTACGCTTGCCATTTCAACGGGCGGGTCGTTTATCGGCTTGCCCATTACAAGCTTTGCCTTGCTTCCGAAATGGGTCGTTTCAAACATCAGTTCCATTTCCTCCGGCTCTGCAAATACATTAGCCTTTGTCATAGCCGGAGCGGCAGGCGCATTTCCGCCCTGTGAAGAGGGCTTCGGTGCAGGCGTTTTCATCGTGTAGTCGTCACGGAGCGATACCTGCATTATATCTGTCGGGTTGAACTGCATCTCGTTTGCAAAAGTATCAAGCTTATAGCTTCCCTGCATAACAAACACTGCGCCGTCTTCAAGGAAAGAATAATCATCTATTATTTCAGCCTTGGCAAACAGCTTTACAGGCACTCTTCCCGTATCGTCACACAGTGCCGCCGTGATTATCGTATATACACCGTTTCGTGTTTCCTTATGCTCAACTTCGGTAAGCTCGCCCCATACGGTAACGCTGTCGCTCTCTTCGCTGAGCGATTTCAGCGACTGCGGAGCTTCAGTTATCTCATTACCGAGATATAAAAGTCCGTCCGGGTTCAGTTTATCTTCAAGATATGTAAGCGTTATCTTTCCGGGACGCTTTCTCGGCTCGGGTCTTGATTTCTTTCCCCTTGAGCTTTTGCTCTCACTGGCACGCTCTGCCGCTTTTCTGTCTATTTCTTCAAAGTCGGGAAGAGGCTGTGCGGCAAGCTCCTCGTAATATCTTTCATCAAGATCGGCATAACCGACTGTCGCATTCTCACTGAATTTTACCGTGACGCTCTTTTCGAATACGCCCTTTGTGAACTTTTCTATTTCCTTGTCTATCTTTTCGCTGTATAAAAGGTCGATTCCGCCGTGCATAAGCGTAAACTCGAATGTATCACCATCGTCGCTTATCTCCGAATCGTCCATATAGCCGTTAATTACGCCGTGCGACGGCTTCAGTATCTGAATAATGTCATAGAGATACGACGGGTTGAAAAGTTCCGGTGCATATTTCGGGTAAATTCTTACCGACGGCACACCCAGATACTTTTTTATCGCATTGCCTGTTTCGGCAAGCACACTGTAAGGTATCAGTTCATCGGCTTCAAGCTGGAGTATCATACTCTTATCCGTTTCATCGCACAGTATCGACAGAAGTTTTGCGTCTGCTGTCTGCTGAGGCATTTCAACCTTATTCAGAAGTTCTTTTAAAATGGCTGCCATTATTTCACGTTCCTTATCAGTTCTCTTTATCGCTTACTAATTTGCCAATCTCACACATAAGCTCATCGACAAGCTTACTTTCGGGCACTCTGCGTATAACCTTGCCCTTTTTGAAAATTATTCCCTCGCCCTTTGCACCGGCAATGCCGATATCGGCTTCTCTTGCTTCTCCCGGACCGTTTACAACACAGCCCATTACAGCGATCTTTATATCTGCGGTTATATCTCTTGTACGTTCTTCAACCTGCTTTGCTATTGATATAAGATTAATTCCCGTTCTGCCGCAGGTCGGGCAGGAAACTATCTGTACACCGCCGCCTATTCCGACAGATTTCAGTATATCCTTAGCGGCATAGATCTCTTCGACAGGGTCGGCTGTCAGCGATACTCTTATAGTGTCGCCTATACCGTCAAGCAGAAGCGATCCTATACCTGCCGCCGACTTGATTATTCCCATGCGAGTAGTACCTGCCTCGGTAACGCCGAGGTGCAGAGGATAATCGTACATTTCGTGTATCAGTCTGTAGCTTTCGGTCATCAGCTTTACATCGGACGATTTTACCGAAAGCACTATATCGTCAAAATCATATTCACGGAGCATTTCAACATGGCGTGACGCGCTCTCGGCAAGCGCCTGTGCAGTCGGTCCGCCATACTTTGCAAGCAATTCACGCTCGACAGAACCGCTGTTCACACCGATTCTTATTGGGATATTGCGGTTACGGCAAGCGTCCGCTACCGCCTTTACACTGTCCTTGTCGCCTATATTTCCGGGATTTATTCTTATCTTGTCAACCCCTGCCGCCGCACATTCAAGCGCTATTTTATAATCAAAATGAATGTCCGCAACAACAGGGATATTCACTGCATTCTTAAGCGCATAAATAAGCTCTGCGTTTCTGACTGTAGGCACTGCCGTGCGTATTATCTCGCAACCTGCCTTTTCAAGCTCGACAGCCTGTTTTACGTTACCCTCTACATCATCCGCAGGAATATTCAGCATCGACTGTATATATATATGCTCTCCACCGAGAGTAAGATTTCCTACTTTAACTTTTTTCTTGCTCATTTTAACCGCCCGTAAATATTCTTACAATGTCATTGAACGTTACTATAACCATAAGCACCATAAGCGCAACAATGCCGATAAAATGCACCATACCCTCATGCTCCGCCTTGACAGGCTTTCTTCTTATCAGCTCTATGAAAAGGAACACAAGCCGTCCGCCGTCCATAGCGGGTATAGGCAGAAGATTTACAATGCCGACATTTATCGCAATGAGTGCCGCAAGCGTCATAAGCGAGCCCCAGCCGAATGACGCGACTGTGCTTACACTTTGTACAACGCCGATAGGACCTGACATTTCGTTAAGTCCGTATGTTCCGTTGAGCAGATTTCCGAACGATATCCAGATAAGTCTGCCATATGATATAAAGTCGGCGCACGCCGCCTGTATCACGTTCACAAAGTTGTGCTTCTGACCGTATACGATGAAGTCAAGATACATATTGTTCTCTTCTGAAGTATATCCGCTCTTGTATTCATCGGCAATTGCGGTAAACGACTTTGCAAACTCGGCGTCGTTCTTTTCAAGCTCTTTGAAAGCCGCTGTATAACTGTTTGTATCTATATCAAAATATGCTGTGGGAAGCTCGGCATAGCCCTCTTTTTCGCCTACCAGCTTTTTATATTCGGAAATCATCTTTGCGTATGAACGTGACGCAAACTTGACGTCTTTCAGCTCGACTGTCTGACCGTTTCGCTCAACCACGAAATCATAGCTGTAATACTGCGAGCCGATACCTCTCGACTGCGAGTTTGACAGCTGGAACGAAATATCCATAGTAGTATAGATATTCATACCGTTGATTTTCAGTATCTTATCATTTGCCTGAAGCACAGAAGAGCTTATCGCGCCCTCCTGGAAACCCGCAACCGTAGTTGTTGTCACACTGCTTGAACAAAGCACGGAAATAATGCAGAAGATAAAACCGAGAACAAAGTTCATAAACGCGCCTGCGGCAATTACCAGTATTCTCATCCACACGGGTCTGTTTCTGAAACTTCTGGGATCGTCATTTTCAACGTCCTCGTCAAGCATTACAGAGCCGCCTATCGGCAGTGCCTTGAATGCAAACACGGTTTCGCCGATACGCTTTTTGAACAGCTTCGGACCCATTCCTATCGCAAATTCCTTTACTTTCATATTGCAAAGTTTTGCAACGGTGAAATGTCCGAATTCGTGTACGAGTATGATTATAAAGAACAGAAGTATTCCGAGTAAAATATTGAGTATGTTCAAAAGTGCCTCCTTGTTTAAACGTGTGTGATCACATATTCTCTTGCCGTGTTTTCACTGTCCAGTATATTACCGAGCGTTACCTCCCTGTGCTCCCTGACATTCTCACAAGCGTCGGCTACAAGCTCTCCTATGCGGTAAAACGGGATCTTATCTTGGAGAAACAGTCCTACAGCCGCCTCATTTGCACTGTTGAGGACCGTGCAGGCTGTGCCGCCCTTTGTGATCATCTTCTTTGCGTATTTAAGACAGAGGAACGTTTCCTCGTCTGCCTTTTCAAATGTCAATGTACCTACATCAAACAGCGAAAGTCTTTTTGCCGGGGACGGCAATCTTTCAGGATAAGTCAGTGCAAACTGGATAGGTATTCTCATATCCGGTACGCCCATCTGTCCTATGACCGAGCCGTCCTCAAACTCTACCGCTGAGTGAAGAATGCTCTGTCTGTGAACATTTATTTCAACCTGTCCGGGTTTTACTCCGAACAGCCATACAGCTTCTATAAGCTCAAGTCCCTTGTTCATAAGCGTTGCGCTGTCGGTGGTTATCTTCTGACCCATGTTCCAGTTGGGGTGCTTAAGCGCCTGCGCCTTGGTAACGGTTTTAAGTCTATCGTAGCTGTGGCCGAAAAAAGGTCCGCCCGACGCAGTCAGCAGTATGCGTTCTATCTTACTGCCGCCGCTTGCCATAAGCGACTGGAATATAGCCGAATGTTCGCTGTCTATAGGCAGTATCGGAAGATTTTTCTCTTTAGCCTTATTCATTACAAGCTCTCCGCCGGTAACCAGCGTTTCCTTGTTAGCGAGCGCTACCTTGTTGCCGGCATCAAGTGCCGCAAGAGTAGGCCGCAATCCTACCATACCGACAACCGAATTTACAACGGCGTCCGTTTTCTGTGATGCCACTTCACACAGTCCGTCCATTCCGCAAAATACCTTTATATCTGTGTCGGAAAGGCGCTGTTTCAGGTCGTTATAACAGTTTTCGTCATATATGCAGACTGTGCCCGGCATAAATTCACGGGCTTGCTTTTCAAGCAGTTCCGTATTTCTTGCGGCGCACAGAGCGACAGGTCTGATGCCGTGCATACGGCATACATCAAGCGTCTGCGTGCCTATCGAGCCGGTACTGCCGAGCAGAGCTATATTCTTTATAATACTCAATTGTTACCTCTTTATGACAAATAATGCCGAAGAGTATTCCGCTTCGGCATTGTAATTTGATTTCACGATTATGCTATTGGGGTTACGGGGAAATATATCTGGAACATCATATACGCAAAGGGTGCGGCAAGCAGAACGCTGTCAAAGCGGTCAAGAATACCGCCGTGTCCGGGCAGTATATTACCGAAATCCTTTACGGAGCATTCACGCTTTACAAGTGATGCGGACAGATCTCCGACAACACCCAGTCCCGATATAACCAGTGCGAGTATAGTGAGATATACCCAGTTTACGCTGAATGTATGCACTCCGCCGTTTATCATGCTGTCGATAAGCTCATAGGCAAAGCTCATTATTACAGCAAAAACGCCCGATGTGATAATTCCGCCTGCAAAGCCCTCCCAGGTCTTCTTGGGGCTTATAGCGGGGCACATCTTATGCTTGCCGAGAAAAGTTCCGACAAAATAAGCTCCTGCATCGCCGATCCATGCGCTTACCATAGTGTAAACGATAAGGAAAGTAGCGTGTTCGGGGAATTTTGTACGCATAAATGCGATCGAGCAAAGCGCAAGCGGTATTGTTATCGATATAAATGCAACAAGAGAGACCTGCTCAAATCTTGCCTTCTCGTGATTGAACAGCATTCCGAGAAGCATTATAACGACAAAGCCGAAATATATCAGCTTTACGTTGTTCCTCAGAGGCTCTATCCAGAACAGAATAGGTGTGATCGCCGCAAATAAAAGGCTTACGGCAGATGTGAACTTATTCTTCAGATATTTGGTCGTAACGAGCATTTCGTACACTGCTATAACCGAAAAAGCCGTCATAGCAACATAATAAAGTATCTCGTTGTTCAGCGCAATAATTAATATACCGATCGGTATCGCTACCAGAGCGGTCACAATTCTGGTTACCATCTTGTAGTTCTTTTTCCTTTCAGAAGTGCATTACAGTCCGCCGAATCTCCGGTTTCTCCTTGCGTACTCGTTACAAGCCGCAATAAGATCCTTCTTTGTGAAATCCGGCCACAGAACATCCATGAACAATAGCTCGGCATAAGCTCCCTGCCAGATAAGGAAGTTGGATGTTCTCTGCTCTCCGCTCGGTCTTATGATAAGATCAACCGGAGGAATGCCCTTTGTATAAAGATAATTGTCAAAGTCGTCCTCGGTAAAGTCGTCAAGGTTTACCTTTCCGTCCTTATAATCCTGCGCAAGACGCTTTGCTGCAGTCAGTATCTCGTCCTTACCGCCGTAATTCAATGCGACGAGAACGTACAGACCGTCGTTATTCTTTGATATTTCTTCGATCTCGACAAGTCTTGCCTGTATATCTTCCGCAAATGCAGACTTATCGCCAAGGAAGATTATCCTTGTATTCTTCTGCGCCATACTGCGTATATCGTCAAGATATTTTTCAAGCAGTTTCATTATGGCGTCAACTTCATCTTTCGGACGTTTCCAGTTTTCGGTTGAAAACGCATAGAAAGTGCAGTATTTTATTCCGATATCACGGCAGTCCTCAACAGTGCGCCTGAATACCTTTGCGCCCTGTGAATGACCTGCTTTTCTCGGAAGTCCTCTTTTTTTAGCCCACCTGCCGTTTCCGTCCATGATAAATCCGACATGGAGCGGAACGCACGGTAAAGCATCTTTATTTATATCAGCCAATTCAATTACCGATAATTAAACTGTCATGATCTCTTTTTCTTTTGCGCTGCTTGCGGCGTCCATTTCGTCACAGTACTTGTCTGTGAGCTTCTGAACGTCCTTTTCGCAGTTCTTGAGATCGTCCTCGGTTATTTCGTTGTTCTTCTTCATAGCCTTAAACTTTTCCATAGCGTCACGGCGAACGTTGCGTACAGCAACCTTACCTTCCTCGGCGATCTTCTTTACCTGCTTGCAGAGCTCTTTTCTTCTTTCCTCTGTGAGCTGGGGGAATGTGATACGGATAGCCTTACCGTCGTTTGTGGGAGTAATTCCGATATCGCTTGCAAGGATAGCCTTTTCGATTGACTTCAGTGTTGAAGCGTCCCAGGGAGTGATAACAAGCACTCTTGCCTCTGAAACCGCTACAGCCGCCATAGCGTTTATCTGTGTGGGTACTCCGTAATAGTCAACGGTTACTTTGTCTAAAACTGCGGGGTTGGCTCTTCCTGCACGGATCGATGCGTATTCTGTTTCAACAGCGGCTACGCACTTGCCCATTTTGTCCTTAGCGGTATTGATTACGTCTTTCATTGGTTAATTTCCTTTCGGGTGTATATTATCGTTTTTTATTTACCTGTAGCTTACTTGTCGCTGACTACCGTACCTATCTTCTTGCCCATTACTGCGTCAAAGATATTATCCGGTCTGCTCAGATCGAATACAAGGATAGGCGTCTTGTTTTCACGGCACATTGCAGCAGCCGCGCTGTCCATGACCTTAAGGCTCTGTACAAGTATCTGCTGATGTGTGAGTGAATCATACTTCACCGCATCGTCGTACTTGTGGGGATCCTTGTCGTAGATACCGTCAACCATTGTAGCTTTGAGCAGTATATCAGCATTTATTTCTGCGGCTCTCAGTGCGGCGGCACTGTCGGTCGAGAAGAACGGGCTTCCCGTACCGCAACCGAATATTACTATTCTGCCCTTTTCAAAGTGTCTTATAGCTTTCTGTCTTATATAAGGCTCTGCGACCTGCTTCATATCTATAGCCGTCTGTACACGCACCTGACAACCCAGACTTTCAAGCACATCTGCAACAGCAAGTGCATTCATGGCGGTCGCAAGCATACCGATATGGTCTGCTCTTACTCTGTCCATGCTCTCGCTTGAACGACCTCTCCAGTAGTTGCCGCCGCCGACAACTATACCGATCTCGGTGCCGACATCATAGCACTTCTTTATACTCTTGCATATTTCGGTAACAGTGGGCATATCAAGTCCCATCTTCTTGTCGCCTGCAAGCGCTTCACCGCTGAGCTTTAAAAGTATTCTCTTGTACTTTGGCTGATTTTCGGACATATTGTTTTTCCTTTCAAATGGCAAATTTAGTTTATCAATAATCAAGAACTCTTATACGACCGAGTACCTTGTCGCCGAGCTTTGCAATAGCTTCATTGCAATCCTTTTCGCTGATTACGGGAGTGATGAATGCAAGCTCGCTTTCGGGTGCGCCCTTTCTTGTAAGGTAGGTCACCTTGCCGAACAGAGCCTCTGCCTCGTACTTTGAAACACCGTCAACACGGATATAATTCTCAAGAACGATCTTATCTGTATCTTCGATGAAATCCTGATCGCTGTCTTCCCAGTAAAGCGACTTACTTGAAGAATTCATCTTTACTGCAATAACAACGTCGGCTACAACTGCGCTTGCTGTCGGGAGCTTACCCGCACCCTTGCCGTAGAATACAACGTCGCCTGTAGAGTCGCCTCTTACAAGAATTGCATTGAATACATCGTTAACGCCTGCAAGCTGGCTGTCTGCACGGATAAATGCAGGGCATACCATAACCGCAACCTTTTCATCGGGCTGTCTTGAAGCCCAGCCGATAAGCTTTATGGAACCGCCGAAGTTCTCGCAATAAGCAACGTCCTCGGGTGTGATCTTTGTGATGCCCTCGGTATGGATATTATCGGGATAAACGTGCTTGCCGAACGAAAGAGATGCAAGAATACAGATCTTTCTGCAAGCGTCGATACCGTCAACATCGGCAGAAGGGTTACGCTCAGCATAACCAAGCTCCTGAGCCGTCTTGAGTGCGACATCAAATGCCATGTTGTCACGGATCATCTTTGTAAGTATAAAGTTTGTAGTACCGTTTAAGATACCTGCTATTTCATCTATACGGTTAGCGGAAAGGCACTGGTGAAGCGGTCTGATGATCGGGATACCGCCGCCTACACTTGCCTCGAAGAAGAAGTTTACGCCCTTCTCGTGTGCTATCTTCAGAAGCTCTGCACCCTTCTTTGCAACAAGCTCCTTGTTTGATGTTACAACGCTCTTTCCTGCAAGAAGCGAAGACTTTACAAAATCGTATGAAGGCTTGATACCGCCTATAACCTCAACCACAACCGAAATTTCAGGGTCGTTCAATATAACGTTGAAGTCCTTTACAAACTTGTCTTTATAAGGACTATCGGGGAAATCACGCAGATCAAGAATATACTTTATCTCTATCTCCTGACCGGCTTTCTTTAAAAGACCTTCCTTATTCTTCTCAATAACCTCGACTGTGCCTGAACCTACGACGCCGTAGCCGAGAACTGCTATTTTTGCCATTGAAAACTATCCTCCGTTTTCTTTTGTTCGATTTATACAGTTCTAAGTATATCATGATTTCATACGCATGTCAAGGTAAAATGACTTCAACTCTTATATCGGATAACAAAAAGAAGCCACTTCATCACGTCTATGCCTTTCCCGATTTTAATATTTATTGCGGAAAATCTGCGCGTCGGAATTATCTTTTTTTCCATAACTGTTGACTGTTGCGCCTTGCCTTGATATAATAGTATACAGACTTTTTAAGTACAAAGCCATATTACTTTCAGAAATCAGAAAAAGGAGATAATATATCTTGGGAAAAGCAACCGACACGCTTATAGGCATCGGCGGAGCACTGTTACTCGTGCTCGCTGTCGTTGTGTCTTTGAATCATAAAACTATACTTACCCCAAACGACAGCAATACAAGCAATGTTTCTGTTCCTGCCACTACTCCGCCCTCATCGCCTGTCACTACAACACCGGCACCGGTAACCACACCGCCTGCCACCTCTGCACAGACAACGGCACCGACTACTACCAAAGCGCCCGAAATCACACCGGAAACTACCGCAGAGCCGCTTGAGTGGACAGAAAACACAGTCAGCGGCACTATGTATGTAAATCAGTCCTGCTACAGCAGAACAAGAGCAATAATGGGATCTGATACAGTAAGAGGATATTCTTACGGAGATGTTGTAAACGTTGTTGCCGTAACCGACACAGGTTATTACAAACTCGATAACGGAGAATATATCCACGGAGATTATCTCAGCGAAAGCTGATAACGATTGTCGTTCAGACAAGGAGCAAAATTGGATTTCGTTATAAACAGAAAAATACCTGCGGTTTTCGTTACTCTGATAATGTTTTTCACTTTACCGACTTTCTGCTTTGCCGAAAGTATTGACAATTCTTCGGACGAAATCGTAAAGAAACCGGAAAAATGCTATGAACTTGTCACCGGAGAAAACAAGGAATACTACAGCAAGATCACGATAAACAACCGTTCTGTACTTGTGGAAGGTTGTTATAAAAACGACCCCGTGACGGATATTACGTTTCAGAACAGCGGTACAGTTTCTTCTACTCTTAAAGTGAACAATGACGGAACGTTCTCATCGGTTTTGAACCCTTCCGAGCCTGTCGGCAATTCCGACCGACTGGTAATTACATTGAAATCCGGCGCAAGACTGAGCTATCTCATAATGTACGATGATAACCGGTATTTTCCCGATAACGGACTTGGCGAACAGAATCTTTCGGTGCTTGAAAAAGTAGTACCGACTTCCGCAAAGTCGTGGGCAGGATATGTCACTGACGAGCTTACGGAAGAAAGCGTGAAACAGACGCTTGACGAAGTCGCATATCTTGCAGATTACATTGCAGGAGATATCAAGGACGAATACAAGAAGCTCGAAGCGATAGCGAAATGGGTATCCGACAATATCTATTACGACCGTGACGCAAGAGAAAATTCGGTAACTCAGTCCGAGATATGCATAAAGAATGTTCTCAAAAGCCACAAAACAGTATGCGTCGGCTATTCCGCACTTTTCAGCGCACTGTGTGAAGCACAGGGGCTTTATGTCGTAAACGTAAAAGGTACGGTAACGTCAGACACGGTAGATTACTCCGAGCTTGCAGACGGACCTGTAAATCACGAATGGTGCGCCGCTCTGATAAATGACAGGTGGATATGGGTCGACTGCGTATGGGACAGCAACCTGAAATTTGAAAACAACAAATACAAATCGCTGGGCGCAAATTCACAGATGTATTTTGATATATCGCCGCTTGCGCTGTCGTTTGACCACTGTGCTTACCTTGCCGAAAAGAGATATTATTTCAGAGCAGCCGAATATTTCAATGAATCGGAAACTACAGCCGCAAGCCCGGAAGACACACCGACCGCAAATACGACTGCCGACAGCACTGTTGCAGAATCAACCTCTGCAAGCACACCGCAGACCTACACCGCACCGGCAGATTACACTCCTGTGACAAGCTATATTTCTGAGCAGGACGAACCGCCGCAGTATAATAATCTTATATGGATCGTTGTGCTTTCCGTTGCAGTCGTCATCGGTCTTGTAATCAATATAATTAACATTAAATGGATAAGAAAGAATAAAAAATAATCCTGAAAGGAAATTCATCATGAAAGTAAAGCTCATCACTGCGGCTCTTGTTGCCGCCCTCTGCCTTACAGGCTGTTCCTCGTCTGCAAACTCATCACAGTCAACAGCCGAAAACACAACTTCATCATCTTCTGCAACTGTAAGCACCGACAGCACCTCTGCCGCACCTGAAAGCAGTTCAGCAGACGAAACTGCTTCTTCCGCCACTTCTTCTGAAAGCACAGAAACATCCGCTCCCGAAACCTCTGCTGAAACGACCGCTCAGACGGACGAAACGGTGTCTTCTGCACCCGATAGCAACGACAGCGATACAATAAATCGCATAGACTATGAACTTGACCCCTCTAAACCTACAATAGCGATCACATTTGATGACGGTCCGAACGCCACAACCACTATGGAGATACTTGATGTGCTTGAAAAATATCAGGTAAGAGCGTCCTTCTTCCTTATCGGAAACAATATAAACGACGAATCGGCTAAATCGGTCAAACGTGCCTATGATCTCGGATGTGATATTGAAAACCATTCAAAGACACACAGCTACATGGACAAGATGACCGCCGACGAAATCAAAGAAGAAGTTGATTTTGTAAACGAAAAAGTCAAGGAGATCACAGGTACTACCCCAAAGTTCTTCCGTCCGCCGTACATAGCCGTAAACAATACAATGTATGACAACATTGATATGACTTTTATCAGCGGATACGGTTGCAACGATTGGGAGGACAGAGTTACAGCAGACTACAGGGCAAAGTATCTTGAGAAAAAAGCCGCAGACGGCGTGATCTTCCTGCTCCACGATGCCGAGGGCAATTCAAAGACTGTCGAAGCGCTTGACAAGGCAATACCTTTACTGCTCGAAAAAGGCTTCCAGTTTGCAACGATAAGCGAACTGTTTGAGCTCAAAGGCGTAGAAATAAGCGGAATAGATACAAATATCTACTCGGGACTTAACGCACAATAAGACATCAGGACATCTGTAGGGCTTTAGCCTTATTGACATACAGAAAAACGTAATACGAAAGGAATTAAAACCAATGGTAGTTATTGAAATGGAAAACGGAAAGAAGATAAAGATAGAGCTTTATCCCGAAATTGCACCTATCACCTGCGCAAACTTTGAAAAGCTTGTTAAGGAAGGTTTCTATGACGGCCTTATCTTCCACCGTGTAATCAGCGGATTTATGATCCAGGGTGGCGATCCCGAAGGCACAGGCATGGGCGGTGCAAAGGAAAACATCAAGGGCGAATTTGCTCAGAACGGCGTAAAGAACGATTTAAAGCACACAAGAGGCGTTATCTCAATGGCTCGTTCAATGATGCCCGACAGCGCAAGCTCACAGTTCTTTATAATGCACAAAGACGCTCCTCATTTGGACGGCGGTTATGCCGCTTTCGGCAAGGTAGTTGACGGTATGGACGCAGTTGACGAAATTGCCGATACCGAGGTTGACTGGAACGACAAGCCCACAACTCCTCAGGTTATGAAAAGAGTTTATATTGAAGACTAAACCACACAAGGGTTACAAAACAGGCTTCTGTATTAAGCAGAAGCCTGTAACTGTATCCGCAGAAAAATTTTCTTAAAAAGCGTGACCTTTATAAAAATATCCTGTCTTTATAGGTGAACAGGCTGTTTAAAAAAATAAAAGGGAGTGAGAAATACGGAAGACAGCAGGATTATAGAATTATTCTTTGCAAGAGATGAAAAAGCAATATCCGAAACCCACGTCAAATACGGCAGATACTGTTACTCTATCGCCTACAACATACTTGCCGTGAATGAGGACTGCGAGGAGTGCGTAAACGATACGCTGATGAAGGCGTGGAATGCAATTCCACCGCAGAAGCCGAAAAAGCTGTCGGCATTTCTCGGCAGGATAACACGCAACCTTTCGCTTAACAGATTCTTTGAGAAAACAGCAGATAAAAGAGGTTCGGGACAGACAGCCGCCGTTCTTGATGAGCTGGCTGAATGTGTGTCGTCCGGTGTTACTACGGAAGATATTTCCGACAACAACACGCTAAGGCACGCCCTCAACGATTTTCTCTCCTGCCTTGAACCCGAAAAACGTATTATCTTTATGCAAAGATACTGGTATATGATGCCGATTAAGGTGATTGCCTCCGAATATTCATCTACCGAAAGCCGCATAAAAATGATACTTCTCAGAACCCGAAGCGAACTTAAGGAACATCTTATAAAGGAGGGTATAACGCTATGAAAGAAAAACGCTTACTGAATGAACTGGGCAATGTAAATGATGAATTTGTCGAACAGGCAAAGCCGAAAGTAAAGAACAGCAGAAAAAGGCTGTATGCCATTATCGGCTCGGTGGCGGCTACAGCGGCAGTGTTTGTGGCAGTATTCGCAACCGGAAACGGTTTACTCAAAAATGCCGATAATGATTTCAACAATTCATCATCAGCAATCACAAACGAATCAACAAACGAAACAGCTTTGGCGTACAGCAATATTAATATTTATTATCTGAACGGCTCAAGCACGGAAAAAACAACTAAATATCTTCCCTGCGACGCTAAAGTTATTTTTTCCGAGTGGAAAAAGCTCAATAGCATCGGCGATGATGTACGTTTTATCAAGTGCTTTATCAACAGCAACGGCAAGGAAGAAATCAACGAAAGCACAGTCGGCTACATTGTCGGCGACAAAGCGACTCTTGAACTGACAATATCGAGTGATATAAAGAAATATTACGAAAAACACGGAGAAGAACCACTCCTCTCTTCTCTCAAAAAAACATTTACCGAATATTCAGACTTCTGCACCGATTATAAACTCATAATTGAATAAACCTATAAAGCACTGTAAACCGCCGCTGGTTTACAGTGCTTCTTTTTATAACAAACCGCCCCGTGAAAAACACAGGGCGGTAAAATATTCTTATAACATTATCAGTCGGCTAAGAAACTGCTCATAAGGGTATGACCCTCGGCAATATAATCGCCTGTCTTAGCCGCGCTTTCCTCACAGAAACAATCAACACCGTCAAGCTTCTTTCTGCTGTCATAGATCATGAACGGTACAGGAGCATTTGTATGTGTTCTCAGTTCAAGCGGTGTGGGGTGGTCGGGGCAGATAAGGATCTTGATATCCTCGTCCTTGAACTCTTCAAGGAGCTTACCGAGTATCTTCTCATCTATAAGGCTTATTGCCTTTACTTTATTCTCAACTTCGTGGCGATGACCGCATTCATCGGGAGCTTCAACGTGGATATACACAAAGTCCTTGCCGCCCTTAAGAGCATCAACAGCCGCCTGAGCCTTGCCGTCAAAGTTTGTGTCTATGTAGCCTGTAGCACCGTCAACCTTGATAACGTCCATACCTGTGAACTTACCGATACCTCTGAGCAGGTCAACAGCAGAGATCATAGCGGCGCTCTTGCCATACTTTTCGGCAAAAGGAGTAAGATCCTTGCGAACGCCCTCGCCCCAGAACCATATACTGTTTGCAGGACGCAGACCTCTCTCTATTCTCTTTAAGTTTACGGGGTGGTCTTTCAGTAAATCGTAGCTCTTCTTCATCATCTCGATAAGCGGCTTGCCGTTTTCGTTTACACCGAGGTGTGTCTTTATCGGCTTGCCTGTTATATCGTGAGGAGGCGTCAGCGTACCGATATCGGTCGTGCCGTGGTCCCATATCAGGCAGTGACGGTAGCTTACACCGCTGTAGAAACGGAATTCATCCGTGCCGAGCTTTTCATCAATGAACTTTATAAGCTCTGCGGCTTCTTCTGTAGATATATCATCTGCGCAGTAGTCAAGTATAGTCTTGTCTTCATATACAGGTTCGTCTGACAGCGTTACGAGGTTTGTTCTGAAAGAAACGTCTGTAGGCTTCATATCAATGCCGATACTGCCTGCCTCTAAAGGACTTCTGCCCGAATAATATATTGCAGGATCATAACCTAGAACGGAAAGATTTGCAACGTCACTGCCGGGCTTTAAGTTATCCTCAACTGTCTTTACAAGACCTACTCTTGATACCTTTGCGAGCTTATCCATATTAGGCTTGTGAGCAACGCTCATAGGTGTGCCACCTATATCCTCACGGGGAAGATCAGCCATACCGTCGCAAAGCAATACTGCGTATTTCATTATTGTTATCCCTTTCTTGAATGGAAATTCCGACCGGAAAAAGTTACAAAAATGCACTTTTCCTGTCTGTTCTATTAAAGTATAGCACAACATCTGCAATAAATCAATATAAAAATTGCAAAGCGATCTGTTTTACTGTAATTGCAAGCAGAATTTTACACGGATATTTTCTGATATAAAATAAAAAATATCATCAAGGACGGTGATATTTTGAATATTTCCAAAAAAGAATACGCACAGCTTGCCAACCGCTATTCTGCTCCGAGCAAGCTATATATAACAGTGCCGAAAGCGTTTGCTATCGGCGGACTTATCTGCTGTATAGGTCAGTTCTTCACAGATCTTTATCTTATGATAGGAAACGATATCGATACTGCATCGGCATATACCTCTATAACTCTTGTACTGATAAGCGCACTGCTTACCGGCTTCGGTCAGTATGAACGTATAGCCAAGCACGCAGGCGCAGGTACTCTTGTACCGATAACAGGCTTTGCAAACGCTGTGGTTTCACCTGCGCTTGAATTCAAGACCGAGGGTTATATTCTCGGTACGGGCGCAAAGATGTTCATAATTGCAGGACCGGTTATAGTTTACGGCATTGCGGCGGCATTTGTCTACGGTATTATTCTTTTCATAATAAGTCTTTTCGGAGGTTGATATGGCTAAACTGATTTCAGAAGGAACTATCGAGCTTGACCGTGGTGTGTCGGTATATTCCTGCGCCGCCGCAGTCGGAAAAATGGAGAGCGACGGACCTCTCGGCAACTGCTTCGACTATGCCGCAGAGGGTGCGGAACTCGGTCTTACCACATGGGAAAAGGCAGAGAGCACATTCCAGCAGTACGCATTCGACATTGCCCTGAGAAAAGGCAAGCTTATAAAAGAAGATATTTCATTTATTTTTGCAGGCGATCTGCTTAACCAATGCACAGGCTCAGCCTACGGGCTTCGTGACACCGATATCTCATTTATCGGACTTTACGGAGCGTGTTCGACTATGGCTGAAAGCCTTGCCATGGCATCGCTTTTTGCGGATATGAGGCTTGGCGAATACTTTGCCGCCGTTACATCTTCCCACTTCTGCTCTGCCGAAAGGCAGTTCAGATTTCCGATAAACTACGGCGGCGTTCGACCGCCAACGGCACAGTGGACAGCAACGGGCGCAGGCTGTTGCATAACCTCGGTCGCAGAAAAGCCGCCTTATGTAAAGCGTGTCACGATCGGCAAGATAACCGATATGGGCATAAAGGACGCAAACAACATGGGTGCGGCTATGGCAGGTGCGGCATACGATACGATAAAGCGGCATCTTCTTGCCACAAAGACAACGCCCGATGATTATGACGTGATCTACACAGGTGACTTAGGTCAGGTCGGTACGGATCTTATGTGTGAGCTTTTCCGCCGTGACGGAATTGAAATTGAGCCGAAACATAAGGACTGCGGACTTATGCTGTACGACCGTGAAAAGCAGGACGTTCACGCAGGCGGTTCGGGTTGCGGTTGCAGTGCCTCGGTACTGTGCGGACACATTCTTCCGCAAATCGCAGAGGGTAAGCTTCATAAAGTTCTCTTTGCCGCTACAGGCGCTCTTATGTCAACGACTATAGTTCAACAGGGCGAAAGCATACCCGGTATATCTCATTTGGTTGAGATATCCGACACATTATAACAGGAGAAAAATTATGCAGTATTTATGGGCATTTTTAGTCGGAGGTGCGCTTTGTGCGATTGGTCAGCTTCTTATCGACCTTACCAAGCTCACCCCTGCGCGAATACTTGTAGCTTATGTTGTTTCGGGTGTAATTCTCGGAGCAACAGGTCTTTATCAGCCGCTTGTAGACTTTGCAGGCGCAGGTGCGTCCGTACCGCTTACGGGATTTGGCAATCTGCTTGCAAAGGGTATGAGAAAAGCTATTGAAAAGGACGGTTTCCTCGGTATATTCACAGGCGGATTTACTGCCTGCTCGGCAGGTGTTACCGCCGCTATGATCTTCGGACTTGCAGTATCGCTGATTTTCAACAGGACAGACAGGACAAGGCAGGAATAATCCCTTATCCCAGCCTTGACAACCACCCCATTCGGTGCTATTATAATTACAGTTATTTAAAACTAACTGTAATTACATAAATAAGGGGAAATCAGAATGTCAAAGCAAAGCTACATCGAAACAGGTTTCATCGAGATCTGTAAAAAGCGTTATCCCAATCGTTCCGAAAAGCTTATATCGGATATGAAAAACAGACTTAGCACGCTCAGAAAAGAAACCGAAAACGAATCAAAAGCGATGAAATTACACCTTGAAAGCCAGATTTTGCCCGGCATAGCGGCTTATGAAACCTTGTCCGCCGTTATGGGTAAACAGCAGGCACTTGCCTAGATACACCATATTGTAGAACTTCACTCGTTGAAAATGAAAAAAGCAATATCAAAAGCCGCCCGTTTTGCGGGAATGTACAAGCGTATCCCAAAAATATTTCTGAAAGTAACGCAGAAAACATTCGGCCGTGACGCAGGTTTTGATTATAAGAAATATGACACCGATAAAAACACCGCAAGACTTGATATGATAAAATGCCCTTACTGTATGATGACCGTGCGGTACGGTTGTTCTGAACTATGCGTTTGTTTCTGCGACAGCGACGATATAGCATACGGTGACATTCACCCGAAATTAAAATGGCACAGGAGCAAAACGCTCGGACGAGGCAATGACTGCTGTGACTTCTCGCTGAGTTACATAAAAAACGGATAAAACACAACCGCCGACCTTACAGCCGGCGGTTCACTTTATCCATATATAAATAACTCAGTTCAGATACATAAATCCCTGAATCACAACACCTATGATCATAATAAGCGCAAGCACGCCCGCACCTATCTTCATACCTATTCCGAGCCTTTCACGATTTTTCTGCTTCATACTCATACGCTCCTTGAACAATATATTGTTATTATACACCCATATTTTTCTTATGTCAAGACAGCTGTACCTGCATAACACGCGGAATGTCCCGAATAAACTGTATCATTATCTTTTCGGAGTGTGATATTATGTTTATATCGATACTGCAAACCGCATTGCAAAGCCTTATCTTCTTTGCCCTGCATTTTAAGAATAACGGCTCGTTCCCACGACAGCTTTCCGCAAAGGAAGAAAGAGAATGTCTTGAAAAAGCGGCACAAGGCGACCTTGCCGCCCGCGATAAGCTGATAAACCACAATCTCCGTCTGGTAGCGTTTATTGTCAAGAAGCACTACCCCGACAGCAAGGAAGCCGATGATCTGATTTCAATCGGAATAATCGGACTTATCCGTGCCGCCGAAACCTTTGACTATAAAAAGAACATCAACTTTTCGACCTATGCGGGAAAATGTATCAACAACCAGATAAGAATGTACTTCCGCAAGACAAAGCACCAGCAGACAGAAGTCTATTTGAACGAGCCTATGGACTGCGACAAGGACGGTAACGCAGTGACACTTGCCGATATTTTCTGCGACGGAACAGACGTTGCCGAAGAAGCGGCACTTAATATCGAGCTTGACAAAATGTACCGCTATATTGAAGAGGAGCTTGACGAGCGCGAAAAAGAAATTCTCACGAAACGCTACGGGTTATCAAAGACTTCATACCGCACCGACAGGATAATGACGCAGCGTGAAGTTGCCGACGAGCTTGACATCAGCCGCAGTTACGTTTCAAGGATCGAAAAGAAAGCGCTTGAAAAACTCCGCACACGTTTTGAAAAAGGCAACTGAGTAATACAAAAACAGCCACGATATAAAACCGTGGCTGTCAGTCTGTCGAAAAACCTCTTTAAAATTTTAAAACAGGGTGTCGCTTATTGCTTGCTTTGTTGGTTTTGCATTGTGCAAAACTTTTGGCAAGCAACCAAAGCGTCCTTGCTTTGGGGCGAAGCCCCCATACAGGTCGTCAGCCATTTGTGTCACTGCATCGTGCAGTGACTTTGTGTGGCTGACTGCAAGCGTCCATGCTTGGGCTAGTGGCGG
>JAGBHT010000042.1 GCA_017935365.1 Ruminiclostridium sp. | reverse complement strand
TAAGTGTTTCCGAAGAAGAATTCCAAAAAGTTATTCATTTAATTAATAGTCGTCCTCGTAAATGTCTTGGTTATCTTTCTCCTCTCGAATTTTTGTCTAAAAAGTGTTGCACTTGACTTGACAATCTACCTACCGCCCCTAGTCCCTGTTGGGGGCTACGCCCCTCAACCCCATTTTCGGCAAATATAGAGGTTTATCGACAGTCTGAGGAGCTGTCGTGATTGACAGCTTCTTTGCTTTGATCAGTATTTATCGTTTACGTCTTCTTTGAAATCGCTGTCCGACTGAACTGCCGTATCGAAATGTGTAATTCCGGTTGTCTTTGTTTTTTTCGGCTGTGTATTGTCGGTGGATTTTTCTGCTTTGGGTTTGGCGTTTGTGAACTCGGCGGATATAGGCTTGATCAGAGATTGTGTTTTATCGCTTTTCTTTACCGGTTTTTCTGCGGGTTCAGATTTGTTTTCTTTATCGGCAACATTGCTTTCGTTTTTTCCGACTGATCCGTGTCCGATAAATTCAATCGTTTTGATTTCGCTATTTTCTGCCGCATTTTTCTTAACTGCGGTTTTATCTGTTTTCTTTGATGCCTTTACTGCTTTTTCTTCCGTGATTGCCGATTCAATGTTTTTTTTGATCTCATCTTTGTCGCTTTCTGTAAAGCTGTCTTTGACATTTGTATCTGTGACATTCGTGTCTGTTTCTTCGTTTACGGTTTCGGTTTCTTCTGCATCTGCGGCTCTTTCGTTCAATCTGAACTTGCTTACCATACTGTCAAGAATGTTTGCCTGCGATGAAAGTTCTTCTGCCGATGCGGCGCATTCTTCGCTTGTTGCTGAGTTTGTCTGGACAACAGATGAGATCTGATCGACGCCTGCCGTGATCTGCGATATTGCATTCGCCTGTTCTTCACAAACTGTTGAAATATCAGCAATAAGCGCTGTTGTCTGTGTGGTTGTCTCTACTATAAGGCTCAGCGTCTGAGCGGTTTCGTTTGCGATTGTCGTACCGTCTTCAACCGCTTTGATAGAATCGCCGATAAGTTCGGTCGTGTCGCTTGCCGCCTGTGCAACCTTTCCTGCGAGGTTTCTTACTTCATCTGCAACTACAGCAAAGCCCTTGCCGGCTTCGCCTGCTCTTGCGGCTTCGACTGCCGCATTGAGAGCGAGAATATTTGTCTGGAACGAAATATCATCGATAGTTCTGATGATATTTGCGATCTGCTTTGACGTATCATCTATCTTGTGCATAGCTTCAAGCAGAACATTCATCTGATCGTTACCCGAACCTACAAGCTCTGCGGCGTGTTCTGAGTTCTTTGCGGCATTGCCTGCTCTTATGGCGTTACGGTTTACCTTTTCGGAAACTTCGGCAAGCGAAGCAGAAAGTTCTTCTACCGATGCCGCCTGTTTTGTAGCGCCCTCGGAAAGATTTGCGGCGGCAGAAGATACCTGACCGGCACCGTTTGCAACCTGTAATCCTGCTGTGTTGATTCCGCTCATAGTCTTGTTCAGCGATATCATAATGCGCTCATATGAAGCTTTGAGCGGGGCAAAATCACCAAGATATACATCGGCAGGAGTGTATGTAAGATCGCCGTTGCCGAGTGCGGCAAGCATATTGTCAAGATCGGATATTACCGCATTGATATGCGTTGTGATAAGATTTGTACTCTCGCTGAGCTGACCTATTTCCTTATCAATATTATCGCCGAAGTCGAGCGGTGCCGAATGCAGATCGCCCTGTGACAATGTAACTATCCTGTCCGAGCAGAGCTTTACAGGCTTGATTATTTTCTTTACAATTGTGAGTATCAGAAGTACGGAAGCAATAAAGCAGAGTATTGCGACAACAGAACCGATGACTATTGACTGTACAATGCTTCCGGTATATTCGGACGGAGTAGCTACCACAAGACAGCTCCAGCCGTCGGTATTTTCGATAGGTGCGTATGTAACATATTTGTTCACACCGTCAAGAGTTACTTCGGCAAAGCCATTTTCGCCCCTTATAGCTTTGCTTATGCAGTCAGCTATGCCCTGATATGAGCTGTCCGCCTGTGCAAGCGTTTTGTAGTTGATACGCTCTGTGAGTTTTTCTTCATCGGGATATGCAATGATCGTACCTGTCTGGTCGACAGCCATTGTATAGCCGGTTTCGCCTATTTTTGTCTGACCGATGACGGCGGAGAATGTGCTCATATCGACGCTTGCCATAAGTACGCTTCTGAGCGTTGTATTGTCTTTATCAAACATAGGGATCGCAATGTCCATAAGTACGTGTTTGAGATCCTGCGTTGTATATGGCTCGCTGCTCGCGGATTTTTTTGTTTCAACTGCCTGCTTGAAGCTTTCGTTTTCGGAATAATTCAGTGTTTCTGCATAGAAACACTTACCCTCTGTATCGACAATCTTGACGTCGGTAAGCATAGGATTCTTCGTCAGTATCGAAAAGCACTTTGTTGAAAGTGCGCCTGTATCCGAAAGGTTATCAAAGCCCGAATCGTTGGATATCTGCTGAAGCTCGGCGGTAATTGAGCTGAGCTGATTCGATATGGTTTTTGACGACATATCCGCAACTTCTGTAAGCTGATCTTTAAGCGACTGCTTAAGGAAGTTGTAGCTCATACCTATATTTATACAGCCCACTATCAGAAGCGATCCGCCTACTGCTAGGCACATCCATTTGAAGATCTTTCCTGTGAGCGATTTACGTTTTTTGCGTGCTTTTTCAACACCGTCCGATATTTTTTCAAGTTCTTTTGATATATCTTTTTTAGATGACATCAGCATTTCCTCCCGATATTTATGCGGTCAGGACCGTTATTATTAAATAATACCACATTGTCGTAATAAAGTCAAATATCACAATGATTTTTCATGTCATATTCAACAATACAAATAAAAAAGCAACCTGAGTTTTGTTGATTATAAACAATATGGCGTAACGTTTCAAAAATGAAGTATAATCTACTTTTTATCTCGTTTTTCTTGACTTTTTTGCTATTTTCTGATAAAATTTTATTTTGGTAAGCTATATATTTTTATTTGTATAGGGGTTATAATACACATTTGTAAAGCAATGAAGTAGTTGTGAAATTTTGAAAATTAGAGTGCTGATCAACAGCCGCAGACCGCCACTGTTCAAAGATCTGCTTGCTTATCCTGATGGCAGATTTGTTTTTTTGAGCACATCGGGTTATCCCGATGACATAAAACAACATATCGCAATATTCAAACCGGATATGTTCATTACGGTATTTGAGGATTACGACGAAGAGATGATACAGCAGTATTATCTTATGAAGCGTGACGAGTCGACCTTTGATCTACCGTTTATGCTGATTGCCAATGCGGATATCTGCGAAGAATGCAAATTGAAGAACGCGGATCTTTTTGACGCTATGTTAAGACGTCCGGTAACAGTACCGGCGATACTCACCAATGTGTTTGAAATAGCAGGTCCGCTTTGTGAAAAACGGCACGATGACACCGACGATATCTATTCTGCAAGATGTAAGCATATGCGTCCTGCGCAGAGCGTTTCGGCAGGTTCTTATGACAGAATAGGAAATTTTGCCCCTGCGGCGGAAAAAATAATCAAGAAGCATATCCTTGTTGTTGACGATGATAAGGATATACTGAGAATGCTGAAAACGGCGCTTGAGGACAAGTATGATATTACAACGGTTTCAAGCGGCAGAATGGCAGAAAAGTATCTTGAAACAAAAATGTCGGATCTGATACTTCTTGACTACCATATGCCCGGTGAGAGCGGTGCCGAGGTACTCGCCAAAATAATAGAAAACGGCAGACTTGCCAATATACCTGTTGTGTTCCTGACGGGAGTTACGGATTCGGATAAGGTACAGCAGGTTTTATCAATGAACTTACAGGGATATTTATTAAAGCCCATAAATATGGACAGACTGTTCCTGCTTATCTGAAGCCTTATCGGCTAAGGGGGAAGCGGATTGACAGACATTACTGAATACATATCGGCGCAGACGCTGAAACAGTTTGAAAGTTCTCTTTCTTCGGTATTCGGTGTAGCTTCGATAATACTCAATCAATTTGGTAAGAGCCACTCGGGCGGAACGGGTTTTTCCGAGGAACTGAAAGAACGGCTTGACTCGGACGCAGGCGCCGTTGAGTGTATGAGGTGCATAATCTCGACCTCTGTAAGACGTACAGAACACGGGTATTCTTCAAAGGGAAATTGTTTTGACGGACTTACGGTTTATTGTGCGCCGATCAAACAGGGTTCGCAGACAGTCGGATATCTTGCGGCAGGCTTTACAAAAATCGGAGAAAAAACAATACCGGAAGATAATATGATATCGGAAGAAACGGCAGACAAGCTTTCAAAGGCTGTTTATGAAGTTGAGATCAATGTTTCGGCGCAGGTGGCAAAATCAGCCGAGATGAAACAGATGACTAATGCGGCACTTAAGATCGCCGAGCACCGGTCAGATTTTCTTGCGAATGTCAGCCACGAGATGAGAACGCCTCTGAATGCGGTTCTCGGTACTGCGGAGATCGCACTCAGACGTGATATGAGCGATGAGATGAGGGAATATCTTCATCAGATAAAATCATCTGCACACCATCTGCTGATGATAATAAATGACATACTGGATTTTTCAAAGATAGAAACGGGCGAAATGTCGATAGTGCCTGTCGATTATGAGCCGCTGTCGCTCATAAATGATGTGGCAGGTATTGTAAACAATCAGATAGGCAGTAAGAATATTGAATTTACAATAGACGTACCGCCCGATCTGCCGCTTAGTCTGAAAGGCGATAACGTGCGCATCCAGCAGGTACTTATCAATCTGCTGAACAATGCGGTGAAATTTACGAGAAGCGGTAATATTTCGCTGAAAATCAGCACAAAGCCGATATCGGATGAAAATGTTATGCTTGTTGCGTCTGTATCGGATACAGGTTGCGGAATATCTCAGGATAACATCGGCAGGCTTTTCAAGATGTTCAGACAGATAGACAGCAAGAGAAACCGTAATGTCGAGGGTACCGGGCTGGGGCTTGCAATATCAAAGAAGCTTCTCGGTCTTATGGGTGGTACTATATCCGTTGAAAGTGAACCCGGAAAGGGCAGTACGTTTACGTTTGAAGTTCCACAGGAGATAACAAAGGAAGAACACTCCGCTATGCAAAGCGCTCCCACAGGAACTGTTGCGTGTCTTCTGCTTGCTAATCAGTACCTCAGGCAGAGCGTTGAAACGGCGGTCAGGGAGATAGACGCAGTGCCGGTAAGCATTGATCATCCGCTGCTTGGTGACAAGGCATATGTTATTGCGGATTACGAACTGCTTGACGACGCAAAGGAACTGATAGCAAGAAATCCCAGACTTAAATGCATACTGATAGACCGATTTGACAGTACGGCATATTCCGATAACGAGAATATAACAATTATCAGAAAGCCTGTATATTCGTTCCCGCTTTCGGCGGCAATGGGAATAGGCGAAAAGTTCACGCGCAGTGAAGATACTGAAAGTGACATCAGCTTTACAGCTCCCAACGCTTATGTGCTGATCGTTGACGACAACGACATTAACCGCGCGGTTGCTAAAGTTGTTATAGAACCGCTTGGTATGCAGGTGGACTTAGCCGCAAGCGGTGCGGAATGTATCGAGAAAGCGCGCAACTTCCGCTATGATATTATCTTATGGATAATATGATGCCGGAAATGGACGGCATTGAAGCGGCGCATATAATAAAACAGCGTTTCCCGTCATACGCAGACGTGCCTATAATAGCACTGACGGCAAATGCCGCCGTGGACGCAAGGGAAATGTTCCTGCGTGAGGGCATGAGCGACTTTATTGCAAAGCCTATTTCACTCAGGACTATAACAAATAAGATAAGGCAATGGTTGCCGGCAGAAAAAATAATCCCTGCCAGCAAGTCTGAGAATGCGGCACAGCCTCAGCATATACTCCTGATATACCCGAACTTGATCTGAGAAGCGCTATGGAACTAATGGGCAGTGAAAAGCTGTTGCTCAACGTTATAGAGCAGTATTACAGGTCGATCGACAAGAATATAGCAAAGATGAACGCTTCTTATGAGAACGGTAATACCGAACTGCTGACTATTGAGTTCCACTCGCTCAAGAGCACGTCAAAGCAGATAGGAGCAAACAAGCTGTCACAGATGGCGAAAGATCTGGAGATGGCAGGCAAAGATAACAACAACATTTATATAAGAGATAATATTGAAAAGTTCCTTGATGAGTACAAGGCTATGAAGAATGTACTTTCTGCATATTTCGGCAATAAGGATAACGAAAAGCCGGAAAAGCAGGATATAAAACCTCAGCTCGATGAGTTGTCCAATGCACTGTCGGATATGGACGCCCTGCAGATTGACGATGTTCTGGAGAAGATATCGCAGAATACGAGTGCTTCCGACAAGACGTATTTTGACGGTATAAAGACGGCGGTAGATGACTGCGACTTTGACAAGGCAGAAAGTATTTTGTCAGAGTGGAACAGCACACTGCAGAGCTGATGACGCTTGTGTGTTAGTGTCAGGAGGAAATATGGAAATAATGAAGCTTACAAAACAGCAGGCTGATATGCAGGTAGAGTGTCTTTCGACACTGTTTGCCAACGCAAGACTGCTGAGCGAGGAACAGATCAGAAGCGGCAGGATATGTACGCAGGAGGACAGGGATAACAATCTGTTCCTGAATGTTGACGATGATGAGATCTATCTTGACGGAATAGAGCTGAAAGCGCTTGAAACGAAGTCACAGATAGGAAAGCTGGACCTTGTCGGCAAAGATATTTTTCAGGTTATTGCAAAGTATGTCGAAGTTGACGGCAAACCGTGCGTAATTGAAATGATGAAGCCGATAGACAAAAACGCGGTATTCAGTCTGAACGGCAGGGAGGAACTGGTAAGCAAGCTTGCGAAAAGCAACGATGAGGTTTACAATGACACTCTGACCGATACGTTCAACCGCAGATATTTTGAAGAAACGCTGAAAAATGCGGTATTCTCCGGCGGTGTTGTTATGATAGACCTTGATGATTTCAAGATATATAACGATACACAGGGTCACGACACCGGAGATGCGGTCCTTAATGCAGTTGTCAGCGCGATAAAAGACTGTATAAGAGGAACGGATACGCTTATCCGTTACGGTGGCGATGAATTTCTGCTGTTGATGCCCGGTGTTGAAAACGAAGATAATTTCAACAGAAAGCTCAAAGAGATAAGAAGAAAAGTCCGCAGAACAGATGTATCGGGACATTCGGGCATACATTTATCGGTCAGCATAGGCGGCATAATTGCAAATAAAGAGCCTTTGCAGAATGCCGTTATCCGTGCGGACAAGCTGATGTATACCGCAAAGTCGCACAAGGATACGGTAGTTACCGATAAGGACGATCAGGACGAGGAAATAGGCGACAAGCTCAATATACTGATAGTCGATGATTCTGAACTTAACCGTGAGATACTTTCATCTATGCTCGGTGTCGGATTCAATGTACTCGAAGCCGAAAGCGGCGAAAAGTGTATATCTATGCTTGAACAGTACGGTATAGGCATTTCTCTGATACTGCTTGATATAGTGATGCCGGGTATCAGTGGATTTGACGTGCTGAACTATATGAATGACAATCACTTTATCGATGATATACCGGTAATTATGATATCAAGCGATAATTCGGCAGATTCGGTGCGTGAGGCATATGAGCTCGGCGTATCGGACTTTATCAGCAGGCCGTTTGACGCAAAAGTAGTGCACCACAGAGTTTTCAATACCATAAAGCTGTATTCAAAACAGCGCAGACTGCTGATGCTACTTACCGACCAGATAAATGAAAAAGAATGCAACAATGATATGATGATAGGCATCCTGAGCCAGATAGTTGAATTCAGAAACGGTGAGAGCGGACTGCACGTTGTACATATCAGGACGCTTACCGAGATGCTTCTTGACCAGCTTGTAAAAAAGACCGACAAGTATAAGCTTGACAGCAATACAAGGCATCTTATCACAATGGCGTCGGCGCTTCACGATATCGGCAAGATGGGCATTGATGATAAGATATTAAATAAGCCCGGCAGACTTACCGATGAGGAGTTTGCTATAATGAAAACGCATTCGATGATAGGTGCCGATATGCTTGAAAAGCTCGAACAGTATAAAAACGAAGAGCTTATCAAGGTGGCATATACCATATGCCGCTGGCATCACGAACGTTATGACGGCAGGGGTTATCCCGACGGGCTCGGTAGATTGTCAAGTCAAGTGCAACACTTTTTAGACAAAAATTCGAGAGGAGAAAGATAACCAAGACATTTACGAGGACGACTATTAATTAAATGAATAACTTTTTGGAATTCTTCTTCGGAAACACTTAAAAAATCAGT
>JAGBHT010000041.1 GCA_017935365.1 Ruminiclostridium sp. | reverse complement strand
GTGGCGGAATTGCACCAAATCTTTGATTTGGTGGTAGCGGAACTTTTGTTCCGCAGGCAGACAGCGCCCAACCGAAAGTTGTCAACAAATTAAATACGCAGGTGTGGCGGAATTGCACCAAATCTTTGATTTGGTGGTAGCGGAACTTTTGTTCCGCAGGCAGACAGCGCCCAACCGAAAGTTGTCAACAAATTAAATACGCAGGTGTGGCGGAATTGGCAGACGCGCTAGCTTCAGGTGCTAGTGATCGCAAGGTCGTGTGGGTTCAAGTCCCGTCACCTGCACCAAAACCCTTTTAAACCGCATTGTTATGCGGTTTAATTTTTTACTGCAAAATGGTTTTCAAAAACCATTTTGATAATATGCTCAGCACTTGTGAGCAAGCTTAATATCAGAAATAAATCGGTTAAACCTTGAATCTCAGGGTTTAAATAAGAGAACAATTATATAAAAATATGCGGCACGGAAATCTCCGTACCGCATTTTTATATTTTACCGTGCCTGTTTTGCCGAACCAACACAACCTACGGGGCTATAAAGTAAATTCTGTTCCTCTCGTTATAACAGAGAAAAAAGCAGAACTGAACAACACCGAAAGCCGTTTGTGTTGTGTTGAGAATATTGTAGCACGATTTTCATTATCATTCAATACGCTGATAAAAATTTACAAAAATCGGAATTACTACTTGAAAAAAGAATGAACATATGCTATAATTTGTAAAAAAGTAAAAAAATTACAGAAAACGAGAATGGGAAAGTATGAAACTTATAATAAAGGAAGAAATGCGTGAAACAAATTTCCGTACAGGAAAGCAGAAGATAAAGAAAACCGATAAGCAGAAAGTGCTTTGCTTAGTCGGAAAGGTCATTGTTTTTGAAAAAGGAAAACACAGTTTTGAAATAACGGAAGTAACCGATGATACGGTCGGATTTACCGCTCTATATGCAGAAGAACGCTATAATAAACACTGGAAATTGAAAAGGGGAGACAGTACATTATATCAACCTGCCGCCCGTGACGGCGGATACATATATTCATTCAGACTGAAATAGAAACAGCCCGCAGCGGTTTAAACGTTACGGGCTGTCGTTATATAGAATTACTTCAGAAGAGCGATTGTATCATCAGCAATCTGTTCGGGTGTCAGATGAGCCTCACGCATAAGCTCGTTTACATCGTATCTGTCGTAGAACTTCTTGTCAAGACCGAAGCAAAGCGTCTTTATATCGCTGTTACCGTAGAAGCGTGCGATCTTCTCGCCGAATCCGCCTTCAAGTACACCGTCCTCAAGAGTGATCACAACATCGTGGTTTTTCTTGAGGTTTTCAAGCATTTCCTTGTCAATACCTGTGATATAGTGAGGATTGATAAGCGTGGGAGCTGTGCCTGTCTTTTCCTCAATAAGCTTTGCGGCTTTTTCACCGAGCTGATAGAAAGCGCCGAGTGCGATCACGGCGATCTTAGAACCGCTCTTTGTTATTTCGTACTTGTTTAAGTCTGACCAGTCGTTCTTTACTTCCTTGCCGTCTGAAATTACCGCGCCGCCGGGTACACGGACAGCAACAGGGTGTTCGTTCTGCTCGATGGCCCAGTCAACCATTGAAAGGTATTCTTCCTTTGTGGCAGGAGCAAGGTATACAAGGTTCGGAATGTTTGACAGCATAGGAATGTCATACAGACCGAGGTGTGTAACATCGCTCATACCGTAGATAGAGCCTGCGAATACGCTTATTGCAACAGGGCTGTTGTTTATGCATATATCCTGTGAGATCTGGTCGTAGGTACGCTGGATGAATGTGCTGTATACGCCGTAGAAAGGCTTTCCGCCGCCCGTTGCGATACCCGATGCCATAGCCGCCGCATTTTCCTCGGCAATGCCGACATCGATGAACTGCTTTCCGGCTTCATCTCTTCTGCCTTTCCAGAAGCCCGCAACTGTGGGAGTACCGGAAGTCAGTACGCATACGCTTTCATCCTTCTTCATCTTGTCGAGTAACATTTTAGCTGTAAGATCGCCGTAATCCTCGCCGTCAAAATTGAATTTAGGCTTACCTGTTTCGGGATCAAACGGCATACACCAGTGCCAGTTTTCCTTGTTTTCCTCAGCGTAAGACAGACCCTTGCCCTTTTCGGTTACGATGTGGAGCGCAACGGGACGCTTGCTGTCCTTGACATTATTGAAAGCGGCAATAAGGCTGTCGATATCGTTGCCGTCCTTTACAAATACATAATCAAGTCCCATAGCGGTGAACAGGTTTGTATCTGCTTTGCCGTTACCCTCACGCAGAGCCTTTAAGTTCTTATACATACCGCCGTGGTTTTCGGCAATGGACATATCGTTATCATTGATAACAACAATAAGATTTCCGTCAAATTCACCTGCGTAGTCGAGCGCCTCAAGAGCCTCGCCGCCGCTGAGCGAACCATCACCTATCACTGCGATGACATTTCCGCTTTCGTGCTTTAAATCCCTTGCCTTTGCAAGACCGAGCGCAAGGCTTATTGAAGTTGAGGTATGACCGATAGTGAAAAAGTCGTGTTCGCTTTCATGGGGATTTGAGTAGCCCGAAATATCGTCAAAATGCTCTTCATAAAGGAATCCGTCCTTTCTTCCTGTCAGCATCTTGTGGCAATATGTCTGGTGCGATACGTCAAACACCATTTTATCCGTGGGTGAATTGAAAACATAGTGCATTGCGATAGTAGCTTCTACAAATCCGAGGTTAGGACCGCAGTGTCCGCCGTGACGGCTGAGTTTGAATATAAGAGCGTCACGCATTTCCTGTGCGAGTTTTGTCATTTCTTCCGTGCTGAGCTTCTTTACGTCAGCAGGTGAGTTGATTTTTTCAAGATACATTGTTTTTTCTCCTTTTCTTTATATTTATGCAACTCAGAGAGCCGCATTTCTTGCCTGATTTATCGTTACGACCGTATTGTATCACATGGAGTTAACTCTAAGTCAAGAGTTTTTTGAAAAAATTTTAAAAAATATTCAAATGCTATGAATACAATAATATCTATTAAAATTGTAACCAAATTGTAATCTTTTTTCGATTGATTTTTCGATAAACAAATGCTATAATAAGCTAAACAGTTATATATCTTTTTATAAATACGGGATAATTCAAGGGAAATGTTATGACATCATCAGAAACATCTTTAAAAAACGAAAATAAAAACGTAAATCCGATGCCAACCGAAAAAACTCTTAATTCGCACCGAAAGAGCAGAGAGAAAAAGCATAAGCCTGACCGTCTGCGTAATTTGTGCGTTACTTTTCTGTCGGTTATCATATCTCTTTGTGTGGGAATATCGCTTTTCTGCGGTTATGCACTCATCGGAAATAAATGTGAAGAGCCTTTGTCTGAGGCGGAGCCCGCAATAATAGCCTCGGAAATACAGCCCGTACCTGAAATAAGGTCTGTTGCAGTGTCCACAGTTCTGAATCCCGATTTTACACGCAACGTAACGCTTGATTGCAGAAATGACGACGGTACAACAGACGGTCTGCATTATTATGTCACCGACAGCGAATCACCCGACCTTGACGGATTAAAATCGGATATTACGGACGGCAAGGCAACGTTTTCTCTTTCAAAGGGAAACTATATTATAATAGTAACCAACGACAGCGGTAAAGTTACACGCAGTGATAAATTTACCGTGGCAGTCGACGTAGTAAGCGGTATATCGATTGATAAAACCGATACATATATGAATGTCGGAATGACAGGTTCGCTTACAGCTGCTTTTGAAACTATCGGAAATCCCACAGACAGTGAAAAGTCGGTAAAATGGAGCAGCTCCGCACCGAAAACGGTAAGCGTAAAGGACGGCGTGATCACTGCACTGAAAGCCGGTAAAGCGACAATAACGGCAAGCGTATCGGACAGCATTTCGGATAGTATTGAAATAACCGTTACCGATTTGCTCAGAGCGCCGAAAATCACAGCAACAAAGCCTCTTTTACCTGCCGGACAGTACACCGAGGAAGAGGGGGCGCTGATCGATGCCGTGCTTGAAAGCCGCATAAATACCGCAGGTTACGGCACAAGAGCCGGTGTAGTTGCGGCGGCAAGATTTATCCCGCTTGAATTCAATTATAAGATACCGTATTTTTACGAAAACGGCAGACTTGATCCCCAGCCCGAAAGACCGTATTGTGACGGCGAGGGCAGATTTTATCACAAGGGACTGTATCTTACCCACAACAAGTTTGAATTGCTTGATAAAAAAGGCATATTGTACGGACCTGCAACATGGGGTGAACCGCTCACCAACTGGGAGGACGCATTCGGACTTATCCCCGGTGCTAAGTATGCAAACGGAATGACCTGTTCGGGATTTGTTTCGTGGTGTCTGTATAATGGCGGTGTACCGCTCGGTGATGTGGGTGCAGGAGATACGCCCGATTATGACAATGAATATTCAGATTTCGGAAAACGTGTATGGCTTGATGAGGACGTAATGCGAAGCGGAATATTGCAGGTCGGGGATCTGATCGGCTGTGACGGTCACATTGCGATAATAGCGGGTTTTGACGAGAATAATATCTACATAGCGGAATCTCTCGGAAAGGGTATAGTTATGGAAGTGCGTGAACGTTACCGTGAGGTATGGCAGTGCGGCGATTATACCTACGCAATGCTTATGGGGGATATTTACGCAGAGCATAACGGCGACGGCAATGTCACTGAAATGTGGACGGATTATTCCGAATAACAGAAAAAACAGAATATAAAAACAACGGTGCCCGACCTTTTACAGTCGGGCACCGTTGTTTTGGGGAAATATATGAAAACGAAGATAGCAACATTTATAGGGTTTTTCCTCACCCTGTACCTGTATTATATTAGCCTTTTTTAAACTGAATTTAAATTTATTATTATTTTCACCCGAAAATTTTCAATATTTTCTTCCTGATTGTCTATTGACACCGCCACCTCTTTATAGTATGATAAGCAAAGAATGTAAACGTTCACACGAAAGGATAGTATCTATGATCAATGCGATTGATATAAGCGGAAAGTGGGAGCTTTTCATAAACGAAAATAATCTTCCCGCACTCCCCGAAAAGTATAATGACAGCATAAATCTTCCTGACACTCTTTCGAATGCTGCAAAAGTGGCTGAGAACAAGAACAAGGACGAGGGTTACCTGACAGATAAGTACACATTTACAGGCTACGCATGGTTTAAACGTTCACTTACGCTTGAAAGCGATATGACTGGCTTTGTGTCTGTACTCACGCTTGAACGTACAAGAGTAAGTACACTGTACATAGACGGCACGGAAGTCGCTACTTGCGACAGTCTTTGCAGTACGCACCGTTACGATATTTCTTCATATATGACAGCAGGCACACACGAAATAGTTATCCGTGTCGCTAATGTCGGCTACAAGACGGGCGGCGGTCATATGACAAGCCCCGATACGCAGACAAACTGGCTCGGTATTGTCGGAAAAATGGCTGTTGAAATCTATCCTAAGAGCTATATTTCAGATGTAAGAATAATCGCATCGGCGGACGGAACTTTATCGGTAAGAGGCTGTGTTATCGGTGCGGATAACGCTGACATTATGGCGACCGTTACAGCGCCTGACGGGATCCGTGTGCTTAAAGCAAATATAATCGCTGACGGCGATACATTTGAAGCTCAGTTCAGGCTTGAAAATGCTCAGCTCTGGGATGAATTTGAACGTAACGTTTATCGCCTTGCTTTACAGCTTGGCGAGGATATTTACAACACTACATTCGGATTTGTCACATTCTCGAAAATCGACAGAAAATTGCTTGTAAACGGGAGTGAATCGTTCCTCAGAGGAAAGCACGACGGACTTATTTTCCCGCTCACAGGTTATGCACCGTGTGATGTGAACGAGTGGAAAGAGCGCCTGAAAATCGCTAAAAACTATGGTATAAACCACTACCGTTTCCACACTTGCTGTCCTCCCGACGCCGCATTTACAGCCGCCGATGAACTCGGTATCTATATGGAGCCCGAGCTTCCTTTCTGGGGAACGATCGCCGCAAAGGGTGAAGAGGGCTACAATGAGGAAGAGCAGAACTACCTCATAAACGAGGGTATCCGCATTATAAGAGAGTTTTCTCATCATCCCTCGTTTGTCATGATGTCGCTCGGAAATGAGCTTTGGGGCAGTCGTGAAAGACTGGGAGAGATCATTGACATTCTCCGCCGTGAAAATCATTCGATCTATTTCACAAGCGGTTCAAACAACTTCCAGTTCTGGCCCGCTGAAATTCCGCAGGAGGATTTCTTTGCCGGTGTAAGACTTTCCCGTGACAGACTTTTCAGAGGCTCTTATGCTATGTGCGACGCACCTCTCGGACATATCCAGACCGACAAGCCCAACACAGTTCACGACTATGACGCTATAATCCGCGGTGAAAACGGCTCGGAGAACGAGGGCGGAGATACAATACAGATTCAGTACGGTACAGGCGTAAAGACCGTAAAGCTTAACGCCGCAGACGGAAGCTATATTCCCCACAAGCCGGTAGTTTCCCACGAGGTCGGACAGTATGATTACTTCCCCGATTTTGACGAGATGAAGATGTACACAGGCCCGCTCAGCCCCCGCTATCTTGATGTTTTCAGAGAAAGACTTGAAGAAAAGGGACTTTATACACAGTGGAGAGATTTCTTTGAGGCGGTCGGCGCACATTGTACACAGTGTTACAAGGACGAAATTGAAACGGCTCTGCGTTCTTCCGAGCTCAGCGGGTTCCAGCTCCTTGACTTGCAGGACTTCAACGGTCAGGGAGTATCGCTTGTCGGCGTACTCAATGCATTTATGCAGTCAAAGGGCTTTATAACTCCTGAGGACTGGAGAAGTTTCTGCGACAGTAACGTTCTGCTTGCAAAATTCGAAAATTATGTTTACGGTGCAAATGAAAAGCCCGTTATCGAAATTCTCCTTTCGTCATACGGCAAGGATAAGATAAAGAGCGGAGCAGTGCAGTATTCGCTTACAAGCGATGAGCTTGATATAAACGGCAGTGCAGAGTTTGCTTCTTCCGATACACGTTTAACTTCAGTTGGCACATTCACTCCCGATTTCAGCGGTATTACAAAGCCACAGAAAGCGGTTCTCACGCTTACACTCGGCGAACTTCACAACAGTTATGTATTCTGGCTTTATCCCGATTGCAATGTTGAAATTACCGAAAACGGCATTAAGATGGCAGATAATGAACTGATTTTCACCGACAGCATAGAAAAAGCAAACGAGCTTATCGCAAGCGGCAAAAAGGCTATGGTAATAACCGACGGCAGTAATGCTATTGAAAACGCATACTGCGCCGATTTCTGGAACTACCATATGTTCCGTATCATTTCCGAGAGCATGAACAAGCCCGTAGCACCCGGTACAATGGGACTTCTTATCGACAAGAACGATAAACTTTTAAGTGCTTTCCCGTCAGAAAAGTTCACTACTCCCCAGTGGTACGAGGCGGTTACGCACAGCAAAGCTGATATACTTGACGACATCCCGGAAATTACTCCTATAGTTCAGGTTGTGGATAACACCGAGCGTTGCCACCGTCTTGGTATGCTGTATAAGAAGAACGGGGTTCTCCATTGCAGTATCAGACTGTGGGAAGCGGCAGACTGCCCCGAAATAAAACAGCTTGCAAAGAGTATAGCAGAAAATTTCTGATATATAGTACGAAAACCGCCCGTGTGTGCAGTAACACGGGCGGTTTTATTTGCAACCGGACAGATAAAAACCTCCGCACCTGTTACAGTACGGAGGTCGTTTTATTTACTTGTTATCCTTATCGGGCTTGCCGTGAGTAAACGGCTTGTGAAATTCCAGTCCCGTGCTTGAAAGGTCGTCAGTGCGCTTGACGCTTCCGTCGTTTCTCACAAGAGATGTTTTCGGATCAACCGTGCTCTTCTTGCCCTGAGATAAAGTACCGTGTTTCATATAAAGCCCTCCTTTAAGGGAGTAGTTTTAGCGAAATCGGATATTATACACAACCCTGAGCCTTCATAGCTTCAGCAACCTTTAAGAAGCCTGCTATGTTAGCGCCTGCCATGTAGTTGCCTTCTAAGCCGTATTCCTTAGCAGCTGTGTCGCACTGCTTGAAGATTTCCTTCATAATGTCGTGGAGCTTAGCGTCAACTTCTTCAAATGTCCAGCTGTAACGCATTGAATTCTGGCTCATTTCAAGACCTGATGTAGCAACACCGCCGGCATTTGCAGCCTTTGCAGGACCGTAAAGGAGACCGTTTGAAAGGTAAACTTCAATAGCCTCGGGAGTTGAAGGCATGTTAGCACCTTCAGCAACTGCGAAGCAGCCGTTGTTTACGAGAGCCTGAGCTGACTCGCCGTTAATCTCGTTCTGAGTAGCGCAGGGGAGTGCAATATCGCACTTGATTGTCCAGATACCTGAGCAACCCTCTGTGTATGTAACATTCTTGTGTGATGTTCTGTTAACGTATTCCTTGATACGCTTTCTCTCAACTTCCTTGATCTGCTTTACAACGTCAAGCTCGATACCATCGGGATCGTGGATGTAACCGTTAGAGTCAGAAAGTGCAACTACCTTAGCGCCGTACTGTGTAGCCTTTTCTGTAGCGTAGATAGCAACGTTACCTGAACCTGAGATAACAACTGTCTTGCCGTCGAAGCTCTTGCCGTTAGCCTTGAGCATTTCGTTTGTGAAGTAGCAAAGACCGTAACCTGTAGCTTCTGTTCTTGCGAGTGAACCGCCGAATGTTAAGCCCTTACCTGTGAGAACGCCTGAGAATTCGTTTCTCAGTCTCTTGTACTGACCGAACATATAACCGATCTCACGTCCGCCTGTACCGATGTCGCCTGCGGGAACATCGCAGTCAGGACCGATGTGTCTGTAGAGCTCTGTCATGAAGCTCTGGCAGAAACGCATGATCTCTCCGTCGCTCTTACCCTTGGGGTCAAAGTCTGAACCGCCCTTGCCGCCGCCCATAGGCAGTGTTGTAAGGCTGTTCTTGAAGATCTGCTCAAAACCGAGGAACTTGATGATACCGAGATATACGGAGGGGTGAAGTCTGATACCGCCCTTGTAAGGTCCGATTGCTGAGTTGAACTGGATTCTGAAACCTCTGTTTACCTGTGTCTTGCCGTTGTCGTCTACCCAGGGTACACGGAACATGATCTGTCTTTCAGGCTCTACGATTCTCTCGAATACGCCTGCGTCAACGAGATCCTGTCTCTTTTCAACTACGGGCTGAAGGCTCTCGAAAACTTCTGTTACTGCCTGAATGAATTCGGGCTCGCCTGCATTTCTTTTCTTTACTGTTTCAAGCAGGTCGATAAGATACTGATTTTTTAACGCCATTGTTAAATCCTCCTGAATATTTTCGGCTCAAGTACGATATACCGCATTTTTACGGATAAGTCCGGTTTTTCTGCGTTTTTCAGAAAGTAATTTGTGAGAAAACCGACTCTATCGGTAAGTTTTAGTACATTCTTATGAACTAAAGCCGTAAGTGTTTTTTAACTGCAAGAAAAAGTATATCACATATACGCAAAATTTGCAATAGTTTTTTTAAAATTTTCATAAAAAAGTTTAAAAAACTCAAAAAAGCACAAAAATGACCTGTTTCACCGCATATTTACGCAAGTTTTGATTTATGTTATTGCAAAATGCAGGAATTTTTTACAATGTACTTGCAAATAAGCTTGCAAAAATATCGGTTTTATAGTAAAATAATATCTATACCTTATTTATGACAACGAATACCGGTGCACTATCGGGTTGCCGGGCGGGAATAAAACGGTTTATACCTTATATAAGAAAAGAGGGGTTATAATGGAGAAAACAGCTCTTAAAACGATAGCGGACAACAGGAAAGCGCGACACGATTATTTCGTGCTTGAAAGTTACGAGGCAGGAATAGAACTTACAGGCACTGAGGTAAAGTCGATACGCGAAGGCGGACTTAATCTAAAAGACAGCTGGATCTCAATAGATGACGGCGAGGCGTATATAAAGCAGATGCACATATCGCCATACGAAAAAGGTAATATATTCAATAAAGATCCGCTGAGAACCAGAAAGCTTCTTATGCACAAGCGTGAGATAATGAAACTTCTCGGACAGGTAAAGCAGGACGGTCTGACGCTCATACCGATCTCGGTTTATTTTAAAGGAAGCAGGGTAAAAGTGCAGGTCGGACTTTGCAAAGGTAAAAAGCTTCACGATAAGCGTGACGCTATGGCGCAGCGTGACGCAAAGCGCACGATCGACCGCGAGCTTAAAATGCGCAACAGATAATCTTGAAACGGTTTGCCGCCTTTTTGAAAATTTTTTAGAAAAATTTCAAAAAGTGCTTGACAAACCGTTTTTGTTCTGCTATAATAGATTATGCTGATTTGCGGGGATGCTGGAATCGGCAGACAGGCAAGCTTGAGGTGCTTGTGTCAGTATTGGCGTGTGGGTTCAAGTCCCATTTCCCGCACCACGAAAAAGCCACATTTGTCTTTAGACGAATGTGGCTTTTTCAATTAAATCCGTCCTGACGTACGGAATAAATCTTACTTGCGTAAGATGAAATCATTTCGTAATGAAATCTGCCTTGCGTTAGGAGAAAAAACGGATTTGATTGCTGTGATCAAATTCATAAAATTATATGGAAAAATAAAATAAAAAAATTTTTCAATTGTAAATTTTTGTACTTGACAAGTGCAAAAATTTCTGCTATAATAAATAAGCTGATTTGCGGGGATGCTGGAATCGGCAGACAGGCAAGCTTGAGGTGCTTGTGTCAGTATTGGCGTGTGGGTTCAAGTCCCATTTCCCGCACCAGTGTAAAGGACATTCGATTATCGAGTGTCCTTTATTTTTTGCGTTAAAATCAGAATAGCCCGACTTCAGGACAGATCTTAATACATTTTATAAACAGAACTTATTCATTTTTCAACAGCACTTTATTTCCGCTTATTCCGGAAACAAAAACATCGCAATAATATTATCAATACCTGTAACCGGCTTGATTACTAGGTATATCGATAGGCTTTTATCGAATATGTGCTGTAAATGTGATTTCAAATATAACAATCTCAATAGTAAATAACAGTTTTTTACTTGCAACGCTTACATTAAAATGTTATAATACACAACGAGGTGTATATTATGAGAATTTGCTATATAGATGATAATGAAAAATATCTCAGAAGTTTTAAAGATAATTTCAAGGATATATTATCCGAACACATCTGTAATGTTATGAAAACTCCGGATGAATACCTTAGATCAGATGAAATATACGATATTCTGTTTCTTGACATAGAATTCGGTGAAAGCGGAAACGGACTTGACTATATTGACGATATAGTCAGAAAATCTCCGCTTACACAGATAATAATGGTTACTGCCTATACTGAAAAATACATACAGGATGTTTTTTTGAAAAAGGATAATGTTGCGGGATTTCTTATGAAACCCGTAACACACGATGCGCTTGTTAAGGTTCTTGAAAAGGCAGAAGAATTTTTAGAACGCAGCAGAACAACAATAATGCTCCGTACATCCAAGAACAGTTTCAAGGCTGTTCGCACGGACGATGTGATATATGTCGAATCGGAAGGACACAACCTTAAATATGTCACTACAGAAGGAACGTACACCTGCACAGGAAAGCTTGATAATGAATTTGCCAAACCTCCTGCCGGTTTTATACGTTGCCATAAGAGCTTCTGCGTCAATATGAGGAAGATCAGCGGATATAACGGCGACGATATTATTATTGACGGATATCCGCTTATACCGGTATCGCGTGCGAAAAGACACGAATTCCTTGCGGAATATACACGTTTCCTTTCAGAAAAATGAGAGTATATAAATACAGAAGAGGTAGTGTGAAAAATGGAAGAGTACGGACCGTCACCCGATAATATTTATGCGTGGCTGTATCTTTTGGCGGCATTGCCTCAGCTTATGTATTCGTCGTGGGCTTATTCACGGTGTTTCAGACTTAAAGTGCGGATGTGGCAATGCTGGCTGATAATCAATTGCATTTCTCTGGCTTTTCTGATACCGCAGACTATGTTCGGAGTGACAATTCCCGGCAAAACGCTGATCTATTTCGCTTTGTACTTTATAGCAATGTGGCTGATGTCGGAAAATACAATACTCAAAATGTTGCTGTACTATGCAATAGATGTAGTTATGATGCTTCTGCTGGAATTGCTCTGCTACTGGTTTTTCGGTGCGGTATCGGGCGGAGAGTTCCTGTCCGGCGGTGACAGATATGATTTTATTCGTCTGCTCGCAACAGTGGTAATGGATGTTCTGATCATGCCGATTGAATATCTGTATTCATCGGTATGGAACACCAAGGTAAACAAACATTATGACGGCAACAGCCGGCTTAATCCCGGGCTTCTTATTTTTCCGCTGTCACAGATAATTGTGGTTGTCGGCCTTGTGATCGAACGTTCTCCGCTATTACGACAAATGAACGGAATTGACACGTCTGTTCTTCTGGCGGTGGCGTTTATCGTTTTTATAGCGTCTGACATTGTATATACATATATAGTTTCTGTAATCGAGAAAAAACGTCTTATTGAAAATGAACTGAATTCGCTGAAATATGCCTATGAGCTTGAAGAACAGCATTTCCGCGAAGTGGAAGAGAAGCGCCTTGAAGTCGCGAAGATAAGGCACGATATAAATAATCAGCTATATGCGATAAAGCAGCTGATATCGGGCGGCGAATTCAGCGAAGCGGGCGATATGATAAACGAGCTTGAGGACAGACTGGTGCAAACAAAAGAATACAGTTATTGTTCGATACCGGTGGTGAATGCGATTGTTACTGAGAAATGCGCCGAAGCGCAGAAATACGGGATACGCATAGATACAGCAATATCTATTGACGACACACAGAATATCACGCGCAATCATATCTGCAGTGTATTCGCAAATCTTCTTGATAACGCTATAAGCGCCGAAAGAGGTTTTGAAGACAGTCAGTCGGATAAAAAGGTCATAACCGTTACCGCAGTGCGTGACAGACTTAATATCTATATAACAGTTAAAAATTATGTGCCAAAGGGACATACTGCTTTGAAACTCAATACGTCTGCGCACGGATACGGTCAGCAGATATTGCATGATATAGCAAAAATCTATTCGGGCAGTTTTACGGTATCGCATAACGGCGACGAGTATACCGGTACAATAGTACTCGGAATGCAGGAAGTCAAAGCAACGGACCTGTAAAGGATATAGTGGGGAGAGATATGCATTGTTAAGAAACCTTGATAATATATATGCCTGGGTAATACTCGTTGTATCAATAGTACAGGTGGTCGTCACGGGCTGGGCATATTCATTGTGTTTCAGGGTCAAAGTGACCCGTGTTAAATTTGCTACGGTCCTGACAGCGCTTTCTGTTGCCATACTGGCTCCGCAGATATTTTTAGGATTTTATATACCGCTTAAGACAGCGGTGCTGTTTTTCATAACCTTTGCTGTATTAAGGCTGATGTCCGAAGCGAATACGGTCAAATCATTTATATTCTGCGCATTCGATATGATGATAAATGTCGGTATAGATATGCTGTTGCTTGGAATTATGGTTGTTATGAATATGAATGATTTTCAGACTTCAGAGGACATTTATACGTTCAATCGTATGATAGCTTCACTTATTTTCACGGTTATGTGTATTCCGATAAAATATCTGTATTCTTCTTTCTGGAACAAGGTGGTCAACCGTACAGTTTCCGCAAAACTTAACCCTACACTGATACTTTTCCCGTTAGCGCAGATTTTTGCAATGATAGGTATAGTTGCCGACCACGCAGGAAACAAAGATGCGGCTCAGCACCCGGTTTTGCGCAGTAATTCCGCTATTATGCTGACAATTGCCTTTCTTACATTCGTGATAGCCGATGTGATATATATGTATTTTATATCGGATATCGAAAAGAAGGCTTTGATTGAACAGGAGCTCAGCTCACTGAAATATGCCCGTGAGCTGGAAGAACAGCACTTCAGGGAGATCGAAGAAAAACGCTATGAAGTTGCAAAGATACGTCACGATATAAACAATCAGCTTGCGGCGATAAGAAGCCTTGTTAAACTCGGACATACCGAACAGGCTGACGAACTGCTCAGTGAACTGGAGAGCAGTATAAGAGCAACAAAAGAGTATGAATATTGCAGTATACCCATAATAAATGCCGTAATTACCGAGAAAAAGTCCGAAGCTGAAAAGTACGGCATTACACTGGACACACATATATCACTTGAGGATACCCACAATATAACTCAGAATCATCTTTGTAGTGTGTTCGCAAATCTTCTTGATAATGCTATAAGGGCAGAAATAGGTTTTGATGATGAACATAAAGACAAGAAGGTAATAACGGTAAAAGCCGTCAACGACAGAACAAATGTCTATATTACCGTCAAGAATAATATATCCGGGGTCGAAGTACCGAGAGATGATAATTCTTCTCTGCACGGATACGGTCAACAGATCCAGCATGATATTGCAGGAATATATTCCGGCAACTTTACAACAATAGAAAAAGATGATGTCTATACAGGAATACTGACGCTGAAGATGGATACCAAAGCGGAGAACAGTGACTGATATTTTGTTAAAGTTAATTACAGGCAGGTGCTTTGCACCTGCTTCAGACTGTCGAAAAACCTCTGCGTTATAAAAAAATGGGGTCGCAGGGGCAAAGCCCCCGACAGGGACTAGGGGCGGTAGCCCCAGTAATATAGCCCCTTTCCCGGGGAAAGGGGTTTGGGGATAGGGATTGAGAATTTACGCTGTTTTATTAAAAATAGACTTTTTCAACAAACTGAGGCAGGTGATTTGCACCTGCTTTTTTTGATAAACAATAGATTTTTATCGAAAAACAATAAAAATCTATTGACAAACGAAAAACGTTGTGGTAAAATACAGTCAACAAAAACGTTAAACGCATAAGAAAGGGCGGTATTATGAAAAAACAAAATTATTCCGTAATGATAACCTCAATACTTGTAAAGGCGGTATTCGTTCTGATAATAGTCTGCTGTATATTTGCACCTCTGATTGTGCGCGTCTATGATAACGGCATAATCGCACTGACAGGAAGCTCTGTATATATGCCTATGATAATTACTCTTTATCTTGCGGCGGCGGTAGCGCTTGTGATAGTTATAGCGCTTGACCGTCTGTTGTCAAATATCAGACGCGACAAGGTGTTTGTACCCGGCAACGTGAAAATATTGCGGCTTATATCATATTGTTGCTTTGCCGTAAGCGTGATATTTATCTATTTCAGCATTTTAAGACCGTTTGCATGGCTTGTCGTAATAGCGGCGGCGTTTTTCGGACTGATACTGCGCGTCATAAAGAATGTGTTTGAACAGGCGATTGAGATAAAAGAAGAAAACGACTTTACTATCTGATATGTAAGCTGACTTGTGAGGTACTTATATGGCAATTGAAATAAATCTTGATGTAATGATGGCAAAGCGGAAAATCTCATCCAACGAGCTTGCCGCCGCAATAGGCATAACGCCTGCAAATCTGTCGGTGCTGAAAACGGGCAAGGCAAAGGCAATAAGATTTTCAACGCTTGAAAAGATATGCGAGGTGCTGCAGTGTCAGCCGGGAGATATTCTGTACTATAAAGGCGGTGGAGAAGATGAATGAATACTATAATTTTGCAGAAAACGCCGAGCAGTGCGGTAACGTTCCGCCGGTGAATGTATACGGCAGAGCAGACGGGCAGTTCGTACAGTCTCAAAGGCAGCTGCAAGGTCCGCCCGAAGCGAAGAAAGTATACGGCATCCGTGACTTCATATTCGCTGTAATAACAGTTATAATCGGCTTTATAACACTGAAACTGTTCTTTACTGAAGGTGAAATATTCCCGTTTGCAGAGGTCATAGCGTCTGGCTGGTATCATGTTATAGTGGCAACGCTTGCAGTCACGGCAATAGTATATATCGGCAAAAAGCCGACCGCTTCACAATGGGCGATTTTCGGCTGTGTTATACTGTTCTGTGCCGTTCCTGTGTTTTCATCGACAGGGCTTGTACGATTTTTGTCGTGGGTATATGCCGCAATACTGCTTTGTTACTTTGCTTACAGCTTTATAACCTCAAAACCGCTGTTTTCAGACGGATTCTTAAGGGAAATATGCGAGGCAGTATTTGCCGTACCCTTTATGAATTTTACATCAGCACCAAAAAGCATTGCAGTACCATTTGCAAAATCGGGAAATGGCAAAAGAAGCAAAACAGCGCTTTATATCGTGCTCGGGCTTATCTGCTCGATTCCTGCAACATTGATAGCAGGTGCGGCTCTGTCAAATGCCGATGATAATTTCGGCAGAATGATTTCAGGTATTACAGGCGGATTTTTCGATAACTTTTTCAGCAATATTATAATTCTTGCGGTCAGCATACCTTTTTCGTTTATGCTGTTTGGGATAATGAGCGGTGCAAAGGGCAGAAAACGCAGAATGACAGGCGAACCGGGCAAAGCGGCAATCGTCCCTGCCGCCGCAATATGCTCGGCGCTGACGCCGCTTATAGTGATATATCTTCTGTTCTTTGCTTGCCAGATGCCGTATTATCTCAGCGCATTCGGCGGTATACTTCCCGATGGTTACAGCTACAGCGAATATGCCCGTCAGGGCTTCTTTGAACTGTGCGGAGTGGCAGTTCTCAATCTTTTCGTGATATTCATTGCAGGCGTACTTGCAAAGAGAAACGAAAGCGGCAGAAAACCTGTTGCCGTAAGAATATATTCGGCTGTATTCGGTATCACCACAATACTTCTGATATGCAGTGCAATGTCGAAGATGATAATGTATATCGGTGAGTATGGGCTTACGGGGCTTAGATTTTACACATCGTGGTTTATGATACTGCTCGGCATAGTTTTCCTTGTACTGATATTGCACGAGATATTCCCCGGTATGAAAACGGTAGCAACGCTTTTTATGTCCTTTACCGTAATGCTCGGTGTACTGTGTTTCAGCGACCCCGATGCGAGAATAGCTCAGTACAATGTTGAAAGCTATCTCAGCGGCAATACACAGCAGATCGATACTTACAGCCTGTCAGCCTTGTCCGAGGGCGCCGCTCCTTATATTGAAAAGCTCGGCGATACCGATGAAAATTTGCGTCCGAGGTGCAGAACAGCACTGGCTCAGATCAAAGAAAGCAGAAATTCAAAGGTATATTTCCCGCTTTCACTTACAACAATAAGATTCACGGAGATTTACGACAAAATGTGATAATATCTTGTCATAATCCGACCATACTCGTCATTTTACCGCAACTATTTTGCCGTTTCATCAGCCCTCGCCAGTTCTGCACTAACCATTGCTAAGCATTATCCCATTTCTTGCCTCCTCTTAGAAAGGGGAGGTGGATTGCAGACAAGCCGAAAACTTAAAAATTTCTCTTTACTATGCGATATTATCAACGTCAGCATATCCGAAACTTTTCTGTCTGCAAGACGGTGGGGATTGTATTTTATTCGCACTACCAATTTGTTTATGCCCACATACTCGCCTTTTCGCCGCACCGAGCTTGCCATTTCATCAACCCCGTAAATTCAGCACTCACCGCCACTATTTTTTAAAATCCCACATTTTCTCCCACCTTACCGCTTTTCTCCCCTTGACTAATTTTTTCTGTTATGTTATACTAATGTGAGAAAGATTATCAGTTTATCCACGGAGGTGTAATATGACAATATTCTATGAATTTGAGGGTAAGCTTTATGCTAATATAACAAACAGATGTCCGTGTTCCTGCGTTTTCTGCATAAGAAAAAACGGCGACAGCGTTGCGGATAACGACAGCCTGTGGCTTGAGCACGAGCCGAGCTATGAAGAGATCATCAAGGCTTTTGACGATTTTGACAAGACAGGACTTCACGAGCTTGTGTTCTGCGGTTACGGCGAACCTATGGAAAGAGCGGACGTTCTACTTGAGGTCGCAAAGTATGTAAAACAGAACACCGATATGAAGATCCGTATCAACACAAACGGACTTGTTGATTTTATCAATCCCGCTTTCGATTCCTATAAGATGAGATATATAATCGACTGTATTTCTATCAGCCTTAACGCTCCCGACCCTGAGAGTTATCTTGAGGTCACACGTCCTAAATTCGGTCTGCCGTCATTCAATTCAATGCTGAATTTCGCAAAGACGGTCAAGACTATCGTTCCCGAGGTAATGTTCACTGTAGTTGACGTTATATCACCCGAACAGATCGAACAGTGCAAGGAGCTTGCCGAAGGACTTGATATACCGCTCAGAGTTCGCCACTGGGTGACGGATAACGAGAGTTATACCTGATAGGAGGAGCAGAATGAACTATTCACAACAGAGAAACTGTATACTGAATATCGTTGTGTCAAACCCTATCCACCCGACAGCAGAGCAGGTGTATGATATTGCAAGACGCAGTTACCCGAAAATAAGCCTCGGTACAGTTTATCGCAATTTAAATCAGCTTGCCGACCACGGCATATTAAAAAAGATATGCAGTTCTTACGGAAGCGTGCGTTTTGACGGCAGAACCGACCCGCATTTTCATATGATATGCAGTTGCTGTGAAAAGGTATTTGACGTTGAACTCGGCGAAATGATGTGCCTTAACGACAAGATACGCACCAAGTATGATTTTGACGTTACCGAGTATGAGATAAGTATAAAGGGCGTTTGCAGTGAGTGCAGAGAGAAGCAGGAAAGCGGAGAGTCGGCGTAAATTCAGTATAGTAAATATAAGCAGGCGGAAACAACCGCCTGTTTTTTATGTGAAAAATTTGCGAAACGTTTACAATCTATTGCTTTTTCGCCCGAATAAGGCTATAATAAATAGGATAATGTAAAAAGGAAAGTGATATAATGCTAATCAGAATAGCAGGCACGGTCAGCGAATCTATTGTCGACGGACCGGGAATAAGATATACTATATTTACACAGGGCTGTCCTCATCATTGCGAGGGCTGTCACAACCCCGAAACGCACGATTTCAACGGCGGCAGACTTGCCGACACGGATAAGATATATAAGCATATTGTTGATAACCCTCTACTCAAAGGTGTTACTTTTTCGGGCGGAGAACCGTTCTGTCAGCCGGCGCCATTGTATGACCTTGCAAAGAAGATAAAAGAGAACACAAAGCTTGATATAATGTCGTACACAGGTTATACCTTTGAACAGCTTGTTGAAAAATCAAAAACGGACGAAGACGTAAAAAATCTGCTTTCGGTTGTCGATATACTTGTTGACGGCAGATTTATCCTTGCCGAAAGAAGCCTTGAACTGCATTTCAAAGGAAGTAAAAATCAGAGAATAATCGATTGCCGAAAATCGCTTGAAACAGGCAGTGTTGTAATTAAGGAGCTTTGATGAAGAAGAAAAGACTGACGACAGCGTGTGTCACCGTGTTTCTGCTGTGTATAAGTTGCCTGATGATGACATCGTGCAAAGAGGACGACGGAAAGGGATATGTTTTCGGATATGATATATCCTCAAATCCGGGAAGCCTTGACCCGCAGTATGCGTCCGACAGGGAATCATACCTTATAATAGGCTGTGTGTTTGAGGGCTTGTTCAGGACAGGTACTGACGGCAATGCGGAAAAGGCTATGGCTGAAAGCTATACAGTGTCCGACGACGGACTTACATACACTTTTAAATTAAAGCAGGACAGATATTGGACAGATGTAAACGGTTTTGATAAGCAGGTGACAGCAGATGATTTCGTTTTCGGTTTCCAGCGCCTTTTTATGCCCGAAACCAGAGCGCCTAAAGCGTCTGAATATTTCTGCATAAAGAACGCGCAGAAGATAAACAGCGGCGAGATCACTGACGTTTCACAGCTCGGAGTAAAGTCAGACGGAAAGTTCGGACTTACAATAGAGCTCGAATACACCGAACCGTCATTTGAATTGCTGCTTACAATGCCTGCGGCAATGCCGTGCAACAAGGAATACTTCACGGCGGCACAGGGAAAGTACGGGCTTGACGCAGAGAGAACCCCGTCAAACGGTCCTTTTTATGTAAAGACATGGTACTATGACGCGTGGAGCAAAAACAACAATAATATGGTACTGCGCTACAGTGACAAGTACGATAAACATGACGAGGTAACGCCGCTCGGTCTTAACTTCTTTGTAGAAGATAATCATATGACCGATTTTACTGACGGTACTTCACAGAGTATAGTTCTTTCCGGAAGCACAGCAAAGGATTATCTCGAAAGCGACTATATTTATGACGAGTATTCGACAGCTGTGTACGGAATTATGATGAATACCGAAAAATCAATTTTCAAGAGTGATAAGCTGAGATATGCGTTACTTTTTGCGTCGGATAAGTCGTCTCTCAGCCTTCCGTTCGGCTATTCGGTGGCTGACGGAATCGTAGCGCCATCGGTTAAAAATTCGCTTGGCAGTTATCGCGATACGGCAGGAAGCAGGACTACAGTAAAGCCCGATGAAGTCAAGGCTTATTCTTCATATCAGAGCGCCTGCGAAAACATTGATAAGGCTGACCTTCACAGTGTAAACATTCTTGCCGTACAGAACCGTGACGAGGAGATAGGCGAATCGCTTGGCGGGCTTTTGCAGCAATGGCAGGCAAAGCTCGGTTTCTATTGCAGTATCTCATATGTGAGTGAGAGCGAATATGAAGAGAAGATCTCAAGCGGAGATTACACGCTTGCGCTTACAAGAATAAACGGCGAATATAACCGCCCGGAGGCTTATCTGAGTATGTTTACCGCCGGCGGTTACAAGTACAGTGTGATGGACGATACATATTCAGATCTGATTCAGCAGGCAACTGCGGCAAATGATTCAAAAGAAGAATATGAGCTTTGCGTAAAGGCTGAAAAACAGCTTATAACAGACGGACGTTTCATACCGGTGGCATACGTTACCGAATATTTCATAAGCACGAAAAAATGCGAGGGCATAATATATGACCCGTTTACAGGTCAGATAAATTACCGTAATGCGCTATATTTTGATTGATAATATGACAATACGGAGAAAACCTGATAAAAAATACGGTTAACAATTGACTTTTACTTTACCGTATGATAAAATCATTGTGAGCGATTACACCTTACAGAAAGAATTCAAGGAGGCATTTGTATGGAAGAAAAAACAGAATTACAGCCGTACAGCGTCCTTATGTCTGTATACAGCGGTGAAAACGCGGAATTTTTTGCACAGAGCCTTGAGAGCCTTTATATCCAGACCTATCCTGCAGATGAGATCGTACTTGTCTGTGACGGCGCACTGAATGAAGCTCTTGATAAAGTAATAGCTGAATACGATGAAAAGTTTTCCGGCAGGCTGAAGGTTCACCGCCTTGAAAGTCACGGCGGCACGGCAAAATGCGCGAACACAGGACTTGCACTTTGCAAAAATGAATATATAATGAAGATGGACTCGGATGATATCTGCCTTGAGGACAGGGCTGTAAAGCAGATGACTTATCTTGCAGATCACCCCGAGGTTTCTATACTGGGCAGTTTTATTCAGGAATTTGACAGCGATACAGGTGAGGATATTGCAATAAGAAAACCTCCCGTGGAGAATGACAAAATAAGAAAATTCGCTAAACGCCGTGCGCCTTTCAACAATCAGACGCTTGTATATAAAAAGTCGCTTGCGTTGTCGATAGGCGGATACAGTGAAGAGCTTGAGCGTTGCGAAGATTACGATTTTATGGTGCGTATGCTGATAGGCGGGGCTGTAGCGGCTAATATTCCGGAAGTGCTTGTACGTTACAGGGTAACATCCGGAAATTTAAACCGCAGACGTAACTGGCGTAATACAAAGAGCTTTATTGCAGTACGGAAAAAGATAAGAAAGATGGGCTTTTCAAGCTTTATGGATTTTCTTATCCCCTGCGCCAGCCAGATAGCGTTGTTTATTATTCCCGGTTGTGTTACAGGATTTATTTATAAGAAGTTGCTTAGAAAATGAACTGACCCTTGCACTTTGCAAGGGTTATTTCTGTATATAAAATCACCACCCCCGAAAACTCGGAGGTGGTTTTGTGTTTACTTCTTTGTAGTCGCTGTGAGCGTTTTACTCCATGTACCGTACTGATTTTTTTCGGGATAAGATTTGAAAGCTCTTATTCTGAACTGATATTTAGTTCCCGCTTTGAGCGAACGTACAGTATAACTTGTAGTCGAGGCTTTGTTTATTCTTGCAACGTGTACCCATTTACTACCGTAATATCTTTCAATTACATAGCCCGAAGCCGATGTACCCTTGTTCCAGCCGAGTGTAACAGAAGTTTTATTGGTTGACTTTACATTGAAGCCGCCTACACCGTAAGGGTTGGTATTGGCTTTAAGCGGAGTGCTCCATGTACCATACTGATTCTTGTCGGAATATGATTTGAACGCTCTTATCTTGAACTGATAGCTTGTTCCCGCTTTGAGCGAACGTACAGTGTAGCTTGTAGTTGAGGCGCTGTTAATTCTTGCAACGTGTACCCACTTGCTGCCGTCATATCTTTCAATTACATAACCCGATGCGGTTGTGCCCTTGTTCCAAGTAAGCGTTATAGCGGTCGAGGACTGGCTTTTTACCTTAAAACCGCCTACACCGTAAGGGTTTGTATTAGTAGAAACCGCTGAGGTGTAACTGCTTGTTGCAGTGCCTTTGTATGCTTTCATACGGAATTTGTAGTTTGCTGTTCCTGCTTTAAGACCCTTAACTGTATAAGTGGTCGTTGTATTATTTTTGATGTCAGCTATCTTCTTCCATGTATTGTTTATCTGCTGTTCGATTATATAACCGCCGGCTGCTGTGTTTTTGTTCCACTGCAGTGTCACAGATGTTGAAGACTGTCCCTTTACCTTGAATCCGTTTACTGCTGACAACGATCCGGAGGGATGGATAACTGCGTCTACAAAGTTCTTGTCATACCAGCCGAGTGTTTTTCTGTTGAGATGACCGTGGCATTCGCCCTTGTCATTGCCGTTATAAACGTTATTGTCCCAGAGTACACAAGGAACGCCGTAGGTCTTTGCTTTGCCGAAATAATACTTAGCCCATTTTACTCGCTCAGCAGAGTTACCGTTCTTGTTGGATGCGCTTGTTTCGCCTATTACTACAGGGACACCCTTGTCAAGCAATTTGGATTTTATCGTGTTGAACAGATAATCAACTTCGCTCTTTAAATTATCTGAAAATGTACTTGTACCACTGCCGTTAAGCGCAAAGTTATAAGGCGTATATGCGTGTACAGATACTATAAGACGGTTTGACGTCTTATCTGTCGGGAGCTTGAAAGCAGATGTTGTGCAACCGTCTATTGATGCGCAGTAGCCCGGTACCATAATACATCTGTCGCTGTTCTTTCCGCCTGCGGAGCGTATAGCGTCAACGGCTGTCTGGTTGAGCGTGTTTATTACTTTTATAGAATCAAGAACAGCACTGTTCGGGTTATTTACCGGAAACCACCATTCATCTTTGCCTGCACCGACAAGTCTTGGTTCGTTGAGAGTTTCAAATACAAGATGCTGGTCATAGTCCTTAAAGTACTTTGCAACCTGCGTCCATATTGACTTTACGAACTTCACCGACTGTGTCTTGTATGTTGATGAAGGGTAGTAGTACTGTGTCGATGTATCGTGATGTATGTTGAGGATAACATACATATCGTTGCTTATGCAGTAATCAACGACTTCTTTTACTCTTTTGAGCCACGCAGAGTCTATCGTGTAGTTAGTGCCGCTTGTGTGGTTGCCCCACGATACGGGTAATCTGACTGTCCTGAATCCCTGCTTCTTTACAGCGTCGATCATTGCCTTAGTTGTTTTCGGGTTGCCCCATGATGTTTCGCTGTTTACACCCCAGCCGCCTGTTGCGTCAAGCGTGTTGCCTAAGTTCCAGCCTGTACCCATTTCTGCGGTGATCTGCTTTGCTGTTTTGCCCGTAATTGTTGTTGCGGCAGACGCCGAAGGTGCGATACATACAGCGAGGATAGCTGTTGCCAGAACGAAGATCACAGTAACAATTGCCGTGAAAGATTTTTTTGCTGTTGACATTTTTTCTCCTTAATATCGGAATTACAGCATTCCGATTATTATATTTTTTATTTCGGAAAGCGGGGCTTGTTTTATGACTGCGCCTTCTTCATAAGCTACGCACGGCATACCGTACACAACGCAGGATTCTTTATCCTGACCTATCGTATATGCGCCGCTGTTTTTCATTTCTCCGAGACCGGTCGCACCGTCGCGACCCATTCCCGTGAGTATTACTCCTATTGCGCCTTTACCGGCGGCTTTTGCTACCGAGCTGAATAAAACGTCAACAGAAGGGCAGTGTCCTGATACTTTTTCTCCGGGTTTTGAAGTTACATAATAGCCGAGAGTATCCTTATGCACTTCAAGCTGTTCCGAACCGTGTCCAAGTATGATAAGACCCTGTTTCAGCCTGTCGCCGTCTTCGGCTTCCTTTGCATTCATTTTACATATCCTGTCGAGCCTGTCGGCATACATTTTGGTAAACCCGACCGGCATATGCTGTACTATAACGACCGGCGGAGTATCGGCAGGTAATTCCTGTACGACCTCTATTATTGCGTCTGTACCGCCAGTGCTTGCCCCGATAGCGATAAGTTCCGGTCTGCCGTTATGACAGACATTGTGCATAACGTTATTGACATTGTTGTGAACTGCTTTTTTTGGAAAAAGCTTGTTGGGGTCACTGCCGTCAGGGGATTGCATGATTTTTTCAAAGTGTGGCTTTTCCTGCGCGGAATGCGGATGTTGCACCGATACGGCATTGTCTATCATTGAGTGCAGTTCTTTTTCAAAAGCCGCCAGCCCCATAGCGCCGCCGCTTGCATTTTTCAGTGCACTAAAAAGCCCGAAACGTTTCGGGTCTTTCAGTATTCTTTCATTGTTCGTTATAAGTATGGTGGGTATTCCGTTCAGCGCGGACGGCAGACGAAAATACACATCAGCCATTAGATCATTTATTACAGCACAGTCACCGTAAGCCTGCTTTGCCGAAAGAGAAAGTTTTCTGTAATCGGCAATTTCAGTGGTGCAGTCTTTCATACTGCGGTCCAGTATCGACTTAGTCACCTGGCTTATTGCCGTGCTGGTTCCTGTTATAAGTATGTGAAGAGGCAATACCTCACCTCCGTTTGCGGTGTAATACCGCTGTTTTACACATAGCCGTTATTTAAGCGGCTTGCGGTAAATTGCAGGTTTTATGTATTCATAATTCGTAGTATCTCTCGGTATGCTTTCGGCATGACCAATGAACAGATATCCGCCCGGTCTTAATACATCATAAAAACGTTTCACCAATGCAAGCTTGGTTTCCATTTCAAAATATATCATAACATTCCGGCAGAATATCAGATCAAACGGAGCTTTTTTAAAAGGAATAGGCTCCATAAGATTGAATGTGCGGAAGATAACTTCACGGCGCAGTTCGGGTTTTACCTTGCATTTCTCACCGTCTATCCTGTCAAAGTATTTGTCAAGCCAGCCCTGCGGCAGATCCGTAAGTCCGCTTTCAAGATAAACGCCGTTCTGAGCGCCTGCAAGTGTTTTCAGCGAAATATCAGTAGCAAGTATTCTTGTGTCCCACGAGGCTTTTTCCTTGCCGAGAAATTCGCTTATGTGCATAGCGGTCGTATATGCTTCTTCACCGCTCGAACAGCCTGCGCTCCATATCCTCATCGTTTTTGTCTTTGCGTTTTCCTGCTTTATAAAAGGCAGGACAGTATCGGTAAGATATGTGAAGTGTTCAGGCTCGCGCATAAAATATGTGTGGTTCGTAGTCAGCTTTATAAGCAGTCCGTCAAGCTCTTTACCGCTTTGGTCGTTCATACAGCAGTCAAGATACTCATCGTAATTCTTAAAGCCGCGCTCATACAGCATATTGCTGAGCCTGCCCTCGATAAGCGTGCGCTTGTGAGAAAGGTTTATGCCGTAGCGCTCTCTCATAAAAGTTACAAGACGGTTGAATTCACTGTCGGTTATTTTAAGCATTACGGCTCACCTGCCTTTACTTGTTTTCTTCGCTTGCGTGTTCGTCGATGAGCTTTGAAACGTCAAGAACGAGCTTTATGCCGTCATTCATTTCGAGTATCGACTTTATGAATTTATTTGAGTTTACACCCGTAAGTTCGGGAGTTTTTGATATATGCTGTTCCGTTACGGGGATAACGTCCGCAACGCTGTCAACGATAAGTCCGACAGAAACATCGCCTGTCGAAACGATTATTATGCATGTACGGTCGTTGAAAGGTATTTCTTCCTTGCCGAATCTGCTTCTTATGTTGACAACGGGTACTATCTTACTGCGGACATTTATAATGCCCTTTATATAAGACGGTACGCCCGGTACTGCCGTTATCGGCGGTACTTCGATTATTTCAATTACATCGGGTATCTCGATACCGTATACCTGATCGTCTATGTAGAAAGTCAGAACTTTCGTGATCACCGTATTCTGAGGATCTTTCATTGCGTCCTCCATAGCTTTCTGAGTATTCAGAAGTTCCTGTAATTTATCATTATAATTCTCTGACAAAGTAAAGCCTCCGTTTCCTTAGCTGATAAGATTGTTGACATCGATTATAAGCGATATTGTGCCATCGCCCATTACCGTACAGCCTGAAAGACCCTCTGCCTTTATATTGTACTGGCTGAGATACTTCGGGAACGGTTTTACAACTACAGGCTGTTCACCAATCAGCTTATCCGCAAACAGGCAGACATTCTTTCCGCCGACATCGACCAGCAGAAGAATACCGTCTTCAAGGTTCGTTACTTCTGTCGGCATATTGAATTTTTCGTGCAGACGGAGGATAGGATAGCATACGCCTCTTATCATTATCATCTCGCCCTGCTTTGTATCATGCAGAAGCTGGTTGTTTGCAACCATAAGGCTTTCCTTGATAGATGAGATCGGCACTGTGAATATTGTAGAACCGACTTTGAGCTTCATACCCTCAACTATAGCGAGTGTGAGCGGTATTCTGATTATAAAGCTTGAACCCTTGCCCTCTTCGCTTTCAACGGTAAGTGTACCGCCGCACTGTTCGATATTACTGCGTACAACGTCCATACCAACGCCTCTGCCGCTGTACTCGGTAACCGTATCGTTGGTCGAGAAACCTGGCAGAAGGATCATATTCTGGATTTCCTTGGTGGTGTATTCGCTTTCGGGTTTTGTGAGAAGACCGTTCTTTCTTGCCTTTTCCATTACCTTTTCGCAGTTAATACCTGCACCGTCATCGGATACGGTGATTATGACTTCGCCTGCGGAATGCTTTGCAGAAAGCTTTACAGTACCCTTTTCGGGCTTACCCTCTGCAATACGGACATTTACATCGTCCTCGATACCGTGATCCATGCAGTTTCTTACAAGGTGCATAAGAGGATCGTTGAGGTTATCAACTATGCTCTTATCGACCTCGGTCGTTTCACCTTCAAGTACAAGCTCAGCTTCTTTGTTAAGCTTTATCTTCATATCACGGACAATTCTGCCCATCTTCTGGAATACGCCTGCAAGCGGTACCATTCTGATAGACATAACAGTGTCCTGAAGTTCGTCTGTGAGCTTTCTGAGCTGTCTTGCCGCCTTTGAGAAGCTTTCGAGTTCAAGTCCCTCAAGGTCGGGGTTTGCGATAACCATTGATTCTGTGGTGATGATCTCACCGACAATATCGTGAAGTGTATCGAGCTTTGAAAGGTTTACGCTGATAAGGCTCTGCTTCTGACCGCCACTTGCTTTCTTGATATCTTCCTGTGCCTTTGTGACCGCACTCTTTGCGGCAGACTTTGCGGGAGCAGGCGCCGCAGGTGCGGCAGGTGCCTTTTCTTCCGCTTTTGCAGGAGTAGCAGGTGCGGCAGGTGTTGCAGGTGCAGGAGCAGCCTGAACAGGTGAGGGAGCGGAAACCGGTGCAGGTTCAGCGGCAGGAGCCGCGGGAGTATCAATAACTTCGTATGATTCAACGTTTACTGCACCTTCGATAGTCTTGAGTACGGAGTCGTTGTTACCGTCAAAGCCCTTGAAAGTAACAAGGAAGCCGTTTTCAACGATATCCTTTGCGGTGTCTGCATTTGATTCGACATCGGGAGGAGTACAGCTGATGACCTCAGCCTCTTCCTTTATCTTTGTAAGGAGCAGGAACGCACGCAGGTTTTCCATCTTACAACCGTCCTCAAAGAATACGCGGACGGTCATGCTACCCTCAACGTTATTTCCTGCGGGAGCGGCAGAAGCGGCAGGCTGAACGGCGCCTTCTGCCGCAGGCGCAGTGCCGTTTTCCATAGCTTTGAGCTTTTCTGTTGCTTCTTCAAGCTTCTTGAAAGTGTCTGAGAAGTCTGTAGGCGTATAATCGTCATCGCCCGAATTCTGGATATATTCGATCTCTGCCTTGTAAAGATCGGATACTTCAAATATCAACTCATATACAAAATGAGCGTCCTTTGCGATTTCGGGCTTTTCCCTTATTACAAAGAACATATCCTCGCCCTTGTGTGCAAGGTGCTGGAGATTCTCAAAGCCCATCATAGCCGACGAGCCCTTGATCGTGTGCATGATTCTGAATATCTCGTTGATATCCTCCTGTGAGAACACGTTTGCGTCCTCTGTTCTGAGAAGAATTTCATCGAGCTGTTCAAGTAATGTATTGGTTTCAAATATGTACATTTCGAGCATGGATTCCATGCCGGGTTCAACCTTTGCCATATACAAAACCGCCTTTCCCTGATTTTTTATTTTACAATCGTTAGATTGATATTGATAAATTAAAAAAAATGTGCTAAACTTAATGTCAAGCAAGTGTGATGCAGTCGCATAAAGTGCATCTGAAAGGAAATATATATGCCCAACATTCCGCAGATTACAGCTCCCGTTTCTAATAACAAGAGCTATTCATTCACAAACCGCCAGTATGACGGCAATATAGAACCGTTTGATATGGTCGAGCTTGCTCAGCCTATCAAGACGTCTACCGCACAGGATAACGATTCTGCCGCCGCAATGATGATGGGCAGAAAGAACCTTGCTCCGCTTACCGTTCAGATAAAAGACCCCACAATGGCGGTCGAAACGCTCAAGAACCTGTTAAGCTCAGATCTGCTTGAGCAGACTATGATCAACGGTTACACCGAGCTTTACGACGATATGAATGAGCTTATTCAAAGCTTTTATCTTGCTCCCGAAAAGCTGGTGCGTGAGATTCAGAACCAGGAAAAGCAGAACACAATGTTCAGCGGTGATGAGTTTTATAAACTGCTCCACGGTATTCTTAAGACTACCACCAGTCCCGAGCTTAAAGAAAGTATCGGTCAGCTTCTGAAAGCGCTCAATTATTCGTCCAACAAGCAGGAGATACTGAATGCGCTTGGCGCCAATCTTAAATTCCTGTCCGAATATTTTTCGCCCAACGAATCGCTTTCCCGTAAGCTTGCAAGCCTTTCGTCACAGTGGAAGAGCAGTAGTGCGGCTGATATGTTCGAGCCGCTCAAAGGTGAAACCCTTGCACTTCTGAAGGACGTTTCCGCAAGCCTTTTAAATGATGAAAGAACGCAGACGTTCATTCCGCTTATCGTACATAACCTTTCCCGTTACAATACAAATAACGGTATGCTCAAGGAAAGTTTTGCAAATCTTCTGGCATATATTCCGTCTGACGATATGCGCCGTGAGCTGTCGGTCGCATTTGGAAATCTTATTAAAAAGATGTTCAGCAATAAACAGCTCAGCGAGATGTCGGACACCTCTGATAACTATAATAATACACTAAATCAGTCCGAAAATCAAGACTATTTAAGCATTTTTGACAATAAAGATGAAAAATTATCCTTGTCTTTGTTCATAAAGTCACATTTATCAGATGAAAAGTATCTTTCTGAACTGGATATGTCAAGGGATAAACTGGAATTTCTGACAACTCCGTTTGAAGAAGGAAAACAATCGGGATTACAAACACTTAAAAATATAGTAATGACTATGCTCACAGGCACCGACAGCCGTCAGGTGATTCCTGTAGTGCACCGTGATTTTCAGGGACTCAAGGATATGACGACGCTTGTCGATTATCTTAATGATATTCTCCGCGAAATGCCGGATATCCCCCAGCGTGATACAATATTTGAGTTCTTCACGAATATAGTGAACGAAATGGCTCAGCGCAAGGAACTTCCCGCTGCAAGCAACATTCCGTCAGCGCCGTCAACGCTCGATAAACTTACGGACTTCATCGGAAAGAATATAAACCACGAGGCGATACAGTCGCTTGATGACTTCAACGCGTCGAATCTTTTACAAAGTCTGCTCAATGCTCCCGGTGTGTTCACTCCGCTAGCCCACTATATTCTGCCTTTGCAGATCGAGAATACAAAGGCGTTCGGCGAACTGTGGGTCGACAATGATGAGAATAACCCCAACAATACACCCGTCGGTCAGAAGAACTATCATCTGTTCCTGACATTTGACGTTGAATCTATAGGACGTTTTGAAGTCGATATGTACGCACTCGGCGAAAACATCAATCTTTCGCTTTTATACCCCGAAAAATTTGGCTTCAAGGTAAAAAAACTGTCCGATAAGATCGATATAATAATAAGAAACATCGGCTATAAGCCCGCAAAATTTGAAACTGCGGTGCTGAGAAAACCTCATGTGCTTACCGAGGTTTTCCCGAAGATCATAGACAGGAGGAAAGGTCTTAATGTCCAGGCGTAATTTAGGAAAACAGGCTGCTGCGGCGCTGAAATACAACCCCGACTTAAACTATGCTCCGGTTGTGGTAGCGTCAGGTCTTGGCGAGCTTGCGAAGAAGATAATAAATATTGCCGATGAGAACGGCGTTCCCGTTTACCGTGACGACAGCACGGCGGCACTGCTTGTAATGCTTAACAGCGGCGAGGCGATCCCTGTCGAGCTTTACAGAATTATTGCGGCTATCTATGCGGAAGTAGTTTACTCCGCCAATGATATGAAAAAAGGCAAATAAGCCTAAAACAAAAGAAAGAAGACGAAGAAAATGGTAAAGACAAAAAATCTCAGACTTATTGTAACAGCGGCGGTTCTTGCCGCGCTGACCTGTGTTGCGACAATGGTAGTACAGATACCTATGCCGCTTACAAAGGGCTATGTCAATCTCGGCGACGTACTTGTACTTACGTCCGCGTGGATACTCGGCTCACCCTGGGGCATTGCGGCGGCAGGTATCGGCTCTGCAATGGCTGACTTACTGACAGGTTACGCTTATTATGCACCTGCAACGCTTATAATAAAAGCGCTTATGGCGGTAGCGGCATTCTACATAGCAAAGGGCTTTATGAACAGCTCCTATATGAAGTCGCTTGTAGGTAAGATAATCGGCGGTATTGTGGCAGAGATCATCATGGTGGCAGGCTACTACCTCTATGCCGTTATCCTTTACGGCGATCCGATCGCGGCGGCGTCAAGTATTTTCGGCAATGCGATCCAGGGTGCCGTTGGACTTATAGTAGGTGTACTTCTTACTGTTGCCCTTGAAAAAGCAGGAACGAGAAAATTGCTCGGATATGAAAAGTAAGCCGATAATACATCAGTATATTTCAAGCCTTGCGGACTGTTTCCGCAAGGCTTCAGTCTGTCGATAAACCTATATAATTTTTTAAAATGGGGTTTGGGGCGTAGCCCCAAGCGGGGTGAGGGCGGCAGGGTAGATTGTCAAGTCAAGTGCAACACTTTTTAGACAAAAATTCGAGAGGAGAAAGATAACCAAGACATTTACGAGGACGACTATTAATTAAATGAATAACTTTTTGGAATTCTTCTTCGGAAACACTTAAAAAATC
>JAGBHT010000040.1 GCA_017935365.1 Ruminiclostridium sp. | reverse complement strand
TTCTACTACTTTTACCTTAAATTCAGGCGTATACCTTTTGTTTGGCTGTCCTTTAGGCATAAATATGCCCCCTTTCATTAGACTTCTTTCTTGGTATATTTTTTATTATACCACATTGTCTAACAAAAGGGGAGCATTTCAGCTATTAACTCATGGCTGTCTTTAATGTACTAATTAGTCTTCAGCGGGTGCGCCAACGGGACATACACCTGCGCAAGCACCGCAGCTAACACATGTGTCAGCATCGATAACGTACTTGCCGTCACCTTCAGAAATTGCCTCAACGGGGCACTGAGCAGCGCAAGCGCCGCAAGCGATGCAATCATCAGAAATTTTATAAGCCATCAGAATGATCCTCCTTGTGATATTTTTTTGTCATAGAGTTATATGACTTGTTTATATTGTAACACAATTTCGGAAAAAATCAAGTCCTTTTGATAAATTTATATTGAAATATCACGCTTTTTTCTGAAATTTTACGCTATTTTCAAGTTAGCGTAAAGTAACCGCAAAACTGCTCCCCGCCTTGTTTTAAAGCTTTAGTCAAGTAAAGCGAGCAGCTTTTCCTTGCTGACAAATCCTACCGATTTGTCTATCTGTTTACCGCCCTGAAAAGATATTACGCAGGGTATAGAATCTATACCGAAGCTTATTGCAAGATCGCGGTCCTCATCGGTATTTACCTTGCAGATCTTTATCTCCGGGTGCTCTTCTCCGAGTTCGTCAAGCACGGGAGCAAGCATTCTGCACGGACCGCACCAGGGCGCCCAGAAATCCACCAAAACCGGCTTATCAGACTGTAAAACCTCTTCCTTGAAGTTTTCTGCTGTTACTTCTATATGGCTCATTGTCACTACTTCCTTTCTGTTTACGGTATAACCGCAGTTCTTAGAATATAATGCGTAATTTTATCACACTTATTCTAAATATGATTTTAGCATATATAAAGGGATTTGTCAAGATAATCCGTAATAGTTACTGATTTTATTTTTTCAAAAATAAGTTGCAAAAACCGACGGGATATGATATACTTTAAGAAATATGGAATATCATAATCGGTGCGGATGACGCATCTGATGTCGGAAAGACAAGAAGGAAAGGAAACTGAAAAATGGCGGAATTTTCAACAAGCGAGCACGAGCTCGTACTCGTCATTGACTTCGGCGGTCAGTACAATCAGCTCATTGCCCGCAGAGTCAGAGAGCATAACATATACTGCGAGGTCATCTCATACAAGACACCTATCGAGCAGATAAAGGCGAAGAACCCTAAGGGTATCATCTTCACCGGCGGTCCGAGAAGCGTATATCTTGACGACTCGCCCAGAATGACAAAGGAAATATTTGAACTCGGAGTACCGATATTCGGTATCTGCTACGGCGCACAGTTCATGGTTTACGGTCTCGGCGGAACTATCGGCAAGGCTAACGAGAATGCCGCCGCTGAGTTCGGCAGAACAGAGTGCGAATTTGATACAAACTGTGCCGTATTTGACGGACTCAAGAAGAACTCGGTCGTATGGATGAGCCACAACGACTATATTGAGGTTCTCCCCGAAGGCTTCAAGGCTGTAGGTCACAGCGACAAGTGCCCCTATGCCGCAATCGAGAACGTTGAAAAGGGATTTTACGCTACACAGTTCCACCCCGAAGTAAACCACACTGAGCAGGGCTTTGATATGCTCGGCAACTTCCTTTATAAAGTATGTCACTGCAAGGGCGACTGGACAATGAAGAACTATGCGGAAGAAGCTATAAAGCAGATCCGTGAAAAAGTCGGTGACGGCAAGGTACTTCTCGCTCTTTCGGGCGGTGTTGACAGCTCGGTAGCCTGTGCTCTGCTTTCAAAGGCAGTCGGCAACCAGCTCACCTGCGTATTCGTTGATCACGGCTTTATGAGAAAGAACGAGGGCGACGAGGTTGAGCAGGCGTTCAAGGACTGGGATGTAAACTTCATCAGAGTAAACGCCGCAGACCGTTTCATCGGCAAGCTTGAGGGTGTATCCGACCCCGAAACAAAGAGAAAGACCATCGGCGAAGAATTTATCCGTGTATTCGAGGAAGAAGCAAAGAAGATCGGCAAGGTCGACTTCCTGGTACAGGGTACAATTTACCCCGACGTTATCGAAAGCGGCACAGGCGACGCCGCAGTTATCAAGTCACACCACAACGTAGGCGGTCTGCCCGACTATGTTGACTTCAAGGAAATCATCGAACCGCTCCGTCTTTTATTCAAGGACGAGGTAAGAAAGCTCGGTACTGAGCTTGGTCTGTCAGACGTACTCGTATGGCGCCAGCCGTTCCCCGGTCCCGGTCTTGCGATCAGAATAATCGGTGAGATCACCCGTGAAAAGCTTGCAACTCTCCAGGACGCAGACTACATCTTCCGTGAGGAGATCGCAAACGCAGGTTTAGACCGCAGCATAAACCAGTACTTTGCGGTACTTACAAATATGCGCTCGGTAGGCGTTATGGGCGACGACAGAACTTACGACTACACCCTCGCATTAAGAGGCGTTACAACCAGCGACTTTATGACCGCCGACTTTGCAAGGATCCCTTATGACGTGCTTGAAAAAGCAAGCGTAAGAATTGTAAATGAGGTTAAGAATATCAATAGGATCTGCTATGATATTACAAGTAAGCCGCCGGCTACTATTGAGTGGGAGTGAACCAAAGTCCTCAACAAACCGCATAACAGAGCCATTCGCAAGTGTTCGGCATAGATTTTGACCGCACTTTGACCTCAATTATTCTATATCGAGCCGATTTGAAACAATTTAATAATATTGTATAAGGTTAAGAGCCGTTGCGATTGCAGCGGCTCTTTTTCTGTCTATAATCAATCGTCATTCAAGTGCTGTTTGACCCACTCGATATGCTTCGCCTGACGTTCCTCCCGTGTGAGTTCGGGGAAATCCTTTTTGGATATGGGGTTACTGTAATATCCCCTCATTCTTTCTTTTTCAGCTTGGTAGGTTTCCGTGGATATGGAATAGGACTCCAAATCGCTGATGTTATCGGAAATCTGTCGTATTCCGTTGCAAAAATCGGCGTTGTTGGGGTTAGCGGTATCATTACCGAAAACTGTTATCTGTGCAAACCATTTGTTATCGGGTGTTTCGGAATCGTCGGGCAGACGGTCGTTTACAGTAAAGTCTATCCTTAATCCCTCAATCTCCGCTAAATCGTAAATTACGGAAAGAGCCTCGCCCATAGTTCCGAAGCTCGGCACATTCTTCTCAATGCCGCAAAGCCAGTCCATAGACACATTAAACCTTGTTGCAATATTTATAAGGGTCGCAACAGTAGGCTGCATTCTGTCCGTTTCGTATGCCGACAGCGTGGACTGCGGTATATCAAGCAGCGAACAAAACTCCTTCTGACTGCACCCTGCGTTCTTGCGGACGGTACGAATACGCTCACCAAACTTTATTTCTGACATAATACAATACCTCTGATTAGATTACTTTAAGGTAATTATAGCACACCATTATAAAAAATTCAAGTATTTTTATAAAATTATAGAAAAATCTATTGACAACGATACAATATTGTGATAATATATATTTACAGCGATAAATATTAAATATCCTGTTATCGATTTTAAGGAGGTTTTACTATGGACAATCAGAGTATCTACATCACGGCGTCCGAATTGGCACAGGTTATGGGCGTATCCAACGGTCACGCTTACAAGCTTATCCGTGAGATGAACACAGAGCTGAAAAAGCAAGGCTATCTGACAATAGCCGGCAAGCTGCCCCGTGCTTACCTCAAAAAGTGCCTTTACGGTTTCTCAACCGCAGCGGAAGGAGGTGCCGAGTAATGAGAGCAAAGAAAGACCCCAAGACTGGAAAATGGTACATACGCTTTCGCTATACCGATTGGCAGGGCAAGCGAAGAGAAACGATGAAGCGAGGATTTGAAACCAAGCACGATGCGGAAGAATGGCTGAGAACGTTCCTGTCCGAGCAGAAAGCCGATTTGAACATCACCTTTGCGGATTTCACGGAGATGTATTTCAAGAGCATTGCCCCTCGTCTGCGTGAGAACACACTGCGCACAAAGCGCTACATAATCGACCTAAAAATAATGCCTTATTTCGGTGTTAAGAAAATGACCGAGATAACTCCCGCAAATATCATAGCTTGGGAAAACGAAATGCTGTCAAGCGGCTATTCTCAAACTTATATGAAAACCGTTTATAATCAGCTCAATGCTATCTTCAACTATGCCGTGAAATACTACGACTTGCGTTCAAATCCCTGCTCCAAAGCAGGCGCAATCGGCAAGAACAAAGCTGATGAAATGAGCTTCTGGACAAAGGACGAGTTTACAAAGTTCGTTGAGTGTATTGCCGATAAGCCTATGGCGTATGTTGCGTACAATACGCTGTTCTGGACGGGGTTGAGAATAGGCGAGCTTATGGCACTTACTACTGCCGACCTCGACTTTACTGCAAAAACGCTGACCGTAAACAAATCCTATCAGCGTCTTGGCGACAGAGATGTTATCACACCGCCCAAAACGCCCAAAAGCAACCGAACGGTTTCAATCCCCGATTTCTTATGCAACTTACTGAAAGAATACTGTGAAAGCCTTTACGACATTACCGACAGCGATAGGATATTTCCTTTCACAAAGCACTATCTGCACCACGAAATGAAGCGTGGCTGCGAGAAAAGCGGCGTAAAGCGGATACGATTGCACGATATTCGGCACAGCCACTGTGCGCTGCTGTATGAGCTGGGAATACCGCCCCTTGAAATTGCCGAGCGTTTAGGACACGAACGAGTTGAAACCACAATGCAAGTGTATGCGCACCTTTATCCGAACAAGCAGGAAAAGCTCTCAGCGAAGCTGGAAGAATTGATGAAGGAGGAAGGTGATGACAATGGCTGAAAATGAAAAGACTGCCCTAACTGTACCTACGGCAATAGGTACGGAGCAGCCTTCGCAAAACGATTGCACTAATATTATAACAGAAAATTCCGATGATTGCAATACCGAAAGTTACAGTTATCGTGATTTTCTTCGTAAAATGACCGACCCGTATTATATTCACGTTATGTCATTAAGCGAGCTGTACGACACAGTATATGAGAGCAAGCCGTCGATTATCGACGGTCTGCTCTACCCTGGCGTTTACCTGTTCGTTGGCGCTCCAAAGGTCGGAAAGAGCTTCCTTATGGCACAACTCGCCTATCACATCAGCACGGGAACAGTGCTTTGGGGATATACGGTAAACAAGGGAGATGTGTTGTATCTTGCCCTTGAAGATGATTATGCAAGGCTGCAAAGGCGGTTATACCGAATGTTCGGCAGCGATAAGAACGACAGTCTGATGTTTGCAACAAAGGTTGACAGCATTAACGGACTGCTGGAACAACAGCTCAACGCATTTCATCAGGAACACCCGAATTTACGGCTTATCATAATAGACACCTTGCAAAAAGTCCGTGAAGCAACTCCCGATTACAGCTACGGGAACGATTATCAGGTTATGTCAAAGCTGAAAGAATTTGCAAACAGCCACGGAATATGCCTGCTGCTCGTTCATCATACACGGAAGCAAAAATCAGAGGATAATTTTGAGTCGATTTCGGGAACAAACGGTCTATTCGGTGGAGCAGACGGTGCGTTTATTCTCTACAAGGACAAACGAACCTCAAACACCGCCACGCTTGAAATATCAGGACGTGACCAGCAGGAGCAGAAGCTGATACTCACCAAAAATCCCGACACGCTCTATTGGGAGCTTCAGAGCAAGGAAACGGAACTCTGGAAAGAACCGCCCGACCCGTTCCTTGAAGCTATCGCAGAATTTGTAACTGCGGATAGTCCCGATTGGGCAGGAACGGCAACCGATCTGCTTGAGAAAACAGGTGCAGACATTCCCGTAAACTCGATTACAAAGCGGCTGAATATCAATGCGAGCCGACTTTACAGTGAACACAGCATTGTTTACAAAAGCAGCCGAACCCACGATGGGCGCAGAATTGAGCTGCATTATATTCCCCGTGACAGTTCGTGACGGCGGTGACGGTTTTTGTGACAGTGGTACAGGTATCTGAAAAACTGTCACAACCGTCACCAACCGACACGCTCTCAATGAACATTATATGAAAGGACTACATAAGTATGGGAAAATGTTTGTACAACAATGACTTTGAAAAGTGTGAAGATTATCCAAAGGGCTGTGGCTTTTGTTTTGATGCCCACTCTTGCCGTGCAGAAGCAGACGCATATGGTGTATGCCAATGGTGTGGTGCCCTTGTGTATGGTTCGCTCGCATACTGCGAAGCGCACGGTTGTGACCCTGTAACCCCCGAGGATTATTGAGATATGATGCTGTAAAGCAAGGAAGGACATTACTATGAACGAAGAACTTATAAAAACACCTATCGACCGCTGGGGCGTAGCTTGGCAGAGTTTTATGGAAGCGAACTATCCCGAAGAAATCCCGTCGCTGAAAGAAAACGGCAGATGGGAGATTATCCCCCGTCTGATTGACCGTGAGGCTTGGCAGATGTGGGAGCTGCTGCGTAAGCAGTACGCCAAGAAAAATCCTCGACCTAAAACTTTCGTTGAAATCGCCGCTTGGGAGAAAACACGCTCGCTGGTGGTTGAGCACGAGGTTATGGAGCAGATTGTTTTGCAGTGCAGAGGATAAATCAAAGTGCAATGCGGCGAGCAGGCTCAACTCAATTTTTCTTTTCAGCTCTGCCCGATTTTCGGGAGATAGCAAGTTTTCTTGCAAAGCTGAAAAAAGAAAACAGGGTCACTGCTCGCCGCAGCTTCCTGCCCCTATCCGAGCGCTTTGCCGATTGACCCACACTTTTCTTTTTCAGTTTTGAAAAAAGCACCGATGTCGGTGTGTGAAAGCAGGGCAAGCAGAGAGCGAGAAAGAGGTTTGCAAAGGGCGCTCCCTTTGCCCCTCGGAGAGCGCCATACCCTTGATATTGATGAAGCCTGCGAAATCAATGTCAAGGGTATTATGGCGTTACTGTTGGCACAACAGTAAAAATACAACAGCGAAAGGAGATTGTTCTTAATGAGCGAAAAACGCATTTCCCACTGTCAAGGCAAAGGAAGCCTTACCCACAACAACCGCAAATTCAATGCCAAGAATGTTGATGATACCCGAACGAAAAACAATATAGTTTTCGTTCAACAGCCTATCGAAGAAGCCTATGAACATCTGTTCGGTGCTGCCGTTGAGCGATACAACGCAAGGCAGAAACGAGCCGACAGGAAGATAAACACAATCTACTACGAACATACTTTCAAGCGGAAAATCTCGCAAACCGTTGTTACCGCCGCCGACAAGCGTAAGAGCTTTTACGAAGATGTGGTGCAGATTGGCGATATGAAGAACACAGGCGTTGGCACTCCCGACGCTGAAATCGCAACTGCTTGCTTGACGGAGTATATGCAGGGTTTCCAAGAACGCAACCCGAATTTCTATGTGTTCAATGCTGTCTTACATTTGGATGAAGCTACTCCGCACCTGCATATCGACTACATACCTGTCGGGCATTACAAAATGGGCGTTGACACCCAAAACGGTATAGCACAGGCTCTGAAAGAAATGGGCTACGGCAGTGGCAAGGACACTATCAGCCGTTGGCGTGAAGCCGAGTGCAAGGTGCTGACCGAGATATGTAATAGGCACGGAATACAAATCGCCGCTCCCGAAAAGTCCCGTGGTAGTCTGACCGTTGAGCAGTACAAGGAGTATGCCAAGATAACGGAGCAGGTTGAGGAGAAGAAAGAGGAGGCTGCTCGGCTCAATGAAGAAGCCGAGAGCGCAGACAGGCTCCTGAAGCACCGAGTGGAGCAGCGAACGCAGGTCGAATCTGTTATTGATGAGCTGGACGAGCAGTTTCAAAAGAAAAATGCTGCTGTTGCTCATTTGAACGAGGAGATAGCCGAAAAGTCCTCTACCCTAACGCAGACCACCGCCGAGCTTGCCGATAAACAGACCTTGCTTGAAACGAGCGCTAAAAAGGTGACGAAGCTCAAATTCATAGACGAGATTGAAACCGGCAAGACGATGTTCGGCGGTAAGGTTACTCTCTCCAAAGAGGATTACGGAATGCTGACCGACCTCTCCAAGAAACAGATTGCCGCCGAGAACAGGGAGAGCGAGCTGACCGCCGAGATTACAAGGCTGAAAAAGGAGAACGAGGACGCCGCCGAAAGGAACGCTGCTCTGGAGCAGAAGGTACAGGAATTTTACCCGCTCCGAGAGGAACTCCGTAAAACCAAGAACGAGCTTGGAAGCCTGAAGGCATTGTACAAAAAGGTGATGGACTTTATTGAAAGCCTGAAGCTCACGCAGAAGCTGCAGGAGTTTCTTAAGCAAAGGGCGAGAGGGGTGAAGCGATGAAGGAGAGCCGTATCGGATAAATAAACAAGCAAGCCCTTGCCCGTTAAAAAATCTAACATTATCGTGAGATACCTTGACTTTTTTGCGAAAAAAATGTATAATATAAATGAACCATTAAGGAAAGGGTGTCGCTAATGCCTGTTACATATAACAAACTATGGAAACTCTTGATTGATAAGAATATGAATAAAACCGAACTGAAAGAAGCGTCCGGGGTTAGCTTTAATGTTATGGCTCGAATGGGTAAAAACGAAGCCGTTTCTATTGAAAGCATTGAGAAAATATGTATGGTGTTGAACTGTAATATTGGTGATGTTATGGATATTCACACAACTCCTCACATTGAACCGAAAAAAGAACTTACCTCAATCGAACTATTTGCCGGTGCAGGTGGTTTAGCTCTTGGGATTGAGAGAGCAGGCTTTAATCATCTTGGACTAATAGAAATTGATAAAGATGCCGCAAGCACCCTGTCTAAAAACAGACCCGAATGGCGGGTTATCAATGAAGATATTGCCAAAATCTCTTGTCTTAACCTGTGTAAATATTTTAACTTGGAAAAAGGAGAACTGGATTTGTTATCCGGGGGCGCTCCCTGCCAGAGTTTCTCCTATGCGGGAAAAAGGCTGGGACTTGAAGATGCTCGTGGAACTCTGTTCTATCACTACGCAAAATTCTTGGAACAGTTACAGCCTAAAATGTTTCTGTTTGAGAATGTTCGTGGATTGTTGACCCACGATAAGGGCAGAACATATAAGACGATTTGCGGCATTTTTGAAAGCACAGGCTACGAAATACAGAAAACCGTGCTCAACGCTTGGGACTATGGTGTTGCTCAAAAAAGAGAGCGCCTTATTACAATCGGCATCAGAAAAGATTTAGTTGATAAGATACACTTTGATTTCCCAAAACCGCACGATTATAAGCCTGTACTGCGAGATATACTTGTTGATGTTCCCGAAAGCGAGGGAACTCCTTATTCGGAATACAAACGCAGGATATTTGAGTTAGTTCCTCCGGGTGGTTATTGGAGAGATATTCCTGAAGATATAGCAAAGGAATATATGAAAAGCTGCTGGTATATGGAGGGCGGAAGGACAGGCATTTTGAGGAGATTAAGCCTTGACGAACCGTCGCTTACTGTATTAACCTCACCGAGCCAAAAGCAAACCGACAGATGTCACCCGCTTGAAGCAAGACCGTTTACTATACGTGAAAACGCTCGCTGCCAAAGTTTCCCCGATGATTGGCAGTTTTGCGGCAGCGTAGGCTCGCAGTATAAGCAGGTAGGAAATGCTGTTCCTGTTAATCTCGCATACGATATTGCAGCAAAAATCAAAGAAGCTTTGGAGGAATTATCATAATGTGGAACTTGACATTCATAAGCGAAGAGGATTTTACTAATCACGTTAAGGCTACTATCGAGAAATACGGTGAGAAGCTTGAGTCCTTTGACCTGAAACGCTTCAACAAGAACATCATAGACCCTATTAAGCTACTTTTTGACAAAACCGTTTATCAAGCTTCTTGGGAAGAAATAGTTAGCAACGAAATCTTCCGTCAGAGGGATAAATCAAACAATAATGATATTGGCTACTTTCATCAGCGTATTTTCCAGTACATAAAGAATTGCCATGTTCCGCCAAACGGTGAAGAAGGCGGTTGGGATGTAATATATGAGAATGCCAATGGTATTCCTATTCCTGACGCTGGCAGTGTCCATACGGTATATGTTGAGATGAAAAACAAGCATAACACAATGAACTCGGCTTCAGCAGGTAAGACATTTATTAAAATGCAGAACCAACTGTTGAATGACGATGACTGCGCTTGTTTCTTGGTAGAGGCTATTGCACAGCGTTCACAGAATATTAAATGGGAAACAACCGTTGATAAGAAGAAGGTTGGTCACAAGTTGATACGCAGAGTAAGCCTTGACCAGTTCTATGCTATCGTTACAGGACAGGAAGACGCTTTCTATCAGATGTGTATGGTGCTGCCCTCAATAATACAAAAGGCTGTCGATGGGCTTGACGGCTCTATCGTTCCGCACGATACAGTAATTGATGAGCTTAAGGCACTTGCTGAAAAGCAGAATATTGACAACGAAAACCTCGCTGTGGCTATGGCTGTTTATATGCTGGGGTTTGGGAGTTATAAGGGATTTAATTGAGAGGGGAATATAGATGGATAACGAACATAATCCAATAGTGTTTATTAGCTACTCACAAGATTCGGCAAGTATAGCTGATAAGGTTCTTGAATTTTCTAATAAATTACGTAGTGAGGGCATTGACACTATACTTGATCAGTATGAAAATTCTCCTGCAGAGGGATGGCCACGCTGGATGGAAAACAGTATTGATAGAGCTGAATTTGTTTTAGTAATAGGTTCTAAAGGGTATTTTGATAAACAGAAAGGGCAAGTTCCAATAGGTATTGGACGAGGCGTAAAGTGGGAAAGTAACATTATTTATCAAAAACTTTATAATACTGATTCGTTAAACACAAAATTCATTCCTGTTGTTTTTGATGATAATGATCTATCCTATATACCAACACCATTACAAGGACAAACATATTACAATGTAAGTACTAAAACAGGGTATGACAAACTGTATTGGAGATTAAGAGGCGTTACTGGTAAGAACAAACCTGATTTAGGAAAATTAAGACCTATGCCAGAAAAAGAACGAAAAACATTGTTTGTTTCTTCAATGATTGATATAGAAACATGGAATAAAGCCACATGGCGTGGAGCAGGTTTCTTGTTTTCCCAAGATCCAATGGATATGCCAAAACTGTTATTGATTTACAAGAATGAAAAATATGCTTCAAAGATATTTAGAGATTGGATTGCCGATGTTGGAAAGACTGATATAAACGAAGACATAAGGATAGCATTGGTTGAAGGGGATGTTGTCGGAGAAGAAAAGGGCTACTATATCGTAATAGGTAATAATTTGGACGAAGCAATAAAACGTGCGGAAAAAAGTGGGATAGACATTTATGAAATGATGCTGTTTAATGTTACGAGAATCATTAGAGCCAATCCTACAGATAATTTTTATAGCTACAACTGGTTTAAAAAAGAGTATTTGAATAAACGCACTTTTTATATAATGCCTGCTGTAATAGACGAATCCACAAATCAAGTTAAGCCGCTCTTCGATTACGCAATTTTGAAACACAAGATTGAGTATAGAGATATTAAGGATATAACTGAAAATGACGTTGATGCTGTACTATTACAGAAGGGTAAACCATTCAAGCCCTATAAACCTCAATATGATTAATTTTTTTAGACAGGAGATAAACTGCTATGAAAGAGGGAAAAACAGAATACTTGCAAATGATTCAGGAGCCGATTTGCAGGATGTCAACCATTTCGGCTATATTCAAAGGTTTTGCTGCAACAATTGTAGCTGGTATCGCAACACTTACTTATACAGATGTTAACACTTTAGTACTTTTTCTATCCTTTATTCCTGTTTTATCTTTTGCTATGCTTGATATTTATTATTTGCAGTTAGAAAAGAAATACAGATTTCTGTATGAACAAGTACGAAAAGATGCACATGATGTGGATTTTTCTATGGATATACAATGTGATAAAAAAGTTGCTAAGGCGAGAATAAGAGATTGCATTAAATCTCCAAGTATATGGCTATTTTATCCTGCAATGACAATAATTCTGATAGTTGTATTTGTATTAAAGTTTACGGGGGTAATTTAATGGGAAGAAAAGTATTTGTATCGTATAAATATAAAGATAGTGATGTTGAATCATTAGCTGGTGTCGCTCCACCGACTTGGCCATGTGACTATGTGAACTACATAAAAGATTTTGTTTTGGACGATGATGACATCTATAAGGGAGAGAATAGCGATGAAGACATATCTTCTTGGGATGATGATGACATATGGGATCACCTAAGAGATAAGATCTACGATAGCACGATAACGATAGTTCTGATTTCACCTAACATGAAGGAGTCAGGTAAATTGCAAAGTTCTCAATGGATTCCTTGGGAAATATCATATTCTCTTAGAGAAACAACAAGAAATGACAGAACAAGTCATAACAATGCTATTCTTGCGGTAATTCTACCCGACAAAACCGGTTCATATGATTATTATGATAAAGATGACTTATTCCCCATTTTAAAAGATAATATAGACAATGGTTATATCTATGTTGTGACATGGGAAGATTTCAAAAAGTATCCGAATGCTGACATAAGCCAAGCATTTGATTATAGAGATCGAACTCCGTCAGACAGAATAAAAAAATCACTTTAGCAGAATTATAGTCTCCAAAAGTACACAGATGGTCGTTATCAGTGCATTAACAGTATAATAACCGGGTATAAGTTGGCAGGTTCATCATTCTGAGGATAAACGATTCGCTGACATTTATGATTACGTCTTGATTTGGTATAATTCCGTCAGACCTCACTCCTTCAACAACGGTTTTACCTCTTGGCAGAAATGAATGGCTTGATCTTTTTGGGGAAAGTGTTACAATTTTGCTTGACAAGAACAGCTGAAAACAGTCTCTCAAGTGATTGACCTCACTTTGACCTCAAAAAAATAGATAATACGAAAAATGTAGTCAAAATGCGCTGTTCGGTGCGAATAAAGCGCATTAAATCAAGGCTTGATACCAAAATCACGGCTACCTGAATCGAGTGGGAGTAATACGAACTAATATAATCCGATACAAAGAGCTATCATCATATGAATGATGATAGCTCTTTTTCTATAGCCTATATCGCCTTTACATCTTTGCAAAATAGTGCCCGATATTTTCATGACCGCCCGACAATTCGACAAAGGCTGTTTTTGTATACCAATCGGGTATATCACATCTGAAGCTTAACATAGCAAAGCCTTTCACTACATACTCGTTATCGTTATCATCTATGACGATATCACCGACGCTGAGTTTCATATTGATATCAAGCAGAGCAATCAGTTTTTCTTTTCTTATTATTAATGAAAATATCTGAATTGCCCTGTAATATGTTTTGTTCTCAATACTGACCACAGCATTTTTGTCTTTGCTATATTCATCAAACAACACGGATATATCTTCATCTGTGTTCCGTGAATATGGAGAATAAATCATTTTGAAATCTGATTTCCTGCTCATATCTTTGTTTCTCCGAAAGCAATTTGCCTTATTATTTGCCATACAGAACAGCATTAAGTTCCGGCTTTTTATAAACTCTGTATGTCAGGTTAAGATTGAAATATGTCAGGTAATTCGGACCGTCAAGCGTAAGCGCTGTTTTTTGAAAATACGGAGCATATTCTGTTACTATTGCTTTCAGACAATCATTATTCAGCGTATTAACTCTTTCCGGATTCAAAATTAACGATACTAACAGCTTTGACGGAGTGAAACCTGTAATTTTTTCAATTTCGGCAATAATCTGCTGTTCTTTTTCTTTTAGATTTTGTTTTTTGCTCATAACGCTTCTCCCTAATTATTTTTCCTGTTCAATTCATCGCACAAGCTCTTCAACGTTTCAAACGCAATGTTTATATCGGTTTCAACCGGTACGACAACAGTAATACCAAAGCAATCATCCCATTGAAAAGTGAGGTTCAGCTTATCATTCTCAATTTTATAATCCGGTAACTCGGATACCTGATAAATCCTGCCGTTTACCATATCACGATACACTTTTACAAGCTTTACAAAATCATCGGGTTCATTGTAATCATCCGAAAAAACAAATATCCACCGCTCCTTATCAGGCTTACTTGCCTTGTACATTTCGTTTCTCTCTTTCAAAAAGATATATTATAATTTTATGATAGTACTTCTTCATTCACTTGTCAAGTTCTCCCCATTGACACCCACACTCTTTTCATCTATAATTAATATATCAATTTTATTCCACCTGAAAAGAGGAACCCTCTAAATGAAAACCAAGCTGTCATCAGACATAGACATAAACGAAATAAAAGGCGGAGAGGGATAATGGACGAAAATGAAAAGACTGCCCCTATTTCATCTGTTGGCGCAGATGAGGGGCAGTCTATCTTTCGCTAAAAGCACAGCTCATTCCTCAAACTCGAACAGTTCCTCAACCGTCGTTCCGAAAAACTTTGCAATATCCATCGCAAGCTTCAGCGATGGGTTATACAGCCCTTTTTCCAGTCGGACTATCGTTTCTCGGCGGACGCCTATTTTCTCGGCAAGCTCGCTCTGCTTGATGTCCAGCCGCGCGCGGTATTCCCTGATTTTCGTGTGCAGCACAAATTCCTGTTCACTCATCATTGTCCTCACTTTCAACGTTCATTTTTTTCTCATTCGCGAGGAAAAAGCCGCTTTCACAGGCGTTGTACAACGCATAAAAGCCCAGCACTATGATGAAGCACAGGTTTCCGTCAAGATTTACCTGCACCGGCTCTGTCCAGAGCCTAGATACGAAAACTGCGACCACCACCAGCCCCGAGAAGCCGGTGAATATTCGGGAATGTGCTTTTGTCAGATTCTGCATTGACAATTCATCGTGCTTTTCAACGCATTTGCCTACTGACCATATCATAATCATCACAAAACATACGAAAAACGGGATTGCCAGCAGCCCCACCAGCGGTAAAAACCAGAACGGCGTGTCAGTACCCAGAATTCCATTGGATATCGCCAGAATAAGAGCCAGCGCGAAGCCGCACGCCGAACCGATGAGTTTGACCTTGTAGTACTTTTCCAGTGTTACGATTTTCTTTTCAGCTTTACTTTTCATGTTTGTTACCTCTATGTGTGATTTATTTATCACCTTATGTGATAAGCATATCACACAAATACGGTAATGTCAACAGGAATTGTGATATTAATGTCACTTTTGTAGAACTTCACAACAGTAGTGAAATAATTCCTCAGAAATTATGTATTTGTGACAAATATAGCACATTCTTGCCTTAACGATTTCTCAGATAAATTGCTCAACACGTAAGTTTTAGCTAACAGTTTTGAAACTAGAAACCTTTATTAACTGGCTGAAATCCAACGCCGACAAATACAGCGTCGGATATACTATGATACTGGTCGTTGCAGTTATAAGTGCAATCATTATGCTTAAACGAATGTTCAAGACAAAAAAGAAGTAATACATTTTTTACGTTCTGTCAAGGAGAAATATTATGGGATTATTCGGTAAACCAAAAGCAGGCGGATTTATGGACGAGATACGCTGCGACGAACAATCGTATCTTATATGGAAGTGGCGTCCGGCAGGCGCAGAGCTTAACAATAACAACCGTGAAAATGCAATACGCTGGGGCTCATCACTTCGTGTAAAGGACGGCGAGGTAGCTGTATTTGTTTACAAGCGTCCCGACGGCATTATGGAGGACTTTATTGAAGGTCCTTGCGACAGAATGCTTGACACAGGCAATCTGCCCGTACTTGCGAGCATAGTAGGACTTGCTTACGCAGGCGGAACACCTTTCCAGGCTGAAGTGTACTTTATCAATACGGCGAACATTATTCAGACAAAGTTCGGAATACCGTATTATGACGTATACGATCCGAGATTTATGGATTTCGGCGTGCCGGTTGCCGTAAGAGGCACAGTCAGCTTCAAAATAACAAACTACCGCGAATTTGTAAAGCTTCACCGCCTTACACAGTTCTCGACAGATGATTTCAACAAGCAGATAAAAGATGCGATCTGCCGATATATTAAAGATGCGGTAACAGCCGCTCCTGCGGAAAACAATATCCCCGTTATCCAGATCGAAAGCAAGATTGCTCTTATCAACGACAAGATAGAATACGACATAAGCGAAAGGCTCCGTGAAAATTTCGGAGTTACCGTATCCGGCGTTGATATTAACTCCATAGAAATAGATAAGACTAGCGACGGATATGAACAGCTCATGGCAGTGACCCGCAAGGTAACAAGCGACACAATACAGGCTCAGACCGCCGCAAACATCAAGAATATTCACGACAAACAGCGTATAGAAGCCGAAAACTATGAGCAGTCGCTCCGTGTTCAGCGTGAGGAAGGACAGTATGCAATGCACAAGCAGACGCAGAGTGCAAATCTCGGTGCATTTCAGTCCGAATTGCAGGCTAATGTCGGCATAGCAGGCGCAGAGGCACTCGGTCAGATGGGTGCAAACGGTGCAGGCAGTGTTGATCTCGGCGGACAGGGTGGTGCAGTCTTCAACCCTGCCGCAATGATGGCGGCTATGGCTGTAGGCGGTGTGGTCGGTCAGAATATGGCAGGCGCTATGAACAATGCTATGAGCGGCATAAACGGAACAAATAATGCCGGCATGACAAATAACGGTGCGGTCAACCCCGCGGCTCAGACGGCACCCGCCACTCCCCCGCCGATACCAACGGTTACTTATCATATAGCCGTAAACGGTCAGACAACAGGACCTTATGATATGAACACTATGGCTCAGCTCGCCGCAAACGGTCAACTCACAGCCGAAACGCTTGTATGGAAAAACGGTATGGCTTCCTGGGCAAGAGCAGATTCTGTTGCAGAGCTTGCCGCTCTTGTAAACAGACCCGTTCCGCCGCCGATACCGACTATATAAAATTAAGGAGAATATATGAAAAGAAGATGTTTAATGTGCTTTGTCACTGCAATAACAGCAACTCTGTTCCTAGTAGCATGCGATAACGGCACAAGCAGTTCCGACGTATCGGAAAGCAGTCCTGCAACAAGTGAAACAACTGAATCAGACGTTACTGAAGAAAGCATATCCGAAGAATCTTCTTCCAATGCAGAAACAGACAGCCGTGATGAAAAAGAAGTTCTGACAGTTGACGATGTAAGTATTTCTTCATTGACAGTCGAATGTATTGAAAATATGCAAAATTATACATATAACGTACAGGTTAAACTCGATGATGAATATATCGGTGAAATACAACAAGGTGAAACGGTAACTTTTCTGCAACAGCTTCCGATAGGAAAACATGTATATCGTTTTGAAAATCCCGATAACAAAACGGTTTACGGCGAATACATCATTCAGCTTACCGGAAACACCGTGTACAATGCGAAAATATACTGCGGAAGTATGGGTGTCAGCGTTAGTGACAAAACAAACAATGCCGAATCCGTATCCAATCATCTCATCGGTCAGAGCAAGAATAGAGTAAGCTGTGCAGACGTTTATCCTCCGGGAGAAGTATATGAATACGCCTACTGCTATACTTTAGATGACTTCGTCCGATATATCCTGTTCGATGAAGATACAAGTACATTAATTACATTTGATATGACTAATTCTTCACCTAGTATTACTTACGGAGAATTTATAGGTACTTTTTCAACTAGTATAAGGATTTCAACGAACCGTCTGGCTTTACCAAGCAATTTGGATTATGAAGAAATGAGATTTTACTCAGATGCCCCTGAATCTGCTGTATTGCGCAGGGTGTATACAGACGGCTCTTATGTAGATATCGATTACGGTCGTGTCAATGCACAATTAGTCGAAAAAATGTTTAACTGCTGGTAAGCAGACCGACAGCACAAAAGGACTTATATCAATGAAATGTAAATGCTGCGATTCGTTCGTACCCGACTATTATAATAATTGTCCGCATTGCGGTGCACAGCTTAAAAAGGCGGGTTTTCCGAACATCATTCCAAGCCGGCAGTAAATAAAAATCCAACCATTCATAAAAGCAAAAAAATTGACGGCAATAATTGCAATCATGAAAATATAAGCGGCAATGAATTAAAAGCAATCGGAATGATGTGTTCGGTTTTGATTATATTAATTCTGATCACGGTGGTTTTTGCATTGTTGTATAAATAGCAAAACGCCCTTACCTGCGGATACAATCCGCAGGTAAGGGCTATTATATATCCTTTGCTCTCAATCCATCACGATCATATTTCTTCCTGCCGCTTTAGCCTTGTACAACCTCTTGTCGGCAGTTGTGAATATATCGGTTATTGAGCTGTTCTTTCCGTAAAGCGCCGCTCCGGCGCTGAATGTAAATTCCTTACCTTTCTCTTTTTCCGAGAACTGTGCATACTCTTTACTTATTCTGTTCATTGTCGTTATGATCTCTTCCTCGTTGTCCGTTCCGAAAAGTATCATAAATTCCTCGCCACCGAAACGTGCAATAAGATCGTTTTCTCCGAGGTTTTTCTTTACCATATCCGCAAATTGCCTGAGCACCTTATCTCCGAACACATGACCGTATGTATCGTTTACCGACTTGAACAGATCAAGGTCTATAAGCACCGCATAGCACTTTTCATCACCCATCTGTGCCGTCTGATTTTCAAGATACTGCATAAGATAACGCCTGTTTCTGATTTCGGTAAGCGGGTCGGTATTTACCGCCTGGGTAAGCTCTTCGCTCATACGGCTGAGTTCACGCGTCTGGCGCTCATACTGAAGCATCACCATTGCTACAGCAACCAGTATTGCAAAAAACGATATTATGAACGACATGAGCGTATCCATACCCATATTGTCTGATGCAACATTGAACTGAGGGCAGGTAATGTGCACTATAAAAGCGCCGATATCGACAAGGAATACTGCAGTACCCATTATGACCCTGTGACCCGATTTCATAAATGTTACTATTCCTATTTCCGCAACCAGCATATATACCATAGTGCTTTCGCCGTAAGCAATATACAGCATAGGAAATTCGACAAATCCCAGTATCAGCAGTATTATAAAAGTTGCGACATATGTGCGCTCGCTGAAAAAGCCGTATAACGATGCGCATATTACTATCACTGCACATACAGCGCACATAATCGTCTGCGCCGTAAACCCGAATATAACGGCATTTGCTATAAATCCTGCTATATTGGATATACAGCCTGTGATCGCAAGTACAACAAACAACTTTGTCCGCAGATCGGAATTTCTGAAATCAAGTAATTTCTCCATTGTAAAGTCTGCCTCTTTCGTTCTTACTTTTCTGTCTGTCAATGATGCCGTTTCTCTATATCGGCAAGTATATCGTCAATGTCATATCTCTTATCTTCATCATCACGGAAAACAAGTGATATATCAGGTTCAGAACCTGCCGCAGGTTTTTCCGTCTTAGCCGGTACAGGTATTTTATCTGTTTCTGTCTTTTCCCGAACCTGAGCAGATCTACGGGCAGGTTTGCTTGCAGTTGCTACAGGCTCTGTAACAGTTTCCGCCGATTTTACAGTTTTCTCCGTCTGCACTCTGTCTGCCGACATTCTGCGTTTTGCGGCTTCTGAAAAATCTGCTTTATCTTTGATCTCATCGGCTTTGTCAGCCACGCCGTGCTTTGCCCTGAGGCGGTCGGTAAATTCATCGGTCTTGCTGTGAGCGCCGTCGGTAAGCGGCTTATGCGGCAAACCCGGTTTATCCGATAAGGAAGGTAGCTTTGCTTTATTAATATTGATTTTTGCCTGTTCCTGTTTATCGTGTGCAACAGGCGCATATACAGGTGTTTCTTCCTGGATTTTGACCGGCTCGACCTCAGGCACAGGACGCTTTGAGAAAATGAATTTTACTATCTCAAATGCAACTATAGCAAGACAAGGGAGAATCGCTATTGCCATTACGCCGAACGGTGACATTGCAAAACCTATCACTGCACCGAGAAAATCACTGCAATAGTTTACCCTAGCCACAAGCTGGCTTTGCGAGATCGTTGTATTCTCACCGCTTTGTGTTTCTATATCAAAGCTCATTACGCCCTCTTTGAGCGTTGAAGAATTGACCTTTGCAAGCTGTGCCCCGCCGTTCTCATAACGGTTGTATATAATAAGCTCGCCGTCATTTACCTCATCGGGCCAGACCTTCTGAGCAATGGCGGCAGTACCTGCCTTCAGCTGGTAAAAATCATTATCCTGCACTATGTAAACATTATAGCCAAATATATCCGGTGCAGAACCGCTGCCGAAAGAAAACAGCATTGAAGTAACGGCAAGGAAGACTGCAAGTACAATAAGCGCTATTCCGACAACTACTCCCACCGCTCTTGCAACCGATGATCTTTTTATCAAAATTGCCTCATTTCCGTCAAAAAAGCTCTTGACAACAAAATAAAAATACGATATAATTATATAGTCGATTTTGAGGTATTCTCCCAGATGCGACTATATATATTTTATCATATTCCGTTACTTATTTCAAGTACATTTTGAGCTAAGTATATTATATGTAAATACTTTTGCTTGTGTAGCACAGTTGGTAGTGCAGCTCATTCGTAATGAGCAGGTCGCAGGTTCGAGTCCCGTCACAAGCTCCACGTTAAACCGCATTGTTAAGCCATTTGGCTTGCAGTGCGGTTTTTCTGTTTTTAGGGATTTTTCATTTTTGTGCGCCATTTGTGCGCCATTAAGATGAAAACGCGCTAAACGGGGCTAAATGTAATAAAATGTTAAACTCTGCGAAGCCGCACTACAAAGCCGATTATTGAACGTTGTTTAACGTAACGAAAAGTGAAATCCTCCATTCCTTATGCGAAAACCGTTCCGATAATTGCCGTTACCGCAAACGCCTACAGTGACGATGTCAAGAAGTGTAAAGATGCCGATATGGACGGTCATATTTCAAAGCCCGTAAATGTTGATAAAATAATCAGGATGATAGTTGAACTTAAAAACCGATAATAACGCTGACAGATAAAATAACGGTCGTGAGCCTGCGCTCACGACCGTTGTTTTTGTTTTCTGCACCGGTAATTACTGCACTGTCACTGTAATCTGCCGCCGATTATTTGCTTATAACAATTTATCCGAGCGTACCTGTAACCGTGACTATCGTTTTGCCGGGAGTTACGGCTATTGTGCCGTCCGCATTGGTTGTGAATGTTGCCGCAGGCACTGTTATAACGCCCTGAGCCGTTTCAAACACGCCTGTGGTTTCATCATAGGTGTACCCCGTATCTTCAAGTGCGGTGCCGTTATAGCTTACCGTTATATTTTTGAGTATGGGGTTGAACACATCGCGCAGTACAACATCATCGGCTTCTGTAACCGCCGTGTTACCCTTGTTGGTAATGGTAAACGTGTAGGTTATCTCGCCGTTTTCGCTGACTACGATCGGGCTGAGAGCCTTTTCGATATCAAGAATTGCACCGACTACCGCATTGACCGTTTCGGTTGCAGTGACAGGTTCTGCAATTCCACCGCCTGTTACCGTAATGTTATTGTTAATAGCCGATTCAATATCAAGCGGCGCATATGCGGTGGTTTTCGCCTTATAGACGATCTGTGCCTCCGAGTTTGCAGGAACATTTATACCCGTTATAACAAGCGGAGGTCCTGCGGTCACTGCCGGAGCAGTCTGGAGAATGCCGTTTATAAAATAGCGGATATCTCCCGTGTAGCTCAGCGGATATACCGTATTCGTTTCATAGGCATACTCGCCGAGATTATCGGTCAGTGTAAGGTTTGAAAAAGCCGTACTGCCGTTGTTGACGATGTTCACGATATAGGTTATATCGCTGTCGGGGCTGTAGGTTTCGGAAAGGGCGTATTTTGTCGCGGACAGCGTCTGCTGTATCTCGCCTGTGGTTACGTTTGAATTTACTACCGTGCCGTTATACGAAAGGGTAGCAACGTTTGTGAAAGTTGCCATTGTTTTTCCTCCTTGAAATAAGTTTTTCCGGGTACCCGTTTCAATTTATGACACAGTGCGACTTTGTGTGCCGGCTGTCCCTGATAAATTTCACTGCACAAAAAAACGGACATCGACTTTTACACCGATGCCCGATTTTATATTTAATTCAACATTTACTTCTTCGTTCTGACCGTCAGCTCTTTGCTCCACGAGCCGTACTGCTTTGTACTTCCGTAAGTCTTATACGCTCTTATCCTGAACTTGTAGCTTGTATTTGCCTTTAAGCTCTTCACCGTATAGCTTGTAGAAGTAGCCTTAGTGCCGGTGTAAACAGTCACCCATTTACCGCCCTTGTACTGCTGTAACTGGTAGC
>JAGBHT010000039.1 GCA_017935365.1 Ruminiclostridium sp. | reverse complement strand
TTCGTTCAGATAGTGTAAAATGTGTATAGGACTTCATACTCTACCTCCGTGCCTTTTGTTTTGTGGTAATTACATTTTACACGAAAGTGAGTATGATGTCCATATTTTTTAGTGTTGCACTTGATATTATAATCTACCGTATCCCCAGTAATATAGCCCCGGCACGGATGCTGGGCGTGTATGCACAAGGGCTTTGCACGATGCAAAGCTACCAAAGTGTCCTAAAGGGGATAGGGATTGAGAATTTGCTCTATTTTTAAAAACCCAACTTTTTCTACAAGCTAAAGAAGCTGTCAATCACGACAGCTTCTTTCAGTTTATACAGATAATAATTCATCACCATTAACAGTCATATGCCTTACTTTTCACACGCCTTTTGTGATTTTATCTAAATTTACGCTAAAAATACACATAATTCTTCAAGAAAATTTGTTAAAAAATCTACAAAGAAAAGCGTTGAATTTAAGCGTGAAATAAGGTATAATTATATTAGTTTTATGCTATGTTGCTTTGCTCAAAAACGGCATGGCATTGCGAGAACAATTAAGAATGGAGAATCATGCATGACGGACAATTTACTGCGTACTATGGCGATAATCACCGAAGAGTCAGCCACTCAGAGCATAAGCGGTATGTGGGCTACGGTTATTACCGGTATAGTTGTTGTTTTCCTGATCTTAGGACTGCTTATAGGACTGCTTTATATCATTTCCTTCTTCTGCAATCTGGGAAGCAAGAAGAAAAAGGATGCAAAGCCTGCCGAAAAGGCTGCTGAACCTGCACCTGCTCCCGCCCCTGTAGAAGTTATCGAAGAGGACGAGAACGACGATGAGGTTATAGCTGTTATTTCAGCCGCTATCGCCGCTTACACAGCAGGCGACGGAAAGACCTATGCAATCAAGAGAATCAAACGTGCGGAAAAACAGCCTCGTTCAAGCTGGGGCAATGCGGGCGTAAATGAAAATACCCGTTCGTTTTAAAGCTCAGACTAAATAAAAGGAGAACAAGATGGAAATTTTAGACGTTTTCTGGAATGCCCTTGTTGCGCTTGCGCAAAAATCGGGCTTCTGCAACATAACCCCTCAGCAGGGACTTATGATAGCTGTTTCATTCTTACTTATGTATCTTGCTATAGTAAGAAAGTTTGAGCCTCTGCTGTTACTTCCTATCGCTTTCGGTATGATGCTTACCAATATTCCCGGTGCGAATATGTTCCACCCGGAAATGTTCGGTATAAGCCCAGATCCCGCAATAGCGGAAGCGTTTGCAAAAGACGGCGTTAACTACGGCGAGGTACTTCACAACGGCGGTCTGCTTGATATACTGTATCTCGGTGTTAAGCTTCAGCTATTCCCTCCGCTGATATTCTTAGGTATCGGCTGTATGACAGACTTCGGTCCCCTTATAGCAAACCCCAAGAGCTTACTTCTCGGTGCAGCGGCTCAGCTCGGTATATTCATGACATTCCTTGGCGCTTGCGCACTCAGCCTTACCGGTATTGACGGCGTTGCATTCACATTCAAGGAAGCCGCATCGATCGGTATCATAGGCGGTGCCGACGGACCTACAGCGATATTCCTTACATCTAAGCTAGCACCGCAATTGCTAGGCTCTATAGCGGTTGCCGCATATTCTTATATGGCGCTCGTTCCCGTAATTCAGCCTCCTATAATGAAGCTCCTTACAACAAAGAAAGAACGTGCCATCGTAATGGACGGCTTACGCCCCGTTACAAAGAGAGAAAAGATCATATTCCCTGTAGCTGTTACACTTATCGTTGCCTTCATCGTTCCCGATGCTACTCCCCTTGTAGGTATGCTGATGCTCGGTAACCTCTTCAGAGAGAGCGGCGTTGTTGACAGACTTGTTAAGACAGCTTCCAACGAACTGATGAATATTATCACAATCATGCTTGGTACGGTTGTAGGTGCTACCGCAACAGCGGCTAACTTCCTCACACTCAAGACAATCATGATAGTTGGTCTCGGTCTTATCGCTTTCTGCTTCGGTACGGCAGGCGGTCTGTTACTTGCAAAGCTTATGAACAAGCTTTCAGGCGGCAAGATCAACCCACTTATCGGTTCAGCCGGTGTATCTGCAGTTCCTATGGCTGCCCGTGTTTCACAGACAGTCGGCTCTAAGGAAAACCCCTCAAACTTCCTTCTCATGCACGCTATGGGACCGAACGTTGCAGGTGTTATCGGTTCAGCCGTTGCCGCAGGTGTTCTGCTTAACATCTTCGGCTAATCCGAATATATAAACAGCTTAACCCCTTATCGCATGATAAGGGGTTTGTTATATGCAAAATGACCTGTGCACTCAGTACACAGGTCATTTGTGTTTCTGCTTCTGTTAATCAAGATGCAGTATAAATCCAGTCTTTTCTTTATCGTCATACCCTGCCCGTCTGTAGAAGTTCAACGTGCTTTCAAGCTTTGAGCCTGTCATAAGTATAAGCCGATAACAGTTCTCTGCCTGCGCAATCTCCTTTGCTTTGTCAAGGCACGCAGTAGCAAGCCCTCTGCCACGATATTCACTATCGGTCACTACATTCTCAACAAAAGCGTAAGAACGTGGTCCGTGCGTCATATTCGGCACTATTACGCAGGTACAGGTTGATACTATCTTCCCGTCCTCCTCAGCTACAATAAAGTGATAATCGGGGTTACCCACAAGCCTTTGCCAAAGCTCTTTGGTTGTACCCGAATAATCGGGTACGCTCGTTTCATGCAACTGACAATAAAGGCACATCAGCTGTTCATATTCATCTTCACGCACTTCCCGTATCATCGTTTCCTCCTATTTTTATGCTGTCCAGAATTATATGATCAAACGATGAATCATATCCGCCAACACGACTGACTACGAAATAGTTTATTCCTATTTTTTCAGGCGAATCATCATCAAAATACGTTATTTCGTATTCTATCTGATACACATTCCCATCTGCACCGATAACATCATATATTATCATTTCATCAGTCATTTGCTCTATCGTTCCGTAATTTACCCTCTTTGTGGCAAAACCATTATTCACTGATGAATAACCTGTGGCACTTCCGCCGATAAACTGAAAAACATTGGATATTTTCGCTTTCAGCTCATCATTTTTCATCGAATTTCTGAATTGCCCGTACAACCATTCTCTGTCACCCTTTCCCAAGGCACAAAGCATATTATCAGTATATGTCTCTCTGACGCTTAACGAAAACGCTTCTTTGTCAGGCATTTCAGTATATTCTGAGGGTAACTTGCATGGACTCAGCATTTCGATAAACTCACCTATTCTTACTCTGCTGTCCTCGTTTTCATAATCATCGTCACGCTGTACAACGGCAATATCCATAATACCGACATTATCTTCATTCTGCTTATACGCAAAGCATATCCGCATATCAATATCATATAACGTACCTTTATCGGTAATGACATCTTCTATCGTACAACCGGCAGTATAGTTATTGGTATAGTCGACGCTGTCGATATTGTGGAACTGCGACCACTGCTTTAAATCGCTGATTTCTTCAAATATTCTGTCTTTGTCGATCTCACCGTCTAAAAAAGCAAAAGCTTTTTCTGCTTCAGCTTTTATATCATGTTTTTCGACAACAGGTTTTGCTATCTGCTTTTCTATAGTACCGCTGTCTTTATTTGCAAATGCGTTGTATACTTCTCTGCAATATTCAAGTGCCAGATTATCATATTCATGCCTGTATCTAAAGTAACTTACCGTCTGAACAAACTGTTTACATCCGCTTGACGATACAGCAAGGAGTGCTGTCAAAAACAGCACTCCTATTGAACTTATAGCCGATTTATTTCGTGTCATGAATTACTCCTGTACAGGCGCATCAGACTGAGTATCTTCTTCTGCGGAAGCAGTCGTTTCCTCAGCAGTGCCGATAACGTCTTCTTCCTCAACCTCAGCGGGAACAGGCTTAGCAACTGTTTCCTTATTGAGAATACCGAAGTTTGACTTACCGTTCTTCTTGATCTTGTACATTGCATCGTCAGCCATACCGATTATCTCATCAACGTGCATTGAAGAATCCTTGATGATCGAAATACCGATACTTGCATTGACTGTCAGTTTATCACCGTTATCGGATGTAAAGCCTTCCTTAAGTCCTGACAGAATATCACGGGCAACTCTTGTGGGATCATTTGTTTCAACGTTTCTTACGCAAGCAACGAACTCATCGCCGCCGTAACGTCCGGCTGTACCGAAGCCCTTGATCACAAAGTTGATCGTATTTGCAACAAACTTAAGAACCTGGTCGCCTGTAGCGTGGCTGTATTTATCGTTGTAGATTTTGAAGTCATCAACGTCGATGAACAGAATAGCAAATTCACTCTTACGAACATTGATAAGTTCTATTTCGTTATCAATAGTACGTTCGATAGATTCACGGTTATAAAGACCTGTAAGGCTGTCATAACTTGCTCTTTCTGTAAGAAGTTTTTCACTCTTCTTTGCACGGTCGATATCAACGATAACACCGACTATCTTAGCGATATTTCCGTCTCTGTCACGGATAGTCGCAGTACGCATAAGTATCCAGATATAGTCACCGTAGATGTTCTTCCAACGGTACTCGTTGCCTGCAAACTCTTCACCCTTTGAGAGCTTTTCAAGATCCTTGTGATAACGTTCGTTATCCTCAGGATGAACCTTTACCTTAAGCAGGAAGCTGTCGCCGAAATGATCCGACGGTGCACGGTAGCTGAACTTCTTATTGAAATTGTTCGAGAAGATAACGTCATTCGTCTTGAAGTTCCACTCAAAGATGATGTTATCCGACATTTCTATGATCGTACGGTATCTTCCTTCACTTACTACTATATCATCAATAAGGTCGTTGAATGTACGCGCAATCTGACCGTACTCGTTATTTGCAATTACGTTTATTCTTGCCTCGTGGTCACCTCTGTGAACCTTGACAAGTGTTTCTTCGATAACCTTGATAGGCTTTGTTATTATAAATACAAGGACAACCGCAGCCGCAACAAGTACTATGGATACAAATACTATTATACCTATTATGCTGCCCATAGCTTCCCCCGATAAAGTATAAGCCTTATCTGTTTCGGCTATGATTGCGAGCGTCCAGTTACCATCTTCACCCTCGTTGATAGTCGCCATCTTGGAAGTAAAACCTATTGTCGGGATAGCGCCGTTTTCAGTACCCTTGAAATTATCAACTTCAACTACCGAGCCTACCTGTGCATTCTCAGTAAACTTGAGATAAGCACTGTTTTTTGCGTCTGAAGTATTACCCATATAGCTACCGTGTAATATTGAGCCATTAGGGTCGATAAGTATCAGTTTACTGTTGTTTGCAAATTGTGACGAAGTAGCAAAAGATCTCAGGGCAGTGTCATTGAAGAAAGTTACAACATAATAATCACCGACAGCATATTTTACAACCAGACGCAGACTGTCATTACTTTTGGCAGGAAGAGGATCCTTATGTTCCTTGTCGCCGTCCTTAAAAGTAGTATATACGTCGGAGGTGTAGAATGTTACCTCGCCGTCATTCTTCGAGCAGATACTCTTTAATGTATTGCTGAGTGTATCGTCCTTTGAAATACCGGAAAGGTCGCCGGTAGAAACAACCGGGAGATAATCACTTTTATTGACGATCATAATACGGTCGATCCTGACATTCTCATTATCTGAAGAAGCAATAGCCGAATATATGTCAAGCGCATCTGTCGATGTCGGATTTTTCTCGCTGTTGAATTCCAGTATATCCGGGTTGTCAGCTATCTGCTTTGCGCTTGCCGATATTATACGGAAATACTCCGAAATATTATAGGTCTGATTTTCAGTCATTGACTGCGCTGTCTGTTTGTAATTCTTAAGCGCAAGCTTGTTCATCTCAACGTTTGCAACAGACGCAAATACAACTGACGGAATAATCACAAAGCAAGCGAGCACTATGATCAATAAGCTTTTGATCTTCATAAAAAATAACCAACCTTTCCCACGTCTTTACGGTATATTCCTATCCTATACGGACGATGGTCATACTAATTCTCCGAATATTATAACATATTTCAGACTGTTAGTAAATGCGTTTGTGGTGATTTTATTAGATTTGACTAATATAGCAAGTCGTTATTTGTGCAAAAAAGCGAATTTGTGTAATCGTTTTTACAAATATAGTTACAGTGATTGAAAAATCACGCTGTTTCGCTTATAATTAATCGGAATTGACGTTTCAAATACCGATATCCGTGTATAAATGTCAGAACTTTGACCCCGATCATAACCGAAAGGATAATTAAATGAAAAACAAGCTATCCTACCGCTCAACAGTCAATGCCTGCTATATAGGTTACATATGCCAGGCGGCTGTAAATAACCTTGCACCGTTGCTTTTTATCATATTTCAGACAAGATACTCCCTCAGCTACGACAGGATAAGCACTCTGATACTTGTAAACTTCGTGACACAGCTCCTGATCGACTTAGGTTCGGTGAAACTGTCGAAACATATGAGTGTGAGAGCAATGACAATACTTGCTCATATTATGTGCGCCGCAGGTCTTATAATGATGGGTACGCTTCCGCTCTTTGTGAGTGATACTTTTATCGCCCTTATTCTGTCTGTTATTGTCTATGCTGTCGGCGGCGGACTTACCGAGGTGCTGATAAGCCCGATAATTGAGGCAATTCCCGATACCGCAGGCAGTGCAAAAGCCGCCGCTATGAGCCTGCTCCATTCCTTCTACTGCTGGGGACAGGTTGCCGTTGTACTTCTGTCAACAGGTTTTCTTGCCGCTTTCGGTGAAAACTTATGGTTTCTGCTTCCCGTGATGTGGGCGATACTCCCGATATTCAACGCAATATTCTTTACTGAAGTTCCTCTTGCACCGTCACTTTCGGAAAACGACAACGTAAAACTCCCGACGCTCTTTAAGCAGAAAGGTTTTATCCTTATTCTGATACTCATGCTCTGCGCAGGCGCAAGCGAGCTTGCCATGTCGCAGTGGTCATCGCTTTTTGCACAGAAAGGTCTTATGATAAGCAAATCTCTCGGCGACCTGCTCGGTCCGTGTCTGTTTGCCGTACTTATGGGTACAGGCAGAGCGCTTTACGCCGTATTTGCAAATAAGATCAGCTTGTACAAAGTTATGACTGCAAGCGGAGTTTTATGTATAGTGTGCTATATCATCGTTGCCTTTTCGGATATCCCTGCACTTTCACTTGCCGCTTGTGCACTTTGCGGATTATCCGTTGCCGTAATGTGGCCCGGAACATTCTCGCTTGCCGCCGCAAAGTACAAATCGGGCGGTACGGCAATGTACAGCCTTATGGCTCTTGCAGGCGACCTCGGCTGTGCGTCGGGTCCTTTCATCACCGGTATGATCTGCAACTTTGTCACCGCAAACGGTGCCGACGAATCGGCAGGTATGAAAACCGGGCTCGGTTTCTCGGTATTTTTCCCTGTAATTCTCGTTATCTGCACGCTTATTTTCACTTTTATCGTCAGAAAACGCAAAGCAGAATAACTAAACCGTAATTTTTCTTTACAAACCCCATAAAATATGTTAAAATATGATTTTGGAATACTATTTTTAATATAAACAGAATTTACAGGAAAATTGCGAATGAAAATTGACCAGATAAAAATGGGCTCATTGCTCTCCTATCTGTCGCTGATACTCGGTACGGTCGTTTCGCTTGTCTACACGCCTATAATGATAGAAAGGCTCGGACAGAGCGAATACGGTGTTTACTCCATAGTTCTCCCTATGGTATCGTACCTGAACCTTTTCAGCTTCGGGCTGGGCAGTGCCTACACAAGATACTACACAAGGTACAAAGAAGCCGGCGATAAGTATAATATGGCTAAGCTGAACGGTATGTTCCTTATCATATATTCTATAATCGGCATTGTCGTTCTTATAGTCGGTTTTACCATTGCCGCCAATCCCCGCCTTGCATTCGGACAGAAGCTTACAGATGCGGAGATCGACCTTGCCGTAAAGCTTATGTACATTATGACCGTCACGGCGGCGGTAAGCTTCCCGCTCAGCGTATTTGAATCGAACACTATGGTAAACGAGCGGTACATCTTCCTTAAACTGCTTGCCATAGTAAAGTCGGTAATCAATCCCCTGCTGATAATCCCGCTTCTTATGATAGGGCTCCGTTCCGAGGCTATAGCGTATATGAGCCTTGCGTTCACGCTGTTTTCGGGTGTACTCAATATCATCTACTGTAAAAAGAAGCTTGCTATACGCTTCTACTTCCGCGACTTTGATTTCAAACTGCTTAAATCAATGTTCAAATTCACGAGTTGGGTATTTGTCGGAATCGTGGTCGACCAGCTCAACTGGAGCGTAGACAAGTTCCTGCTTGCCTGGATGCACGGCTCGAATGAGGTCGCAACCTACAATGTAGCATCACAGCTCAACATCTACTATATGTCGATGGCTACCACATTCTCGGGAATACTCACCCCGAGGGTTCACCAGATGGTGGCGAACAGAGTTCCGAACAAGCAGATAAGCGACCTGTTTATCCGCGTCGGACGTTTCCAGTTTATAATCCTTACAATGATACTGTTCGGATTTGTAGCGGTAGGTTATCCTTTCGTTCTGCTGTGGGCAGGCGAAGCCAACGCAAACGCTTTCGTTATAGCTCTTCTGCTGTTCATACCGACTATTCTCCCGAGCATACAGAACCTAGGCATAGAAATACAGCGAGCAAAAAATATGCATAAGTTCCGCTCATTTGTATATGTACTTGTTGCGGTACTCAATATAGTGATCAGTATACCGCTTTGCGCCCTGTTCGGTTCTGTCGGCGTCGCAGTCGGTACGGCGATACCCGTATTTGTCGGCAACGGACTTATAATGAACTGGTACTACAATAAGTATATCGGACTTGACATTCCGCGGTTCTGGCGGAGAATTACCGCACTGCTCCCCTCTCTTGTGGTTCCAGCAATTGCGGCGATACTTATAGCGTGTCTGGCTCACGTTTCCGGTTATCTCGGAATACTGCTCTGGGGTTTGATATACGTTGTGATTTTCATAATATCTGTATGGACGCTCGGACTTACTCCAAGAGAAAAAGAGCTTGTTTCAACCCCGCTCAAACGTATGATATATAAGATAGTGTCAAAGATACTGAGATTCTGATAAAGAGGTTATATTAATGACAAAATTAAAGACATTCTTCCGCAGACTGTTTGCAGGAAGCTTCAAGCGTATGTTCGGATATATCGGAACTATCCATAAGGAAACAGGCAAGAACAGATTTATAATGTTCTTTGATATGATATGGTGCATTTTCCGCTATTCTGTCGGCTATATGGATTACCGTGTATTCGGATTTGCCAACATAAAGGGCAAGAACAGGCGTACATTCATGACGATGAATGACAACATAACTATCTCAAAGCGTTGCAACGAAAGAACATATTTTCATATATTCGATAATAAAGCCGAATTCGACGAGGCTTTCAGAGAATACATCGGCAGAGATTTTCTGAATCTCGAAAAAGCCACGGCAGACGATCTGCGTGAGTTCTGCAAAGGTCGTGAAACGGTATTTGCAAAGCCCGTAAACCAGTTCGGCGGTGAGGGAATAACCAAGGAAACCGTAACCCCCGATACCGATTATGAAGCGCTCTACAAGCGTCTTTGCGACAACAAGCAATATCTTGTTGAAGAAACGATAAAGCAGAACGAGCAGATGGACAAGCTCAGCCCCTCATCTATAAACACTATCCGTATGGTAACACTCCTGCATGACGGAAAGGTGCATTTTATGTATGCTCTTGTCCGCATGAGCAACGGCACGAACTGCGTTGATAATATCTGTAGCGGCGGTATGTATGTTTCGATAGGCGCTGACGGTGTGATACACAAAAATGCTTACTGCGACGCTACCGGTGTTTATTATGAAGAACACCCGTTCACGCATACAAAGTTCAACGGCTTTGAGATTCCTATGTTCAATGAAGCTGTCGAAATGTGCAAAAAGGCGGCGCTTGTAGTCCCTCAGGTCGGCTACATAGGCTGGGACGTTGCAATAACCCCCACATGCCCCGTTCTTGTAGAGGGCAACACCCTGCCGAGCTACGATATGTGCCAGAACTACGGTCATATCGATAATAAGACAGGCGTTAAACCCCGATTTGTCGAGATACTCGGTGAGGAATATTTCAAGTGATTTTTACGGCAGATATAAAACAGGCGGTGAGCGCATTATGCGTTCACCGCTTTGTTATTTTATATCTCTTCAACTTCGTTTACAAACTTTTTGATTGAAGCCTTTACAGCTTCACTATTTTCAGCTTTCAGCCTGTTCTTTAAAGCCGATAGCAAAACATCATTGTTCCCTTTATTTCTTATCTCGGAAATTGTATTTACAGCGGTAATTCTCATTCTGTAATCTTCATCTTCAAGATATGCGATAATCTCACTGAGCTTGTCGGTTTCTCCCGAAAGATAAAAATTCCTGAGATACTGAAGTTTACATCTTCTGTCTTTCTCCGTCCGATAAAGCTTGTACATAAAATCAATAAGTCCGGCAGTATCACAGCCGTTCTCCGAATACAGATCATATAAGGAGAATATAGCATAGCTTCTTGCCGTTCCGTCCTTTTCGTTGGCGACAGCGTTACGAAGTATCCCGTCAAAATCCTGTGTTTCAAACACCCACATATTATCGTAAGCGCTCGCCCTTACGGTAGCGTCATTATCGTTACTCAGCATTTTCAGTATTTCAACAGCTTGCTTTGTCGTGTGATCGATAAGTAGATCTGCCGTATCGCATTTAAGGCACATATCATCACCATGTGCTATTTCATTCAGAAATTCATAATCATAATCACTGAGAGCTTCTTTCTCACTCATATCGGAAAGTCGTTTTTCCGCCTTTTCGTAATTCATTTTTCCTCCCCCATAAGCTCACTATAAACCTGCTCCCTTACACCCTCATCTTTAAGCTGCCCTGGCGAAACACCGTCCTTATCGCAGATATCATAAGAAGCTCCGTGAGCCGATAGCAGTTTTTCTATCTCGTCCTGTCCGTACACCATTGCATAGAACAGTGCCGTTCTGCCCTCATTATCAATAGTATTTACATCGGATCCGTGCTCAAGCAATAACTTGACGCACTCGATCTTTCCGTAACAGCTTGCGATTATAAGCGGTGTTGCGTCCTCTGTCCTGTCAGGCTCGGCATTGTTATCGAGCAGTAGCCTTGCCATGTCGGTGTTACCCTCGGCACAGGCTGTATAAAGCGCCGTCATACCATCGCCGTTCAGATTATTCACATCACAGCCGCCTTCAATCAGCATTTTTGCGTTTGAAATGCGGTTTTCCTGTGCCGCCCATTCAAGCGCATTTCCGCCGTAGCCGTCTTTCATATTGATATCGTAACCGTTTTCGATAAGACAGCGGATAGTTCCCCTGTCACCGTATGCCGCCGCATAGAAAAGCGAATTGTCCTGCGAAAAATACGGCGATTTCTCATTCTCCGCAATAAATTTCACCATACTGTAATTACCGCAAAGGCACGCATACTCAAGCGGAGTATTTTCGTATTTGTCATATTCCTCCGGCGTTGTTCTGTTCATAACATAATGCACAAGTTCGGCATTTCCGCGTTCAACCGCCCACGCAAGCACACGCTCTTTAATTACCGGGTAATTATCCACAGCCTGCCGTATTTCTGTTATACTGCCCTTTTCAAACAATTCTCTGAGTTTGTTTTCGTTCACCGTTTATCACACCTTTAACGTATTTTATAGAAAAATAATTATTGATTATGTTTTTATAATACCACACGTTGCCACGCTTTTCAACAGCTGTTTCATTAAATAACAGTAAAAGAGCAGCCATTACGACTGCCCTTTTGATTGTAGCTTTAGCAAAAATAAAGGACACTCGAAAAACGAATGTCCTTTATATCCTTTATACCGGTGCGGAAAATGGGACTTGAGCCCACACGCCAATACCGACCGGGGCACCCGGGGCTTGTCTGCCTGCCCTGGAAAACAAGTTTCCTTTACGTCAAAATCGCTCCGGATCATCAAGGAAGGGCGTATGCACTGCATTGTTGATTATGAGCAACTCCTTTTTTGACGGACACAATTGCTTTACAGCAATCCTTTACTTGCTCTGCCTGTAGATATTCTTCAAACCCGCCTGTCGCAAGATGTTTTCCCGAACACCGCCGTTACGCACATATCTCCGTCATTTATCTGTGCGAATACCTCACCGTTCATCTTGTGCATAAGCTGTCGGCAGATGTAAAGACCAAGTCCGCTTCCCTTCAGGTTTTCTGCGTTTGCACCTCTCCAGAAGCTTTCAAAGATGTGCGGCAGATCCGTATCGGGAAGCGTACAGCCGCTATTCTTCACAGCAATAAGAATACAACCTTCCTCTTTGGAAAAGCTGATTGAAATTTCCTTGCCGTCGCCGTATTTTATGGCGTTCTCCATTATATTCTGAACCACCTCGACGCTTCGGTCAAGGTCTCCGCTTATAAGGCAATCACCATATTCTCCGACAAAAAAATCAGTCTTTATGAGCGACAATTTTTCGGTATAGTAAAGCTTGATTTTTGTTACAAGCTCCGACAAATAAAATTCGCCCATATTCACATCAAGACTTAAAAATTCCTCTCTTGAAGCAGTGATGATTTCAGCAACATATCCCTCGATTTCATCGGCTTTGGCATTGATGTTTTCGGCAATTTCAAGCTGTTTTTCCTTGTCGGTATACAGCCCCTTTGAGAGTGCTTTTGAATACAGCTTTATAGCCGACAAGGGAGTTTTTATGTCGTGCGACAGGGACAGCAAAAGCATTTTCTTCTCCCTTTGCAGATTTAATTCACGCTCTTTCTGCTGTTCCATATTCTCACGGAGCATATCCACGCCCCAGACAAATCGCCCGAAAAACCTGTTTTTTGCTTCCTTTACAGGTGCAGTAAGATTACCCTTTGAAAGCTCATAAGGAATATCGGTGAGCTTCTCAAACGGAGCGAGAATTTTTGCCCTTATGTAAATCATAACCGCAATGATTACCACAGACATTATGACGAGGATTACGTTGACAACAATTATTGTTTCCGCCTTATCAACGCTTCCGTCAGCGGTATAATCAAAACGGTACAACTCGCCGTTTATCTCTCTGATAACATAGTCGCTGTGGGAATTGTAAAAGTCCTCGGCGTACTCGCTTACGCCCGTTACATATTTGTAATCTGAAATGTCATAAGCGTTCCCGTTTTCGATTTCGTTTACAAGCCTTGAAACCTCTACAAGATATGGTCTGCCGCCGGTGCTATCCTTAAGAAGTATCGCATTTGCTGTAACAAAAACCGTAATTATAACTGCCACCGCTAAGGCGAAAATTTTGTTAAATGCTTTCATATTTGTAGCCTACTCCCCATACCGTCTGTATATGCTTCGGATTTTTCGGATCGTCCTCGATTTTCTGACGAAGCCGCTTTATATGCACTGTGAGAGTCTGCTGTTCCGAAAAGCTGTCACTGCCCCAGATCTGATTAAATAGATACTCCTTTGTAAGAATCCTGCCCTTATTTTCGATAAGCAATACAAGTAATTCAAATTCCTTTACAGTCATTTCAATAGGTATGTCGTTTCTGCATACCGTTCTGCTTACCTTATTGACACGAATATCCCCGTCGATAAGCTCATCAACAGCGTACCGACGCTTGAAAATACCTGCAATTTTTGCAAGCATTATGTCAATGTCATACGGCTTTTCAATGTAATCGTCAGCACCAAGAATAAGCCCGTTCAGCTTGTCCTCCTTGTCGACCTTTGCACTTACGATAAGTATGGGCGTGTCGCTTTCTTCACGAATTTTTCTGCACACCGCAAAGCCGTCAATTCCGGGGAGCATTATGTCAAGCACAATAAGCCTTGCGCCGTATTTTTCATACAGCGACAAGGCTTTTTCACCTGTTTTGGCAACAGATACTGTGTAGTTTTCCGCACGGAGAAAATCACACAGTATATCGGCAAGTTCTTCATTGTCTTCAACAATTAAAATATCGGTCATATTACCACCCTAATTCAAGTAACCGGTTGTTCAGCGCACGTTCACGCTCTCTCACCTGAGAATTGCTTTCACATCTGCCGAGATTATATTCGTCCCTGATATTGCCGTCAACTATATACATAACTCTTGTGCATTTTGCCGCAACCTTAACATCGTGAGTTACAAGCATAACTGTCGTACCGTCAGCGTTTAGCTTTGCAAGTTCTTCCATCACTTCGTCAGACGATGTACGGTTGAGTGCGCCTGTCGGTTCGTCGGCAAAAATCATTTTCGGATTATTAATCATACTGCGGCAGATGCAGGCACGCTGAAGCTGTCCGCCCGAAACCTCGTTAATGTCGTTGTCGGCGATTTCGATAATGCCCAGCTTACGCATTAAATCCTGCCCACGCCGAACGATTTCTTTTCGTGTTTCGGTATTCTTATTCGATTGTACCGCAGGGAGTATGATATTGTCAAGCACCGTTAAATTTTTCAGCATATACATCTGCTGAAAGATAAATCCCATTTCGTCAAGTCTTAAATCGGCAAGCTCCCTTTCACCCATTTTTGCGATATTCCTGCCACAGAACAGCACCTCGCCTGCGGTAATGCCATCCATACCCGAAACGGCGTAGAGAAGAGTTGACTTACCCGAGCCTGACGGTCCCATAACGGCTACCATCTCGCCCTCTTCTACAGTAAAGCTGACATTTTTAAGCACATTGTTCTGGCGCTTGTTTACGATATATGTTTTGCACAGATCTTTTACTTCTAAGATATTCATAGCGGTTTCCTTTCTTATTCTATATTGGCTGTGTCTGAGGACTTGATTTTTCTTGTGTAAAGCGAAGTGAGAAATGCAGAAATAATTGTTACAGTAAAAATAATTGTCGGATAAATCAGGAATATCTGCAACGGGTCAATGTTAAACTTGATTTTTGTTGCGCCCATCATTCCGTAAATGGGTGTAATGCAAAGTTCTGTCATAGGTATTGAAGCTGCTGCCGCTAAAATTGCTGCTGCAAGAGCAACTATTCCGAAACGCAGGGTGTTCCAGCTGATTATAGTTCCGTTCTGAAAACCGATAGCCTTTAAAAGGGCAGTCTGACTTTTTTCATCGGAAATAAAGGAGCGTTCAACAAGAACTGTAACAAGAATTACCACAACAATCGTTATTGCCAAAAGCAGAACCTGAACGGCCTCCATTGTGGGAACAACCGATACACAGTCTATACAGTATTCAGTTGCATTCATTACATCTTCAACATCCAGAAGCTCCTTGATTTTTCCCTTTCGGCTTTCGATTTCACTTTCAGAAGGGTTGTCGGTAAAGTCCACCTGATACTGTCTGATACTTGAAACACAGCTCATATCGGTGGGCGCACCATCGTGAAGACGGATAAGCTCGCCGAGATTGTTCATCGTCTGAAAATACGCTGTTACTATACAGTCGATTTTTTCAGTTCCGAAATCAATTGTCACAGTATCGCCAATTTCGGCACCAAGCATTTCCGAAATCTTGGGTGTCACGGCAATCTCATTCCTGTTCTGCGGAGCAGAGCCTTCAAGATAATCGTATTCACCTACGGGGATATTCAGGCTTTGTGCACAGGTTACAGCATATTCATTTTCCATAGCTATAACCTTGTATTTATACTGTATATCAACGCTTACATTACAAGGCATACCATCGTCTGAAATTTTATCGGAAAGATTATTCAGCCCATCCGACAAGCTTTCCTTATCGCCTGTATTCATAAACTTCATTACACCATCTACATCGTTTATGTAAAGGTTGCTTTCTGTTCCGAAGGTTGTAATAAGATTCGGACTTTTCATAGTTGCAACCGTGTTGACCAGCATAAGCACAAAAAGTGTGCAGAGGAAGAACGAAATTATAATCGTCATAAAGCGTTTTGGTGCGCTTAAAACATCGTTTAACGCCATATATACAGAGGGTTTTAAACTTGTTTTTCCTATCCGCAGAAAGCTCTTTTTTCCAAAACGTTCACCTGTCTGTCCCGAGCGAATTGCGTCAATAGGTGTAAGCTTTTTAACCTTGCTTGTGCACCCGTAAGCGAACAGAAGAATTATAATCACAGTGCCGACTGCACTGATAATATTTATAAGGAAGCCTGCGTCATTTCCAAGCACCATATTTTCGCTTACAGACATAATCAGCATATTTCCGAAGGGAATACTTGCGAAAAATCCGATAATTCCGCCGATTACCGACATCATCAGATACTTTACTATGTAAAGCCCCCTGATTTTGTGATTTTTAATACCGATAGCCTTCATAACGCCGATTTCTCTGTATTCTTCGGCAATCGTAAAGCCGATAGAAAAGCGGAGTACCACGAAAGAAACAATTATAAGACATACGCTTAAAATGAGTATGATAAACGCTACAATCATTTCCATTACATAGCACATTTTAAGAGTATCTCTTGCGCCTGTAAAGGCAATTCCGGGGATATCGGCAATAGCTGAGGTTGTTGCTTTGACATCATCGGTTTCGATGTAGATAACCTCGCCCAGATAATGTGCATTTATCATTTCATCCGCAAGGAATGTGTCATAATCAGCCTGATTGAGCAAAAAGCGTGTATTGCCCATAAAATCAGAGCCTAAAAAAGCGTCCTTTACTTTTCCTGCAATTTTCAGTTCCTTTTCCACATCGCCCAATTTTATGCGGATATAATCGCCTACCTTGAAACCGTTGTTTTCTATAAATTTACCCGCAATCAGAACCTCGCCCTGATTTACAGCGGAAACGGACTTGTTCGCCGTATCAAAGAATTTGAGCTTTGCATCAGATATTGATTGAAACAACGCAGTGTTTTTGGTTTCAACCTCTGCGCCGTCAAGGTGTGAAACGCTGTCCTGTGAGCCGAAAATACAGGTTTCGATTTTGTAGCCGTTTACACAATCGGCTTTGTCGAGTATGCCGTCGGCATATCCTGTGGACTCATTACCCATTGTAATAACAACAAAATCACCGATTTCTGCCTTGTCAAGATAATAATCCGTGCCGTTCATAACGGTAAATACGTTGTTCAGACCACTTGCCACAAACATCGTCGCAAGTATAATAAACACCAGCAGTATCATATTCATAGTTTTTTTGCGTTTAAGGTCTTTTTTCAGTATGTTCAGGTACATTTCCTTGCTCCTTTTATCGTTGTGATTACATTGTAGCATAGAAATTATTAAATAATCCTTAAATCCTGTTTTATGTCGGAATTTATTTTATCATATTTTGGTTGGTTGCGCAATCCGGCAACAAAATGCAATAGACAGACATTACAATTTATATAATATCCGCCTAATACGAAAGCTTAATATTCACGGCTTGTTTGTCCGTGTATTTTAAGCTGTTAAAAGGCTTGATGAGCAGTGAACGTGAACGCTTGAAGAATATCTCGACCGTTACGCAAGCAGTTACAAGTTAGATAACATCTATGACCTTACAGAAGAAATGACAGCCGATGTTGCAGAGGCGCTTTTGAAGAATGCCGACTTCGTTGAGGATTTATTTACCGATGAAGCCTTCATCAAGGAAATCTGCGGCGAGAACAGAACGTTTGCTGAAAAGTTCGTTGATGCGTTATAGAGCATTATTGAAGCTATCAAGAATTATCTTAAGAGCGGTGATGTAAACCATCTTATCGCAGGCAAGCTCTCCGAAGATGCGAAGGCTCTTGAGGAATTTAAGAATCTGTGGGAGAATGCTTTGAAGGCGGCGGTTAATAATCATGCTAAGAGTTCGGCGGTTAAACAGGATACAAAAAAATCCGCTACAGAAAGCGGAACAAAATTTTCTATTACAGAAGATATGTCGGAGCAGGAACGTTACGAAGAGCTTAAAGATAAGTCTATAGTTATTTCAAAGCCCGACATGAGCAAAGTATCCGATATAGACATCAAAGCATATAAAAACCTCAGCATCAAAGAAGCCAAAAAGTCAATCAGAAGAATTGCGGAAATGCTCGGAATACACAATGTCAATTGCAAAAACAGCAATATCAAATTTGATTTTGCATTTTCGAAAGGCAGCCTTGATACAAGTCTTAATCATCAAAGAGAGTATGGCGGAAGTTACACAGATTATGCTGAGATGCTTACCTGCCTTGACAAGCTTGTTGAAAACGCAGAACTTATAGAAGTACATAAAAACTATAAGGACAATGAGTATTTAAAGAATACTTTTGTTTTGATAAGCGCAATTAACAACGATGGCAATATAACTCCTGTGCAACTCGAAGTGAAAGAATATGACAAAGGACAGAGCAATTCACTTTATTTAAATGTAGTTTTAAGCAAAATAAAAGAATCAGCCGTCGTAAAGGGCGAACATAACGGCAATGCCGACATATCCAACCCCCTGGTAGCTGATTCTGCTATTAGTCTATCACAACTTTTTGCGAATGTCAACCCCACTGACAAAAGGTTTTTAAAATATGTGCCGGATAACTTCTTATCAGCAGAACAAATCGAAGCAAAGCGTGAAGCTCAGAAGATCGATTACAACAAGTACGGTAGATATGCTGAGGTGTTTGAAAATAACAAAGACGGTAGTGACAACAAATTCTCACTCTCCGAGCCTGTCGAAGAAAAAGGCAATCTCATAGCTGTACATAATATCTATACAGATAAACTCGTCAAGTCATTAAAGCTCGGTGGTTTCCCGATGCCCTCAATAGCAGTCACAAAAGCTGATATGGGACACGAAAATTATGGTGAATTTGCGCCACTGCATGCATCCTTGCAGGGACTAGGGGCGGTAGCCCCAGTAAAATAGCCCCGGCACGGATGCCGGGCGTGTATGCCACAAGGCCCTATGCAAGGACGCATACAAGTGGCCGAACAAAGTCAGTGCAGGACGCACCAACAACAAACGACCACGATTGCAGTGACGCAAAGCCAACCAAGCATACACAGCCCTTCACCACGGGGAAGGGGTTTGGGGATTCGACAAGGATGCCGAGATAGAACGCCAAAAGGCTTTGCAAGGACGCAAAGCCCACAAAGCGTTCTTAAAGGGATAGAGAATTTGCTCCATTTTTATAAAAATGGACTTTTTCTACAAGCTGAACCGTTTAAGCGTAATACTTAAAAGGTTTTCTCATATTTTTGACAGATATGATTCCCTGCTCGATAATCAATTAATGTATTTTTGTTTATTCCTGTTCTTGATGATAATATAGCAATAGAGATATTTTGTTCTGCCATATAACGATTTAATACCGATGAGAAATTGTCTTCTTTTTTTTATTTCAAATTCCAAAGATTGCTTTGTTATTTCTCGGATTTCAATTAATACATTATTAATTTAACTCACCTCCCTTGTTATGATTTTTATATGTACTGTTTTGTACTGCTTGAGATTATTCTATCACATATCTCCAAATTTGTCGACCAGAGTGATTCGTGTTTCAAACAACGTAGAATAGCCGTTTTTAATAATCAAATTTACTTCAAACGAACTAAAAACGTGTCGAAATAACCCGAACCGCTCGTGTTGTAGAATCAACAAAATTTTTCGAATGTTTTTTATACACATTTCACAATTCTCTTCATTCGGTCAAGTTTTTCCGAATATTCCTTAACCAAATGTGAAGGAGAAAGTATTCTTATCCTATCTTCAAGCATAAATATCCATCCCCAAAATGTAGGACTATCCTCAACAGGCAGCTTGGCATAATATCTGTCCTCCCCTAACTTTGTGATTTTTGTATCCTCGCTATACTTATTATATATAATATTCATTGCTTTAAAATCAAACTTAAACTCCGCCATTATCCTTTGACCGCTATAATACTTACCACTATGTCTGGATTTTTTTCTTAAACAGAAGACCCTTGCAATACAATATGTAATGCAAGGGTTTTCAGATTTAGTTATTCAATTGTTATAACATCCTGTAGGATATAGTGAAATGACGGTGCAGAACTGTCTGCGTTTTCGTTGTACCCGTCTTTCAAATCAATGGTGTCCGACGGATCGTACGGATCAACTCCTAAATAATCCCCGCAAAAAACCTGAATCTTATTTTGACGGAATTTTCTGATTAGCTCATTAACTGTTTCCTGAGTTCCTTTTGGTGCGATAAACTCGTTGATTTCCAGCATTTGAACCCAATCGTTCTTAAAGCCGGAACCAATATCATTGCCGTTTACATTACCTGTGACGCATTTTTCAATTTTCTTATTGTCAAGAACTGCCTTAACCGCACCTGTCATGTATGGGCACCAGTTGATTTTTGAGCCGGTAAGGTATGTCGTTGGTGCAATATCTCTCATGCTCTCGTTGTAACTGACATAATACACCATCTGAGACCTGTCCGTTTTCTCACAGGCTGCCGCAGGACCCGAAGTATCGGAATGTTGAGAAATGACAACGCAGCCTTTTTCTATCAGTTCCTCGGCATAGTGCTTTTCAAGGTGATAGTTGCCCCATGAATATGTGTATTTTACCGTCATTGTAGCTTCGGGGACGATTGACCTTACACCGAGAAAAAATGCAGTATATCCTGAAATTACCTCAGCATAAGGAAAGGCTCCGATATACCCTATCTTTGCCTGTTCTCCTGTGATCCTGCCTTCCTTGATGAGCGAATCAAGCTTCATTCCCGCGACAACGCCCGATATGTACCGTCCCTCGTAGATATTTCCCATAAAGGTGTGATAGTTATCCAGAAACGGCTCATCGTTTGCATTACTGCAGGTCGCCTGACAGAACTGTATGTCGGGATATTTCGCCGCATACTCCTTGGTCTTTTCACCGTAGCCATAACTTGTTGTGAAAATCAGCGAGCAATTTGCTTCAGCAAGTTCATCCAGAACAGGCTCTACCGAGTCCTCCGGCACATTGTATTTCGGCAGAGTTTCAACCTGCTCTCCATACATCTTTTCGATTTCATGCTGTGCCTTTGCAAAATTGCTCGTGTATGCGTCGCTTAAATCTCCGACGTATACGAATCCCACCTTAATGTTTTTCTCCGCATTTTTTTCGGAAACGATAAAGTGTATGCCAAAAGCGATAACCACAGCCACAACCGAGCATATCAATGTAATCAGTATCTTATGTTTTGCGTCAAATTTCATTTGCATACTCCTCGCTTAACTTTTTCCCATAGATTTGCTCAACGTCTACTGTTCCGTTTTCGATAAGCTTCAGCATGATATCCACAAGCTTTGGGTCAAACTGCGTTCCTCTGCCTTTTTTCAGCTCTTCAATCACAAAATCAAGGTCAAGCTTTTTTCGGTAAACACGATTTGCCGTCATAGCGTCGAATGCATCCGCAATACCGATTATTCGAGCATTAAGCGGAATTTCTTCACCTTTAAGTCCGTTTGCATATCCGCGTCCGTCGTATCTTTCGTGGTGATATAATGCACCGTCGGCAACATTCTCGATCATCGTAAAGTTTTTGAGTATTTCTGCACCTCTAATAACGTGAGATTTCATAATTGAATATTCCTCATCAGTAAGCTTTGCGGGCTTATTTAGTACGCTGTCGGGAATACCTATTTTGCCGATATCATGCAGCATAGCTATCTTTCGCAGGTTTTCGCATTGTTCTTCGCTGTAACCAAGCTCTTTTGCAATCATAACAGAATACTCCGATACTCTGACGGAGTGTTGGCTTGTATTTTCATCCTTTGCGTCAACCGCCTGAGCAATGGTAAGAATGGTTTCGTTGCCCATTTTTATCTGATTCTTTGCGAAATCGAGCTCCATTTTCTGCATACGCAAAGTCTTTTGGATCTGCGTCCTTACAATAAGCCATGTGAGATATGCGATCGCAATTACAGCAACAGCGCCTGCATATAATCTGAACCACCAATTGTCATATATTTCTCTTTCCTTGAATATCTTGTAAGTGTTTTCAGCAATTATGCTTCCCGTTCTGCTATCGAGAATCGCAAGACGGAACACATATCTGCCCGACGGAATGTTAGAATATATAATGCTTTCCATTTCACTTTGAGGCATAACTCTGGGCTCTGAATCAAAGCCTTCAAGATAAACGCTGATGTCGGGGTCATTTACCGAGAAGTTTACAATTTCGGGTGTTATCACAATTTCCGATGTGCCCGCCGGAATGACCGTTTCAGTACCCTTTTCAATGAGGACGCTTTCGCCGTCCGCTACGATTTCCTTAAGCAGAACACGATATGATCTCATAGAAAAATCATATTCATTTATGTTAAAATAAACTGCGCCTGTATCTCCCGACAAATATAGGTTGTCTTTTTCATCAATGTAATTCCATGAGTTTGGAGTAAGCGCAATACGCAGTCCCTTTTTTGCGTCCAGAAGAAGATAATTGACATTTCCGCCCGCAAGGAGTTCCGTTTTGTCAACGACGAAAATGCCCGCTGAGCAAAGCACAAACAGCTCGTTTCTGTTTCCTTCGATTACGTCGTAGTTATTGTAATAAGGGAAGTTGTTCAGTATGCGTATTTTGTTTTCGCTGTTCAGTTAACACAAACCATTTCCCGTTACAATAAAGTAGCCGTCATCGTCGGAGTTTTTAACAATTCGCAGGATAATGTCAGAGCTTAGCCCGTCCTCCTGCTTGATTTCCTGTACAATTCTTCCGTCCTTTATTACTGCAATTCCGTTGCCGTCCGTTCCCGCAAGAATACTTCCGTCGGTTTTCTCGCAAAGCGTAAGCAGCTTTGGATTTGTCAGACCCTCGGACGAGCCAATAGCGTCGATTACCTTCCCGTTATTTATAAACGATACTCCGTAATCTCCAGCCACAGCAACAGTACCGTCCTTAAGCTCTATTGCAGAGCGGAATTTTTCTCCCAGAGCACCGTTTGAACTGTCGTACTTTTCTATATTTCCGTTCGGAGCAACCTCCCATACGCCCTTACCGGAAGTGCAAATCCAAAGGTTGTTTTCCGAGTCTGACATAAGGCAGCGTATACGCACACCGTCAAGCGCTTCGATAAGCTGTTTTGTAATTATACTCTGATTATTGTTCACCGCATCAAGACCACTGTCCGTACCAAAATACAATGTATCCTGCCACCTTGTCACTGTGTTCACGACGTTTCCGGACAACCCGTCAGATTCATTCATCTCCGTAAACACAGACCTGCACAGACAGAGCAATCCCAGACGCGAAGATGTAAACCAGAGATTACCCTGATAGTCGATTAACATATGCTCAATCGAGCTGTTAAATCCCGAGACATCAATCGAATGATATTCATTGCCGGCTGTGATGTATCCTGCGCCATTATCCGCGCATAGAAACAGTGTTCCGTTATCCGAACAGGTTAGCGAATTAATTTTCAGAAGTTCTCCACATTCAACCGAATCAAGCTCCTTGAATGTGCCCTCGGAGATGTCAAATTTTTTCACCGTATTAAGCGATGTGCCGACATACAGCGCCCCGCTTTCATCAAATGTACAACTGCTGAAACTCTCGCCGTTCTCGTCGGCAGTCAGCTTTGCTGCGACCTCGGTTCCTTGAATGAGATACAGCGATCCCTCGTCAGTAACCGCCACGACATTTCCGTTCTTGTCGGCGCATATTCTCCTTGCGAAGACAACTTCTTCAATAGTGTCATACACCTTTAGTCCGCCGCTCATCGTAAGTACAACAAGGCTGTCGGTGGTACCGGCATAGTAAAAACCGTTTGACCCCTCGGTAATGCAACGGACAGAATTTGACGGGAATCCGTCAGCTTTTGTCAGCTCGTTAGTGATCTTATCGTTTATGTATATGGATAAACCGTTGTCGTTTGTGCCTATCCAAAGTCTGCCTGCCTCGTCCGTATAAAGGCAGTTTACAGTTTTGATGGACTCAATATTATTCATCCATTCGATGTCGTTTCCGCAGTAACGATACAGTCCGCCGTATGTGCCTATCCACAAAATGCCGTCCTTGGTCTGAACTATATCGTTAGCCATTCCTCCGGGCAATCCGTTATCTCCGTTGTATACCTTACGAATGTACTTGTCGTAATCATCGTCAGTATCATTCGTGCCGTATGCTGAAACAGAAATATAAGCCGATGAGCCAAAAACGGATGGGATCAATATAACTGCCAATATTGCGGAAACTATGTTTTTAATGGTTTTTTTATCTTTGGAGTGCTTATCCGCTTTTTTATTTTTCAGATGAATTATAAGGAAAAACAATACCATAGTAAGAGTTTTGTCCAGAAAATCCATATAAAACTCACCGACAATACAGCTGACCGTATTATTTAAGCGCAATGTACGGCAAAACGCAATCATTCCATCTCCCCACATATTTCCGACATTTCCGTCTGCGAGGAGAAAATTCAGCGGAGTAGATACTGCAACCGATACAATTGTTATGACAAACGCGGTTGAAAGAAATCCGAACAGGTCCTTTAACAGTCCCTTTTTCTCAAAAATGCCGACAATTATTCCAACAGATATATTGGTAAG